>CAZQWH010000033.1:0-2624 GCA_964597145.1 uncultured Candidatus Saccharibacteria bacterium | reverse complement strand
TACCAACCCGGACTTGCTCCGGGAGAGACGGAACGCGCCATCAAGATACTAGACAACCTGGCGCAGGGGCCGGCAACTTTTAGCCGCCTCGATGCCGCCCGGAAGGCAATCAAGGAAGCCTTTACGTTCAACAAGCCAGCCGAAGCGCGCCTCGCTGGCATCATGACGAAGGAGTTTGATGATTTTGTCAAACTCATAGGCACGAATGACGTTGTTACAGGTGCCAATCCATCTGCCACCAGCCGCGCGCTCACTCAGGCGAGAAGTATCTGGGGACGCAGCACGGTGCTTTCCGACAAGGCGCAGATTATAGACAATATATGGCAGTCATCGCTTGATAAGGTCGGCGCTAACTACACCAAGGCCGGCCTCATGACCGCGCTACGGCAGGAATTCCGCGCACTCAACAGAAAGATTCGCACGAACAAGGATATCGGACGCCTGTTTACGCAAGCCGAGCGCGATCAAATCACGGCGGTTGTGCGCGGCAGCGACACCGAAAACCTCTTGCGCAACATCGGCAAACTCGCCCCGACCTCACCGAGTTCCGCTGCGGTCGCCAACGCAGCTCTGGCGCCGTTCACTGCCGGGGCAGGCTTCTTGGCGGGTGGTCCGGTGGGCGCTGCCGTTGGCGCCGGCGTGCCAGCTGCCGTTGGCGTCGGCGTTGGCATCCCTGCGCGCGTTGGGTCGAACATCCTCCAGCGCCGGGAAATCGACAAACTGGTTTCGACGATCCTTAACGAGGGCGTTCCCAAGCGGCTTCCGCCGCCATCCTCACTGAATGCGCCTATGATCGGCTTTTATGGAGCGCAAGGTCTCACGCCTCGCCCTTCGGCGCCGTGACCAGTCTATAACGTCGGACACGAGGTAAGTGCCCCCAAGCGAGAACAGGGCGGCGATGAAGGCCGGAATGTGGAGGCCGATTTTACCATCTGGCGTTTCGAGGCCGACGACCTCAACTAAAAAGCCGAACACGCCAATAAATATGATGGCCTGAAAGGCGCACCAGAGTAGGCGGTTTTTTAGTTGATCCATCAATCCACCAGAAGTTTCCACGGCCATTCAAGTTGGGAATAGCGCATCAATCCACCGGATGATCCGCCGGCCAGCCGTTGCAGTGAGCTGTTTCGTGAATTCTGACCATATGGCGAAGGGTTTCCGGCAGTTCTTTGGCGATGATGATGCGACAGGGCTTCATCATCGTGGAGGCGCATCCGGCGTCTTCGTATTTTCCGGCCGACCATGAACAGATGGCGGTTACATCCGCTTTGTTGAGATACTCGATATCAATCTGAATATCCGGGTAATCGCGGAGATAATACCGGGTTGGCGGGATAGCTATTTCCCGCCAAACGCCATTCTCGTCCTTAAAGGACGCAGCGCCAGCGATTGATGGCGAGAGAAGCGCCAGTATCAGGGCCGCGATCAAAGCCTTCATGTGAATAATCTAGGCACTAAAACTCGGGTTTTTCAATGGCAAAAGTGAAGGTCAGAGGCCAGCGCAAGGTCACGCGCGGCATCGTTGTCCATCATACTGCCGGCACTAGTCTGTCGGAGGCGATGAATGAATTTCGTCGCACCGGCAAGGGCGTTCACGCGATCATTGATCGCGATGGGACTGTCTATGAATTGGCGCCCAGGGACGCGATTACAAGTCACACGAAGCCGTCCGGCTCATACGGCGCCTATAGTCCGCGCGCGCCGGGACTTAGCAATTCGAACACTTACGGCATCGAGATAGTTGCATCGAACAATACGAAGGTGAATGCCGCGCAGATCGAGGCGGCCAAGGGCCTTATAAATTCGGTTGCGTCGGAATTTGGCCTTGACCCCGCCACACAGGTCTATGGACACGGAGAACTCACCCCCGGACACAGGCAGCTCTCGGAAGGAATGGCTGTTGTTCAGGCGCTGAGGACCGGCGTTCCGAACCTGATGTCGGAGAAGCAGTTCGAGCAAATGGTCGGCGGGCCAGAAGGCTGGCTTACGGGGAACTGGACCTACTTCGCCGCTTCCATGCCAACTGCCGGTGTCCCCGTCCCGCCCGCCGAAGTGTCGTCGCTTGGCTCCCGCACGCTCAAGAAGGGCATGACCGGGCCGAACGTCGAAGCCCTGCAACGCGCCCTCAATGGCCTCGGCTACAATGTCGATATCGACGGCAAGTTCGGTCCGCAGACAGAAGCTGCGCTCAAGGCCTTTCAGGCAGCGGCAGGACTGACCCCGGACGGCGTTGTCGGGCAGCAGAGCCGCCCGCTTCTGGCCGAGGCATCCATCGCGCAAAGCACGGCACCCATTCCGCGCGCCAATCCGGCCTTTGCCCCGCCCGACCTGCAAACGGCGCTGAATGAAGCCGCCGCGCGCGAGGCCGAATTGAGGGCGGCGCCGCGTGTATCTCCGCTCAACATTACGGCGGTGGGCGCTCCGGGCGCCGTTGCCGAAACCCGGATGAGCGTGTCGCCGGTCTCTCTCGCCGGCCCGCGCGATAATCTTGCGCCCCCGCATATCGGCCCCGGCCCGCTGGATCAGGCGCCGCGCACATCGGCCGCTCCGGTCGGGCCTGTCGAGCGCGGCCCATCCCTGCCGGACATAACGCCTCGGCTTGCGAGCGCACGCGACAACTTTGC
>CAZQWH010000032.1:0-2658 GCA_964597145.1 uncultured Candidatus Saccharibacteria bacterium | reverse complement strand
CGGGGCGAACTGGAGCGGGCCGTGGGAATCGAACCCACCTGGAACTGCTTGGAAGGCAGACGCTCTACCCAGAGAGCGAGGCCCGCGAATGCAAAAAACCCGCCGCGACAACAGCCGGGCGGGCGCAAAAATCCACGATGAAGTAACTGACGTGTGGACTGATTTGCACGCCATGTCAAGCGGCCTTTCTGCGTCCGGCCAGAAAGCGCCGGTGAATGGCGTTCAGCCCAACCCTGAGATCACCAACCATGTGGCCCACATACTGGTTGCGGATCAGGATCACGTCGAAAGCCGCTATGACCGGGCTGCGGTTCATGATGGAGGCCTCTTGCAGGCAATCCATGATTTCCGACCACATCTCGCTGGTTGCCTTGCACCAGTCGGCATAGGCGGCTTCGTCGGTCGGGCCTGTTGCGAAGTGCGGTGGAACCTCGTCGCATGGCGCCTTGATCGAGCGCAGCCAGGCTATTCGTTTGCCGATGTACCATTCGGCCGCCTGCCAATGGTCGCGCGTGAAGGTGTCGGGGTCTTCCAGATACATCCGGCCGTGGACGGTTCCCCAATTCGGCCTGCCTGCATCGTTGAGGTCGAGATATTCTTCCTTCGCCCCATGCCTGCGGCGAGCAGCGAGAACAACGCTCTTGGCCTCCGCCTCCGTCATTTCCTCACGCTCCTGAATGTGGACCTTCTTCCGGCTGAGTCTGCCGTTTGGTTCGCGTATGCCCTTGCGCCGCTTTCTCATGTGTGGCCTATGCCGCTTCGTCTTTGGCGAGATCGTCAGGCGGCTCGCTATCTTTCCAAATTTTCACCCGTCGAGTGCATCCTTCCTCGTCCGAGATCAGGACAATCGCCACATTGCTGGCCACCTTTCCGGTGACGGTCCCAAGCCACTCAATTGCCTTGCGCTCCTCTTCTTTTCGGATTTGCTCGCACATCACCCAAAGGCCGCCAATGACGCAAACGATGGCGATGATGTTCACGGCCCAATCATCTGCCATAAGGCCAGCTAAGCCGAGGACAGTGACCGCCATTCCGATAAGCATCGGGATGACATCACTCACGAACTCGTAAGCCGCTTTCACGATCTTCATATCGGCCTCCTATGCCGCCTGTGGACGTTGGAAGGAGCCGGCGCCCAAACCCAACTCGCGCGCAGCGCTGTCGTGCATCGATTGGCGCAATCCTTGAAGAACGTGGCCCATCATTCCGCCCTCTTCCGCCGCAAGCCGGTCGTTCTCGCGAGAGAGCGCGATGCAGCCCTCAATCTCTCGGCTACCCGGCATCCGCTGATGGTTTTCGACAAACTCAATCAGGGCCGGCGCCCACCGCTCGGATACCGCTTGGCTCGCCAAGGCCGAGCCGCGAAGGCTTTCCAGCGCATCATTCCGCTTCTTCCATGCCTCCTTGGCCTTGTCAGCCTCCGACACGTAGCCGGTGGATGATCTTGCGCCGGGTGGGGCGAGCGACTTCAACGATCGGATCAACTCCGATGCAGCCGGGAAACCGCGCTGCTTTCGCGAGGAGATGATGCGCCCAGCCAACGCCTCCAGAGCGTCCTCTGTGGCCCATGTCGGGCAATGTCCAGCAAGCTCCCTCGCCAACCCGTCCGGGTTTTTGGGCGGGCCATAAACTGCGGCGAGGCGTTCGATCAGCATGTGTCGGATTTTGGATTCCATCAGGCGGCGTCCGCTTCGAGGAATGGTTCCCAACCACGCTTGTGAATGAACGTGGCGAGGTGCTTGATTTTCGTGGTGGGGTCTTTCTTTCGCTCGTCCTCGAACCACAGGACGTAGCGAATTAGCCCGCTGTAGCAGGCGGCCTTCTCGGCTTCCGGCAGGCGCTTCCATGCGGTGAAGGCATCCGCCTTCGTCGCGTTCTTGTTGGCAACCGGAAGATACTCGGCCCACAGCGCCTCAAAGGCGTCGGGGTAGGGCTGGCGAGAAGGCTTCGAAGAATCTTCCGCTTCACTCACAAGGGTGAGCGCGGTCGCCCCCGCCAAGGGGGCATCATCTTCTTCTCTCCTCTCCTCTCCTCTACTCTTCTCTGGCTTAGCGTCTTGCTTGCGATCTGCTAGCGTCTCGGTACATGATTGATCTAGAACGATGAATCCGCCTTCTGCGAGTTTTTCGAGGTCAACCGGATCGGTGGCGTTGATCCTTCTGGCGACCCACTCGGAATCGAAGGGGATTTCATTTTCGTAGCGGCTTGCTAGCAACCAGATAGCAATCAGGTGCGCTTTGCTGGCGTCAGGGAGGCGCCCGAACTCGTAGTCATCAAGCAGGGCGTTATACAGCCGTATCCAAGGAGGCGTACGATCCTTGTAGTGCTGAAACTTGTCGAAGTTCTTCACGGCGAATGTGGCCACTACGCCTTCCTCCGGCATGGGTGAATGTACTTCTCGCCGCGCATCCGAGCCTCATGGCAGCGGATGCCGTGCAGGACGGTCGTGTGATCGAAGCCCAGGACGCGGCCGATCTGCGGGAGACTGGCCTTTGTCCTCCCGCGTGCCAGCCAAAAGACCTCATGCCGGGCATGGATCACCTTCTGGCTTCGCCTGTGGCTAAGAATGTCGAGCACGGTGACGCCGCTTTTCTCTGCGACCTCTTCGACGATTTCCTTGATCGTCGGCACGGCGAATAGCGGCTCAAGGCGGTTCTT
>CAZQWH010000031.1:0-3115 GCA_964597145.1 uncultured Candidatus Saccharibacteria bacterium | reverse complement strand
CCGGGTTGGTATCCCTGACGCTGCAATGCTGCCTTGATGCGGTTCACGCCGTTCGCAACGCTCTGCTGCTTGACCTGAATTCCGCTCTGATCGACGAAATCATAAGCGCGATCAGCCGCGCGACGGAGGGCGTCGGCCTTGTCCATTATCGGCTGAATGGCCGGGTCTTTCGGCGTCCTGGCCCAGCGAGCGGCGGCCGAAGCGCCCCCCGCCAAGGCAGCGCCACCGAGAGCGCCGCCGACCCTCGCCCACGGCTCTAGTGCCGTCCCCTCCGTCGCCTGTCCCGCCGCTTCCGAGGTCAGTCCGGGGACAAGCCCATATTTAACCGCCCCGGTGGCGGCGTTTTTCAGGCCTCCTGCCGCACTGAAGGTTGCTGCCGCCGGCACGAAAGAGCCGGCTGTTCGCGCAAACTTGCCGGCGCGGGTCTGCGGCTCATATGGCTGGAATCCCGCCGATGCCATCAGGTCTTGCGTTCCGGGAATGCTGGACAGCCCCGCCGGGTCGGGCGCCGGGCCTTCAATCGGGTTCTTTCCGGCAAGTTGACGCGCCTTGTTGCCTAACCACCCGCCAACGCTGCGAGTGAGATCGACCGTGTCGCCAATCATGCCGCCCATACCGAACGCGCCTTCGACAAGGCCGGAGCCGGCGCCCTTGGCAACATCTTCCATTGTGCCGACCGGCTCGGCTTGCTGTTTAGGCTGCTCACCCCCAACAATAGACTGCATGGCGGAGCTGATGGTGTTCTGATCCGTCCCATCAGGGAAGCGGATTATGGCCCCATTCGGCGCGCGAACATCAATCGTCATTGAGCGGGCCTCAATCCTTCGGGTGTCCAATCGTAAACACCGGGCGGGATAGCCTCTCCCGATGCCTGTCCGCCCTGCCCCGCCCCGACCATCTCATTGAACTGAGCCAGCGGGTCGGGAAGTTGGGCGAGCATCTGATAGCCCTGCTGAGGCGTGATCTGGCGGGTCTGAACCATCGCAGCAATTTCGCCCTGCGCCTGCGTATATTCGGCGATGCCGCGCATGGTCTGGATGATCAGCGTATTGCCGCCGGGCTGGTTGATGATGCGCGGCATCGACTGCTTGAACAATTCGAGGTCGGCGTCGGACATCGGGCCGGAACCAACCGGACGCTGACCGGGAACAAGCTGATTGATGAGCGCCTGCGCCGCCTGGATGTCGTCCAGACCTTCGGTGTTGATGCCGAAGTTGCCGGCCATCTGCTTCATGCTGGCCTGTGCGCCGGTCGGAACCTTGGCGAGCAGGCTTTCGAGACGGTCAACCTTCTGTAGGGTGCCGGTGGCCTTTCTGCCCTCGTCATAGAGGGTGTTGAACATGCCCGCCGCGCCCTTGTCGAGTTCTTCATAGAACTTCTCGCCGGGGGCAGACTGGCCGACATTGACCTGCGTGGCGCCGGCCTTGCGGGTCATGGTCATGAAGTCGGTAAAGCTGCCGGTGTAGCCTTGGCTCTTGGCAAAGGCGTATTCCTGAATGTCGTCGGTCGTCGCCTGCGGCTTGTTCGCGGCCTGCCTCGCAGCCAGCGCATAGCCGAAGCCACGGCCAAGCGCCTGCCCGGTCGTGCCGCCTTCAAGAATGCCGGCAGACAGCGCCAGAGCGGCGTCGGAGCCGAGGAAATTGCCGACACGGCTTCCCATGCCGCCGCCCGGCGCAGGCGCGCTCATGGGCATGGCAGAGGCCGCAGCCGGAAGCTGTGGCGCATTGGCGAGGGGATCGGAACCGGGGCCGGGGAACCGGCGTGAGAACTGCGGCGGGGCCATGCCCGGACCCTGCGGCATCATCGGCTGAGGGTTCATCAGGGCAGCCGAGATAGGCCCGCCACCAATGAGCGGCGGAGAGCCGGCCGGGGCGCCGATATTCAGCGGGCGGGGGATTTGGACAGGAGCGCGGGCCATTATCGACTCTTCCACCTCAATGAGCCACCACCGTGGGAGCCCCTTTCGTCATCGCTGCCCTCGTCGATGCCTTTAACCTTCGGGATTTTCTGCCCCATGAGCAGCTTGTCGAGCATGGCGTTGCCGGTCGAGATCGGGGCGTTCTCCTTCTTGTCGAACATCGAGGCCGTGGTTGATATCGGCTCGCTGAACACCGGAATCGTCATCGGCTGGTAGATCGAACCGATCATGCCGGCGAAATCCGGGTTGTTGGCCCCGATGCCAAAGCCGCGCTGGAGCTGGTCCGCGATCATGCCCTCGAAGCCAGGAAGCGTCGGCTGGAAAGTCTGCGTGGTCGGCGCATTGGCGTAGGGCGTCGTGCCCGTCACCTTGTCGTCGTCCTTGTCTTTCTTGCTGCCGCCGCCGCTCATGTGCCGCCTCCCGCAATGGGGTCATAACCAAATTCGTGCATCGAATTTCCATCTGTGAAAATCTCGTCGGCACGAACCGTTTTGGAAATTATCTTGTAATCGCCCTGAAGAGTCCCCTCGCCATGCTGCTTGGCGTATTTCGGATTTACAGTTACCCAATCTCCCGGGATGATCTTATCAGGTGCGCTCTTCGGAACAGCGCGGTAGATCGTGACTACGGCGTCCGGCTTCCCCCTGAATTGGCGGAGAATGCGAGCGGTGCTCTCATCAAGGGGATCGCCAGCCCCAGCGTGGCCAAAAAACTGCGCCGCGCGGGGGCCGTAGATATCCTCTCCAAACGTGCCGGCAAGGTCACTGAGCGGCGAGTTTTCTTCGCGGCCCGGAGCCTTGTGCATCCCTCTGTAATCGGTAGCCATATCGGAACCGCTGGTAGCAGAAACATCATCGATTCTGCTTGAGCGAGGCGGCCTGATCAAGCCGCTCCCGAGGGCACCGCGAGGGGCCGCCGTCCCGCCGAGCGCGGCAAAGCCAGCAAGGTCTGTCGCCCGCCCGATCGACGCCATCGAGTTCGGATCAACCCGCCCGGCATACACATCGCCAGGCAGCGTGAAAGCCTGCCATGCCGATTGCGCCATGCGCGCCGGCCACGTCTCACCCCACGGCAAGCCAAGCAGTTGCGCGAATAATCCTTGTTCAACCGGAGGATCGCGCAAGGCGGCCTGTATCGGGTTCGTGCCCGCTTCAGCAATCGCCGTCTGGATCGGATTAGACGGTCTCTGAGGCATCC
>CAZQWH010000030.1:0-3635 GCA_964597145.1 uncultured Candidatus Saccharibacteria bacterium | reverse complement strand
GGGCTATTCAGTTCGACGCGGACAGCCGCTAAGGCAGACGTGCCACTACAGGCTGAGAAGGTTGGGGTTTGTCCCGGCCGTTTCCGCGTCGAATCCATTCAGGAGAGAGCAGATGTTGGAGACTATCGCCACCGCTGCTCTCGTGGCGGTGTTTGTGCCCGTCGCCGTAGTCATCGTGATTCTGGCTTGGCGGGCGGCAACATGGCATCTGCGCTGATGCGCGAAGGCTGGGGTGGCGGCAACATCAAGGACGCCATATCTCGCCAGCGTGTCATTGCATCACCAGCCTTCCGCAAAGCCCTACAGGCAGCACACAAGAAGCTGAATGAGGCTTCCCATGAAGCGCTACATCCGCGCCCGCGCTGACTGGTACGAGAACGCCGCCAAATCATTCGTGCCCGATTTTGTCACGGTATACGAGCCGGATCGCTCGCCGCAATGGAGCGGCCTCTACGACAGCGACGGCACCCGCCTCTACAGCTACGAGGAAGGCCAGCCGGTCGGCTTTGTCGAGTTGAGGGAACGGTAAGAACACCGGCAACAATCCGAAAGGAACTGCCTAATGGCAGAGCGTGGTCGCTCCCCCGGATTTCGCATGTCGAACGCCCACCGGGATAAAATCAAGAACAGCAATATCCTCAACGCTCTTATCGAGCACGCCTGCGGCGACCGCGAGATGAGTGCGACACAGGTGACGGCGGGCCTTGGGCTGCTCAAGAAGGTGTTGCCGGATGTGTCGTCAGTCACGATCAGCGGCGATGACGAAAGCCCGGTAAACGTCGTCCACAAGATCGAACTCGTTCCTGTCAGTGCACGTCCCGCAGATTGAGCTTCCTGAAAAGCTCGCTCCGGTCTTTTCCGGCCCGGCTGATGTAAGAGGCGCATACGGAGGGCGCGGATCAGCCAAGACGCGCACCTTTGCCAAGATGACGGCGGTTCGCGCCTTCATGTGGAATCAGGAAGGCCGCTCGGGGCAGATACTATGCGGCCGCCAGTTCATGAACTCACTGGCCGATTCCTCGCTGGAGGAAATCAAGCTCGCCATCCTCGAAGAGCCTTGGCTGGCCGACGCATTCGAGATCGGAGACAAATACGTCCGCACGAAAAGCGGGCGTGTCTATTACACGTTCGTCGGTCTTGACCGGAACATCGATAGCGTCAAGTCGAAGGCCCGCATCCTGCTTGCCTGGGTGGACGAGGCGGAGCCTGTCACCGAGGAAGCGTGGACAAAGCTGATCCCGACGCTTCGCGAAGAAGATTCCGAGCTTTGGGTAACATGGAACCCGGAGCGCAAGAACAGCGCCACGCACAAGCGGTTTCGGGAAGCCTCACCGGACCCGCTGACAAAGATCGTCGAGATCAACTGGCGCGATAATCCCTGGTTTCCCGAGCGCCTTGAGCGCACGCGGGTTCAGGACAAGCGGGACCGGCCGGACCAGTACGATCACATCTGGGAAGGCGATTTCGTGACGGTCGTTGAAGGCGCCTATTACGCAGCGGCGCTGACTGAGGCGAAAGAGAAGGGGCGCATTAGCAAGGTCGCGGCTGATCCGCTGATGACTTACCGCGCCTTCTGGGACATTGGCGGAACCGGCGCGAAGGCGGATGCCTGTTCGATCTGGGTAGCGCAGTTTGTCGGTCGCGAGATTCGCGTCCTCGATTATTACGAGGCGGTCGGTCAGCCGCTTGCAACGCATGTGCAATGGCTTCGCGATCGCGGCTACGGCAAGGCGCTGTGTGTACTGCCGCATGACGGCACGACACATGATCGCGTGCATGATGTTTCATTCGAGAGCGCACTGAGAGACGCAGGGTTTGAAGTTGAAGTCATTCCCAATCAGGGACGCGGCGCGGCCAAGATGCGCATCGAAGCGGCACGGCGGTTGTTCCCTTCGATCTGGTTCAACGCTGAAACGACTGAGCCGGGACGCGCTGCGCTCGGCTGGTATCACGAAAAGCGGGACGCGGATCGCGGCATAGGTCTCGGGCCTGAGCATGATTGGTCGAGCCACGGCGCCGATGCGTTCGGGCTGATGTGTGTTGCCTATGAAGCGCCGGTCGAGCGGAAGAAGCCGGCTCCTGTGCGCTTCTCACCTGGTGCATGGATGGGGTAGCGAATGGCTGACAGCGAGAAAGAAGCCAAACGCGGCTCCGCTCACGACGACATTCTTGCGGAAGGCCGCAAGGCTTTCGAGAAATGCTCGGATGCCGAGCGCGACAACCGCAAGACCGCGCTGGACGACATCCGCTTTGCCCGCGAGGGCATCCAATGGCCGGACGATATTCGTGCACAGCGTGAACGCGAAGGGCGCCCCTGCCTCACCATCAACAAGCTGCCGGCTTTCATTCGCCAGGTCGTCAACGACGCGCGCCAGAACAAGCCGTCGATCAAGGTCCGCCCGGCCGACAGCGGGGCCGATGTCAAGACCGCCGATATCATGTCGGGTCTCATCCGTAATATTGAGTACAGCTCGAATGCGGATGTCGCCTATGACACGGCGGTAGAGTGCGCCGTTACCGGCGGCGTCGGCTATATCCGTGTCGGGCTGGACTATGCCTATGACGACACGTTCGACATGGACATCACGATTGACCGGGTTGCCAACCCGTTCAGCGTCTATGGCGACCCGAACTCGCGCGCCGCCGATTCCTCGGATTGGGATGTCGCTTTCGTCACCGACCGCCTGACGAAAGCCCAGTATGAGCGCGAATATGGAGACAAGGACAAGGTCGATTGGGATGATGACGCCTGGTCGGGGATCAATAACACCGACTGGCTGAACGATGAGGGTGTTCTCGTCGCGGAATGGTGGACGCGCGAGAAAGAGGACGAGGAAATCTTCCTCTTTGCCGACAAGCGCAACGGTAAGCCCTTTGTCGCCACGCAGAAGCAGTTGGAAGACCCTGACATCCTGATGCTGGTCGAAATGGGCCTGCTGGAATTCCGCCAGCAGCGCACGCGCAAGACTTGCAAGGTGACGCAGCGCATCATGTCGGGCGCAGATGTCCTGAAAGAGACCGAATGGCTGGGCCGCTACATCCCGATTGTGCCGGTCTATGGCGATGAATTCGACATCGAGGGCAAGCGCTATTTCCGCTCGCTGATCCACAATGCCGTGGATGCACAGCGCATGTTCAACTACTGGCGCACGGCTTCAACCGAACTTGTGGCGCTGGCGCCGAAGGTGCCGTTTATCGGCCCGAAGGGTGCGTTTGACAGCGATGCCGACCGCTGGGCGACGGCCAACACGCGCAGCCATGCCTGGCTTGAATACGATCCTGTGCCGGCCGCCAACAATCAGCCACCGCAGCGCCAGCCGCTTGACATGGGCGTGGCCGCAGGCGCGTTGCAGGAAGCCCTGAACGCCTCGGATGACATCAAGTCGATTGTCGGCATGTTTGACGCCTCGCTTGGTGCGAAATCGAACGAGACGAGCGGCAAGGCGATTCTCGCAAGGCAGAGGGAAGGCGATATCTCGACCTTCCACTTCATCGACAACATGGCGCGCGCCATTCGCCATACCGGGCGCATTCTCATCGACCTCATTCCGAAGGTGTACGACACGCCGCGCATCGTTCGCGTGATTGGCGAGGATGGCAGCCAGTCGGAACAGACGGTCAACCAGGAAACCCCG
>CAZQWH010000029.1:0-3826 GCA_964597145.1 uncultured Candidatus Saccharibacteria bacterium | reverse complement strand
GGATTCGAACCCCCAGCCTTCGGAGTAGAAATCCGCTGCTCTGTCCGGTTGAGCTACGCGCAGCCTGGTCGTCATGTGCCAGCCGCCACAGAAGTCACATTGATACGGCTCGGTTACAGCGTTCGCTGGCGGCTTAGTTTCGTGGCGGATTTTCCGAGTGCATGACCAATATCGCGTAGGCTTCTTCTTGCGGCTCCGCTTGCGCGGCTCGTGCAGAATCCGTGTAAACCGGCGATCATCGGTCTTAAGCCTTTGATCCTGCTTGCTCTCGTTCTCCCTTGGTAAGGGAGAGGTCGACAGTTCAATCCTGTCCGGCAGCACCATGAAACTCCCTGTTTTTCGCCGTTTCCGTGTGGTGCCATTCTACCATATTAGGCAACCACAAGCGAACATTGGTAGAACACGGCAACCAAATCCGTGTAAAATCCGTGTAAGCATTTCCCGCTTTGTTCACGGCTTCCGCCTCCGCTTGTTGGGCGTCGGCAGTAGATCGGCCTTCCGTGATTCCTCGCTCGTGACGACATGAGCGTATCGAGCGGCTGATTTTTCGCTCTTCCACCGTCCCGTCCCGACAAGCCCGCGCTGATCAAGCCCACCATAGCGGCGCATCCAGGTGCCGTAGGTGTGGCAGAAGGTATGAAATCCCACCCATGCCAGATCGTCGCCGGCCTTTTCCTTGACCTTCCGCAGGAGCGTGTAGATGCGTCCATTCTTGCGGAAGCGGAAGATGGTCTGTCCCGGCCGCTTCAATCCCCTCGGATGGTTCGCCAGTTCCGCCACCACAACCGGCGGCAGGTGTATAGCGCGAGGCTCGTCATTCTTGCTGTCGGGGAGAAATACGAAGCTCTCGTCCAAGCGTAGATCATTGACTTGCAGCCGGCACGCCTCGCTCAAGCGAAGGCCGGTGTAGCAGAGCAAAATCAGGAATATCCGAAACTCAGCATCGACCGGCTTGGTGGCCTTGAATAGGCGAGAAGCCTGCTCCGGCCATAGCCATTTGACCGCCGGCAGCTTGTGCGACCCCTTCGGCCGCTTGATGGTGATCTCCATCCCAGCGTGCTTGAGGATGGCAGAAACGACCGTATGAACCTGCCGGTTGCGCGTCTGCGGCTGGGCGGTCG
The DNA here is from genome assembly GCA_964597145.1 of uncultured Candidatus Saccharibacteria bacterium. Lineage (GTDB taxonomy): Bacteria > Patescibacteriota > CAZHWT01 > CAZHWT01 > CAZHWT01 > CAZQWH01. Next base: position 2,705 of record CAZQWH010000029.1, on the reverse strand, counting down.
GATATAGGTGGAGGGCGGCTTGGTCGATTGACGCCTGATCGATAAGGCGCAGATCGGTGTGGCCGAAATGATCCACGAGCGGCTGTATGAAACGATCTGTTCCGGTTGCCGCCATATAGTTCACCGCCGCATCTAGGAACGTTGGATCGGCTCTACGGGAAAGGAGACCACTGTCGATGTCCTGTTCCCACTTGCGGAGCCATCGCGCTGCTTTAGTTCGCTCAGTCTCCTTTGTGCTTCTGTCCAGTACGATCCCGTGGTGCGTCCCCCGGACATACCAATAGGGCGTGCGACCCGGCTTCGGCGCGATGAGCTTGAGCGGCATGGCGGTTCCCGCAGGGCTTCTATGAGATTGGCGATATCTCCCTCGGTGAACAGCTTGCGCCGCCCCGTGGAAAAATAAAAGCGGTGGTCCTTGATCAGTTCCTGGAGCGTGCGCCGGCTGATCCGCAACCGGGCTGCGGCCTCCTCCATCGTGTAGATCGCCTCGGTCAGCGCACTCATCGCCCTATCCCTGATCCTCTAGGGCGCGACGGCCGGCGGGGGTGATGCGCCAGTATCCTCCGTCAAACGTGACGTAGCCCCGCCGCTTGCATGTCTGTCGGGCCGCGTTCTGGTTGCGCCTCCATTGCGGGCCAAGATCGCTCGGGGTCGCCACGCCATCCCAACTCACTAACTCTTTCAGGAATTCGCATTGTGCCTCGCTCAGCCTCATGCGTCACCTTCCTTGCTGGGCGGAGGAGGAAGCGGCATCCAGTGGGTGGCGCTGTTGTCTCTTATCGCAACGCTGTCCAGCCACTCATTGTTGATCCAGCATCCCCATGAGATGCCACCCTTGCCCTGGTAGCGGGACGGGAAATACAGAAGGACCGGCGTCCCGTCCTTCGGTGCCGTATCAATCGGTCGCCATTCCTCCCGCGTCTCTGCTTCAACGCGACGGAGAGCGGCGAGGATGTCGGATGCGAGCGCAGCGGAGTCGTGATGGCCAATGCCAAGCCAGCCCTCCGCTATCTCCCGCGCCATTTGGTCGAGGTCAGGCATCACGCATCCCCTCCTGCATCCGTGGCGGCTTCTGCACGGGCGATGGCGTCATCGATTAGCTTCAACGTAGAGTCGTCTGTTTCGAAATCGTCGATTTGGCTGCGGGCGAGCCTCAACGCCTCCAGCATCTCTGCATTGATGCTCTGTGCCGGGGCGCGGCGGTTCCATGCGGCGATGGCGTTGATGCCGCCGGGCTCAGCTTCGATGTCGTCAATCTGGCACTCAACAGGCCCGCGTGCGCCACAATCGTTGCACATCACATATGCGGAAGATGTGTCCGCTCGCTCGACAAAAAGGTCGATTGATTCGCAGTGCGGGCAAGCGGCGGCGACGACCTTTCCCTTCCCCTCACAATGCGGGCACGTCACTTCCTCATAGTCGGGCTCGTCGTCCCAACTATTCATATTGGTGGGGCCGCGCTCGTATTTTCCGAGCCCCTCACAATAAGGGCAGGCCAGTCCCTTTTCGTCGAGCGTGGTCATGAGGACGGTCCTTCCTTAAGGGCGAGGATGTCGTACCGGAGAGCATGGCGTATGCGTTCATTCGGATCGCCAAAGGTTGGAAGAACGATCTCTGCCGCCGCCTCGATCCCCGCCTCGAAGCCTTCTTGCCGGGCTGATGCGAGAGCCACCGGCTCCGCTGCCGGAGAGGATGAGGCGACGCCGGCCTCTAAGCCGGCCTGAATGCGAGACGAAAGCCGGCTCCAATCTGCTAAGGGTATGCCTAGAGGAAGGTTCGCCAGTTCCTCAAGCGCATGTAAGCCGTCCTGAGCGGAGGGGCTTAGATCGATGTTCCGAGCCGGATCAGCCGTCCAGTCATCCCTCGCCTCCTGTCCCGGCGCTTCGGGCGCGGCGGCGAGCATGGCGCGGTAGAAATTTTCTGAGAAATAGCTGCTGTCATTTGATGGGTGCGCGTTCCACGCCTTGCGCATCGCCTCGGTCGGTTCGACCGGCACCAGCTTCCACCCATCCGGCACCGCTGGCGCGGCTTCGAGGGCGTCGCATAGATCGCGGATCAAGGCGTTCTTGCCTTCGGCGTTATCGACGACGGAGGAGGCTTGCCGCCCCCGCCTGATCAGTTCAGCGCGATCCATTGGTGTTCTCCAGAGCGAGGCGGGCGGCGCGGAGGTGGCCGACACGCAGTCGTCCCGACATGGAGTAGCGAGCGTTGCTCATCGGCCAGAATGTGTCTGTGTCATCCTCATCGTCGCCTATGTCATGCTCGGCGACGCGGGCGAACGGCTCCAGCGCCTTCCGCAGTCTCTCATTCTCAGCCTCAGCCGCTTCCGCGCGGGCGCGAAGCGCTCTTACAGATGAGATGAGAGCGAGGGCTTTAGCCGGGTGAAGTTCCGCGATGTAGGCGGCGTTTGCCACGCACTCGAACGTACCGCCGTTTTTAGGCACGGGACATTGCGCAACGGCTCCTCGCCAGCGCACGGATACGGTCGTTCCGCTCGAATCCCACTCACCTTCCGTTGCCCCTTCCGCCAGCCGCTCCAATCGCTCTAGCTCTGTGTCTGTGATCATGATGGCCTCGCGCGTTCGTAGCGCCCTGTGCGCCAGTTGAATTCAGCACCCTCCGGCTTGCGGAAGGTGCGGGATGTCTTGCGGATGCCGTGGTGCTTGTCGCGCTGGCGCTTCATCTTCGCGATGCGCGGCACGTCC
>CAZQWH010000028.1:0-4313 GCA_964597145.1 uncultured Candidatus Saccharibacteria bacterium | reverse complement strand
GATGCCGTGGTGCTTGTCGCGCTGGCGCTTCATCTTCGCGATGCGCGGCACGTCCTCCTTGCGCGTCTTCGGGTCGTGATGCGCCCGGCAAAGCACCTGGCAGTTGGACAGGGTGTTATCCCCGCCCAAGGCATCCGGGATGATGTGGTCGTAGAAGATATCGCCGGGGAATAGCTTTTTGCCGCAGTCGGCGTGCTGGCAGCGCCCGCCCGAGCGTTCCCATGCCTGGCGCTTGGTGGCGGCGGTGAACTCTGTCCGGCTCATGCTGCCTGCTCCATGTCATGCAGGACGACGCCACGCTCAGCGGCGAAGGCGTGGATCAGTTCAAGCAGATCGCTGAACTCCTGCTTTCCCATGTCGGACGTCCGCATCCCGAGCGGTACGAATGTCCCGGCCTCCAATCCCGGCACGACACGCGCACGCCTGAGAGAGGCGGTAAACACGTCCTTCCAGTCCTCCGGCGAAAGCCGCTGGCCGTACCAGTCCACCTGTTGCGCGATATCCGTCAGACACGCCCACATCTTCGCGTTCTGCTCTAGAGAGCGGCGCGGGGCCTTGAACTCGATCCGGGTTCCGGCTGGGGCCTTCGCAGCCCACAGGCTGGCCCGCTTACGGTCGGCGTCTGTCTGGATGATGATGACGGCGCGGGACATCAGAACGGAATCTCGTCGTCGAGGTCGTCGGCAAGCGAACCGCCCCGGCCCGATCTGTCGGGCGCAAAGCCTCGGCCCGCCGCCTCATCCATTGCCGACCGGCGACCTTCCTCGCGCGGCTTTGGCGGCATCAGGAGAATGGTGAACTCTCCCTTGTCTGGCGCCGGCATAGCGTGAAGCACGACGCGATAGCCGTCCTTCTCCTTCATCGGCCACGCGACACCGATATTCGTGAAGATGCTCTTTTCGTTTCCGTCGCGGTCCTGGTATGTGCGAACCGCGATAGCGTCATATCGCCCGCTCATGCTGGCTCCTTTGCCTTGAGGGTCTTGATGCGCCGGAGGGCCATCGTCTTGAGGCCGTCCACTTCGTCATGGGTAAGTTGGCGGGTCGCGCGGTTGTCGGCCTCGTTGTCCCACCATGAAATGAGCTTGTCGGCATCGGTCGCCTTGCCGATGATCTCGACGCACTTATCGACGTAAGCCTTGGCGAGCTTGTCCTTTTCGGAATCATCGAACGGAGTTGCGTCGGCTTTCGGCGGCTCCGGCTCGCCTCGGCAAACGTTCGCCTGATCCTTGTCGTAGAGCGCAAGACCGAACGGGTTGCCGAAGGTCATGAAGGCGCGCTTCATGGCGTCAGTCTCGGCCTCTTTGACGGCGCTCTCGATTGCCTCGCCCAAGGCTTCCGGCTTCGCCATGCCGGAGCCGAAGCCGGTTCCTTGGCGCACGACATCGCCAACCGTCACGCGGACAACCGCGAGATAGCCGACGCGCCATTGCTGGTATTCGCCACGGCCGCCGTTGAGGGTCAGGAGGTCGCGATTGGTTTCCTCAAGCCGCACGACCTCGCGCGCCCATGCGTCGAACCCGAATATGCGGTTGGCCTCGGCTATGACGTGCCAGCCTTCGAGCTGAGGGAGCGTCCGGCTTGTGTGCGGGCCCTGACATGCTTTCTATCGAGCGGCGCCGATAGCTCTTTCTTCTGCTCTTCGGTGAACATCACGCGGCGTCCTTCTGCTCATGGATAGTCACGCCGGGAATGTCGCGCGCCTTGGCGTTGACCAGGCGCTGCGCCAGCGTGGCGAGAAATTCGGAAAGCTCTGCTTGATGCGTCTGCCAGACATATTTTGCGAAGGCGGATTCGTCGGTGATCTCGGCCCGATAGCTCGTCCGCAGGCCGATTGCGCGTGAGCCACCCTTTGCGTGCGGCTTTTCTTTCGCCGCCCGGTTGGCTGTGGCGTTGGCGATCTTCGCGGCCTCGGCCAGCCTCTCGGCTTCCTCACGCGCCTCAAGGTCGCTCGGGCCAGATTGGGCAAACGCCTTCTGTGCGGCGATCTCGGCGGCTTCCGCCTGCCGGCGGGCTTCCTCGGCGGCTGCTCTCTGTTCGGCTTCTTTTTTATTCAAGAACGGCGTTAGTGCTGCCTTGCAGGCGCTAATTGCCACAACGGCTTTGCCCTTTTTCGTCTTTGTGTCGGCAATCAGGGGCGCATAGCGAGCCTGCACCTCTGCCTTCCCATCGTCGAAAGGCTTTGCCTCTGCGGCGCGCCGTTCGTCGGCGGTCTTTTCAGCCTTGCGAAGCAGTTCCAGAAGCCGCGACACCGCGTCGGCTTCCTCCTGTGTCGTGACTATCGATCCATCGAGCCAGTTTTTGGCTTCTAGACAGAGGTCGTCGATCTCTTCCCGCGAAAGTTCGAACGGCGTCCGGTTGTCGCCAATGACGGCGCGCGGGTTTTCGGCTTCGCTCATCACGCGGCCCTGCTCGGTAGTGTCGCCACCACGACAGGCGGATATTTCTCAATCACCCACCCGCGTTGTATTAGAAACTCGGCCCGATCCGGCGGCATAAGGTCCTCCCAATAAATCGCGATCGTTCCTTTTGCGGACACATGGAAATCGATCGGCCCCCACTCGTCTCCGGGGTCCGCCCACTGCATCACGCGGCCCTTTCCAGTTCGTGCGCCGTGCGGAACAGCTTTTCATTCCATGCGAGCGTCATGTAATCGGCAGCCTCGGCTTTCAGCCGGTCGGCTTCCGATAGGAAATGATGCCGCCTGTGCGGGATGTCCTTCGCCATGCGGCGATAGGCGAGGGCGGTATGGTTCAGCCCGCGAGCGCATTCGACATAGGCTTGCAGCATCGGATCGGGTGTCATTCCGTCCTCGCTTTCTCATCTTCGGGAAGGGGAGGCTCAATGCCGAAACCGAAGCAAAGCGGACATTGCTGGTAGCCCTCTTTCAGCCGGTTCCGCCAAAATGTCCGGTATTCGCCGTAGATCACCCCGGTCCCCTTGCAGCACTCGCAGGGGATGCCTTCGCGGGCGGTCATGGCTTTGCCTCCGGCGGCTTCGGGAGGGGCATCCAATGGGTGGCTCGAAATGGCGAGTAGGACGCACCCTCCCACCACTCGACCGGCTCATGAAGAACTTTGCGAAAGAGGCCGTCGCCAGCTTCCTCAAAGCTTTGACTTTGATGCGAGTACCAATAGATGACCGCGCAAACTGGCCCGCGTACCCCTTGGGGATCGAAGCCGAGTATTTTGGTCCCGTCCTTCGGCGCCGTTTCGATTGGCTGCCACTGGCTCATTCCACCCTCGCTTTCTCATCTTCTGGAAGGGGCGGCTCGGTGCCGGTGCCGAAACAGAGGAAGCATTGCTCGTAGGTCGGGACGAAAATCCCGTCCTCGTCCATGCCCATGCGCTCCAGCAGGCCAACCCCTTCACAGCACTCGCAGGGGATGCCTTCGCGGGCGTTCATCGGTCAGCCCTCAAATCTTCCGCCGCACTTTCCAGCGGCCAGATGAAATCGGTGAAGGCGTCCCCGATCAGGTCGAACAGTTCCGGCTTCGCGCCTCCGATGTTGAAAGCGTCGTCGGATATCCGTTCGATGACCGGCTTCATCGCCCTGAGCAGATTGCGCAGGTAGAGGGCACGATCGTCCAGGCAGTCAGCTTGGCTAGCCCAATCGTCATAGACGGAAGGCTCGGGCCCGACCGGCAGGCGGGCGATGGCCGCGATCATCTGATTATGAAGATCGCGCAAGGTCGGCGGGCGATTGAACATCGCGGGAAACTCGCGCCTTGCTTCTGCATCAGCGCTCGGGTGGATGACGGGGAAGTCGGTCATGACGCATCCCCGCTATCCGGGACAAGGGCATCCGGGTCCAGGAAGAGCCGTGCGACATCTGCTGGAGTTATCTTGTTCTCGCAGCCATCCTCGCCGCCTGAACGAATGTTTTCCAAGGCATCAGCGATGGAAACTATGTCCTCATACCTCATCGAGGCGAGGACCCGGATGAAGCCCTCAAGGGTGACTGACTTGTCCTCATGCGTTTCGATTTGCATGGTCATGCAAGCCTCCATTCAGCTATCGCGAGCACGGCAAAGACAGCCGGCCCGGTGAGGATCGTGGTGAAGAGAAGATCGAGGGTGCGGAGGGTCATGGCTGCTCTCCGACGTTTGTCGCCGCCTCATTGATCTCGCGCACCTTCGCCATGGCGTCGCAGACGGCCCGCGTGAGGTACTTGCCGCTAACCTGGAAGCTGATCTCGATTCCGGGTCTCAGCAGTGGCGAGTAGATGCGAACCGTGAAAGTGTGGTTCATGGCTGCTCTCCGCGAGCGCGGGCGAGAGAGCCGGCTCCATGGCAAACGTCGCACCATCGCCAAC
>CAZQWH010000027.1:0-4472 GCA_964597145.1 uncultured Candidatus Saccharibacteria bacterium | reverse complement strand
ACTGATCCACGCCCGGAGAGTTGGCCGCGCCGCATTTCGGGCACACCCAGCCGACGTGCGAAGGCTGGACGCTGTGAGGTTGCTGGCAGGCTCCATTGCAGCCGGGGCAATCGAGGCTGCATCTGCCCGCCGCAGCGGGTTTGTAAGCGACCATGTGATGCTCCTATAGAAAGGACCGCGCCAGGATGAGCGCGACCACGACAAGAAAGATGAGAGCCATTGCGAAGCCGCCCCATGTGAAACGCTTGGGAGCGCCGCTGGCGGGCTTTTTCGGTGTGGCTGGTGTGGGAATATCCGGCGGGGCCGGAACCGGCTGTACGGGCTTCTCTGGGGCCGGGCCGGGATCGTCGGATGATACGAGCGACCGGCGATAGGCGTTCAACGCCTGCTTGGCGTATTTCAGACGGGAATCGTAATGCTTGATGCCGGCGCGCTCGAATGCCTTCTCAAAGGCGATGACCTTGGATTGCAGATCAGCCGCGTTCTTGACGGCGGGGATGGCCTTCTTCTCGGTCGTCGTCAGTTCGACGAACAGCCAGCCGTAATTCGCCTTGTCGGATGCCGGGTCGAGATTGTTGCGGGCGCAGTAGGCTTCAAAAGACCGGCGGCGCGGGCCTGTCCATTGCGCCCATCCCCATCCGCCCTTGGAGCCGGGGACCATCGGCTTTAGCTCTTGCAGGAACTTGAAGCCGCCGGATTCGTGCCCGAGATTGCCGACAATGGCCGCCGCTTCCTCGTCGGACAGGCCAAAGTCGGCCATGAGCAAGCGCATGATGCCCGGCGCCTTGTCGGTGAACAGCGTCATCTCGATTTCCCATGAAAAAAGCCGCCATGAGCGGCGGCTGTGATCAGGTCGGGTTATTGGCTATGATGATGGGGCCGGCGGCGGCGGGGTTTGCCCCCCACCCTCGCCCAACAGCGATGCCGCTGCCGGCACTCAGATCGGATAGCGGATAATCACGATACCAGCGGAACCGGCACCACCGTTATTGAGTCCAGCGGCACCACCGCCACCACCACCGCCACCACTGTTTGCTGTAGGAGCTGCGCTGCCTACGTTACCACTGCCACCGCCAGTGCCGCCGATAGATGAGCCTCCGATGCCACCGGAGCCACTGCCTCCACCGGCGTCACCGCCACCACCACCGCCGCCATAAGTAACCGACGATCCGCTAATGCTGGAGACGAGGCCCGCACCTCCGTTACCGCCGTTGCCGCTCAAAGCATCGCCGCCATCACCACCGGCGCCGCCACCGCCGCCACCGCCACGGTTCGAACTGGTCGGGGACTTCACGCCGGCGCCGCCGTTCCCTCCTAAAGAGCCAGTGCCGCCGTTTGAATTTCCACTGGTACTACCGCCGCTACCGCCACCACCACTCGCGCCATTCCTGCCTGGGTTAGCACCGCTAGTGCCACCACCTTCTGCTCCGCCGCCGCCGCCGACAGAGGACACAAGAGAGCCGATAGAGCTAGTTCCGCCATCGCCTCCTGCGCTACCAGAGCCTGCCGTTCCCGCTGCGCCGACAGTGATTGTCTGTGTTGCGCTAATCGTTATTGACCCGGTGACAGGATAGCCGCCACCCCCTCCGCCGCCGCCGGAGGTGTTGCTACCGGCCCCTCCGCCGCCGCCGCCACCAAGGACGAGATATTCGACCTCGCCGGGCGACACCATCGTCAGCGTGCCCGACGAGGTGAAGGTGTGTATGCGGTAGCCGCCGGACTCGGTGACGGTGCCGCCGGTGAAAAACGGGCCGGATGCGCCTGCACTTACTAGCCCCGCAATCGCACCCGTCATGCCAGGAACAAAACTCACGGGCGCACACTCCAGCCGGTCACGCCCGGCGCCCAGACATTCGCATCGATGTCGGAAATCCAGACCTGCCCGTTATAGGTGACGAGTGCGCCCTTGGCGTAAGCATCATGCGCGCCGGTCGGCTGCACCCATGCGCCGATCACGTCCGGCGCTACTACCTTATTCCATAGAGCCGGCGTAACCGGTGGCGTCCAGTCAGCCTGCGTCGTGTGCGCCTGTACACATTGATAAAGCCCGCCTTCATGACGGCGATAATCCCCAACCGATACGGCATCTCCCTCGATCCACATCGGATAGATGCCGATCAGTTCCAGCCGCTCGTCATCGCTCAGTTCTTCATCGAGGACCATGCGCTCGGCAGCCATCGCCATCGCGCGCTCAAGCGCTTCGCTGCGGGCCTGCCGGTTGAGTTCGTCTGCGGTCGGAGGCGGGATATCCTCCACCGCATAGACCTGCCGCACCGTGTCGCCGTCACGCTCGAATGACTCCGGGCCGGTGATACGCTTGCCGGTCGGAACCGAGAACGGCTCGGCTTCGTACACGCCAAACGCCGCCATCTTGCCCGCCGCCCTCACGGCAAGCAGGGGCGCGCGCTCCGAACCATCAAGGCTCGTCAGCGTCGGGTTGCCGAGCAGGCGGGTGAATTGACCGGAGCCGGTTTCTTTAACGTAGATAGCCATCAGAAATCCGTTGCTTTAATTGCACTCACGATGAAGTGGGAGGTCGTCAGGCAGTAGATGATGAGGATGTATTCCTGCCCGCTATCGATATCCGTCAGCGTCGGCAGATCGTTCAGATACTGATTGCCGAAGGTCAGCGTCCGATCGGTCGTACTGTTGCCCTGCACATGGATCGTGCGCCACGTTCCCGGCTGGCCGTTGGTCGGATTGCCCAGCGTCCGGTTGGCGGTGATCGTCAGGGAGAAATTGACCCCTGCATCCCAATCGGCGGCTACTGTCGTGTCGTCAGTCAGCGATACGAGAGCCGACGCGCTTTCGATGAGGTCGGAAGTCAGAACCTTGTTGGAGGCCGCCGCGCGGACATTCGCGTCGGTTGCCTTGTCAATCGCGAGGTTCGTCGTCGAGATAGAAAGGCCGGTCGAGATAGCCAGCCAATCGACCTTGCTTTCGCTGTCGTCCCAGAAGAGCGCCCGGTCGCCGCCGGGGTCGGAGAGGGATGCGCCCGTTCCACCATCGGCAAGCGCCACATCCGTACCGCCTGATGTGTACGCGGAGGCGACATTCGGATTAAGCAGCATCCATGCGCCGGAGGCGGAATCCGCAGACTCGTCATAGACAACATCGACCGGCATCCCGGAGGCGATATCGCCCGCGCCAAGTGCGGTGCCGCCACCTTTCAGGATTTTCTTCGCTCCGACGCTATCGACGTTCAGCGTGGCCGCCCCGGTATTGGAACCGCCCGCGATGAAGGTCAGGCGCAGCCCGTCAAAATAGGACGTGACCGTACTGTCGGTCGTCAGCGTGACGGTATCGGTGCCGGATGAGACCGCCTTGCCGCCGATATCGTTCAGGCCCTTCCGGATATCCGCCATTGCCGCCCGGAACGAATTATCGAGGTTCGTCGGCGCCATCGAATCCGCCAGCGTGATGCCGCCTAGCGTCGTGTTCGATGATGCATCGGTCGCGTAACTATTCACGCCGCCCATGAGCAGTGTTCCTTGCCTGTCAGAATTTCGGAAAAATCAGATGTTGACGGAGTAGCCTTTGCCGTCGCGGCGCTCGGTGTACGACTTGCCGCCAACAGAGACGTTCTTGCCGCCGTTGGAGGACGACCAGCCAGTGCCGCCCGAAGTCGTGCCGCGCGTCACGCCGTCCGAACCCGTGCGGCCATAAGATGCCCCGCCATAGCGCCCGCCGATCATGTCAGACTGAGACACGCCCGCCGCATAGGCTGCGTTCCTTGCCGCCGTAGCCGGGTCGAAACCACCGCCCAGCGCACCAAAGCCGCCGCCCTTGAGAGCGCCCCCGAGCAGCGCCCCGCCAAGCCCGATGGCAGCACCCAACGGGCCTCCCGTCAGATAACCGATGCCGGCCCTTGCGAGCGGATTGGACAGGATATTGCTGATCATGCCCGGCTTCTTGCCGACCGGGGCGGCACTTGCGGCAGCCGCGCCCGGAGGCATGGCGCCATAGGCGAGTTCATCGAGGGTTGGGCCGCCAACCGGAGAGGTCGGCTGATAGACCGGGGCGCTAGCAGGCAGAGCGGTATTCTGTGCCATATTGACCGCGCCCGCTGGCAGGCCGGTCGCTGCGGTTCGTGGGGCCGAGGCCAGAATGTCAGCCGCGCCGGCATAGTCGAAGCCGGCGGCAGGGCCAAAATTCATCTGGATGCCGCCCAGCGCGCCGGGGAACGATGTCTCCCAGGAGGACGGATACGGGTCGAGAGCTGGCTGCGCCGATGCGGCCGATACCTTCGGCGCGTTCGCTATGGCATTTGAAGCGCCGGCAAAGCTGAGGTCGGGCGCGGTATTGGTCAGGCCGAACGGACTGCCACCAACGTCCTGCGGTGCGGTACGCGGCGCTCCGGCGAGCGAGGCAAGCGTGTCGTCAATCGACATGCCCCGGTTTTGTGCCGCCAGCGTTGCGCGCATTTCCTGCGGCGCGGCCCAGTTGTTCGTGGGGCCGGCGTCCTGCTGCTC
>CAZQWH010000026.1:0-5027 GCA_964597145.1 uncultured Candidatus Saccharibacteria bacterium | reverse complement strand
TTTGGACTTTGGACTTTGGACTTTGGACTTTGGACTTTGGACTTTGGACTTTGGAGGGGATTATAACGCTTTATTCTAGAATGGCAAGGAGGGTATCTGGTATCTGGTATCTGGGATCTGGGATCTGGGATCTGGGATCTGGGATCTGGGAAGGTTAGTATACGTCATGGCGAAGCCATTCGACTCTAAAGACTCAAGCCTCATCGTCCATTCGACGGTCTCAGGCTCATGGTTGAAGGATCAGGCTCGAATGGAGGAGTGGTAACGGACTGTGGCAATCTGCCTGCTATGCTTACACAGCTGTTGCAGGCAGGTCTTGGTGAGGTATAGTAGCTATCGATTAAATTGGGGTAGTATTGCCACGGCGTAGCTTCCGCCAGAGGCGGACAGGAGTGATGACGTTTGTATATTGTATATCGTATATCGGGGGTTGGAGATTAGAGATTGGTTATTGGGTTGGTGTGTTGTGATTCCTGTTCGCAACGCTGGTTATGGCTTACATGGTGGATGGGTCTTGTTTATGATTTGTTTTTTTGATTTTGAGTTTTGAATTTTTGTCATCTAGTAGTCGTGCAGCCCGATCTTCAATCTACTATCTCCCGCCTCCTGCCTTCCGCATCCTGTATTTGGTATTCCTAAATGCGTTTTGCCTTTTGCCCTTTACTCTCTACTAAGCCTGGATTCCCGCTTAAAGTTTATCCCTCGCCTTCGGCGGTAGCCACCGGCCCTATGCCATAAAAGCTAAATAAGTCTTTAACCATATCCATCCAAACAGGCACTACGGTTTCGGCAGAGTTGTTAATGCTCGGCTTGTCCAACTTAACCAACATAATAAACTTAGGATCTTCGGCAGGCGCAAATCCAACAAAGGTAGTAATGGTGTGGTCTGGGTCGTACCCTCCAGGAATTGGAATTTGAGATGTACTGGTTTTACCGGCAATGCCATAGCCTTGTAGAGCTAAACGGTGAAACTCTCCCCGTTTTACCACCTCAGTTAGGATGTTGACCATCTTGTCCGATGTCTCTTGACTAAATATTTGACCAACTTTCTCTGGTTCAACAACCTTTCTTTTGCCGTTTTGCTCCACCGAGGCCAAAATGGTTGGTTTCATCTGTATTCCATCATTGGCGATGGTAGATTCGACTTGTAATAATTGCATTGGCGTTACGGCAATGCCTTGGCCGAAGGCTGCTGTTGCTAAGGTGATGGGTAACCAATCGTTTGGATATGGGATAATGCTTTGTCCCTCTCCTTCTAGCGTAATTCCTGTGGGGCGGTCTAGACCAATATCATGCAAGGCTTTTATAAACTTTTCTTGTCCAATTTTCATAGCAAATTGAGCAGCTCCGGTGTTGTCGGAGTGAACTAGCATATCGGTTAAGGTTGAATCACCGTAATAATGCCCATTGGCAGTCGTAATGGTATGATCTACCACTTTAAATGGCTCGCTTACATAATGGGAATCTGGGCTAAAAATCCCTAGGTCAATACCTAATGCTGCAGTAAATGATTTCATGACGCTTCCCGGCTCGTAGGCATCAGAAATTGCCCGGTTTTTAAACCATTGATGCTCTTGGACTTCTGGATCGAGCCAATTACCTGGGTTGTAGGTTGGATAGTTAGCCATAACTAATATCCGTCCGGTACTAGGCTCCATAACAATCACCGACCCCGATTCGGCATGATTGTGCTCTACACCAGTTTTAAGCTTTTGTTCGAGTAAATATTGCAAACTACGATTAATGGTAAGGGTAATTGTCGCGCCATTCTCAACTGGTTGTGAGACATATTTCCCGACCGGAATTGGGTTGCCTACGGCATCGCGCTCTAATACAATGCGCCCGTCTTTTCCAGACAAATCTCGATTAAAATACCCTTCTATACCATAATAACCGTGGTCATCCCCCTCCCGATCTTTACCTACAAAGCCTAAAACGTGGCTGGCTAATGTACCTTCTGGATAAAAGCGTTTTTGATCGGTTCTAAAATCTATACCAGGAATATTAAGGGCCTTAATTTTATCGGCAATGTCTTTTTCTATTTTACGGCCAATCAAAACCCAGCTTCGCGATGTATCGGATAGCACTTCAGTTAATTCAGCTAGTTCTTCCTGTTTGGTTTTTGGAGCCTGCGGTTTATCTTCTAAGTTATCAAAATTAGTTTGATTGGACAGCTTTGCATCTTCCACCTCATCACTGTGCAATGCTTCCACAATCCCCGCCGCCGCTTGGTCTGGATTGGCAATAAGCTTAGGGTTAGCGGTTATTAAATAGGCTGGCTGGGTTGTGGCTAAATCGAAGCCATCGGATGATTTAATGGTTCCTCGTTTTGCTGGCACAATAATAGCATCGCCGTATTGCTCTTCGGCCCTGGCCAAGAAGATTTCATGTTGCATTACTTGAACCTGGAATAGCTTTGCCACGAGTGTAACGCAGGCAACGGCAATGACGGCGAATAACAGGTTGTAACGCCAGTTGGCATAACTTGATGAATTGGAGCGTTTTAATCGAGGCATGGGCTACGGTTGGCTTGGTTCGGACAAGGGCAGGTATAAAATGTTTTTATCGACGGGCTTCATGCCCAAATCTTGGGTCGCGTACGACTTAATGTGCGATAGTGAGGCATATGAGGATATTTCCAACTCTAAGCTTAACACTTCGGCATTTAATGATTGGTGTTCTGCTTGTAATTGGGCTAACTTACTGCCATTGCTGGCTTTCGCATTTGTTACTAAGGCTTCAAAGACGATCAAGATTGCGATGGTGCACACCATAAGTTTGTTTACTCGCCCTAACGATGATGACTGCTGATGGTTTCTATTTATTTTGGAGGATAGCTTAAATAGTGCCATATATTTTATGTCGATTCTTGCCAACTCGCATTCATTTTTATTTATTTAACCCGCTTTTCGGCAATTCTTAGCTTGGCCGACCGTGATCGTGGGTTGTGGTTTCGCTCTACTTCACTTGCTACGATCGGTCGTTTAGTTAGTGGCGCTATCTCTGGTGTATCTAACATAAACCGCTTCACAATCCGGTCTTCTAAAGAATGAAAACTTATGACGACTAGCCGTCCCCCCTCCTCTAAAACTGAAACTGCTTGAGGCAGGGCTTGGCTCAGACTGTCTAATTCCGCATTTACCGCCAAACGGAGCGCCTGAAAGACGCGAGTTGCTGGATGAATCGGTCCGCGCCGATAGGGCGGCGGGCTCGCCCGATACACTAACTCTGCCAGCTGCTTTGCTGAAGTAATTGGCTGTTGCTGTCGCTCATCGCCAATTACTTTGGCAAAATGGCGGGCGTATCGTTCTTCACCCAAGTCAACGAATAACCGCTCTAAGTCTGACACTGCTAAGCGGGCAATTAAGTCGGCTGCGGTAACTGGCAAGCCAACATCCATGCGCATATCTAGCCTATCTGAATCAAACCGAAAGCCGCGTTGTGGTTGGTCTAGCTGATAGGATGACACACCTAAATCCAATAGTAGACCATGGACTTTAGGTAGGGCTTGCTCCTGCCAAACTTCAGCTAACTGACGAGTATTAGCCTTCACCAACCTAAGACGAGCTTCAATTGCTGCTTGTTGTAACCGCTGTGAGGTTGAAGCTAATGCGTCGGCATCTTGGTCAATCCCCAGCACTTTGCCACCAGCAGCTAAGATTAATTCGGTGTGGCCACCACCGCCTAGTGTGCCGTCGATATACCAAGCACCTGGTTCGACCACCAATCCAGCCATAACTTGGTTGGCTAAGACCGGAATATGATAATCGGAACCTGTAGGTACTGTTTTCATATACTAAAAGTGCAAAAGGTAAACTCAAAGCGCAAAGCCGCAAGTCAAAGGTAAAAACTTAACCGCTGGCAGACTGGTTGCAATTTCCGAGGCGCCTTGTCATCCTGTGCCGGCTGCTTGGCTTGCCGTATTTGATTTAGGATCTGGTTTCGCACCTTGTACTGTAAGTTTTGGCATTATTCCAATTGCTATCAGCTATTGTAGCCGATATACTCCGACATTGCACTCTAAAGAGAGATGTCGGATATTGACCACTATCTAACTGTCGTCTGTCGTCTGTCGTCTGTCGTCTGTCGTCTGAACTGATTGTATTCTCGAGCCTCACCACGTCGTATTTTTGAATAATCTAAACCCCGCTATTCTGATTTGCAGAAGCGATTAGCTTCTGGGCGATAGCGCTACCATCGGTGGACAATTGTTGTTGCATCTCTTGCCATCGCTTGGCATCCCAAACTTCTATCCACTTTCCCAGACCAACAAAAACTACCTCTTGGCCCAATTTAGCATGTTCATATAATGTCTCTGGAACCACAAACCGGCCTTGGCTATCCAGTACCAGCTCATTGGCTCCACCAAGTAAAAATCGGGCCGATGTTCTGGCATTACTGTCGAGAAATGAAGCGTTATCTACCTCGGCGATTAAGGGTTGCCACTCTGCATCGGATACAATCACTAAACAGCCTTCATATCCTCGCGTCACAATCAGCCGGTCCCCAAGTATTTGCCGAAACTTCTTTGGTAGTGCCAACCGATGTTTCTGCCCCACTTTGTATATAACTTCACCAAGTAACATAGTTACTCCTTTAGTAATGGCTACAGTAATGGGCAACAAATCAAACGTTTGGACTACTGATCTATTACCCATCACCTGTAACTAACTTGATGAAGAGGGTGGGGGCAGTGACTTGAATGCACTCAAAAGCGGCTCAAGTTTCACCACTCTTCACCACTAATCACCATTTTGGACTGATATCAATTGGTTGTCAAGCCACCACGCCTTCGCGTGGACCAGGTGACTTGGTTCCCGTTTTAGTTGGCCACCGCCAACAAATAATTTTTATCGCATAGCGATGGTCAGCAAGCCACCACGCCTTCGCGTGGACCAGGTGACTTGGTTCCCGTTTTAGTTGGCCACCGCCAACAAATAATTTTTATCGCATAGCGATGGTCAGCAAGATGGACTGTAGACTGTAGACTGTAGACTGTAGACTGTAGACTGTAGACTGTAGACTGT
>CAZQWH010000025.1:0-6276 GCA_964597145.1 uncultured Candidatus Saccharibacteria bacterium | reverse complement strand
GAGGATCGTGGTGAAGAGAAGATCGAGGGTGCGGAGGGTCATGGCTGCTCTCCGCGAGCGCGGGCGACCTCGTAACCCTCGCGAGTGCAGGCGTACCCGCTGCCCCCCGGCCCGTCGTCGTAGGTCCAGAGACCCCTGTGAAACGAAGCAAATCCCTTCCTTGAAAGGGAGCGACACGCCCTACGGACAACGGCCCGATTTAAGCCCGTCGCGGCGATGATCGGCGCGAACGGGAAACACTTTTCGTCGCTGTGGTAATCGTCAGCGAGGAAGGAGAGTACCTTCCGTTCGTTCTCGTTTAGCCGCGCGCTCATGACTGGCGAGCCTCAGCACGGGCGATGGCGGCACGAGCTACATTCCATACGTCGCAGATGATGTCGGTTGCCTGAGATACGTCGATGGTCTGGCCGGGTCTGGCCAGGTCAACGATGACTTTCAGCGCCGCCAGCATGTCCGGCGCGGCGGCGAAGAGATCGTGGTTTGCCTCAACCTCTTCGTCGGACAAGCCATCCGCGTGATGGATGGCCGCGACGTGTTTATTGCGACCGGAGAAGATCACGCAGTACTTGCGCGCGGGCATGATGTTTCGGTGCCAAGGCCCCGGCGTATGTCTGCTCTCGCTCGCCATTATGCTGCCTCCTGCGCGCGGTACGGCTCAGACGTGAGCCAATGCGCGACAAGCTGCTTGGCAGAGCGGTCGGTCATGCCGACCCGGTGAATGAGAAGATGAGCGATTTCGGCGGCGCTTAGCTGGCGAGTGATGCCGAACCTGTAGATGGCGCCCAGGGTCCAATCTTTCTTGGAGACCCATTTGGTGATTGTTGCCATCGATTCCTCCATGCCGGTCGAATGCCGTGTATGGAGGGAATATACCCCGCTATGGGGTCATTGTAAACCCCAAAATGGGGTTCCTCGAAAATTTATCATATCGACCCTGATGGGGTATCGCGGGCAGAGGGTCTGATATGTCGGGCATATCGGCCAAAGTGGATCAATTATAATTTTGCGAGTACAGTTAAGATTGCCGTCAGTTTTGTGCTCGAAGAAAATAGGAGAAAATTCCTATTCGTTCTTGCGATGTTCTAGCGGCCGTGGCAGGCTGATGGGGCAATTTGAGGGGGTGCCGTCATGTACGAGCGGCGAGTCGAGGAAATGCCCGACGTTGACGACAGGCTGGTGGGGCTGTGGCACCGACTGTCGCCGGACTCCAAGCGGGAAGCTATCTGCTTTCTTGTTTCTTTAAGAGACTCTGGAAAAACGGAACTGCCGCCTCCTTCTGCTCGGGAGACAGTTCCGCCAGGATCGAGCGGATAGCGGACTCAGCTGGCGTCGGCGGCGGTTCCTGTTCCAGCACGACTGAGGCCGACACGCCATAGATTTTACTGGCGGTCAGGATCTGGCTGGCGCTCATTTCGCGCTCGCCATTCTCCTTCTTAATGTACCCCTTGAGCGACATGCCAAAGGCTTTGGCGGCCTGCTCCTGGGTCCACGCCCGATTTTGACGAAGGATTTTCAGCGCATTCCCCATGGCGGGAAATGTAGCCTCTACAGAAATTTTTGTTGCACCCCGTTTTGGGGTTGCGAATAACCCCGACATGGGGTATCTATGGCGACATGAAGCTGTCACGGTTCATGTCCGCGAACAAGATATCCGATGCGGAGCTGGCCGCCTCCATCGGCGTAAGCGTCGGCGCCGTTCGCAAATGGCGATATGGCGAACGCACGCCCCGCCCGGCCATGCTTGCCCGGATATTCGAGGCCACCAATGGTGCCGTCAGCGCAAACGATTTCATGCTTCCCGATCGCGAGGCCGCATGATGCGCGCCTCGAACGCCTGCAGGAAGATCATCGCGACGCCTAGAGCGCCGTCCATCCCTGTTTCCGCCTGCCGCTTCATGGCTTCGCGGAGTTCGGTGCCGACCTCTTCCGCGAGCCGTTCATCCCGGCGCGCGAGCGGCACGGCTAACGCGAGTATCAACTCGATATACGCGATCAGGTCTTCGCCTGCATTCAGGTCGGCCATCGATCATCTCCTTTCCAGTTCCGGAGTGAACGACCGGAAGTGCGCGGGACAGGAATCCCGTCTATCGGGCCGCAGGTGCTTGTCACTCCGACTGCGGATCGGCCCGCTAGGTTCTTTGTCTGAAACTTTTGAGAGACAAGCCGGGGGCCTCGCGCTCCCGGCAACTCACGGTGGTTCATCCGTTCAATCCCTTCGCGGTGGTCTCCTCCCAGCCGCGAGCCTGCCCGGCGGCGGTGTTCGATCCCCGTTCCGTCGCCGGGCTTTTTCTTTCACATCCCGCGTGGTTGCCGCGCCAAAATTTCGGAGCATTCGCAGCCATGCCGGATGAAGCCGAAATGGTGCGCGTGATGGTCCTCGATACGTCCGAGGACAGGGACGCAGCCCTGCGCCGTATAGGCCGCTCGATAGGCGGCTACTGGACGGCGCGCGGTCTTTTCTACGGTCGCCGGAAAGACATTGGCGGCTCGCTCAGCCGGAAGGTCCGGCAAGCCTATCTCGATTGGTGCCGACTGAAACTGGCGCAGGCCGAGGCCCGACTGCGCCTAGCTGAACAGGGATGCGGCGAAGATGCTTGCATTACGGATATTCATAGTTCGCTGGCGGATATTCTGGTTCGCATACAGCAAGCGGAGCGCACGGCTAAAGGCGGCTAGGGCGCTCTTTTCGGCTGCCCGGTCCGTAAAGGTTACCGCTTCACCACGTTCGGGGGCGATGGAGGCGGCGGAATGACCGCGCTGATCATCCTCACGGCCCTCTGCTTGGCGGTTGTCATCCTGTACGCGCCCTTTGCGATCTGGCTTGCGCAGCCGATCCCGAGGCGGCGCACGGTCATCGAATATCGCGGACGGAGGGTGGTGGTTTAGCGCCGCTCACGGAATGCGCGCTGGCCGATGCCGCCCGGCCAGCGGGATCAAGCGCACGGCTCGGGCGGCGAGGACATCGGAATGTTTAATTTAAGACGTGAACGAACTGAGAGCAACCGGGATAGCGGCGCGTCGCTGTTTTCTATCGCCGATGTTGCCGAAACGCGACGCGCATCGGCGAAGCTTCAGGCGTGCCTCTCTCGTGGTCGCCATGAACGGTTTGCAGAGGAGATAGAACTGACGCCAGCGCTGGCCGAAATCCTTCTGGCCAGCAACCCCGACAACCGCCGCGTCAGCGATGCGGTGGTCGATCGATACGCGACCGACATTCGCGAAGGCAATTGGAAACTCAATGGCGAAACGATCAAGGTATCCGCTGATGGCCTTCTCAATGATGGGCAGCATCGATGCAGCGCCGTCGCCAAGGCCGGTCGGTCAATCCACACCATCATCATTTTCGGCGTCGATCGGGACAGCCGACTGACGATCGACCAAGGCAAGATCAGGACGCCTGGCGAGTATCTCGGAATGCAAGGCGTTCCCGATGGCAACCACGCCGCTGCGGTGGCCAAACTTATCTGGCAGTTCAACACATACGGCCTTGTCAGCAGCTCCTCGCATTTTGCCCCCACGAAGTCTCAGATACAGGAAGCCTTCAAGACTAACCCGACAATCCTTGACAGTGTGCGCGCAATACCGAAGCGAGCGTCGCTTGTAGGCGGGACGTCCGTTCTCGCCTTCTGTCACTTCATGTTTGCGAAGCGCGATGTCGCCGCCGCCAAGTACTTCATTGACCGCTTGGTGAAGGGCAATGGCCTCAACGAGGGCGAGCCGATCTTTCTCGCCAGAGAGCGCCTCCTCGCCGACCGTAGAATGCCTCTTTCAGACAAGGTCGAGCTTCTGTTCCGCGCATGGAATCTCCATCGGCGCGGTGAGCGGGGTCGAACCAAATTGCAGTTGACCCGCACCAAGCTTCCGCCGCTCGCCCGATAAAGGAGACAGTCCATGAAGCCCGGTCGCCACGAGCGAAAGACACGCCAAGTACCGTTGGCCAACATCATCCTCGATGACGGTCCGCGTCCGCTCGACCCCTCTCGCGTTGAAGTTCTCGCGAGGAGCATGGCGACGCTTGGCTTGCATACGCCGATTTTCGTTGATGCCACGCCGGGGCCGGACGGGTTCATGTCGCCCGACCCCGACAAGCAGACTTACAAAATTATTTCTGGGCGGCACCGGGTGGCGGCGGCGTCGAGCCTGGGTTGGGAGGCGATTGAGGCCCTCGACTTTGCTGACAATATCTATTTCGACCAACTCGCCACCCAGGCGATGGATGAGAACGGCGATTACGAGGAACCTGACTTCGATATTGCCGCGCGGATGTGGGCGATTGCAGAGAATTTGCACCGCGCCGAACTGACCGCCCTTCAGCGCTCGGAGCAGATTGCCGAGTGGATCACGCTTGAGAAAAAGTGGCGGGATGAGGTTGACAGGGTTTCTGCGCAATCTGCGCAAAAACCCCAGGGCGGTCGTCCGAAGGGTGGGCTTTCTGCTGCCGCCAGAGGCCTTGGTCTCGACCGGGACGATGCACGGAGGGCTGTGGAGGTCGCGAAGCTCTCCGAAGAGGCCAAGTCTGCCGCCGTTGAAGCGAAGCTAGACGATAACCGCACGGCCCTGCTTGAGGCTGCAAAGGCGCCCGCCCAAGAGCAAGCTCGCGTCATCCGCGACATAGCCGAGCAGAAGCAGGCTGGCCGCAACAAGATCGATACGGACGTTAAGGCCCGCGCCGCCCGTGAAGTGGCAGAGATGATTTCCGAGCATGTTCCCGGAGAATGGTGGGATGCGCTCAAGGCCAATCTCTATGCGGCGGGTGCCGCCAACATCGCGCACGAGCTGACCAACATCACCGGCCAGTCGATCATGGACCGGAGGGGCTGGTAATGGGCAAGTTCAGTCGTGACAAGGGCAACCGCACCGAGCGGACCATCGTCAACACGCTACAGGATCACGGATTAGCCGCCGAGCGTGTGCCGCTGTCTGGCGCTGCCGGGGGTCGCTACGCAGGCGATATATCCTGCCCGATCCTTGGCGAGGATGAGTGCTTCGAGGTCAAGTGCCGGGCGGAGGGATTCCGCACCATCTATGATTGGCTCGGAACGAACTACGGCCTGTTCCTGAAAGCGGATCGTCGGGAAACGCTTGTCGTTCTTCGCCTCGAAGATTTCGCCTCGCTTGCCATTCAGTCTGACACGGCCCGCCTGTCCCCCACCCGCGCTTCTATCAAGAAGAGGGCGGCATGACGGAAGAGGTTACGTTCCTCGACGGCAGGGTGCGGCTGATCCGGGGCGATTGCCGGGAGGTACTGCCGACGATTGACGGCATCGACCATGTGATTGGCGATCCGCCATACGAGGACGAGCTACACGCCGCCGTTGGCAAGATCAATCGCATCAGGAACGACGGCCGGCGAGTCCCCGATGATCTCACGTTTGACGGCGTGAACGCTGACCGCAGTTCATTGGCGAGGATATGCGTTGAGGCATCGAACGGATGGCTAATCCTCTTCACCTTGGCTGAGGGTGTTCGCGCGTGGCGTGATGACATTCAGGCGGCTGGCGGAAAGTGGGACACGACGCTTGCCTGGATCAAACCGGACGCATCACCGCGCTTCAACGGACAAGGCGCTGCGCGCGGATTTGAGAACGCCGTAACGGCTTGGTGCGGCGAGGGCTACCGCTCGTGGAACGCGGGTGGCAAGCGGGGCATCTACACCTATTGCGTAAATCAGGGACGGCACGGCGAGCATCCGACCGAGAAGCCGGTTCCGCTGATGATGGAGCTTCTGGCCGACTATACGAAATCAGGCCAGACTGTAGCCGACCCCTTCATGGGTTCCGGCACCACTGGAATAGCCGCTGTGAAGCTCGGTCGACAGTTTGTCGGCATCGAGATGAACCCGCGTTGGTTCGATCTCGCCTGCGAGCGCATCGAGGCCGCCACCCGCCAGCCTGACATGTTCATCGACCCTCCCGCCAAGCCAAAGCAGGAGGCGCTATCGCTATGACTGACGACTACTCCCCCGATCAAGACCGCTCCCGCATGTACGAATGGGCCAGCTGGTCCATGCGCCAGGACATGATCCGGGCCGGTCAGATCACCCCGACAAAGTTTGACGAGCAACCGCCCGAATGGGCGAGGGAGGCTGACGAGCAATGACATTCGCGTATCGGTCCATTGGTTCATCGCCAGCCGGTCGGCGGATATGGGAGGCCGGGCTAAGGCGCACGCGCCCTATGAATCCCCAACCGGAAGAGCGTGATATTGCGCCCATCGTCACTGACTTGGTGCCTCTTTTCGAGAGAGAACGTCGCCGCCGGGCAAAACTCCATCGGG
>CAZQWH010000024.1:5133-6718 GCA_964597145.1 uncultured Candidatus Saccharibacteria bacterium | reverse complement strand
GTCCACGGACCCGGTTGCCGCTGGCGCAGCGCAGTCCGAGCGCGACCAGCTCAAATACGAGCTGGATCAGATCGGGCAACAGATCAACGAACGGGCAAGCGAGAGGGCTGGCGCCGCGCAGCAGGAATTTGCCAAGCGCGCACAGGAAACCTACGAATTCGCCCAGAAGAACATCAAGGGCTGGACGCCCGAGATCGGCAAGAAAGACATCGCGTTCGCAATGGAACAGGGGGTCTCGCAGACCGACCTGCAAGCCGCGCTGAATCCGACCGTCTATCGCATCCTGCATCTTGCCCGGCTCGGCTCCGAAGTCCTCAACCGACCGGCCGCAAAGCCTCAGAAAACGGCACCCGCGCCTCTCCAAACCGTGGCAGCCAAGGCCAATCCGCCCGCACGGAAGTCTCTGGCTGACATGAGCATGGATGAGTACGTGGCCTACCGGAGCCGGGGCAAGAGCGGCTGACCACCAAACCCCGATAGCGCGTCGTGATGACGCCCTGTCCCAGCGCGGCCTTCGGGCCGCCCGATGGAGCTTTCAATGGCTAACACTACCCTGACTGCGGACATCATCGCCAAGGAAGCGGTGATGATCCTCGATAACGAACTCGTCATGGCCAAGAAGGTGTTTCGCGGCTACGAGAATGAGTTCGACAAGAAGGTGAACGGCTACAAGGTTGGCGAGACCATCTCCATCCGCAAGCCGACCGACTTCACCGTCCGCGACGGCGCGGTGATGAACGTCCAGGATGTGGTCGAAGGCAAGACCACCATCACGGTCGATAAGCGCAAGGGCGTGGACTTCAAGTTCACCTCGCAGGACTTGACCCTCAAGATCGAGGACTTGTCCGAGCGCGTCATCAAGCCGGCGATGGTGCAGCTTGCCAACCAGATCGATACCGACCTGATGGCCCTCTACAAGGACGTTCCGTCCTGGCTCGGCACGCCGGCCTCTCCGATCAACTCCTATGCGGACTTCGCAAAGGCGCCGGAGCGCATGGACGAGTACGCCAACCCGACCGACGACCGTTGTGCGGTCCTCTCGCCGGCTGATCACTGGGGCCTGCTTGGCTCGCAAACGGGCCTCTATATGCAGGATGTGGCCAAGGGCGCCTATCGCAAGGGCGCTCTCGGCATGATCGGCGGCATCGACACTTATATGTCGCAGAATGTGCCGGTGCATACCGTTGGGGCAGCTGACGACACGTCGGCGGTTGCCGACGCGGCGTTCAGCACGGGTGATGGCCTCACGGCAGCCACGGCTGCGCTGTCGGTTGACTATGATGATGTCAAGAACCTCGGCTACATGTATGTCAGCACTGATGGCTGGAACGCATCGACGCTGAAGGCCGGGGACATCATCGAGTTCAGCGATGTCTACGCGGTGAACCCGGTGACCAAGGCCACGCTCGGCTTCAAGAAGCAGTTCGTTGTCCTGGAGGACACCGCGACTGCCAACGGCACCGACACGGCCATCAAGATCGCGCCGCCGATCATCCCGACCGGCGCGTTCAAGAACGTCAGCAATGCCCCGACTGATGGCACGTCAACCATTACCCTCATGGGGACGGGTGGCACCAACTATCGC
>CAZQWH010000024.1:0-5123 GCA_964597145.1 uncultured Candidatus Saccharibacteria bacterium | reverse complement strand
TGTTCCACAAGAACGCCTTTGCTCTGGTGACGGTCCCGCTTGTTTCGCCTCCGGGCGCGGTGGATGTGGCGCGTCGTTCCTACAAGGGCACGAATGTCCGCGTGATCCCCGTCTATGACGGCGTGAACGACGAGTCGGCCTGGCGTCTCGATGTCCTCTATGGCGTCAAGACCATCGACAACCGCCTCGCGCACCGTCTGAGCGGCACGTCCTAACTCTGAGGCCCTACGGGGCCTCTTTTCCCCTCATTCAGAAGGAATATCGCAATGGCTGTTAAGCAGCTTTCTGATGGCGGCCCTGACGGCGTGAAGATCGGTCAGAGCGCCAGTGATCTGGTTGGTTTCCACGGCGCCACGCCGTCCGACCAGCGCGCCACCCTCGCGGCTATCACCACGACCGCAGCGGTGACAACCACGCCGCACGGCTACAGTACCGGCACGCAGGCGGATGCCATCGTGACGGCGGTCAATGAGATCATCGCGCTCCTCAAGGAAAAAGGCCTGATGGCCTCCTCGTGATGACCTCGCAAGAAGGGGAGGGGGCTACGGCCCCTTCCCGCCACGTCGCGATTGCGGTGCGCTGTTATCAGTCCACCGTGACCATTCCGTTCCTCAACTCGGCTCTCGACAGCCAACTGCTGTTCGCGTCAAGGGGCGTCCCGCTGAGCGTCATGGCTCGTTGCGGTGACTGTCATCACGACGATGCGATGAACGCGCTGTTTCTCGATTTCCTGAACGGACCGTACACCGATTTCGTCTCGATCGATTCGGATGAGGGGTGGAAGGCGGAAGACCTCTGGCGCATTTGCAATCATGACCGGGATATCGTTGGCGCGGCCATCCCGAAGAAGCAGGACAAGGAAGAATATACTCTCCAGATAGAGGCCCCGGAAATCTGGAGCGATGCCGAGGGCCTGGTCGAATGCCATTGCCTCGGCTCGGGCTTCATCCGCTTTCGCCGGAATGTCGTCCAGGCGATGTGGGACGAATCGGAGGAATATGAAGAGCCGGTGACGGGCCGCACGCTCCGCATGATGTGGTTCCGGTCGCATGGCCGGCGCCGCTGGGGCGCGGATTTCTGGTTCTGCCTTCGCGCCAAGGAACTTGGCTTCAAGGTTTATGTCGATCCGAACGTCACCATTGAGCATGTCGGCCGCCATGTGTGGCGCGGCAATCTTCTCGATTACTGGAGTCGGCTGAATGGCGCTTAGCACCTATTCCGAACTGCAAAGCGCCGTCTCCGACTGGATGGCGCGGTCGGACCTGTCCGGCAATGTTGCCGACTGGATAAAGCTCGCGGAATCGCGCCTCAATCGCCAGCTTGACGCGGTAGAGGTCGATCAGACGCTCACCGGCACGGTCAACTCGCGCGAGATCGACACATCGGCCTACGCCATCGTCCAGCCGGTTGCCCTCTATATGTCGGAGACTGGATCGGATGAGGTTCAGCTTGTCGAGAAGGCGGGCTTCCCGTTTCTCGACAGCACAGGCCAGCCCAAATTCTGGGATTTCGACCGCTCGGCTGAAAAGATCATCTTCGACCGACCGCTGGATAAGGCTTATTCGTTCCGCCTCCGCTATCGGCAGAAGTTCGCCCTGTCGGACTCGGTGACGACCAATTGGCTGCTTGAGAATTATCCCGACATCTACCTTGCCGCAACGCTTGTGTGGGGCGGTGGCTTCATTGCCGACTTCACCAAGGCGGCGGCGTTCAAGACCGTGCTGGATGAGGGTCTGCCGGAGGTTCGCAGCGTCATCGCGCAGAGCAAGCGATCGGTCCTCACGGTTGATCGCGCCCTGATCGGCGTTGGCCGGCGCCAGTATTACGACGGCTCCTTCTGATGCCGCTCGTCCCATTCCCCAAATTCATGCCCGATCAGTCCCGGTTCAATCTGAAGGCGTCGGGCAGCATCGTCAACTGCCAGCCGACCAAGGATGGCTGGGGGCCGCTTGGATCGCTTGTCGGCATCACGGATGCGCTGCCGAGCGCCCCAAGGGGTGGCATCGCGGTCAAGACGGATGCGGGGACGTGGCGCGTCTTTGCCGGCACGGCCTCGAACCTCTATGTCATGGACAGTTCGGCCTATACGTGGACCGAGGCGAGCCGGGCGCCGAATGATTATTCTCTTGCGGATGGCGTGTTCTGGCGCTTCGCGCGCTATGGCGATTACCTGATCGCGACAGCGCCGGGATCGACCTATCCGCAATATATTGAACTCGGCTCGGGCACGCAGTTCGCCAATCTGACCAATGCGACATTCGAGGCCGGGCGGGTGGCGACGGTCGGGGATTTCCTCGTCTTCGCACATATCGACGGCGACCAGCGCAAGCTCAAATGGTCCGGCGTCAACGACATGACGTTCTGGACCAAGGCGCAGCGCGGTTCGGATGAGCAGATCATCCCGGATGGTGGGGTCATTCAGGAGATCATTTCGCAGGCGCAGAACGCGCTTATCATCCAGGAAAGCACGATCCGGCAGTTGGTGTTCGATCCTGCTTCCGGCCTGACATTCCGCGTTGTCGTGCTTGACCCGAGCCACGGCGCGATAGCCCCGCGCTCGATTGTCAATATCGGCCCGAATGATTTCGTCTATCTGGCAAGGGATGGCTTTTATCGCGGTGTACAGGCGCGGCCCATCGGGGCCGAGCGCGTGGATCGCTGGTTCTTCAATGAATGCGCGTCCGACAAATACGACCTCGTAAGCGGGACCGCAGATCCATTCGAAAAGATGGTCTGGTGGCGGTTTGAAGGAGCGGACGGCAACAATTACCGGCTTGGTTACGACTGGCAACTCGACGAGTGGTGCTATTCGACCACGGATGCGCTCGACCTGTTCCCGGCTGCCACGGCCGGCATGACGCTGACGGAGCTTGAAGCCGAATACGGCACAATCGGCAATATGCCGTTCGCCATCGGCTCCCGCTTCTACAAGGGAGGCATTCCGGGGCTGGGCGGCTTTACCGCCGATTACAAGTTCGGGTTTTTCGACGGCCCGAATCTTGAGGCGATCATCGAGACCGAGGACAAGGCGCTCAACTATCCGAGGCGCGCCATCACCGGCAACATCACCATCCTCGCCGATACCGACGATGCGCAGGTGGCGATTGCCTCGAAGGAGACGCAGAGCGGGGCGCTGAACTACGGCTCCTATCTGTCTCGCTATTCCGGGTAGCCCTACATCCCGAGCCGGGTTTCCGGGCGCTGGCACAAGTTCAAGGTTCGCATTCCGTCCGGCTCCACATGGTCGAATGCGAGCGGCATTGACATCAGCTTTACCGATGGCGGTGCGCGATGAGCATCGTCCAGCCGATAACGGCCCCCGTTCCCGGCAAGGTAATCCACAGTTTTGTGAGTGATGGCCGGGTCTACGCTGCCACCACGCGCGGCTGGTTTCGCCTGAACGAGAACGGTCATTCTTGGGATGAAGTCATCGCCTCACAAGTGCGGGTCAAGTTGACATGACGGCAACGATCGCCCTGTCCGGCCGCCCGCGTTCGGAAGCGCTGAAGCCGGCTGATACGAACGAGGCCACGCTGCTCACGCTTGCTGATCGCGGCGGGCTGCTCCTGCAACTGATCATCGCCAACAATACCGGCTCGGCAGCCAACGCCACGGTCAAGTGGAATGACGGCACGACCGATTGGGACATTGTGAGCGCCAAGAGCATCGCGGCGAACGATAGCGAGATCATCGATCCGTTCATCCGCGTGCCGGATGGCGGCTCGGTCAAGGTGACATCGGGAACGGGTAGCGCCCTGACCTTCACCGCGACGGTGGTGGAATTTGGCGTCTGATATCCGCGTCGAGCTGGCGAACTGCCAGCAGGTGGATCAGGTCTGGCCGATCATTTCCGAGGGACTGGAAAAGGCCTGCCGCAGGACCGGTGGGGATCTGACCTCCGACTACCTTTGGTCTGAGGCGAGGGCAGGGCGGGCGTTCCTCGCCATTGTCTCAAGAGACCGGGAAATCCTCGCGGCGTCGGTCTGGCGGTTCGAGGTCTGGTCGACCGGGCGCAAACTCAAATGCCTCTGCCTGTACGGCCGGGACATGCGGGCATGGCTCGAACAGCACAGGCGATTCACGACAGCAATGGCAAGGGCAGGCGGTGCCACGGCGATTGTAGCCGAGGGCCGCAAGGGCTGGGCGCGACTATTCGGTGAAGCGAAGGAGCTTCGCCGCACCTATGAGGTGGAATTGGCATGAGCGGCGATAACAAACAGACGACCACCGGCACGACCGAGCCTTGGAAAGAGGCTCAGCCGGCGCTCGAACTCGGTCTCAAGGACGCCACCAATCTCTACAAGTCCGGCACCGGCTTTCAGCCCTTCACGGGCAGCACGGTGGTTCCGTTTGCCGACCAGACCGTCGCCGGCATGGAGGGCATTCAGGGCAATGCCCTCGATGCACTGTCCGGCCCGAACGCCTTTGACAAGGGCTTCGATTTCTTCGGCGGCCAGTTCGATAATGGCGGCTTGTCCGCCGATCAGCAGGGCGTAGCGGATCAGTTCCGCACAACGGCATCCGGATCGGAACTGCTCAATACCTCGCCAGAGTTCAACAACGTTCTTGAGCGTGTCTTGGGTGACGCACGGACCGGCATCGACCTGTCCATGTCGGGCGCAGGTCGCTACGGCTCGGGCGCGCATACGGACGTTCTGTCGGATTCGCTGGGCGGCATATCCAGCCAGGCGCGGCTTGGCGAATATGAGCGCCAGTTGGGCCGCATGGACAATGCGCGCACCTCGCTCGCCAATCTCGGACAGCAGGGCATCACCAATCAGTTCGGCGCGGCAAGTGCGCTTCCGGCTGCTTGGGAAGCACGGCAAAGCCCGATGCGCGACCTCATGGGCGTTGGCTCGATGTATGAGGATCTGGCCGGCCGCACGATGGCCGACAACATGCGTATCTTCGAAGAGACGCAGCGCGCCCCGCTTGAGGCGGTGGAATGGCTCAATGCAATTGGGAGCGGTGCGGGATCGCTCGGTGGAACTAGCTCTGGCACAGCCCAAGGACCGTCTCCCAACCCCTTTGTGCAGGCGCTCGGCATGGGCCTTGGGGCGAATAACCTCCTTGGCAATCCGCTCGCCAGCCTATTCGGAGTCTGACCATGAGCGGCGGGTGGG
>CAZQWH010000023.1:0-8352 GCA_964597145.1 uncultured Candidatus Saccharibacteria bacterium | reverse complement strand
TAGTCTGTAGTCTGTAGTCTGTAGTCTGTAGTCTGTAGTCTGTAGAAGACAGTATGCGTCATTGCGAAGGAGTGTGAGCACTGTGGCAACCTGCCCGCCATGCTTAGGCAGCTGTTGCCGGCGGGTCTTGGTGGGGCGGAGAGGCACGATGACGAGGGGAGGACGGGTTTTTGTCTTTTAGTCTTTTGTCTTGTTTATCCCGATTAAAGAGTCATTCATTTAACTTCTGACGAGTTGCTTGATGCTTGACGTGTGGGGTTTAGGGTTTATGATTTTGGCTCTTATGGCTTAAACTATACGATCCTGGGTTCGATTTTATGGGTGTTGATGGGTAAAGGACAGGGCGGGAGGGATGCGGGAGACGTGGACAAGACCATATTAGCAGTTTGGACTTTTTGCTAATAGTTAGCGCCTCACGCTTGCTTAGCGCAGATAATTATGTGGTGCGCGTCTGATTTGCCTGGCGGGAGACATTCAATACAATTCCCATAGCGCTTAGCAGCACGATTAGTGAGGTTCCTCCACTTGAAATAAATGGTAAGGGTATAC
This sequence comes from uncultured Candidatus Saccharibacteria bacterium, assembly GCA_964597145.1. GTDB lineage: Bacteria > Patescibacteriota > CAZHWT01 > CAZHWT01 > CAZHWT01 > CAZQWH01. The sequence continues at coordinate 7,803 of CAZQWH010000023.1, read as the reverse complement.
CGGTAAATGGAATAATGCCCGAAACCCCAAGTAAATTAATTAACGCTTGAACTGCAATCAGCGACATAATCCCTACAACCAACATGCGACCAAATGGATCGGGAGCAGCTTTGGATAATTGTAGCCCGCGCCAGACTAGGTAAAACATTACTCCAATAACAAATACTGCCCCAATAAATCCTAGCTCCTCACCAACCACCGCGAAAATTGAATCGGATTCTACTACAGGAATATATTCGTATTTCTGACGACTTTGGCCCAAACCAAGGCCGGTTAATCCACCAGACCCTAACGCGATCATAATTTGGGTGATTTGCCAACCTTGGTCTAGGCTATCACTCGTGTTTCCTTGCAATAAGGTCATAATGCGTCCAATTCGATACGGTTGGATGATGACCAAGGCCAAGGCAGCTATTGCACCGATCGGCAGCAATACTACTAAGTGCCGGATTGGAGCCCCAGATAAAAAGTACATAATCAGACAAACAGAGGCCATTAATATAGCTGTGCCTAAGTCTCCCTGAGGAATGGCCACAACTGCCAGAATAAACCCAACTAAAACTAAAAAAGGAAGTAGGCCATTTTGCCAGGATTCTTGTTCTGGTTTATCTCGGGTTAGCCAGCTGGCCAAGTAAATAATTAGGGCCACGGTGAGCGGGTACGATGGTTGCACGATAATTGGCCCAATATCTAACCAACTTCGTGCCCCTCCCTGCGATACTCCAAGTCCAGGAACTAATACCGCGAGTAAAAATAGGATGCCTATCCCTAAAATGATTGGTGCAAACCGACGTAGGACTTGGTAATTTATGCGGGTAGCTAGCAGCAAGCAAACTAGACCAATGCCTAAATTACGGGCTTGATCGGCTACAAAGTAGAACCGTTCCCCATGCCGCGAGATAGCGACTGCCACTGAGGCATCATAAACCATTAATAACCCGAAAGCTGATAAACCCAGCACAATAAACAACAGAACATAGTCTATTTGTTGACTGGCTGCTCGACGAAAAAATTTATTATCAGATATTATCCGGCCGTGTTTTAGTCGTCGACTCATAATTCTCCAAGAAGTAAAAACGGTAAGTGGGTCTTTTTATGCCTGTCATCGCGAGCAGCATGCATGGCGGACAGGTTGCCGTGGTCGCTATCGCTCCCTCGCAATGACGCAGTATCACTGCCTTCTGCATCCCACTACAGCAGCGCCACCCAGATTCCTAAAAATGCAAAGATAATGCCAAATAGCCAAAATCTCATGGTTACCTTTGTTTCGTTCCAGCCTTTGGCCTCAAAGTGATGATGAAGCGGGGCAATCAAAAACACTTTCTGATGGCGCAATTTAAGTGAGATTATTTGAACTAATGAACTTATCATTTCAACTATAAACACTCCGCCAATAATTGGTAAAACAAACACGTTGTGACTGATTAGCCCAATTACGCCTAAAGCAGCCCCCAAGGCTAAGGCGCCGGTATCGCCCATAATAAACCGGGCTGGATAGATATTAAAGTATAGATACGAAATAAGTGAGCCAATTAAAATGGCGATGAACACCACTACATCGGCAGTGGCAAAAACTACAGACAGGTACATGAAAGCTGATAAGGCAATTAACAACAGCCCCCCGGCTAAACCATCCAACCCGTCGGTGATATTGAAGGCATTCGACATGGTGGTTATGACAAGAGCGGCAAATGGTACATACCAGATTCCTAGATTAAGGTCGAAACCAAAAGGAAATCGGATACTATTAAACCCCATGTAGTGGTACAGTAAATATCCAATGAGCAAACTAAACAGCAATTGAACGCCTAGTTTACTGCGCGCCCGAATACCCCAAATCCCCGAGTTTGGGGCTTCGAGGAATTTACGTAAATCATCATAAAACCCCAGTAAGCCAAACAGTGCAAACGTTATGGCTAAAATTGAAATCGTCCAGTTTAGTTTGAAACTGGTGAATTGATATACCACAAACCCAAGAATCGCCGCCGTAAAAATGACGAGCAAACCGCCGGCAGCCGGCGTACCAACCTTAGTCTCGTGAAGTCGGTCAATTAAAGCGACCGGTTGCCCCGTTGATTTTAGATACTCTCGTTGGCGCTGAAACCTCAGCTTATATAATAAATTAATAAATGGAACTGCCAGTACGCCGGTAATTAGTGCCGACAACAGTAAAACTAAGAATATTTTATCCATAGCCACTATTGTAGCATGATTGGCTGGTGGGGAAGATGGCGGACTTTAGACAGCGGTCAGCGGAGGGATTTTAGCTCTTTGTTCCTTCTTCGATTCTGATCTTTCGACCATGAGCTTGAGACCGTCGAATGGGCGATGAGGTCGCTAGAGATCAGAGTCGAATGACAGAATGACGGGGAGGGTGTTTGGATGCAGGATGCGGGATACTGGATACGGTTGCATACTGAGGAGTGGTAACGACTGTGGCAACCTGCCTGCTTTGCCAGCGAAAGTATGGCGGGCAGGTCTTGGTGGGATCTAGTAGACTCCGATTTAATCGGGGTAGATCGCCACGGCGAAGCCTCGCGATGACGGGGAGGGGTTGTAGATCGTATATCGTATTTCGTAGATGGGGGGCGGAGGTTGGTTATTGGGTTGGTATTTGTGATTTCGAGCTTGAGATTTGTTTCTCATTTCGAATTTTGTATTTTGTATTTAATCATCCCGCAGTTTGGTCTTCTGTCTTCTGTATTTCGCATCCCGTATTTCGGCCATCTCACAATCCTAAAGTTTTACCCTTTTACTTTTTTACTTTATACTTCCTATTTCCCCTCTAGAGCGAGCAAGGCGGCGCCCGTTGCGGACGAAATTTTGGGGGTTACCAACTTTGCCTTAGGGGCTACCCGTATAAGTTCACTTTGAAACCGTTGACGAACATAATTGCGATGGCCAACAATGCTGCCTACAGCAACCACGGGGACTGTTGTGTCACGCCAATCCAGTTGCCGAATGACCGCATCTACCATCGATAGCAATTCATTAACTGAATGATTTAGAATATCGCGAGCTACCGAATCGCCTTTGGCCGCGATTTCTATTGTTTGCTTAGCTAGTGAGGCAATGGCTGCTTTGGTTTGATGTTTAGTATAGACCACATCATGTAATTGTTGTAGAGAATCTACTTGTAAACGATTGAAAATTGCCTGGACCAAGGCTGTGTCCTCGCCGCGACCGTCTAAGTTCTGCACTACCGCTTGCAAGGATCTAATTCCGATATCGTACCCACTGCCTTCGTCGGATAATACATTATCCAATCCACCTGATTTGGCCGTCTTGCCAGTAGCGGTTTGGCCAAAACAGTTTGAGCCGGTACCGGCAATTAACACCACTCCCACCCCATCCTTGGTTCCTGCCCGTAGCGCTACTAAACTATCGTTATAGACTGAGAATCCTCCGCCCAGCATGGTACTTAACGCGCTTTTACGAAGTGCTGAAAACAATAATTCTTGGTCACTAGGAAAATTACATCCAGCCAAACCGAATACGCTTTTTTCAAACACAGGCGGTCGCAAAGCTACTGTTTGAACAGCCTCTTGAACCGATTCTTCTAAATTATTAACGGCTTGATCTAGGCTAAGGGCCCGATAGTTGGCACCATGAGGTGTGGTTGCCTCGTATAACGAATTCCCCTGCTCATCCAAGATGACCACGGTCACATTAGAGGCGCCACCATCTACCCCTAAATAGTATCGATTATTATCTGTCTTAGCCATAGCATTTTTAGTCTAACATAGATAGAGGGGCAATCGCTGGGTACTAAGGGCTGAATAGTAAAATGATGAGACAGATTCTTGGTCTTATTGACCTCAATGAAGGGCGGTGCCCCTGACATCTGATATCTGATATCTGATATCTGGTATCTGGTATCTGGCATCTGGTATCTGAAGAAATTCTCCCTTAGTCTTCTAGTCGTTCGATTTTAACCCCTAAAGGCTTTAGTCTATCTGGTAACGATTCAAAGCGGCCGTCTATATATTCGGCACCATGTAGTTCACTGGTTCCATTCGCACTTATAGCCGCTAGTAGGCCACACAATGCAGCGGCGTAACCATCGGCCTCCATTTTGGCTGAAACGAGTTTAACTGGGCCAAATAGTCGGGCAAGGTTGTAGTTGAGGTGGACCTCAGCTCCTACGCCCTGTAAAAGCCTGAGAGCACTGGACATTTCGTCAACCGCATCGGTTTCCACCAGGCTTTCGCCATCTGTTCGGTATAATAATGGCAAAAATAATAATAACCAATCCCGACTTAAGCCTGGATAAGGCTTAACCGATAAGGAAATTGGATGGAATACTTCGGATCGATCCGACCAGAACCGAATCCCATCTGAACCAACTTGGTACTGCGCGCCCAGCTGCTGGATTTTAGCCAAGAACGACATCATTACGGCCGGTTTAACTCCTCCCACTAGTACGTCTCCCCCGCTTAAGATAGCCATGACTGCAAACAAAGCCGCTTCATACCGATCTGCTACCAAGTGATGCGTTGTCCCGCTTAAATGTAGTTGCCCTTCTACCCGTAATTGCTGCTCATCGATCTGTTCAATAGTGCCGCCCATGGAGGCAATACAGGCAAAGACATCTTCGGTTTCGGGATCCACCACCGAACCGTTGATTGTCGATTGGCCGGCTGCAGTACAAGCCAATAACACTGCCAGCAACGTATGGTCGGGAGTGGCACCTTTTAATTGCACTTCAGAACCATGCAAATGATGTGTTGATAACGTTAGTCTGCCTGACTGCCAATCGGCAATACCGCCGAACTGCTGTAATAAGGCTATGGTTGCAGCCAAACGTTCATCAACTAAATCAAGTTTGGTTACTTCCATTTCTACCCGCTGACACCGGACAATCAAGGCTCCAAGCAAGGCCGGTGACCAGCCTAGTAAATTTGAGGCATGGATGGTTGGCTCGGGGTGAATTGATGCCGCATAAATGGTCATCTCATGCGGATGCGTCCAATCGGCTGCTACTCCCAAGCGCCGCAACTCTTCAATTAACACGTCTAGATCGTATAAATGCGGAACATTGGTTAGGGTGACTTTTTCGGTGGTTAACAAACAGGCCGCCATTGCCCCCACGGTTGCCAGCGGTGACCCCTTTACCGAAATTGCACCCCGCACTCCTGTTCCTCCCCGTATAACGTACTGAATGCTCATAATATTTGTCTTTAGTCTATTGTCTATTGCTTTAGGTTGGCTTCTGCGGAAGGCAAAATATAGGATACGGAATTTAGAGTTTAGATGCAGCTAAAAACCAACAGTCAAAGGGCAAAACCAATAGAAGCTTTACGTTTATAGTTGTGGCTTTGCACTTTGCGCTCTCAGCTTTAAGCTACGTTTCTGCTTATTCCCATTTTTGCCGCAAACCAGCTTCTACTCCTTGCACCACGTCTTTGAGTCCACTGACATACATACATATTACTGTATCACCTGGCTGCAAGTTTTCAACTAACAAATGACGGGCATCGGCATTGTCAACAATATGCACTGGTTTTTCTCCATCGTGATTAACTAATTCAGCCAATTGAGCCACGCTAACGGTAGTCTTCGATCCCGCCTCTCGGGCGGGGTCGATCTCGCTTAGTAGAATAAAGTCGGCTAATTGTAGCGCATGAGCAAATTCTGGTAAAAGCGCAGCCGTGCGACTGTACGTATGAGGCTTAAACAGAGCCCAAATTCGGCTTTGTGGATAGCGCGCCTGGGCTGCTTTAATCGTGGCGGCTATTTTGTCGGGATTATGCGCATAATCGTCGATAATCTTAATATCATTTATCTCGGCTACAAGTTCAAACCGCCGCGGAACCCCGCTAAAATCATATATTCCCGATGCTATGCGCGAAACCTCCACTCCCTCTATCTCGGCCACAATCATAGCGGCAACGGCATTACGGACATTATGTTCGCCAGCTAACTGCATTGTCCAACGCTCTTGTCGCTGGCCTTTGTAATATATGGTGAAACTCGTATCACGTCTGCCAAAAGCAATCTCTCTAGCTTGATAATCACACCCCTTGGTTAAACCGTACGTAATTACCGGCCGATCAAATTCATTGAGCAGCTTGATTAAGCGCTGATCATCGCCACAAGCAATTATTTTGGCACTTGGAGGCAGATCGGCGATTAAATGGCGGTAGACGGCCACCATGTCATCGTAGTTTTTAAATAGGTCTGGATGATCATAATCTAGGGCGGTTAAGACGAGGACATGAGGATGGTAGTATAAAAACTTTGAGGCTGTGTCGAGATGGGATGCAGAATATTCATCACCTTCAATAATTACTTTTTTAGCCCCTTTTAATCGGACGCTTCCTCCAAAATAAGGAGAAGCCATGCCCAAAATCACATCGGGTTGCTGTCCTGCTTCGTCTAAGAGCCGCGCAATTAAGGTGGAAGTAGTGGTTTTGCCATGAGTTCCGGCAACTACAATGCGGTGCTGCTTACTCGTTAGCTGTTCTACCAGCTGCGGATAGGATAGCAACGGTAGCTTCATCGCCATGGCTTGGTTTAATTCTGGATTATCTAAGGTAATAGCGTTGCCTAATATGATGGTCATAGCAGGGGTTAATCGATTGGGGTCGAAGGAGGTTTGGTAATGAATACCAGCTGATTCTAAAGCATCGGTGGCTGGCGGGTATGCTGCAGCGTCTGATCCAGAAACTTTAAACCCCGCCTGTTTGGCAGCAATGGCTAACCCACTCATGGTTTGACCGGCAATGCCTAGAAAATAGAGATGTTGTTGTTTCATATAAAAACTCCGTTTTTAAAGTCAAAAGTCAAAAGTCAACGGTTAAAGCTAAAGGTTAAAATTTTTAATTCTGGGCGTTTAGCTGCCTAGCTTTAACCTGTGGTTTTGCCCTTTGCTATTTGCGTTTTGAGCTTCATTTAGTATTCGATATTCGAATTTCCGGCTTCACTGGCTATGCTTCTTGGCTTCTGAGTCCGACTATTGTTCCCATGCGCTCGGCTTCTTGACGAGCGGACCATGAATAAAAGTCATCAGGTTGAGAGGCGGTGCAAACTCCGCCATCCTCAATATTTTTAGCCGGCACACCAATTGTGGTTAATTGATGAACGGTAAATCCAACTAAATCAAGTTGCATCTCATTCGGCGAATTTTTATGAATAAAGTCTTGCCACTCAGGTAGTGATTGCTGAATGGCCTCTTTCACACTATTGGCTTCTTTGCTTAAACAGGGGCCAATTCCAACCATAATATTTTGTGGTTGACTACCAAATTGACGCATCATTTCTACTACCATTAAGGCCGGCAGCTTTCCTACAATTCCCCGCCACCCGGCATGGGCTAAGCCAACCGCCTTAACCTTGGGATCAAAGTAAATAACTGGCAAGCAGTCGGCAGTTTTGGCAAACAAATAAACCCGCTCTTGATTGGTAATTAACCCATCAACTCCACGCACCGATTCGGGAGACTCAATTGGCTGAATCGTATCTGCGCCCACTACGGCGATGGAAGTGCCATGGACTTGCTCCATCTTTACTACCCGATGGGTTGGAATCGCAAACTGCTCCACAAACTTGCGCCGATTAATACCGTTCTCGGCTGAGTTGTGAATAAACTCCATGTCACCAGCCTTACGTGTTGAAAAAGCGTGTACTACTTGTGGGTACAACGACAATTTTTGTAAAACATAGTAGTTTTTGTACATGTCGATCGTCGGGCAGACTTTCTCATATTCTCTTGCTTGATCATATTGTAGCAGAAAATGAAGGAGCAAGACTTTGGACTTTGGACTTTGGACTTTGGACTTTGGACTTTGGACTTTGGACTTT
>CAZQWH010000022.1:0-9658 GCA_964597145.1 uncultured Candidatus Saccharibacteria bacterium | reverse complement strand
TAGTCTTTAGTCTTTAGTCTTTAGTCTTTAGTCTTTAGTCTTTAGTCTTTAGAGGGGATTGTATCTCTTCGTTTCAGAATGACGGTCTGGTGTCTGGTGTCTGGTGTCTGGTGAAGGAGTGCACGTCATTGCGAAGCCATTCGGCTCTAAAGACTCAAGCCTCATCGTCCATTCGACGGTCTCAAGCTCATGGTTGAAGGATCAGGCTCGAATGAGCGGGAATCTAAGACTGTGGTGATTAGGGTGGGGGTTGATTGATTATTGCCTAGTCGCTCTGGGCTAGTGGTTGACGTAGGCGCCATAATCCCTGAGCCAAACCGCCGAGGGCTAGCAAGATAGCCAAGAAAATAATGAACCAGCCCAAAACCTGGACAAACATCAGGATGGTGGTGACAATTACGCCAACAACCGTTGCCCGCCAGTCGAGCTCATAAACCTGCTTGGTTCTGCCTAACCACCACTGCAGTAGCCACCATCCAATAATTATCTGAGCTAAGCCAAAACTGAGTAAGAGCGCTAGTGCGTACAAAACAAGGAGAGAAATTCCAAGCCAAACCGAAACTAAGAGAGAAGTTACGGCCACTATGGGGAGCAAAACCAACATTGCGATGCCTAAGCCAAATGTCAGCAATACATTTTGTCGGGTTGCGATGATTGTTGCGTCGGGCACCGCTCTGACTAACCATAGCAAGATGAGGGTGAAGATTAAGCTAGAGATCATGCCGTAAAAGAAGCTAAAATTACGCAAGCTATCGGCTGCCGATTGAGTTGAGGTTAACGGAGAATAATCAATCGCACCATGAACTGCTGCGTCACGGTCGATAGCGGCTTCTTGCTGACTAGAATACTGTATGTCACCATCGATTACCGCTTGTTGCCCAACGGTCAATGTGCCAACCTGCTCAGCCTCCACCTCAGCCACCGATCCATTAATGGTCACATTACATTGGCAATTTACCAAAACGGTGCCATCCACATCTCCATTAATAATGAGTGAGCCGCCAGCAAAAGCTAAATCGCCAGCTATGACAGCATCTGAGTCAATTACGACTTGGCTACCCAAAACAACTAAATCTTGACCAATATTGCCGTTAACATTTACGTCACCCCCAGCAATACGGGCGCTTTGTCCTACCGATCCATTTAGGCGGAGTTGGCCAGCTGCAGCTATAAGTCCACCATCTATAGCCGAGTCAATGGTTACTTCACTACCGGCAACCACCAGATCGTTTGTAACTGGCACAGAAACGGTAACTTCTTGTCCCGCTAGATACGCATTATTCAGAGTTGCATCATTATCAAAAGTGAGTTTGTTATTGGCATGAAATTCTATAGCAGCTACCGGCTGAGCTAATCCCAGAAATAATCCAAGGCCAATTACTAACATGAATATCTTAGACATACAAAATACCCCCGTGTATCTGTTGTATCATACTCAATACATTTTGCAAAGTAATCCGGCAACGACATGGTGACTATTGATTAGGCTGCGGCTGGTAGATTTTTTGCCCTTGACATGCATCCTATAGTAGGTGTATACCCCTAATAAGCTTACCGTGCCGATCGGCGGGTTTGGCACAGCAAGTTGCACGCTGCGTGAGACAGCGTGGTGAGACGAAGCAGGAGCGGACGTACCGTGTTCCTCCACTGTCTGGGAGAGTCAAATGATGGAAGTTTCACACTTAAAGGGAATCGATAGCAGCGGCAAACTCATTTTTGCCGCCACCTTTGGCAGAGAGGAAGGTGAATGCTGTGGTGACATCTTGGCCTGCAACCACGATTCATTGGATCCTGCCACGCCTAGCGAGGAAGACTTCGGTTTCCTTGTAGGCATTCGCTACGGCGGAAGCAATGACGAGGTGCCGCCACGATCGCTACCCGAAACGGGTGGAAAATGTTTTATCTCCTGGGTATCCGACTTGGCTACAGGCTGGGATGAGTATACCCTGGACCAACAAAACTTGGCCTTCGAGATAGCCAACCTTGTCTATCCCGATGGCAACCTTTATTCTGAGTTAAAATCTCGGATTTAGGTTAAACCTTACCCGCCATGGGCACGTGTTTTTTTAAAAACGCGTGCCCAGCCTTCCTTTACTTTATTACTCTAAAATTTGCTACAATATGTACGCGTTTAGCGAGAGGATTGTACTTACTCAAGAATTAACGATTAACTAAAAAACCAATCTATGGCAACTGCAAAATCTCTCTGCGCAGTATGCAAAGAATTCATAAGATACTTATACATTATGGCTACTGCCAAATATAAAGAATATTTTAATCAAATGTTCAACCAAAATCGAGAGCAATTTACCCAATTCATGCTGCTCTGCCAAGACTACATGGCCGATAAGGCGACTCATTCGGAAGAATTTAACCAGCAAGGTAAAGAAGTAAAGGCGATTATAACTGAGTGGGAAGCTAAGCTGTGCGGCCGGATGGAACGAGGTAAAAACTCGGTTTACTCAGCGAATGTGGCTGAAAAGTTTTGGGATGAAGTCCGTAAATATTTTCCATGTATTGATGAGGTAGGAGTGAAAATAACCAAGCTATAGTTTGGTTATTTTTAGTCTATTGTCTTGAGTCTTCTTTCTTTTGCTTTGTCTAAGAGTTGAGTGTATGGTTTGCATACCCCGTCATTCCTGCGTCAGCAGGAATCTAAACTTATACTGTTAATTCAACGCCATGATTACCGCCTATGCGGAAATGACGTTCTTATTACTAACTTCTAAAGTCTAAGCACTCTGTGATTAGACTTTATGTCCACCAAAGCCGAGGCGCATGGCTGATAACACTTTACCACCAAAACTATCCTTTTGACGGCTAGTAAAACGAGCGTAGATTGAAGCCGAGATGGCGTTAAATGGGACGGCTCGATTAATGGCTTCTTCGACGGCCCATCGACCTTCCCCATTATCGGAAACAACACTGCTAATCCCTTCCAGAGATTTATTTCCGGCTAATTGTTTCTGCAGCGTATCAACTAAGAATGATTCAATGATGCTGCCGTGTTGCCAGGTGTCTAAGAGCTGAGCATAGTCATAGTCGTAATCACTCTTATCTAGTAGTTCTATACCTTCAGCCATAGATTGCATCATGCCGTACTCGATGGCGTTGTGAACCATTTTGGCAAAATGACCCGAGCCAATTGGACCCGTATGGGTGTAGCCATCTGGCATAGCTAGGCCTTTAACCAACGGTTCAATATGGCTGAACACCTCTGGCTTAGCGCCAACCATTAGGCAGTAACCACGGTCTAATCCGACTAAGCCTCCAGATGTCCCTTGGTCAACATATTCTAAACCTTGTCGAGCCAGGGCATCAGCTCGTCGGACGGAATCATTAAACCGACTATTACCACCATCTATCACAATATCACCTTTGGTTAAATACTTCGCTATACCGTCATCACCTAAAATCATAACCTCGGTAGCCTCTCCGGCTGGGAGCATGACATATACAACTCGTGGTGCTTCTAGTTTCTCGACTAACTTGGCTAAGGTTTTTGCTACCACTAACCCCGACGCGGCCATTTCCTCTGCCCGCTGGGTAGTGCGATTATACCCCACCACTGTATGTCCAGCTTTAATCAGCCGCAACGCCATGCCTCCACCCATCCGACCTAATCCAATTATGCCAACTTGCATAGGTAAACCTCCGGTTTTGTATTTTGGTACTTAGTATATAGTATAGCGTCTTTAGTCTTTAGTCTTTAGTCTTTAGTCTTTAGAGGAGACGATACGGAAGACAGAAGAAAGTTGACTATCTAGTCCTGCTCTGGGGTTAGAATATCACCCATCTCGGGTATTGCGCTATGACCTGAGCTTGGCTTGGCTGTTGCTTTGCGCTCCAGTTCGGCTAGGGTTCTTTCGGCCTCGGCCGATACCGCTTGGCTGCTGGCTGCCTCTGGCTTGGGCTCTGAATTATTTTCGGCAGCAGCTTTGGCTGGCGTTATTTTTGCCTTATGCCGGAATAGGTTTTTTAATTTACTCGTTTGCCGACTAAGCCATGTGCCAACTAAGGCTGGTAACTGCGCCAGGCTATGAGGCAGACCTTTTAACCCAGGCTGCCGACTACGGGCTGAAACCACTATGTCCATAGAGCCTGCTCGCTTTAAATCAGCTTCTACCTCTTCCTCTACTTTATCAATCCTTTTGGCGATATCTGCTTTAATGACAGCAGCCGCTTGAGGATCCTTGCTACCCAGTGATGCATCAACTGCCGCCGCTAATTCATTTTCTAATTGAGATATATCCGATCCCAAATGCTGGCTTGCTGCTCCCAACTTGCCCGCCCAGGCTCGAGCTTGAATCCACAACCGGTATGCCAACCATAACAGGCCCAAAAGCAATACCACTATTACTAAGCCACCTAGGCCAAACACGCTCCAGCCTGGCAGCACTAGGCCCATTACACTCACTGCCTTAGCATCGATGGTAATAGTTTTGGCCTTAGACAATGGGCTGGTAATACCATCGCTATTAACCGCCTTGACGGCAATTTTGTATGTGCCAGGGAACAGTAAGTACTCTTCTTGGCTGGTGAATCGTCCGTTTTTGTTGGTTGCTACGGTCTCCTTTTTCTGGCCATTTATATATATTTCAACGTTCGTGTTGATGGGAGCGGAGCCAGCTATAGCAAATTTTTCGCCTAACATTATTAACCCTTGATTGATTGAGTTAATCGTAGGCGCTGCCAGCGGCACAATGGTAAACTTGGCCTGGGATTCGGCGCTATTGCCTGCCTTGTCTACCGCCCGCACAGTCACAGTGTGATCGCCAGAAGTGATTTGGGGTGGCTTATACGGGCTATTAACTCGCTGCCATTTGCCCTCATCTAATTTTATTTCGTAGTAATCGAGGCCTGAAACTGAATCATCCGCGCTAAAAGAAATAGTTGGCAAAACCTTCATCGGGCTGGATGGCGTGGTTGAAATAGTGGGAGCGGTTGGGGCCGAGGCATCGATGTGTAGCGTATAGTGCGCGGTGTTGCTCCACCCTTGCCCCCCCTTTGCCCGCACATGGGCGTACCATGCGCCATCTCCAGAGACTGTTTGGGTCAGAGTGCTGGCTGCATCGCGAACTTGTTGTGGCAATTGTGTGTTGGGGGTTTGATCGATGGCGTAATTAAATTCGGTAGCGGTTTTAGTCCACGAGATATCAACTTTGCGCCCCTTATACCATTTGTCTTGGTCTGGATGAGATGACGAAGAAATGATAGGCGCCGCTGTGCCGGTGGGCTGAGATTGGTTTACCACGGGAGACTGGGTGGGAGCAGGATTGCTATCCTGTGGCTGATTTGTTGGGGGTGGAGGTGGCGTACTGGGTTCGGCCTGGACGGTAACCGTTGCACTTCCACCACCGGTATAGACGTTGGTACCTTGCCCATCGTTGGCTACAATAGTTGAGACGCCAAACCCCAGTGGAGCACTACCCGATGCAATGGCTTGGAATTTAACCGTCGCAAAATGACCCTGACCAGTAAAAGAGCTAAACCGAGCGCAGCTAATCGAGGCACTACCGTTGGCAATACTGGGGGCAATGGGCGTAGAAAAATCTGAGCCACAATCGATGGTGATCGCTTTAAGCCGTGAGGCATTATAGGTAACCTTAATTGTGCCTGAGTTTATTGATTGAGTGGCATTAACCATCACCTTTACGCTCCAACTTTCTCCAACTTTTAAGGTTTTGGTTGATGGTGAAAATGACAAGGTTGCACCAGCATGGGCGGTGGATGGCAGCGCTGCTTGTGAGACAAGCAAGCCGGCTATTAAAATGATTACTTGTCCTAATTTAATTAGTTTCATATTTTAAAGGTTGCAGGTGCAAGGTGCCAGGTTTTTAGAAAAACTAGTGTTTGCGACAATGTCTTGCACTTTCTCTATTATGCACCCCACTTTTCCCTTCTTTCTTACCCCTTACCCTTTACCAGGTCCACCAGCCATTCGCCGACCGATCGTGTGAGCTGCGTCTGGTATACATTAGTTCCTTTGCCGTCATGAGCGATAATTTTACTGTGCGGACTAACGTTAATTTCTGGTTTAGCTGGTTTTTTAGCCTTAAAGGTTATGGTGCCAACTTGTCCACCTTGCCCGGTGAATGGTTGCAGAGTAGCCTGGACAAAATATACTTCATGTTTATCATGCGCTACCGTTGGCTCAAAAACCTTGGTTTCGAACCGAGAGTTATCTAATGAGGTGCGTAGCACCTGGACTTCGTCGGCAGGATACCCAAGGGCGATATCCAAGGCATTCACCGTAACATTGGCGTTTAGGTGTATGGTGGCTTGCCATTCGTAGCCTTGTTGGACTTGTTGCCTGTTGGGGGTTATGGTAACCATGGCTCCTTTTCGTGCTGGTCCCGGAATTAACCACAAACTGCCAACAACTACGAGCACGCCGATGATTAAAACAAGTTTTATTTTTGATATTCGAAAAATATTTAGCATAATAATTCATTACAATGAAATCAGAAATAAGAAAAACGAACCAAATCAGAATAGTTAAATCATAAATTTTGCATTTCAATTTTTCTTCATTCGAATTTGTTTAGGTATTCAAATTTCTCATTTCGAATTTACTTTATAGCTACAAGTTATTAAGCATCAGCGCTAACGCTATTGATATAAATGCGGCCAAAATTGCAATTCCGGCGTTTAAGTACAAGTTAACAAAAATTTGTTTTTTGGCTAATGGATTACGGCCAATTGCCTGCAGACCTTTACCTCCAAGTAGGCCTAGTGCCATGGCTGAGCCTAATAGGCCTAAACCAGCTACTATGGCAAAAGCAACTTTGTTGTTATCGACAAAGCCTAAGACTTTATTGGTTTGCCCAGCGGTGGTAATAACATGGGATTCACCACTGACTTTAAAGCCATTGCTGGCTCCATTAAACCCACTGGCAGCGGCTAGAATGACCACGTCTTCGCTACCACTAGCAATGGTTACTTCACCCGTCCAGACACCGGCTGATAGTTTTGTAATTACCCGGGGAGTAATGGTTCCGGTTGAATCTGATAGTACGATTGGGGTTGGGGTGGAGCTAACTATATTCCCCGCCGCATCTTTAACCGTGACGGTAATTCTAAATGGCGTGCCAGCTTGCTGCTCTCCAACCTTGGAGAATTCAATTTTACCGCCTAGCCCGGCCACGACATTAACCGTGGCTTGAGCTGTGACCCGTTTATCGCCTTGTGAGGCGGTAACTTGCAACGAACCACTGCCTGGTAAAATATTAGTTTTGAGCAAGGTAGTTGGACCGTAGCCGGCGCTGAGTTCACCAATTTCACCACTGGCTTCCCAGCCATACGAGATGGTGGCCAAGGCATTATTAAATACATCGTACCCTTGAGCACTAATTAGCTGCTGTGATCCGGCCGGCGTCACAATTTCTTGCGGGATAATTTCGACCCGATCAAGGATGCCAATATTACGCTGTTCTTCCTCCGATAAATCATCACTGCCCACGCCACTACCACCACCAGTTCCCGACATAACTGTGACTGTCGCTTTGGCCTGCACTGCTCCAACTGCAGCGACCACAGTGTCGGTAAACGAGCCTAGGGTTGATCCAGCATTAAACAATCCATTGCCGTCTATAGTGCCGCCACCTTTAGCCACCGACCAACTAACCGATGATAAGTTAATGGGGTTATTGTACTTATCTTTGGCTGTTAGACTAAATTGCTGGGTAGAGCCAGGGACCATGACGGCAGCCGAAGGCACAATAGTCATGCTCGATAATGTACCAGCCGAAGCATTAAGGTAAAAATCGGTTGAATGCTTACTATCTACGGTAGCTCGAACAACGTAGGAGCCTATCTTAGTTCCCAAGGTGAGATCGGTGGTTAAAACCCCCAACCCATCAGCAACCCCAGAGGTTCGTGATAACGAAGCTCCGGTTGAGCCGGCTGGGTAGGAGCGGATGGCGAACGAGATATTGGAGTTGCCAATCCAGTTGCCATACGGGTCCTCGGTTCGAATTTTGAGCGGTTTAGCTAACTTCGTTTGTACGGCCCCAACTTGGCCATCCCCATCGAGAGCTACAATTTTGGGTGACGAAGAATCAGGGATTACCGTGAACTGGCTGGAGGTTACTTGAGTCGCGTCACTAAATACGGCCGTAATACTGTTAAAGGTGTTAACCCCACTATTGTTATAGGAATCGGTGGAAATGGTGATATTACCTTGCCACTGGCCATTGGTAATGGTGACTGCAGTTGGAGTAATACTACCGCTCACATCTGAAAGTGTAGCCGTGCCGTTGAGATTGGTATCGGCCGAAGTAATGGTGGCAAAGAAGGCCTTACCCGCCACTTGAGGCGTGCCATAGCCGGTAATACTAGCCGCAGCAAAGGCTTGGCCAGGATTAAAAACAGTTAGCAGTAACAAGGCATTAATCGCAAACGCTACTCCAGCTGTAATTAGGGTAAACTGCTTTATTATTCGAATCCAAGTTAGGCTTTGGGACAGTTTCATAATTATCTAGACCTGCTCTGCCTATGGGGAGCCAAAAGCATCCAAAACGAGCAAGCATACTATATAAATAGTAGCATTTTTGGGAGGCTTACGTATAGAGGAATGATGGGGTAGGATGTTGGATTAGCATGGAGCGGTCAACGGGCATGATGTATGGGTTTCAGGTGCTAGTACTTAATAGTCATTCCCGCGAAAGCGGGAATGACTACCTCAAGGTGCTGGCAAATCTTTTGGAGGTGGGCCGCCCTACTCTATTCTGTCATCCTGAACTTGTTTCAGGATCTCAACTCTTGACTCATCAATATAAACTTGTCATATGGATAAGACATCTTATGTCTATATAATGGGTAATGAGCGACCAACGTTATACATTGGCGTCACAACTAATTTAGGAAAAAGATTATTTGAGCATAAGCATCAAGCAAATAATAGCTTTACACACCAATATAAGCTACATAAGTTACTATACTTTGAAACATATCCTGATATTACTGCTGCAATCGCTCGCGAAAAACAGTTGAAAGGTTGGCATCGGGAATGGAAATTAAATCTTATTCGTCAAAATAATCCTGGCTTTGTCGATTTATCTAATAGGGTAGATCCTGAAACAAGTTCAGGATGACAACTGAAACAAGTTCAGGATGACAACTGAAACAAGTACAGGATGACAAAAGGCGACGTATCAGTAGACCCTGATTTCCGGCGGAGATTATTTTGAACTTAATTAGGCGAGAAAATGACAATAATGCCTTAAACCTCAACTGCGTCCTGCTCGCTGCCAGCAGTTAGTTTTGCATTTTGTATTTTTATTTTTTACTTTGAGATTTGAGTAGCCAATAGGCTACCACACAGGCAGCGGCAATTAAGCCAGCTTGCCACACCCAACTATAATCGTGGGCAGGACATAGCCGGTTGAGACACATATCTACAAGTAAGAATTTTTTGGCTAAAATATAACCAATAGCAAGCACAGCAATAACCGACACAAGCATCTGGCCGCGATTTATTTGCGTAATTTCGTGAGGTAGCTTCATAATATTAGTATAAGAGTTCAAGGGTTAAAAGGCAAAGGTTCAAGTCGCAACGTCAAGCCTAACACTTGTGTGTGAAGATTCACACTATTACCACAATGTCATCCTGAACTTGTTTCAGGATCTACCCTATTAGATAAATCGACAAAGCCAG
>CAZQWH010000021.1:0-12114 GCA_964597145.1 uncultured Candidatus Saccharibacteria bacterium | reverse complement strand
AAGAATACGCCACTGAGTAAAAATTGAGGCAAAGTGACTAAGTTAACCAGTGGCCCGGCTGAGTTTTCGTCGTTGGCTAGTCCGGCCATAAAATAACCAAATCCAAGGAAGGCAATTAGACCAATAACCGACATCACTAGCAGCTCAATAAAGGTCACCCAGCCATGGGGTAGGTAGAATTGGAAGGCCACTACGCCAAACGCCACAATCACAATGGTTTGGAGTAATGCCCAGAACAGCCGCGAGGCTCCTTGAGCTGCTAAGAAGGTTAAGGGTTGAGTTGGAGTAGCAAATAGCCGCTTCAGCACCAGCGTGCGTTTAAGGCTGATAAAGCCAAAAACGGTACCAAAAATAGCCGTTGAGAGTAGAGCGAAGCCAATTTGCCCAGGCAGAGCAAAGTCGATGTAGCGTGAGCTGCGAGAATCAATACTCTGTTGGGTTAACTCTATTGCCGGGTCGTTGACTCCGGCTAGTTGCAGGTTAATTTTATCGATGACGCCCTGCAGTAGCGACAGAGTTGGACCAGAGGTAGTGGGATTATTAGCAGTCACTATGGTAACCTGATAACTTGGTGCTTGCTGGGGTTGGCTGGTATCTTCAATTGAAACGAGACCATTGAGTGTACCATCTTCTACCTCATCACGGAGCTCTATTGTATTGCCGTACCGCAGCTCAACTACGTCGATAGCACTTAAGGCTTGGACTACCGGATTATCCCGATAGGTAGCGTCATCTAAGCCCAGTTTGACCGAGGTGCTGCTATTGCCCAGCAAGCCAAACACCGAAACAAAGGCTACGGGAAAGATAAACCCAAACGCCAAGGTGGCTTTGTTGCGGGCAGCGGCCAAGGTGGCATATTTGGTAATGGCCCAAAAGGCCCGTAATTGGCTGGGTTTACGCACTTCGGGATGAGCCTGAGGATGGGTTTGCTCTGGTACTTGAGATGTTTTTGTTTGTTTAGTCGATTTTTTGGCCATAATTGTTAGATTTATTACAAATTGTTATATTTTTAACATTGATTGATTTAGGCTTCTCTCAGCTCCTTACCCGTTAAGTGAATAAACACGTCTTCTAGTGTGGCCTGCTTTTTAGGCTGTGGCCGCTTGAAGCCGGTGGCGAGTAAATCGTCAATTAGCCCATGAGGAGTGCCGATTTTAATAATTTTGCCGGCATCCATAATAGCTAATCGGTCACATAGCCGCTCTGCTTCATCCATATAGTGAGTGGTTAGGACAAGGGTGATTCCGGTTGACTTAATATCTTCAATCATTTCCCACAAGTTAATACGAGCCTGCGGATCGAGTCCGGTGGTTGGTTCGTCTAGGAAAATGACGCGCGGCTTATTAACCAAAGTGGTGGCAATTGAGAAGCGCTGGCGTTGTCCGCCGGAGAGTTGATTGGCAAAGTTTTTAGCTTTATCTTGGAGCTGGACACTTTCCAGCATTTTGAGTGGATCTACCTCAACATCGTACATGGCGGCAAACATCCGCAGCAGGTCAACTAAGTTTAATTCGGGATAAAATCCGGCTGATTGGAGTTGTACCCCAATTCGTCGTTTTACTTCCCATGGTTGCTCTCGGGTGTCAAAGCCATCCACCACAATGTGGCCCGAAGTTTGGGGCAACAAGGTTTCGATCATTTCTAATGTTGTGGTTTTACCGGCTCCATTTGGACCCAAAATACCAAATACCTCTCCTGGTTGCACGTCGAATGAAATACCATCTACGGCTACAAAGCTGCCGTAATGTTTGGTTAGATGAGATACGTGAATCATGGGTTGTGCAGACGAGTTTTTGGCTGGCATAACTTGGGTATTTTATAACGCTCGAGTTTGATACGCAACGAGCAAATGTGAGACATTGACCTTAGGCTGTTTGTTGCCAGGCGGCTAAGACTTGTTCGAATGCTTGAACAGCGGCGTTAATATCGCGGAGCTGTTGGTTTAACTGCCCGGTAACTGCTTCGATGTGTTGCAATACCTCATCGCCGCGAGCAAACAGATCTTCGCTTTGAGGCAGACTCTCTATGGTTGGTCTTGCCTGGGAAGATTGCTCTCGAACATCTTCGATAGCAGAATACAGTTCGGCCAATTCCTTACTAATCTTGGTCCGCTGTTCCAAGAGCGGCTGGTTAATCTCAGATTTAATTTGATTCACTAGCTGCGCTTTATACTCTGTATTATTGACCGACTCTGGCTTTTCTGCTGGAGACCATGAGCTAATCTTAGATTGCACCTCTGATTGAACTTGAGACAACTCGGTTTGAAGTCGACCGAAATTTGGTCTACCCAGCGGTGAGGTTTTATCACTTAAATTATCGGCCAGCCGTTGATATGAATCGTGTAATGACCTTAGCGCATTGCGCTGAGCTCCAGTTGTCTCATTATCAGTTGATAGCGATCCTATTTTGGCATATAGACTGCGATACTGTTGCCCAAATTGTTCGTTTTGCAGACCACTAACCGGTCGGGCTTCGTCGCTTAAACGCTGGTCGTCGCCAAAGCGC
The DNA here is from genome assembly GCA_964597145.1 of uncultured Candidatus Saccharibacteria bacterium. GTDB lineage: Bacteria > Patescibacteriota > CAZHWT01 > CAZHWT01 > CAZHWT01 > CAZQWH01. The sequence continues at coordinate 9,609 of CAZQWH010000021.1, read as the reverse complement.
TTTATTAATCGCTCGAGGGTTTGGATTGAGCCATCTACTGGCGGTTCAGATTCGGTAGGCTGAGAACTCGCACTTTCTTCGGTGGGGCTCTCAGGTTGCCTCGACTCTGACGACCGCTGCTGAGACCGATTTTGTCGTTGTTGCCGGTTTGTGGCTTGACGCTGAGGATACGCTCGAGCTTCTTGATGTTCCTCTCGTTGATTGTCTTCCTCTGCTCGTCCGACTGACTCGCTATCATCTTTATCTTCAGCATCTATGGAGTAATCTGGCTGCCGGCTATTTTCTGTTTCTGTAGCCGTTTCGGGCTGTGGTGATGTGGTATCAGATTCAGCCCCTTCTGCAGCTAAGGCACTATAGAACTGCTCGTCGTAGAGCTGCTTTAACCACGCTCGACGCTGGTCTTTATCGCCCTGGTTGCGCTTCCATGGCTCAAGAAGTTCTTGGTTAATTTTTTGGCTCAGTTTCGGCTGAAGTTCGTCGTAGCGGTCTGGGTGCAGCTGTTTTAACTCGCCGTAGGCTTTATCGCGGATTGCCTTAACACTATTCTTGCGATATTCACCGCTTGAGTGGTAGTCTAGAAACTTACTTTTCTGTGCTTCATTAGCGTTCGATAGACGCCGCTGTTGCCCTTCTGGGGTGGAAAAATTACCAACGACTGGTTCGTCCTCCGTGCCCAGTGGTCGGCCGAATAAATCTTTGGGTGCGCGGCCCTGGACACGATTTATTCGGCGAGGGTTTGCGTGAGGCAAGCGGCGTTGCTGTCTAAGGCGGCGAACTCTTTCTGATAAACCAATTGATTTCTGTTGTTGAATTGCCTGCTTCTCCGCACGTTGAGCTTCTTCGAGGGCTGCAATACGGTTTTGCAACTCAAGATTGTTCGGCAGCTGATCAATCACCAGCTTTATTGGACTAAGAGCTGTCTCAAATGTTTGATTCATTTTATCGATGGTGGCCACCATGCCGTCCACGACAACTTGCAAGTCCGAGTCTGGGGAAGATTCCTCTGCGCGACGCGATACTACATCCACGAGACGATCAAGGGTTGCGTAAAGCAACGCCCTATCTGCCTCCGATGCTTGCAGTATCTTGGCCTGCTGTTCTAATTGCGCCGTAAATTCGGGAGGAATTTGAATCTCGGGAGTATGATTTTGGGTAAACTCTTTGATAGTGTTGGCTAATTCGGTCATGGCCGCTGCTGTTTGTTGTTGAGCTTGGGCATAGCTTTCTGATGTAGCTTGCCGCTCCTGACTGTTTATACGATCTCGCTCTAACCGTTCTTGACTGGCGAGGCGCTCATGTTCCAAATTAGTCTCGCGTTCATTTTGCCTGTCTTGGTTTTTCTGAGTTCGTTCGTTTTGGCGATCGGCTGTCTGCCTGGCTTCAGATTGGTCTCGTGAACTTCGCTCGGTGCTGCGATCCTCATCCTGGCGTACACTTGCCTCGTCCCGAGATCGGCGCTCATCTTGTTGGTTCTGATGGGCACGTCTCTCCGACTCATCTCGCGAATCTCGCTCATCTTGGCGATCGGCGGTTTGACGAGCCTCGGATTGATCGTGGGACTGTCGCTCGCGATTGCGATCCTCGTTGGCCCGAGACCGTTCGTCTTGACGGTCCTCGGTTAAATCTTGCTGTCGTTCCAATTCTTTTTGCTGCTGTTGTAATTGCTCCTCACCAGTTGAGCCATTGTTAAGCGTAATTGGACCACTGTTATTTGAAAAAAAGTTGCCGCTCACACCAGTATTGTGTTGTGAATTAACTCCACCGTTGGCCCCGTATCCACCGCTGTTTGGCTCTCCGGATTGACGAGATTCACCCGCGTCTGAGCTAGATCCAGGTTGATCTGCTGTAGCATCTGGCTCTTTCTCCTCATTATTAAATATATCGGGCACTCCATCTGGCACCGCAGGGCCGTACAGCTCTTTGCCTACGCCACCTTGGGTATTGATTTGATCCTGGCTGTTTGATGGTGCAGCCGCCGCCCGACGCTCCAACTCTTCTGCATAGGCCTTAATTATGGGCACATTTTCTGACCAGAGACGACTAATTGAGACATATTTCCCATCTGGATTATCTTTATATTTATCAGGAATGCCAATGGTTTGGTTTTTGTAATCTTCCGGCTTGTATACCAAGAAGCCCATGTTGACGATCTTGGATAGGGTACCATAATTGGTTGGACCGACTTGAGGATCGTAGACGTTATCAACATACACCCGACCTTGGGAATCATGGGCCATGGCCCAGCGGATTGTATCGCCGTTAGTGCTCTCGGCCTCGTATTCCTCTACCCATATCCCAGTATCTTGTTGGCCTGGAGGATTGGGTTTAAAATAGCGACTCTTAATGTTAGCTTGGTCAAAGTTTGGTTTAATACTCTCCGGTGTTTTTATCTTCGCTACGTTCTCAATAAAATCGCCGACTGATTGCTGATAGACTTCAACTAGATGGGCAACTTTGGGGTTAGCGTGGGTGGCTTGAGTTAGGTCGATTGATTTTAAGGCCGATTCTAATTCCCCGGCTTGCGTAATGTCATCTGCGGATCCACCCATAAGTGATGAGATTTCGGAATCCAATTTAGTAAGTTCCTGGAGAAACGGTTTGAACTTAAAATAACTGCTCTCTTTATTATTATGCGTATTCGCCGAATCAATTTGTTTCCGTATGGTTTTAACTAATTCTCCATCAGAAGCTAAATCGACTGGCTTGCGATTATTGGTCACAAATTGCTCGTAGGCTTTATAAGCGTAGCGCATTTTTTGTTGATATTCGTCCCACTCCGGATTTTGTAAGTGCACATGCTCTTCTTTAACTTCTAGCTCGCTATTAAACCGGCCACCTTTAATCGGCATAAACTCGGTTAGTTGGGGTAGATTGGCACCATTAGCCTCGTGTGTACTTACCTGATTAAGCATGGAGTAAATTTCGGGATTCAATTTGCCGCTTTGGACATAATGATGGTCATTATTTCCCTCATCGCCTTTCATGAATTGACGACCGTCTGGCCTAAACCCTGGGATAGATTTCCATTGATTATCCGACCCAGATATTCGCCAAAACCGAGTTTTTAGCTCGTCTGGCTTATTTAAATCAAAGGTAAGGGCTAATATGGTTTCATCTTTGATTGGTGTCAGTATATAGATTTGATTGCCCACACGCTGAACAAACTGTAGCGCCTCCCCATATTCGGACAAGAATTTTTCAGCTGATGCCGATTTGCCGGTTAGTTTGTCTAGCTGAGCAATTACTTCGGTTGTTTCAGCGGCCGAGAGAGCCCTTAATTTTTCTTGAGTGCCATCCGGTGTTAAGCCAAGGGCTTTGAGTATTGGGTTATTTTCGTCAGGTGTAGTAGATTGCTCGTTGGCTTTCTCGTTCTTCAAGTTTTTCATCATACCCCGTTGATCAGCAGCTAGCCCGCCAAGTCCGAATAAACCCTCCTTGGACCGATCAACAGCCGCGTCTTTGGCAGTATCGCCAGTAACGTCTCCTACCATAACATAGACATCTTCCTTAGAGGCAGGTGCCACCGGGCCTTCGGCTGGCCATGGATTGTGCTCGTTTGGAAAGGACACCCCTGGCCATTTTGGCTCTTTATCCGCCGAACCTTCCATGACATATACATCATCTTTTTCCGGTAGGGTTGGTTGATCGGGGAGTGGATTATTTTCATTTGGCGGTGATACTCCAGGCCAATTGGGCTCGGCTTTTACTTCTTTCATACTTTCAACAAGCTTGGCCGAAACATCCTCGCCTGGATTTGAGGCATAAAAGGTGTATGACCCATCTTGATTCTGGGTGGCAATACTGAGCCGGGAAAATTGCTGCTCCACCTCGCTATTGTTGGTGTGGAATAACGGTAGTAATTCGGGGTGATGCTCTTCGTCAATGATCAATCTCCCATCATCGGGGATGGGAATGCGGATTTCATTGCCAATGGCGTGGTCATGGTTAGTTAAATAAAAAACCGCGTATAGTTGTTCGTTCTCAGGAAATTCCGCTCCATCAATACCGTCGGCATTAGCCTCCATGCCACTCACATCAATCTCAATTCCATGATCGATGGGCTCATAGTGGATCTGCAATTCGTTAAATTCTCCGACGTCGGGATTGTCGTAGGTTATGTATTGGTCGTGCGCAACATCGCGCTGGTTTTGCTGGCCGACTAAATCTTGCCAGAGGCTATGCGGCTCTGCTTCGGTGCTTGAATTACCAAGCATTGATGGATCGAGTTCTGGTTCAGCGGCGCCATCGCCCACCTCCACACTAGAATTTGGCCCATCTGATTGAATTCCCGAATTATTGACAATTTCATGTGCGGCTGTGGCTGCATGCTCGTTTGATGGCGTTGCAGCTGAAGCGGCGGGGCTAATATGCTCCCAGGCCATCTTGGCTCCGCTGGCAAGCTTGCCGGTAACTGCCTCGGTCCACTCGTCTGGCATAACTGCAGCCAGTCCGAGGGTGCCCAGCGAAATAGCGGTCACCATTGCCCCTGCTTCTCTTGCTTTTTTGTTTTTAAAGCTGCGTTGGTTTTCGGTTTGTTTATTAAGATCCTCAGTTAACTCTGATATATCTACTCTAATTGACCTATTCAATCGCTGTTTGAGACCCCACTTTGTCAGCCGGGCTGTCGCCGCTGATTCTAATTTTAAAAGGCGAACATTATCGCGATACATACTGTCACGCTCGTAGGAGAGAACCTGGGCTTTAAGTGCCTTAATGGCTTTGAGCGAGGATACAAATGTTATTAGCCGGTCAACTTGGGCTGAGTCAGCATCGGCAAGCTTATTCACATTGGTTATACGTAAGACTTCTTCTAATCTATCTATGTATTCGGAAGTCTGTAATTGCTCGCCAAATGTTTTGGCTAACTCCCGTCGATACTTATCTTGCTTGCCTTTAACTCCATGCACCCGCTCTAATTGCATTCGCTTAATATCTTCGCCGACTCGCTGACGCTTTCGCAGTCCACCGAGTATACCTCCCACACCCGGTGCCGCATATTGCAAGGGGGCTAACACTGCTTTAGACGCAACTGAGGCGCCGGTCCAAATGAGAGGATGCGACACCAACTCTTCCATCATTACCCTAGCTTTGGTCTTGCCACCATTTTTGGGCAAGCCAGCTAAATGTAGTTTAATTTGGCGTGCGGCTTGGGTATCTTTAGAATCTGCCACCGCCTGCTCATAACGATCCATGACCTCTATCACCGATTGGGTTATCTGTTGGGTGAATAGGTCTTTATCTTCGGAGCGATAATATTGAGGCAGTTGAGCGATTGCCCCATCTACCCATTCGGACACCTCAGAGGCAATTTGACTCCTATCTCCAGCAGCAGTTAAGGCGTCGATCCGGTTTTGCAATTGAGATTCAAGTAAATTCTGTTGTGATGCATATCTGGTATCGATTCGCTCATCGTGCTGGTCATCTAGAGCCACCGATTCCCGATAGGCATTAACCTCATCCGGATGGATGAATGGTTTTTGGTTTAAGCTCATCCCCTTGGCTGCGGCATTGACATCTGAACTATGCAACAGCAAGGTCTCGGTGTTCGATTTTACTTGACGTTGGGCTTCTTTGACGTGCTTACGGATTAACGATTGGCGCAAGAAGCTATATTTAATTTTTTTAGCCAAACCTTTTAATCCGCGCTGTTCATATTCTGCGCTCGATCTCTCCCAACCGCTTAATTTACCTTCGTCCTGGACAATCCGATCATAATTAGTTAGCACCACATCATGCGGTGCTAACTGTGGCTCATCGTTAGGTGTGTGGCGGCTTTCGATAGGAATAGACATGGTTTAGATTTTGGACTTTTAGTTCAACCAACCGAATCTGGGACATATTGTCGGCGAAACTCAATCATGGTCAGGCGGTAAACATCTTGTAAGTTGGGTATATGTTGACTAAAGAATTGGTGGAGTTGTTCTGCGGTTGGCTGATTAGCAACTAACTGCTGATAGTCATCGAGGTTAACTTCAGGCAATGCCTCAATTGCGCTGGCTAAAAGGGCGCTATCGAGTTGCTGGGACAGAGTTGCCATCATTTCTTGGCGTATCTCTGGGGTAATGTCACCCTCATCGGCGTAATCTACGATTGATTTTAAGAATTCTTCAATATTTGAAGCCATAGTTATGATCCATTTAGTCCACAATATACTCGCATATGTACATGCTAATGCTTGGCTGTATCTGTTGTCAATCGAGGAACGTGTCTCGAGTCGGGTGTCGGGTGTCGGGTGTCGGGTGTCAGGTGTCAGGTGTCGGGTGTCAGGTGTCAGGTGTCGGGTTTTAGGGATTAATTAAATAGGTGCAGTATTAGAAGGCTATGGCGTTTATAACGCAAACTACCCGCTGTATCCATTATAGCGGGTAGTTTTATTTACGTATTTATGGTGAATTCTTTATTTGACGTCTAATAACTCGATGTCAAATAGCAGGGTTGAGCCGCCAGGGATAGATTGGTAATCATTTGGCCCATATCCTAGCTCGGGTGGTATAGTTAATTTACGTTTACCCCCAACTTTCATGCCAGCAACACCTTGGTCCCAGCCTTGAATCACTTCACCTGCCCCAAGCGTAAAGGTGAATGGTTGGCCGCGGTCGACTGATGAGTCAAACTTCGTGCCGTCGGTAAAGGTACCCGTATAGTGAACAGTAACCTCTTTGCCGGCCACGGCTTCGGCTCCATCGCCTACGGTAATATCTTCTATTCTCAGGTCTTCTGCCATTGTATTTTCCTCCTGTTGGTTTGTCGTATTTGTTGTTTGAGAATTGGTGCTAGCTGTCGTGTCCGGCTGATCTGGGTTTTGTAATTTAGCCACAGCGATCACCACAATCACTAAGACGATAAGACTGACTACCACTGTGATAATCGTTTGTTTTTGCATACGCTTAACTGTAACACAGTTGGGTGTTTAGGGTAAAGGTTAAGAACACCTCTCTAGTTATTCGGTTATTCGACGGCTCTAAACTTACGGCTGAAGGTTTATACTTTTATCCCTATGCCTGCTTGCCTGATCATCCCCGACCTAACGGTAATTGACAGGCAAGCAGGCAAACGGTAAGCTGTAGATGAAGTACGTATATTTTATTTTGTTTATAGTTACTGCCCCATGTACGAGACACCCCACCTTCAACCAGTTGAATCTCTACCTTCTAACCAGGCTGTCGTAACTGAGGCTAATGAGAATTTTTCAAGCAAATCTGCTGAAACTGCTTTAGCTTTGGCTATGGAGCAGATTGAAGTAGATAAACTCGTCCAAAATATCTTTCCGACCAAGCACCACGAAGCTTCGGCGTTTTAGGGAAATTTTATGGCTCCAACTACGGTAACACGACTACCCCTCAACCAGATTGCCACTCAGCAGCAAGACGCGATTGTGTTCGATGTTTCTTCAATTGCCTCGCTCGGTAATGAGGCGAGCTTTCTTATTTTTTACTTGTCTAAAGAAGATGAATATAATGGGTATGGCACGGTCATTCAACTTGATCCACAAACGAAGCAGGCGGCAATTTACGCGGATTTAAACCCTGAATATACCTATCTTTTTTATACCAATGAGCAAGGTCAGCTGCAAACGCTGCTGTGGTGCATTGAAGTCTCTACCCAAACCCGCGATGGATTATTTATCGCTCACGCTAAAAGTTATGGTCGCGGTATCTCGCCCGAGGATCTTCAGCGATTCAAGCAAGTAGATTTATCTGAAAACCAGCCCCAGGCGCAACATGGTTTAGCGGAAAGCTATACTCCGGCTGCTCAACCTACTCCACCTAGCCCTAGCCCTTTACCTTCACCGGCGGCGACTGCTCCTTCTTTGCCTACGGATACAAGCTCAGCTAATTCGGTCCAGACCGCTACCTCTGCTGTTGCCCAGCCGCCAGCTGCCAATAACCAAGTATCACTGGAGTCGGCTCCTCAACCAGCTGTTCCAGCGCCCGGATCTAGCCCGCACTCTCAAAATGCGCAGCAACAACCTCATGCTTCGTATTCAACACCGGTCGCTCCGCCAATATCTAGTCCAACCGTGTCCCAAAAACCACTGCCCGATCTACCACCAAGCCCCGATAGCACAACGACGCCGAGCCCAACCCAAGCCGAGCCCAACCCTGCCCAGACAACACCGCCAGTTCAGTCGGCTCCAAACCCAGCCACCTCTAGGCCAACCCAACCACTTAGCTTTACCGAAGAGTCATCGAGCCAGCCAACGACAGCGATGGAGCTCAACTTACCACCATTAGCAGCTCAACCAGCGGCCCCGAGCCAGGCAGCGGATAGTAGTGCTATGGCCGCGCCTGTAGCCGATATCTTGCAGCCAATCATGCCTCCAGCTCAATCTGCAGTCCAGACCCAAACCCAACCAACTCCTTCGAATCAAGCTCGGCCAGCTCCTCCTAAGCAGCCAGTTGGCCGTCCGCCAAAGCCACTATTACAGGATCAGTTATGGCCAGTTTCGCCTGAAGACTTTACTTGGGTTAAGAATATGAGCCGGCAACCAATAGCCGAATTTAGAGATCAGATCCACCAAAAAGCTGTCCAGCAAATTCGAACCCACAAGCCTGGCTTAATGGAAGATTGGCAATTTACTGGCCTGTTTGAGCAAGCGTTTGCCGCACTTTGTGTCACGTATGAGCTTATTCCAGCTTTGCGTCACGATATTCTTAAATCATTACTCAATGGTCGGGTGGTTGAAAACATCCACAAGACACAACGGAATACTCCATCTTCAGCGGCCACATTATAATTTTTTGTGTATAGGAGATATTGAAGTGGCTACTGCTCAATCTTCGCTGTTCCAGATGCGATTATCTCGTCTGTGGACGGTCGATATAAGTATGTTTTACCAGTGCGGGTTAAGACAAATAAAATATCTCCTTGGGCAGCATTGGAAAATAGTGATTCTGGCGCGTGTTGCGGCACTTGCTTAATGAGAAAAGCGGCCACTGGCTCTTGGCTTGGGAGCGTGGTTTGGGCGGCTAAGCTCTGTATTAATTGTTGCTCCTCCTGCTGATCCTCAATCCTTTGCAACTCAGAGCTTTGCTGGTTGCTATTTAAGCCTAAGACATCGGTTACATCGGGAGCATTGCTCTGAATTGGTGGTGTATATGGTTTAACTAGCATGGGGCCGACCCCAAAATAGGCAATTACCCCTCCGGCAATAATTAACCCTACAACTAAGACGCCAACTACAAATTTTAAGAACCCCGATTGCGACTCACTTGGTTCATTAAGTTGATTTTCGGCGTATTCGTTAAAAAGCCCTGGCATTTCTGACATAGCTGCATTATATCGCAGTTACAAGATTGGAGGTAGGAGGCAGGAGAAGGCCGTGGACTGGTGTCGGGTGTGGGGCGTGGGGTGTCGGGTGTCGGGTGTCGGGTGTCGGGATGCTGGATACGGGATACGGGAGAAGGTTAGTATACGTCATTGCGAAGCCGTTCGGCTCTAAGACTCGAATGACGACTGTGGTCTGTCCTGTCTGCTTGTGCAGTACGACAGAGGGATAACCCTGTCTACTTTGCCAGCGAAAGCACGGTGGACAGGTTTTGGTGAAATAGAGAAGATCGCCACGGCGAAGCCTCGCGATGACGGGGAGGGGTTGTAGATCGTATATCG
>CAZQWH010000020.1:0-14060 GCA_964597145.1 uncultured Candidatus Saccharibacteria bacterium | reverse complement strand
CAGCGTAGCTCAGTGGTAGAGCAGCGGACTCATAAGCCGTTGGTCGCAGGTTCAAATCCCGCCGCTGGCACCAAGAGGCCACAATTCACTCGTTGAATTGTGGCCTCTTGGTATTAGCACGCTCGATTTTACCAACGCAGTATGCGTGGTTCAGTAAATAACGGCTGTCTATTGTGGCGACGACCACAATAGGTTGAGTTATTTTTCTGGCGCGAAAGCGACAGTACCCGCCGCGACGAAAATAACGATGTCAGCGGGCTGGCACGTATGGTTATCGAAGGCGGGCCACAATTCACTCGTTGAATTGTGGCCTCTTGGTATTAGCACGCTCGATTTTACCAACGCAGTATGCGTGGTTCAGTAAATAACGGCTGTCTATTGTGGCGACGACCACAATAGGTTGAGTTATTTTTCTGGCGCGAAAGCGACAGTACCCGCCGCGACGAAAATAACGATGTTAGCGGGCTGGCACGTATGGTTATTGAAGATGAGCTACTAATCAGGCGTTGATTAGTAGCTCATCTTAGCTTCTTATACCCACCTTATCTAACGCTCTGGTGTGGTTGACTATATATCCCAGATAATGTGTAGACAAATTGAGTGAAATCTAGGAATAGTGTCTGTATGGTTGGTGAATTTGCTACCTGATTAGCGATTTACTTAACTATCGTGTAAAATTACTGGGCTAAGTTGTTGGCAGCGTTGACGAAAATGTGATAATCTGATTGTTGGTAGTGCGGTGAGATACTGGCAAGTCCGAATTATCTTTGCCAAACTAGTGTTAATTAATTGATTAAATATGTTTAAAGAAAGTTAGATTATGCAAAACCAACCCCCTTCAATGCCTTCTGGATCACAAGGATCAGAGATGTCTTCGAAAAGTCAAAATAATTGGAATAATAATATAAAAAATTATATTGTGTACGCGGTGATTGCTTTGGTTGGCGTTATATTGCTTTATACGTATGTCTTGCCTCAACAATCTTCTACGGAAGAGATTTCCCTTTCTCAAGCAGTCGCGGATATCCAGGATGGTAAGGTTTCTACAGCTAAGGTGGATGGAAACCGGGTTGAGTTGCATTACAAGGATAGTGACGCTGTTAAAGTGACTAATAAGGAGCCAGGTGATACATTCGCCTCCCAATTAGATATCTATGGCGTAGACCCAAATAACGTTCGCATTGACCCTAAAGGAGATAATGCAACAGATTTATGGCTCAATATTTTAGGTACATTTTTGCCGATTCTGTTGATTGCTGGGTTTTTCTTTATTATTTTGCGCCAGTCGCGTAATGCTTCGGGGTCACTGTTTGCTTTTGGGCGGTCAAAAGCAAGATTATTCACCCAAGATAAGCCTAAAGTTAAGTTTAAAGATGTGGCCGGAGTAGATGAGGCTAAGCAAGAGCTTGAAGAGGTAATTGAGTTTCTGAAGACTCCAGATAAGTTTCAGAAGCTCGGCGCCAAAATTCCTAAGGGAGTGCTCTTAGTCGGCCCTCCAGGGACAGGTAAGACTTTGTTGGCCCGTGCAATTGCCGGTGAAGCAGGCACACCATTTTTCTCTATAGCAGGTAGTGAATTTATGGAGATGTTGGTTGGTGTTGGCGCGAGCCGGGTTCGCGATTTGTTTGAGACGGCCAAAAAAGCTTCACCAGCTATTATATTTATTGATGAAATTGATGCGATTGGTCGCCAACGGGGGGCTGGTTTGGGTGGTGGACATGATGAGCGGGAGCAAACTCTCAACCAAATTTTAGTTGAGATGGATGGTTTTGACCAATCATCTAATGTTATTGTGATAGCCTCCACCAACCGACCCGATGTGTTGGATCCGGCACTACTTCGCCCTGGTCGATTTGATCGCCGGGTAATTATTGATCTACCAGACCTCGAAGGGCGAAAAGCAATTATTGCTATCCATATGCGGAACAAGCCAATCGCTAAAGATGTGGACACTGCCAAGTTGGCTCGGCGGACGGTGGGTTTTTCAGGAGCAGATTTAGAGAACATGCTTAACGAGGCAGCAATTAATGCCGCCCGGCGTAATGCTAAAGATATTACCTCACTCGATTTAGAAGAAGCCGCTACTAAAGTTAAGATGGGTCCAGAAAAACGTCGATTACAGTCGGAAGAAGATAAGCGCATGACTGCCTACCATGAAGCAGGCCATGCTATTGTTGCTCACTTTATGCCAGAAACAGACCCTGTTCACCGGATTACGATTGTGTCGCGGGGAATGGCGTTGGGATATAACTTGATTTTGCCTGCAGCTGATCGCTATAACGAAACTAAAACCAGGCTATTCTCGATTATTGCCTATGCGATGGGTGGCCGGGCAGCTGAAGAAATTATTTATAAAGAGCCAACCACAGGAGCGTCTAATGATTTTGAGAAGGCAACTCAGATTGCTCGAGATATGGTGACTAAGTATGGCATGAGTGGTTTAGGTCCAATTAATCTTGAGTCTTCTCAGGAAGAGATGGTTTTCTTAGGGCGGGGAGTGTCCGAAAAAACTAATTTCTCTGAGGAGACTAATCAACACATTGATGCTGAGATTAAGAGAATTCTTGATGCGGCCTATACTAAAGCCCTTGATATCCTCAAAGAGCACCGTAAGAAGCTGGACCTGGTTACCGAAACTTTGATGGAACAAGAGACAATTGAGGCTGAAGAATTTGAAGAGCTAATGGCAGCCAAATAACGATTAGTGGATAGAATTTTGCCTCTGGCTATTAATGCTGGCATGCATTAATAGCCATTATGGGACTGGATAACAATGGATGCGCCTACCGAGAAACTTTTATTAATTGATGGTAATGCCCTCATGCACCGGGCATACCATGCTATACCGCCTTTAACCACAACTAAGGGCGAGCAAGTTAATGCAGTTTTTGGTTTTACTTCGCTGTTTTTACGTGCTTTGGCCGATCTTAAACCCTCCCACATCGCGTTTACTTTTGACATGTCTGGCCCAACCTTTCGGCATGCCATGTCTGCAGCTTATAAGGCGACTAGGCAAAAAATGGATGAGGATTTAGCTAAACAAATACCGAGACTTAAGGAAGTAGTCGGAGCCTTTGGATTTCCCATTTTTGAGCTAGAAAGCTTTGAGGCAGATGATCTTATTGGAACGTTGGCAGTCAAGGCAACTCATGATAACCGGCATATGCAGGTCTATATTATGACCGCAGATATGGATGCAACGCAGCTGGTGAATCCTCAAGTGGTTATCTATACTGCCAAGCAGAAGATATCTGAGGTCATACTGTACGATGAATCTGGCGTACGAGAGAAATATCATGGTTTAAGCCCAAACCAAATCGTTGACTATAAAGCACTTCGGGGTGATACGTCAGATAACATTCCTGGAGTTTCTGGAATTGGTGAGAAAACCGCCACAGACTTACTACTTAAGTACCAACACTTGGATCAAATTTACGAACATTTGGATGAATTAAAAGACCGAACTAAAATGCTATTAGAACAAGGAAAAGAATCGGCCTATCTTTCGTATAAGTTGGCAACTATTAATACCGATGCTCCTATAGAATTTGATATAGAGTTGTGCGCTGCTCACCGCTTTGATGTGGCCAAGGTTACTGAATTGTTTAGAAAGTTGGAATTTAGCTCGCTAATTGGTCGACTGCCTGCAGCGCAAATTAATGGTGGGGGGGAAGCAGTAGATTCTGCTGCTGCAAATACTCATAAAACTAATTACCAATTAATCACCGATGCGACTAGATTAAAAGAAGTTCTAGGCCGGGCAGCAAAGGCAAAAGTTGTTGCTTTTGATACGGAGACTACTAGTTTAGATGTATGGACTGGAACGTTATTGGGAATCTCCATTTCTTTTAAAGAACATGAGGGTTATTACATACCTGTAGAGGAGTGGTCTCGGGCGATGCTGAAGGATTGGCTTGCAAATCCAGATGTGGCTAAGGTTGCCCATAACGCAAAGTTTGATATTCAGGTGCTTAATGTGGCCAAAATGCCTGTTGCCAATGTGATATTTGATACAATGCTGGCTGCGTTTATTGTTAAAGAAGGAATGGGAAAGTTTGGACTCAAGGAATTAGCCTTTAATGAATTGGGAATTCAAGCAGTGCCGATTACTGAACTTATTGGCACCGGAGCCAAGCAGTTAACCATGGATCAGGTTGACTCTGAGAAAGTGGCGCAATATGCTGCTGCAGATGCGGATCACACCCTCCAGCTTTTTAACGTTTACAATGCCCAGTTGACTCAACAACCCAAGCTGCTCAGCTTGTTCGAAGATATTGAAATGCCGGTTATGCGGTCGTTGGTAGACATTGAGGCAAATGGCATACGGCTAGATAGCGATTTTTTGGGAAATATGCTTGAGGAATATAAGCTCGAGCTGGCTGACTTAGAAAAAGGCATTTACCAAGACGTAGGCCATGAGTTTAATCTAAATTCTCCCCGCCAACTCGCGGAAGTTTTATTTGACGAACTGAAGTTGCCGGCCAATAAAAAGACTAAAACAGGTCGCTCTACTGATGAATCGGTATTGCAAAGTCTGAAATTTGCTCATCCTGTGGTGGCACAATTGCTCCGTTATCGTGAATTATTTAAATTAACTTCTACCTATATAGAAGCCTTGCCATCTTTGGTGAGCGCGTATGATGGTAGACTGCACACCTCCTATAATCAAGCGGTTGCCTCTACGGGTAGACTATCATCTAACAATCCAAACTTACAAAATATTCCTATTCGCACTGAACAGGGCAGGAGGATTAGGCAGGCATTCTTGGCTAATGAGGGACATAAGCTAGTCTCTATTGATTATTCGCAAATTGAATTGCGCATATTGGCTCATGTCAGCCAAGATAAAGCCTTGTTAGATGCCTTTAAGCAGGGGCAAGATGTTCACACTGCTACGGCCGCTAAAGTTTTTAATTGCACACTAGATGAAGTAACCAAAGACCAGCGTCGGGCAGCTAAAACTATTAATTTCGGAATTATGTATGGTCAATCGGCTTTTGGTTTATCTCAGCAATTAGAAACTACCCGAGATGTTGCTCAGCAGTTTATTAATGATTATTTCGGCGTTTATGCCGATGTTAAGCGGTATTTAGATGAAGCCATTGTGCAGGCTAAAAAAGATGGTTATGTGGAAACTTTGTTTGGTCGTCGACGTCGAATACCGGAGTTGTCGTCGAGTAATTTTAATATCCGATGGGGTGGCGAGCGAATGGCTATTAATATGCCAATTCAGGGAACTGCTGCCGATGTTATTAAAAAGGCGATGATAACCATCCAAGATTATCTGGATCAAAAGAACTCTAAATCCCAAATGTTGCTGCAGGTTCACGATGAACTTGTATTTACCATTGATCCAACCGAATTAGACGAGCTTGTACCGGAGATTTCGCGCCAAATGGAACAGGCTGCTGACTTATCGGTTGTTTTGGAAGTAGAAGCTAAAATTGGTGATAACTGGGGTGAAATGACGGTTATTGAAAATACATGAAAGCACGCAACTAATAATGAAGTCAAAACTAAAAGTGTATTTGGCTGGACAGTCCAATGAACATGATAATAATTGGAAAGAGCAGTTTAAAAATATCGAAAGCTGCGATTTTCATGATTGGGAGATTGACTCCGATCAAACTTCGGCTGATACCTATTTCCCCGATGATTTAAACGGGGTCAAAAGCGCGGACTTTTTGATTGCCAATCCTGGCGTAGCACCGTCAGAAGCGACTTGGATAGAAATTGGATACTTTTACGCTCACAATGTAGAGGCTCCTGGAGACCAATGTCCGAATTTAATTATAATTTGGCAAGATGAAAGAAACCCAAAGTGGTCAATTGACTTTGTGAGGAAGGCTGGGCAGGTTGTGTCTACGTTTGAAGAGGCGGTGCAACTACTACATAAATATGTTGAGCGTAATCGTAGCTTGTAACATATTTGAAGGTGCTCTAACCTCAAATGTAGTTAGTGATGTTTGTGGGACTTTGATTGATAGTGACTTTGGAGATTTTATGGGTGTAGGAGATTGGGCTAAGTTTAATACTTAAAACATAAAAGGTGCATTATGCCAGAATTGCCAGAAGTTGAAACTATTGTGAATGGTTTGCGGTCTAAAATTGTGGGTAAAGAAATTGCCCAATTGGATGTTTTGCTGTCTAAAACAGTTTGGCTCGATACCATTCAAGCTACGGGCGATAGAGAGGTGGGGCAAGTTAGTGCCTTGGTGCAAGGCAAAAAAGTAGACTCTATCACTCGAAGAGGTAAAATGATAATCGTCAATTTGTCATCTGATGTTGTTGTTTTGATTCATTTAAAAATGACCGGCCAGCTAATATATGTGGATAGCAAAAATAATCGCTATGCAGGTGGACATCCAACTTCTGATATGAGTAAGGAGATGCCGGTAAAATCTACTCGGGCAATATTTAAATTTAGTGATAATTCGCATCTTTATTTTAATGACCAACGTCAGTTTGGCTATATTAAGATTCTTACTCCTACTCAATTTACATCGTACTTGGAATCGCTTAGCTATGGACCTGAAGCATTGTCGGATCAATTTAATGCTCGTTATCTATTTGATGTAGCCCAGAAACGTCCCAAGATAACCATAAAGCAGTTGTTGCTGGATCAGCGGGTTGTTGCTGGGATAGGCAATATTTATGCTGATGAGGGCTTGTTTGCCGCCAGAATACACCCAGCCTGTGTGGCAAACCGTCTTTCGATTAGCCAGATAAACATATTGGTGGAACATGTTAAACAGGTATTAACTTTTAGTATTGAGCATAATGGAACTTCGAGCGAACATTATGTTACGGCAAACGGGTTTAAGGGTGATATGCAAAATTATCTACGGGTATACCGTAAGGACGGTGAGCCGTGTCCTAACTGTGGTAGAGAAATAGAGCGCATGGTAATTGGGGGAAGAGGTACTCACTATTGCTCAAATTGCCAAGTGCGTGTTTGATGAATTAATTATATAATATATTATATAATTAATTCATTTTAACTCTGTATAAAAACTTAGTCATAAATTAAGCAGGGTTTTGAATATATTAAAGAAATTGAAGCCTTCTTCACACTTGGAGTGGTTAGGTAGTAAGTAAAAACAGGCAGGCACCTATTGCTAACGAACGTTGAGTTGCCTAATATATAGAATATAATTAGCAAAAGGGTAAAATAATGACTCAATCAAAAAAGCTTCGAGTAAATATGATTTCGGAGAGCGTGTTTACGGTTAAAGGGCATGGTGTTCATACGGCGTTTGTCGAAATGACGGCGGCTTTGGCGTCTCGGACAGATGTCGATGTTAAGGTTAACACTTTTCGATCTGCAGATGTCACTCATATTCAAACGGTTGGACTTTACTCACTCATACATCTGCTTTTTGGCCGTGGCAAAAAAGTAGTATCGGTGCATGTGATTCCGGATTCTTTTGTTGGATCGTTAGTTGGGGTTAAGTATTGGTACGGTCTATCGGTGTGGTATTTGCGGTTTTTCTATGGCCGAGCTGATAGGTTGCTGGCTGTCTCGGAGGTAGTTAAACAAACGCTTCAAACCCAACTGAAGGTTAAGAAGCCAATTGAAATTTTGTATAACACTGTTGATCGGCGGAAGTACAGCCATACCAGCCAGGATAAGGCCAAAGCGCGGGAGAGTTTAGGGATAGATGCGCAGAAGCACGTGGTTGTTGGAAATGGCCAGGTTCAGCCTCGGAAGCGCTATGATGTTTTTATTGCTATGGCTAAAAAAATGCCTGACACTTTGTTTATCTGGGTTGGCGGAATCCCATTTAAGAGTTTAGGGGCCGACCATAAACAGATGGAGCACTTGATCCAATCAGCTCCAGCGAATGTCATTACCACTGGGGTTATAGACTTAGCTGAGGTAAAAAAGTACTTTTGGGCCGCTGATGTATTTTTCCTGCCTTCTAATCAAGAAAATCATCCTTTAGCAGTTGTAGAGGCGGCGGCGAGCGGCCTTCCCATAGTTGTGCGAGATATTAAAGAATATGACGCGTCGTTTGCCAATGATGTGGTGCGGGGAAATGATGAGACCTTCCAAAAATTAATCGTTCGGTTGCTGACAGACACGCAGTTTGCACGCGATGCGGTTAAAGGGTCAAGACGCATAATCGACCGTTTTGATAATGTTGCTGGCGGTGAACGATTAATGCAGGCTTACCGAGAAACAGTAACCTAGGTTAGCTTATTTAGTAATTAACTGATGGTAGAGGCGCTCTAGCCTATCTACCGATTTATCTAGCGAATAATCGCTGGCTGTACTTAAGGCATTTAAGGATAGTTTTTGGATGAGTTTGGGATTTTCGAGTGTCTGGTTAACGGCTTGGGCAAAGCCTTTGACTCCACGTTTAGCAACCACACCATTGTGCCCATCTTTTACGATTTCCCGATAAGCCGGATCTTTAACAACAACAGGGGGTAGGCCACAAGCCATGGCTTCTGGGATGGCTAATCCCTGTGTCTCGGATGTTGAGCAAAAAAGTAAGAGAGTAGAGCTGGCATATGCCTGAGGGATTTGTGTTGGTTCAATAAAGCCAGTAAAGTGTACTCTTTGGTCTAGCCCTAGCGAGCGGGATAGCTTTTCTAGATTGCGGCGTTCGGGCCCATCACCGACTAAGACTAGGTCGGCCTGAGGATGACTTTTAGCAACGATAGCATAGGCTTTTATGAGATAGTCAACCGACTTTTCCTTGCCCAATCTACCCACAAAAAGCAGTAGTTGGTGATCTGAAGATAAGCCAGTCTTTTTGTACAAGAAGTTGGTTTTTTGGGGGGTAAATAATTTTAGATCAATACCGGCCGGCATCACACTAATTGGCTTTTTTACTCCGTAAGAAAGTAATTCTGACTTAACTTTAGTGGTAGGGGCAGTGACGTGGTCGGCGGCATTGGCAAATATGCGGGTTGCAACTTCTGTCATGCGTGGCCGAATGAGCTTACCTTTGAGAATATAATGCGTATATTGATTAAAGAGGGTGTGGTAGGTAACGACAAAAGGGATGCGTTTTATTCGGGCAACTTCCCAACCAAGCATGGTAACTGGGCCACCAGCATGCCCATGGATAATATCTAGGTCTAGCTGACTTGAGAGCAGTACTGAGGTTCCGGGCAAATAGGTTGCGATGCGCAGGTCTTTTTTGCTTGGAAGTTGGACCGACCTCAACCTAATTACGGGCCGACTATCTTTATACTTAGGATACTTGGGGGCGACCAATACTACGGTATGGCCACGAGCTTCAAGTTCGCCGACGATGGCGTGAACTGATGTTGCAACACCGGTTACACCTGGTAAATACCCGTCAGTAAATATACCGATTTTCATATATATACTAGTATATAATGAACCTGTTATAAAACTCCATTTTTATCTGCAATAGCAATCTAGCCTTAACCAGAGGTTGCTTTAAGTAGATGTTGTTCCATGGTGACTGAGGTGTTTTGGCAGGAAGATAGATTTTTGGTAGCCTGGGCTGGTCATCTTCTATTGTGCATGTGGTTATGAGGGTTAGAAGGATTATGTATGTTGGTATTGCTTAACCAGGCTTGGCCATGGATAACAATTGGGCTGGTGCTTGTTAGCTGGGGAGTTCTCAGTTTGCCACTGAACTTGGCGCAATGGATAAAGCTGTGTTTTAATCTGATTTTTACCAACTTTAGCGATCAGACCCAACGGGAGAAAAAGGAGATTAGTAGTACGCCAATTGAGGAGGCTATGACCAGCAATGTTGGCTGCGCCTTGATGTTATTAGGTGTTGTTTGTTTATTATTTGGGGTTGTTCGATGGATTGGTTAGTTCATTCGGGAAATATGCGTTAATTGACATATGAGTATAAATTATATACCCTTATGTCATCTTTCACCTATATGGTGGTTATGGCTAAAACTAGTTTAGCCGAGCTAGTAGTTGCAGACAGGCTTTCAAGTTTAGTAGTTGAGTGTGGCTAGACGCCTTCATCGTGGCGTATGGGAGTTAGCTCTTTTTGTGGCGCAATTGTTAGAAGAAGATAGTAGTAATGTTTTTAACTTTTCAACTAGAGACTGACTGTTCTCTAGGCGAGACTTTTGCCTCATGTTTAGTCCCCAGTATCAAATTACTCATAAAATTCTCCGAGATGTAGCCTTGGTTGAAGCGGCGAAACAAATAATTGATAATGCCTCACTTATCCCAGCCTGGGAGCGACAGTTTCAAGAAGAGGCGCAAATACGTCAGACATACCACTCTACCCATATTGAAGGTAATAGATTAAGTTTTACCGAGGCGCAAAAGGTATTTTTAGACGGACAAGGCGCAAATATTATTGCTCGAGATCGCGATATACAAGAGATACTAAACTATCGTAATGTAATTAAATATATCAATGAGCATCCGAACCAAATATTAAATGAGGAGCAGTTACTACTAATGCATCAGCTGATTGTCGAGAAATTACTCGATCAAGAACAAGCAGGTCGATACCGTCAAGTTCAGGTGGCTATACTTAATAATCAATCAAAGGAAGTGGTATTTCAGCCTCCGCAATACCAAGATGTATCGGAGCTTATCACTAACTTTTTTAAATGGCTAGGTGACCCTGAGGTAGTTGATATTCCTGCAGCGATTAAAGCGGGTATACTCCATTATGAGCTGGTTAGAATCCATCCGTTTGTCGATGGTAACGGCCGAACTGCCCGAGTGATGGCCATGCTGTTGTTGTACCAAGAAGGGTATGATATTCGTCAATTCTTTTGCCTTGATGAATATTATGACCAAGACGCCGCTGCCTATTACGCTGCTTTGCAAACGGTCAATGATTCCGGCGAGTTCACCCAATGGTTAGAGTACTTCGTTCATGGTTTGGCGATTGAGTTTAATCGAGTCAAAGAAAGAGTTCTTGAGTTGAGCCGTGACCATGCCTTAAAAAATAAGCTGGGTCGGATTAGTTTGAATGACCGGCAAGTGAAGCTGTTAAAATATATGGAAGAGTATGACCGAATAGCGAATACCGATTGGCAACGGTTAATCCCTGGCGTATCAGATGATACTATATTGCGTGATTTGAAAGATTTGATTAAGAAAAAGCTGGTTAAAAAGCGAGGCAAGACTAAGGCCTCTTATTACATTTTGAGCCAATAACCCACATGTTATTCAATACGTTTACGACTAAATTAGAAGTGCTCGAGCAAACATCTAAGCGCAATCAGTTGGTTGAGTTGCTATCGCAGCTATTTCAAGAAGCAGACCCAGATGAGATCCAATCGTTGGTTTATTTATGTCAAGGTCGAGTAGCTCCATTTTTTGAGCCGATTGAGATTGGAATGGGGGATAAAATGGTGGCCCAGGCTATTGCGAAGGCGGGCGAGACCACCCAAGAGTATGTGCTTGAGCTGTATGGTCAGTTGGGAGATTTGGGATTGGTTGCTCAGCAGTTGATGATTCATAATAAGCCTCAACAGGAGCTGGCCGTGCTTGATGTATTCGCTCAACTTTCGGAAATCGCTGCAATTTCGGGTGCAGGCTCGGTGGAGCAAAAAATTCATTTGCTGGCCACGATCTTTGCCTGCTCTTCTCCTATTAGTGCCAAACATTTAGCTCGGATTCCGCTAGCTACGTTGCGTTTAGGCATTGGTGATCCTACTATGCTTGATGCCTTTTCATTTGCACAAGTTGGGGACAAATCTTTACGGCCAGCACTTGAGCGGGCCTACAATGAAACGAGTGATCTGGGTATGATTGGACATGTGTTATGGAAAGAGGGAATTGAGGGAGTGGATCGACTCAAAATTAGTGTGGGTCGGCCCGTTAGATCCCAGTTGCCAGAACGCTTGCCTACTCCCGAAAAGGTACTAGAAAAGATGGGACCAGTCGTAGTTCAGACTAAATTTGATGGGTTTCGGACGCAAATACATAAGATGGGCGACAATGTTGAAATTTTTTCGCGTAATTTGGAAGATATGACTCACATGTTCCCGGAGATAATCGAAGGGGTTAGAACTCAAATTGCTGCTGAGACTGCCATCTTAGATGCCGAAGCCTTAGCGTATAATGAGGCAAGTGGAGAATTTTATCCTTTTCAAGAAACTACCAAGCGACGCCGCAAGCACAATATTGAAGCATCGGCGGCGGAGCTTCCGTTAAAATCATTTGTTTTTGACTTGCTGTATGTGGATGGTCAATCTTTAATAGACTTACCCCTAGAGCAACGCCTTGAGCGGCTACGGACGGTGCTTAAAGATGGTGAAATTTTGCTTGAGACCATGAGCGAAGTGGTGGATGATCCGATTAGGCTGCAAAGCATGCTCAACGATTCAATTACGGCCGGGTTAGAAGGTTTGGTGGTTAAAAGACCAGACTCATCCTATCAAGCCGGAGCCCGTAATTTTAACTGGGTAAAGCTCAAACGACATTCTGGTGGAGACTTGAGTGATACAATCGACTGTGTGGTGCTGGGATATATTTATGGGCGAGGTAAACGAGCCGCTTTTGGTGCTGGGGCATTGTTAGTGGGTATTTACGATGCGGAGGCTGATGAGTTTAAGAGTGTGAGTAAAATTGGTACGGGGTTAAGTGATGCTGAGTGGCAAGAGATTCACCAACGATGCGATAAGATTGCTACGCAGTCAAAGCCAGCTCGGGTTAATTCTACTATTATTCCATCGGTTTGGGTAGAGCCTGAGGTAGTTATTGAAGTTTTGGCTGACGAAATTACACGATCACCGCTACATACTGCAGGAAAAGAAGGGGATAATCCTGGATACGCTTTAAGATTTCCACGCTTAGTTAGCTTTCGCGACGATGATAAACAGGCAGAAGACGCGACCACCGTTGAGGAGCTCATCAAATTGCATCAGCTTCAAATCCAATAGCCAGATTTACTTTCACTACAATTAATTCGTGAATGGTTAGCAGATTAACTGCTACTCTGATTAAGGTTAATACCTGAGATGAGACCAATTCTTCAATAGGTAGTAACCTGTGCCGAAATTGTGATCTAATAATTGAGCTGCAAGGATAGTATTTTAATGCCAAATAAGTATTTTATAGGTATAGAGTTACCCAAAAAATTGCAAAAAGAAATTGATTTACTGCGGCAACTATATTATCCGTATGGGTATAAAATGGTTCCCGCTCACATAACCTTAGCTGGACCATTTTGCTTGACACAAGAGGATAAATATCTGAATAAAAAAATTGAACAGATTGTAATTAATTATAATAAGTTCGAAATTAGCGTAGGAGGATTTGGAACATTTAAGCATTTATTAGCCGTCTATTACCTAAGGGTGAGTTATTCTGGTGCGCTGATCAATTTACATCGAGATTTGTGTTTTATGCTGCAAGACTATTGCAGCTATACTTACCCGGAGAGCTATTCATATACACCACATATCACCATTGCTAATCGATTATCCACCGACCAACTGCGAGGTATTATCCAAAATACTAGCCATCTTAAAATTGATGATAATTTTGAAGTTGACGACATTTGTCTCTTCGCTAAACAGGAAGGCGCGCCATATCAAGTTACAGCACGGTACACCCTTGACAAATATAAACATCTGCGGTATCATCCAGAAGCTGATTTAGGGAATGAGCGGTCAGCGGCGCAAGCCAACACCCTTAATCCTACTTCAGTGTAATTGCGGTTTTCTTCATATCAATTTATTTGGTTAAAGATACCGCCATTATTTTTACCCTTAATAAGGTAAGCAAGTTGTCTCTGCGAGCACTTTGCATCGGCTGTCACAATTCCTAAAGCGCAAGCTTTATGTAAGCTCCGATCCAAAGAACTTACAGAGTGAGTTCTTTGACAACGATATAACGACAGGAATGCTATCTGACGTAACCCCGTTCAGGAGCATTTCCTAGAACAGATTTACGTCAGTTCGCCCCGATTTAATCGGGGCTCACAATTTGAGTAACCCGCTTATTAATTAATAATTAATAAGCAACCGGAAACTTTTCACAATTATCTTTGTTTCGACCTTTAGGTTGGACTAAGATAGTTTACTTTATTTGAGAGTTTGATCCTGGCTCAGGATGAACGCTGGCGGCGTGCCTAACCTAT
>CAZQWH010000019.1:0-14810 GCA_964597145.1 uncultured Candidatus Saccharibacteria bacterium | reverse complement strand
AGCAGTGTCTTGGTGATTGATAGCGCCGGTGTCCCACCTCTTCCCATCCCGAACAGAGTCGTGAAAGCTGGCAGCGCCGATGATACTTGGGTCGCGAGGCCCTGGGAAAATAGGTCATCGCCAGGACACTGTTACTAAAATTCATCAGACCCTTCATTTTTTGAAGGGTCTTTTGTTTTATCGTTGTCTATGGTATCTTTTGGACTATGCCAATAGATCATAAACTCGCTAAACAAAGATGGGAAGAAGTGTACCAAGCAGGGGATAAATATCTTAATGCCTCACCGCTTCCGTTTGTAGGTCAAATTAAAGATACAATCAAAGAGTATAAGTTGCAGAATGGCCGAGGACTGTATATTGGTTGTGGTAATGGCCGTAACTATATTCCATTAGCCGAGTCAGGGCTATCACTTGTAGGGCTTGATATATCTCAACATGCCTTGGATCAGTTACGTCAGAGGATGGGCATGGATCAAAGCGATTTAGTTTGTAGCGACTTTGAATCGTATAAGCCGAACCAGAAGTTTGATTACATCGTTTCTATTCAGGTATTTCAGCACGGTAACTGGGAGCAAGTACAGAAGAATTTTAAAAAAGTAGAAGATTTACTAAATCCAGGCGGGTTGTTTTTTCTACGAGTGAAGTCGATTAACATGCCAACCAAGGATCCGCATCGGACTATTGAGCAAACTCCCCATGGCGGTTTTAGTGCTCATTTTACTGGCAATAAAAAGGCAGGATTGGACATTCATTATTATTCAGAGGCAGAGCTTAATGGCTTGATGAGTCGTAATTTTCAAACAATAGTGACTCCCCACGAAATAATTGAGATGAGTGATGATAAATCCATTCGACGGGCGCATTTAGAAGCGATTTGGAGGAAAGAGCCAGTTTAAACGTTGTTGTATTGGGGTATTTGAGCGGCCTGGATCGCAAAACTCTGGAAATTGTTCATCTCAAGAACATTGTTACTAAAATGTGAAGAGCTTCTCCGAAAGGAGGGCTCTTTGTTGCAATAGGGTTTTATTTGCTTAGATTGTGATATTCTTTATTCCACGATATTTAATTCGCCATTTGTGACAACGAGGGCTTGATCATCTCTGAGAGTAGTATATTCCCAGCTATGTTCTTTATATGCTGCAATGAGTTTGTTGAAGTAGGGCTTGCGTATACTTTGATTCCAATGAGGCACAACAATGGTTGAAATTAGGCCCAGCCCTTCCATAATTCTCCCTGGCTCAACTTTTGGTTGGTCATTAAAATCAAGATACTGCAATGTTGGCCCAGCCACAATTGCTCCGGCGCTATATCCGGCATATACAAAGGATTGCTTTGAGAGTGATTTAATGAGCGTGTCAAATCCCGATATTTTCATGCAGTATCGTAGGTAATAATCGGCGCCGCCACTAACAAAAACACCATCAAACTGCTGCAGATAATGAGATAGAGAGTTAGTTTGACCGGAATAATCTTTTAATCTGAGCAGCTCAACCATAGTCACACCAGCTAGTTGCAAATCTTCAATAGCTTCGTCGTACCACCCCTGCTTTTCCTCGGTAGAATAGACATCTCCGGCATCTACAATATAGGCTATCCGAATATCAGACGGACTCTTATCGAATAAATCTACAAAATGCTGCCGAGAATTAGCTGGTATGCCTTGTGATGATAAATACAATTTCATTATTGAAATATATCAGATATAGTTAGGTCTGTCTCTGTTCTATAATATTCTATAACTCCCGAGGTTAAACGGTCTTGGGCTATCTGCTAGGGTCCGCCCCTCTTGAGGGTCGGACCCTAGCAAGCAACGTGGTGTTTACCTTACACTTGCCAAGTGGTTATCCCCTGACACCTGCCAAAATTTGCTTTAGCCTCCACTACTGGTTGTTGTGGTAGGGGTAGTGGTAGCTTTTTGGTAAGTCTGCAGTGCCTGGATAGCTAGTTCCATTTCGTGTTCATAAATCACAAACGTCACCTCGGTATAGGTTGAGACAATTTCCATAATGTTAATATGTCTCGCTGCAAAAATACCCACTAGTGAATAAATGGTATTAGGTACACTGATGTAATTGGCCGAGAATCGTACCGATAGAGCTACTAAATCATCTATTAAAGCTTTTGGCTGTTGGCTGAGCGACTGCGTAATGCGCTGCTCTAAGCTGTTGGAGCAGATTACCGTTACTTCGCTGATACCTATGGTCATAGCAAAAAAGGCGTTAGTATTATCGATATACGAGTAATTAATATGGGATAAGTCAGCAATTACCATATCTGATTTGCCATATGAAATACCGCAAAGCGATGAAGTAATGCTAAAGCTGTCGATATGCACCTGGGGAGCAATGGGAGGTTGAGCCGTCATTTTATCAGCTAGTCGGCTGAGTGCTACAATTACAGTGCCCTCCCGAACCGGCTTCTTGGCTCGTTCCTCAACCTCGGGTAAAATCTGTTTAGCATAAGCTGAAATATTTAGCACTTGCCGTTGCAAGGCCTCAATAATTAACCCGTCTTCAGATAAAATATCGTTAACTGCATCAGCCACTGTAATCATGTAACAAATATAACATTATGTAATAAATTTGTACAAAAAGTACATAAATTTTACATAAAAATGAAATCACCTTATAAACAAACTAACTTTCTCAACCTGAGAAACGTAATAAAAGGAGAGTTATCATGGGTCGCTAGGACCTAGAGCAAGTTAGTCGATTTCTGGGCTACATCGAGCCCATGGCCGAGCTATCCAGCGAAGAGTTGCATGGATGTCACATCCTTGAACAACTCAGGGAGCTGGTTGAGGCAAAAGGTGCACGCTTTACTTATTGGCTTGATCAGCGATGGACTTGGCAAACACTGCTGGTGGGACCACTGGAATGGGGGTACGGTCGACTGGTTTATGATCAATCATATCTTGGCGGAGCACCAGCCATAGTTGGAGAGGTCCAACGAGTGTATGGCGAGCTGGGGTTTGTGTTTCGATTGGACGGCCGGATTTCCTTCAGCTTTAACACCACTTATCGGGTACAGGAAAGTTGCTTTCAACCTGGAGGTAGCGCTCTCCATATTGATCTGGGAGCAGAAGGAGAGTGTGGCAAGCTGATAGTCCAGCCAGATCTCATGCTTAGTCAGGCATCGACCCTTGACATGGTGAGGCATGTCGATGAGGGGTTGGGAGGTGCGCTCATTAAAGCACTACACCAATTGCCTCATGAGGCACTCCAGCCTCAGCCTACGAATACACATACGAGTTGGCTTTTGGCATTGATGAAGCTGTAATCTGCTCAGCCTCATCCCAATCTAACTGTCTAAAAGCAGCCGCCCTGATACACTTCGGGGCGGCTAATCCATCTTCACTTAAGAAGCCTTACAATTTTTAATCTCCTTGCCCGTTGTTCTGACGGGTTTTTTACGGTATAATGCAGCACGAATCCGTCTCTGGCGGGTATCTTTTTAGAAGGGAAAAGGGAGAAGTGTCGAGGCTTAAGAAGCGCTGTGGTTCAATAAAAGTTCACAGCCTAAAATCTTATAACTTGAAACTTCTCGCTTATAAAAAATAAAAATATGGCAACTAAAACAGCCGAAAAGTCTGCTAAGGCAGCAAATTCTATGACAATGGAGGAATTGTTGGCTCAGCAAGAACCTATTGCCCAGCTCCAGCGAGGTGATGTTGTTGAAGGAACCGTGATTGATATGGTTCATGGAGAAATTCTGGTTGATGTTGGAGCTAAGGCCGAAGGGGTGATAGTATCGAGCGAAGTCCGAGAAGAGAAAGAGATGGTTGATGATCTTACGCCAGGAGATAGTTTGCTGGTGTATATTGTTTCAACTGAAAATGAACATGGCCAGGTACAACTCTCTCTGAAAAAGGCTGCGTTGGCTCGTAAATGGATTGCTCTAAAAAAGGCCGTTGATGAAGGTGAGGTCTTGACCGTTAAAGTTTTGGAATACAATAAAGGTGGTTTAATTGTTGACTATCAAAAAATCAGAGGCTTTATTCCATTCTCTCATCTGGTATCTGGACCAGCTCGGACTGCTACTCCGCAAGAGGTAACCGAGGAGTTAAATGCCTTGATTGGTAGCGAGTTACAGGTAATTATTATTGAAGCTGATCAAAAGACTAATCGATTGATTTTGTCTGAGAAAAAAGCACATCAAGACGCAGAGCGTGAAAAGAAAGCCGCATTAATGGCCAAGTTTAGCGTTGGAGATGTAGTAACAGGCACGGTTAGTCGAGTTATGCCATTTGGGCTCTTGGTGGATATTGGTGGGTTCGATGCATTAGTCCACGCTTCAGAAGTGAGTTGGGATAAGTCATCGGACTTCACGGTTGATTATCAAGTTGGACAAGAGTTGGAAGTTAAAGTAGTCGAGCTTGATGAGCCAAACGGTAAAGTTAACTTGTCTCTGAAGCAACTTTCCCAAGATCCTTGGGAGGATAAGGCTGGAAACTACAAAGAAGGTCAACAGGTTGAAGGTGTCGTGACTAAGATTACTTCTTACGGCACTATTCTGGATATTGATCAAATTACCGGCTTACTCAAAAATGCAACTGGTGATTTTAAAGTTGGTGACACGTTAAGCGCGTATGTTGCCACTATCGATAATCGCTCACGCCGCCTGGATCTTAGCCTAGAAAAGCCTGAGTAAATTAATTAATCAGGTATGAGGAAGATATCTTTACTGGGCACACTATATACCCTAGTAAAGGTATCTTCCCGCTAACATAGGTATACCACTAAAGTTTTTCTTGGCCGTGATGGGTATGACTGAAATGGAAAGAGAAATTATGAAGCATGTATTACATCGATTTAGTCAAAATGCACGAGAATCTCTAATTAAATCTCAAATAATTGCCCGATCTGAAGCACAATCATTTGTGGCGACCCATCACTTGTTGCTGGCCTTTACCCAAATCCCCGATTCTTTAGCCTACCGAGTACTGAAGGATTCGCAGGCTGATGTGACTAAAGTGGCTGAAATATGCAATCGGGTTATTTTTAAACAGCGACAAGAAACTGAAACCCAAGGGATTGAAGATGAGCTTAAACTGGTAATTCAGTATGCTTTTGAGGAGGCTGCGGACGCTGGTGCAGTGTACGTTGGCACAGAGCATCTATTGTTGGGTATGATTAGCCTCGATCGCAGTCTCGCTGCCCAAATCCTGACTAATAGCAAAGTTGATCTTGAAGAAATTACTAACCGTATTAGAGATATATCTGCAGATATTGATCCTACTTTATTAAAATCACTTAAAGCGGAAGGAATCGAAGCAACATCTTCGGCAATTGAATCTTACGGTCGCGATTTAACCTACGATGCGGCCCATGGCAAGCTCGACCCAGTAATTGGACGTGAAAGTGAAATAAATCGGCTGATTCAAATATTATCGCGACGGACTAAAAATAACCCAGTCCTACTTGGAGACGCGGGAGTGGGGAAAACAGCGATCGTGGAAGGATTGGCGCAGAGAATTTACGACCAGCATGTTCCGGTGCCTATGCAGTCCAAGCGGGTTATATCTCTCAATATTGGCTCTTTAGTGGCTGGGACAAAGTTTAGAGGCGATTTTGAAGAGCGAGTGATGAAGATATTGTCTGAAATCCAAGAGGCTGGAAACATTATTTTATTCATTGATGAGTTGCACACACTGCTTGGGGCTGGCTCGGCTACAGGAAGCTTGGACGCTGCCAACATTTTGAAGCCCATGTTGGCTAAGGGCGAGATTCAGACGATTGGCGCAACTACCTTCGAAGAGTACCAACAGTTTATTGAGGAAGATGCAGCTCTGACTCGTCGATTTCAGCCAATTGCGGTTGAAGAACCATCTGTTGAAGAAACGACTGAGATTTTAAAGAGGCTTGGCCCGATGTACGAGGCATATCACCAAGTACGTTTTGAGAAAGCTGGGCTAGAGCTGGCAGTAAAGTTGGCTCATCGCTATGTTTCTGAGCGACGACTACCAGATAGTGCTATAGATATAATGGATGAGGCCGCATCCCAGGTTAAAATTGCTAAAGCTAAGTCTCCGAGCATTGAGCATCAAATGATGAGCCGGTTAGAGCGTATTCAGGCAGAGAAGGAAGAGGCAGTTAGCCAACAGAAGTATGATTTGGCTTACGATTTGCGTAAAAAAGAGCAGCAGATTAGTGGACGATTAGAGGCTAGAAGAGCCAAAAATAAACAAGTATCGCTTCGCAGTTTGCCAATGGTTAAAAAACATGACATTTCTCAAGTAGTCGCCCGTTGGCTTAATATGCCATTGGAAGAAATTACCCAAGAGGAAAGCCAGCGGCTCTTACAGCTGGAGCAGTTGCTGCAAAAGCGGATTATTGGACAAGATGAGGCATTGGAGCTTGTTAGTCGATCACTGCGTCGATCTCGGGTAGGTCTGGCTAATAGCCGGCGACCAATTGGGTCTTTTTTACTCCTTGGGCCAAGCGGAGTGGGCAAAACTGAAACAGCTCGGGTAATTGCTGAAACGTTGTTTTCGGACTCTGATAGCCTAGTTAAACTTAACATGTCTGAGTATATGGAGAAGTTTAGCGCCTCAACCCTGGTTGGTGCCCCGGCTGGCTATGTTGGCTATGAAGAAGGTGGCAAGTTGACCGAAATCGTGCGACGCAAACCTTACGCCGTGATCTTATTTGATGAAATAGAAAAAGCCCATCCTGAAATATTTAATTTGTTACTTCAAGTGCTTGAGGATGGAGAGCTGGTTGATACTAAGGGTAGAAGAGTTGATTTTAGCAACACTATCATACTTTTTACCTCAAATGTTGGCGTGGAGTATCTGAGTCAGAAAAGCCGAATTGGTTTTAACTTGGCGGGATCTCTTGATGAGCTTCAGCACGAAAAGCTGCCTGATGCAGAAAAACAATTAATTAAGGATCGACTAATGGAAAGCCTTAAAGAAAGTTTTAGGCCCGAGTTTCTTAATCGGCTTAACGGTATAGTAGTCTACCAATCCTTAAATCGATCTAATGCGATTGAGATCGCTCGGATTATGATTAGAGACCTTGAGCAACGAGTAAAAGATATGCGCATCAAGCTCAAGACGGCAGAACCGGTTTATTCTTATTTAGCCCAGCATGGTTCTAGCCCAGTTATGGGTGTTCGCCCGATGAGAAGGGTTGTTGAAAAGGAGATTGAAGATCAGATTGCGGATGGGCTTTTACGGGGCGATTTTAAAGCCGGAAACACAATTACTATAAAATTAGTCAAGGATGCGCTTGTGCTGCAGGTTGCAAGCCCAAGAAGAAAGTCTTCCACCCGGAGATTGTAGATTATATGGCAACTGGAATGGTAACCCAATATGTCTGCCAGCAGTGTGGGGCAGAATCTGCTAAATGGCAAGGCCAATGCCAAAAATGTGGCTCTTGGAATAGTTTGGTAGAGGTGCTAAAGAGTAAAAAGGATCTTAAAGCTACTAAGCAGGCGGCAAATATTCGTCATTATTTACCTGAGGAAATGACCCCAACCCCACTCAATACAATTAGAACAGATACCTTGCCACGATTATCCACTGGCTTTGCAGAATTTGATCGTGTGCTTGGTGGTGGCATGGTTCCTGGGTCAGTTGTGCTGATTGGTGGAGAGCCTGGAGTGGGTAAATCCACCTTACTATTGCAAACCATCTTGAATACAGGAGGGATTTATATTAGCGCTGAGGAATCTGCTCACCAAGTTAAATCCCGGGCAGATCGGATGAACTCTGCCCAGTTAGATAGGGTATCTCTGCTTAGTACTAGCAATATTGATCGGGCTATTGCTAGCATTGAGACACAGGAAAAACCGCCAGCCATGGTTATTATTGACTCGATTCAGACAGTTTCAACTGATGACTTGGAAGGAGTGCCGGGTTCGGTGGGGCAGGTACGCGAATGCGCCCATCGCTTAGTTAGACTGGCCAAGAAATCTAACACTCCCTTGGTGATTGTGAGCCATGTAACCAAAGAGGGGACTTTGGCCGGTCCTAAAGTGCTTGAACATGTTGTGGATGCAGTAATTTACGTTGAAGGCGAAGATATGTCCTTAATGCGAATTATTCGAGGTACCAAGAACCGATTTGGTCCTGTCCATGAAGTAGGCCTGTTTGAACTGAGTGAAAATGGAATGACCGAAGTTGCCGACACTTTTGGGGCATTTGCTCCATCCCAGCCTTTAGCCTCAGGATCTGTTCTAACTATTAGCATGGAAGGCATTAGGCCGATGATGCTAGAGGTTCAGGCACTAGCCACACCAACTAGTTTTGGATTACCGCGGCGTACGGCCAATGGAATGGATTATAATCGGCTACTGATGCTACTGGCTGTATTAGGAAAACGGACCAAGTTGAAGCTGGGCAATCATGATGTTTACACTAATATTGCCGGTGGGATTAAAATTAGAGAAACTGCGCTTGACTTGGCCGTATGCCTAGCGGTTGCGTCTTCTTTGCTCGATACCTCACTCGAGGATGGGGTGATTGCGTTTGGTGAAGTAAGCCTATCTGGAGAAATAAAACCAGTGGTGGGACAAAGCAAACGTATAGAGCAAGCTAAAAAGTTAGGATATACAAGGTTTATCACCTCAGATACAGCTCAAAATATTAACCAGGCATTGCAACAGGCTCATTTGGTTGGAGGGCGTCGTACATAGAGCTGCTTTTGAAGGAAGGAGATCAGCCAGTGAGCTGAAGTTGGGATATGTCAAAGCTGCGATTCGCCAAAATTACCATACTTATTAGTTTATTTGGGATTGTTTTTTACTTGGTGGTGTATGGTTATGAAGTTTTTGCTCCAGGGCTAGCATTTACCAATGGAGAATTAGATAGGGCAAAATATATACTCGGTTTTATGATTGCCACTGTTGCTGTTTGGTTAACTAATCAAGTTAGCCACCAGATTTATCTTAGCCTGCGACAAGTGCTAATCAAGTTATCGTTGGCGGATTTTGTGCTTGGGATTATTAGTAGTCTAATTGGCTTAGTCTTGGGGGCATTAGCCTCTGTGCCGCTTGCAGCAATACCTGCACCGTGGTCATGGATGTTGTCTTTGGGAGTGGTGATTTTAACAACAGCTCTGGCTATATGGGCGTTTAACTTAAAAAAGCAGACCATAATTGATTGGTTCAATTCATTACATTTTCTACAACGAAACCAAAGCACTAATGCGCAGGATGCTCAGGGTGCCCAGTCGGCTTCGCCGCTTACCACCTTGGTTAACCCAATGGTGCTTGATACAAGTGCGATTATTGACCAGCGTATAGGGGAAATTATTAAAAGCGGATTCCTTTATGGAACCATATTGTTGCCGGCTTTTATTTTAGAAGAGTTGCAACAGGTGGCTGACTCAAGTCTATCTGAAAAACGTAAACGAGGGAGACTAGGCTTAAAATTGTTGCAACAGATTAAAAGAAGTAAGAAGGTGTCGGTAGTAACTCTTGATGATGCATATCCTGATATAGACTTAGTTGATTCTAAGTTGATCCAATTAGCGGTTGATTATACAGCTAAAATTATTACTTGCGATTACAATCTAAATGCAGTAGCTAAGGTGAGGGGCGTGTCTATCCTCAATATTAATGAACTAGCCATTCATTTGCGACATCAGTACTTGCCTGGGGAAGTAATGTCCATAAAGGTAGTTCATGCGGGCAAAGAAGATGGTCAAGGTTTGGGATATCTGACTGATGGCACCTTAGTAGTGGTTCAGGAGGGAAAACCTTATATTGGTAAAGAGATTAGCGTAGAGATTCAACGCATTCTGCAAAATCCGGCGGGGCGGATGCTATTTGTAAAGACCTTATCTGAGAGAAAGAGGAGTAAGGCGGGTTAAAAGCTGGCGAGTTATCTCTGAAGTACTTGCCCTCATCTGATCTCTCTGCTATTCTCCTCAGCCAACACGCTGTAGTTTCTAGGCTTTAAAAAACATAGGGGTTTGTACTAAATTCTCTGATATTTTTGTACACAGGTTATCCACATGCCACATAAGCGCTATCATTAACTCAGATAATTATTGTTTATTTTACTATAGGTATTATAAAAACATAGTGATAATTTACTATAAGATTGACATGATGAGGCAAGTATGATATATTCTTAGCAAGGGGTTGGTAGGGGCAGTGCCAATCCCTTACTAGTGTCGTGAAGTTACTCTTGACAGCACTAGTAAGGGCTTGATACTGTTAACTTACATATTTGCTTGCCCTGGTCTATCTCATACACCTCATATTTCAAATACAAATAGTAAATTCATTCAAATCTATATACATTAAATTATGGCAATTGCCATTAATAAAAACCTCTCGGAGTAATCCATACGAATGCCCGCTAAAACAACCGAAAGCAATTCTTCCAATAAGCTAAAACCTACAAAATCTCTGCGTCGTGATAGCCAACGAAGTCCTCGACCTAACCGAAATGCTAGTCATTCTCGAGAACCCATGGTAGATAAGACTACGGAGGCCTCTGAAGCGAATTTGCAAGAAGGGGTTGAAGTTAAAGGTATTCTGGATTTAATGTCGGATGGTTATGGTTTTCTGCGCCAGTCTGGGTTAACCGCTAATACCGGCGATGTTTATGTGTCGTCCTCACAAATTCGAAGATTTGACTTGCGGGTTGGTGATGAGATTGTGGGTATGGCTCGTCGACCCAAGGATAACGAGAAGTACTTTGGACTGTTAAGAGTTGACCAGATTAACGGTGTTAGCCCAGAAAAGCTCTCCCTCAGACCTAGATTTGAGAGACTTACCCCGATATACCCTGATGAGCAATTGAAATTAGAGACGAGTAAAGACATTCTTTCTACGAGATTGTTAGATCTTGTTTCGCCGATTGGGCGTGGACAGCGGGGATTAATCGTTGCACAACCTAAGGCAGGTAAGACCTACCTTCTTAAAGATATTGCGAATGGGATAACGACTAATTACAAGAATGTTAAATTGATTGTAGTTCTCATTGGTGAACGACCTGAAGAGGTTACTGATATTGCTCGGAGCGTTAAGGGAGATGTCTATGCTTCAAACTTTGATGAGCCATCTGAAAGCCAAGTAAAAGTTGCCGAGCTGGCTCTTGAGAAGGCTAAGCGAGCCGTAGAAATGGGCTCTGATATTGTTATTCTACTGGATAGCATTACACGGCTTGCACGAGCATACAACTTAGCTATTCCACCTTCAGGGAGAACTCTTTCTGGTGGTTTTGATCCAGCCGCACTCTATCCACCCAAGAAGTTTTTTGGCGCAGCCAGGAATGTTGAAAACGGAGGCAGTTTGACTATTATTGCAACAGCCTTAATTGATACTGGGTCAAGAATGGATGACCTTATTTATGAAGAGTTTAAAGGTACAGGAAATATGGAGCTCCACCTTGATCGGAAACTGGCTGAGCGACGAATTTACCCGTCTATCGATGTTACTCGTTCTGGCACAAGGCACGAAGAATTGCTATTTAACGCAGATGAGCTGAAAGCTGTTTGGAGAATGCGCCGGATGATTGAAACTTTAGGGCAGGGGCAGGAATCGACTGAATTATTACTAGATCGGTTGCAGAAAACTGATACTAACCAAGATTTCTTAACGACGTTACATAAATCAATTTAGGTAACAGGCTGCTAATTATTATTTGTCTTGCATGCTTGCATGGTGTACAATAAGCTAGATCTTATGACTGCCACCAATACTGAGGTCAATCATCCTCCCCCTCGATTATCACTTATTGCTACCAATCTCAACATCTTTGCTATTGAGCTGGGTTCTTGGGCTTTACAAACATCTGTTCATGGTGGCGACGGCTTAATTAGGTCGTGCGTTTCTGGCTTACATTTAATTGAAAAGTCTAAGAAGAAAGTAATTGCACCCTTATTGCCGCGTAATAGTCTTATTGGGCGACCATTTTCTCCGCTCGGTTTGGGAGGGCTCTCGGCTGTTTTAGGGGTTAGCGGGGCTTTATTTAGTCAAAATGGTGTTGTAGCAGCCCCCAATGCTTCGGAAGCCTTAGCTCAAGTAACTTCAGTTTCAAATACGATTGCGATTGCGGGTAGTGTTTTATCGAGTGATACTATTGTTGGTTCGTCAAAACTACATACCGTTATCCCAGAAGGTAGAACCAGGGATGAAGTCATTATTCATAAGGTTGAGGGTGGCGAGACGCTGGAGAGTATTGCTAAAGAGTACAAAGTGACCGTCGATTCGATAATATATGTGAATAACATGGATGATTCGGACACTATTCAACCTGGCCAAGAACTTACTATTCTACCAGTAACTGGAGTGCTTCATGAAGTAGCCGAAGGTGATACGCTTGAGTCTATTGCTGCCAAGTGGAAGGTGCCCGCGCAAGCCATTGTTAATATCAACTGGCTTGATGCCCCATATCAAGTCCATGTTGGCCAAAAGTTGGTTATTCCTAATGCTGAGATTCCTAAGCCGGTTGAGGTTGTAGAACCTTCTTCCTCGGGGTTGGCGCTAAATAATCAAACGCAACCAGCGTATGATTCTGCGGTAGCTGCTACTGGTCAATTTTTATTCCCAACTAGTGGCGAAATCACCCAGTATTTCAGCTATTACCACACTGGTATTGATATTGGAACCTTAAACGAACATCGACCAATCTGGGCTGCTGACTCCGGCGTTGTTACCTTTGCTGGATGGTGGAATGGTGGTGGAGGATACAGTGTATGGATTGACCATGGCAATGGGTATGTTACACAGTACGCCCATATGAGCCGGATTGGAGTTTCGGTTGGCCAATCAGTTTCACGTGGAGAGCACATCGGTAATACGGGCGCAACGGGTCTCGCTTTTGGTAATCACCTCCATTTTAATGTTTTATTAAACGGACGGTTAATAAATCCTCTCAGTGTTCTTTAATTTTAGCCTGCTCGTATAGAAGTTAGGTGATATAATAGTGCCCATGCAATCATTTATAGATACGGCTACTATTACCGTAAAGGCAGGCGATGGCGGCGACGGTGCTGTATCGTTTCGCCATGAGAAGTATATTGCCAAGGGTGGCCCAGATGGTGGTGATGGCGGTAACGGTGGAAGCATATACTTTGAAGCTGACAATAACCTTAACACGCTGTATAATTTCCGATTTAAAAAACTTTTTAAAGCTGATTCGGGCGAACGAGGAGCTAAGGCTAAGAAGCACGGTAAAAATGCTGAGGATATTACCATTAAAGTGCCAGTTGGCACTATTATTAGAAAAGTGCTAGATGGCAAGGACTATACAGTAGATGATCTATCTGATGATGGTCAGAGAGTACTTATTGCCCAAGGAGGCCGTGGTGGCAAAGGAAATGCTCGATTTGCTTCGTCTACTCAGCAAACTCCTCGTTATTCTACTAACGGTACTAAAGGGGAGCAATGGGGGCTAAACCTTGAGTTAAAGTTGCTAGCGGATGTAGGGTTGGTTGGGCTGCCTAATGCTGGAAAATCTACCTTTCTATCGATAATTAGCGAAGCTAAGCCTGCTATTGGAAACTATCCTTTCACGACACTTGAACCAAATTTGGGCATTGCAGTACATCGGGATCAAACATTTGTTGTTGCTGACATCCCTGGATTAATTGAAGGCGCCAGCCAAGGTAAAGGTTTGGGAGACCAGTTCCTACGGCATGTCGAGCGAACAAAAGTTATACTGCATTTGGTTAGCTTGGATCCAGCTGAAGAACTCGAGCCAATGCAGCAATATACCGTTATTCGGGCCGAGCTCAATCAACACAATGAGCAGATACTTGCCAAGCCTACTATAGTGATTTTGACCAAGCCAGACTTAGCAGATAGTGAACGAATCGATGCGGTATCAGTTAAGTTTGATCAGGCTAACATTGAATACCTCGTATTAGATTTAGCAGACAGTAAAACCATTGAGGTCATATTGAACAAAACATTGGAGCTTCTCCGTATTCAGCAAGAGAGTAGCCCTATTGATAATCCCCCTAAGGTTGAGCCTGTAATTTATACGGTCGATAATTTACGGCATGTTTTTAAGTTAAGAAGATTGGTTTCTGCCTCCGATTAAGTATGGGCCTGTAGCTCAGTTGGTAGAGCGCTACATTCGCATTGTAGAAGTCAGGAGTTCGAATCTCCTCAGGTCCACCATATTTTGCTTCCCTATCAGCTAAATTATTTTGTATTATCAATGTACATATTTGAGTGATATGATAAATGATATTGGTTTCTATAAAAGTAAAATCAATATAATCAAAATATATTTATCTTGAACGATAGATCTTCCCAACTAATCTATAATTTACAACTTTAGCATAGCCTATATTAATTGACGAGAAGGTGTGTTTATGCTAACATCGGCAAAATCTGATAGTCGTGGTGATCGGCTTAGCGTTAAGGAGACGTGCTAGTGAACCTCATCGACACGAGAGGCAATGGGTACAAAGATGTTAGTCGCGTATTCGTCCGTAAGTGCAGCAACACGTACGGCTTCGAACTTATGATTGAGCTTCAGGGAAGAGAAGGGCCAGTCAGCATTGGCTATGCAAGCCCCGAGGAAGACATCTTGCCTGAAGCCAGGGATGTTATCACTAATAACTTAGTTCGTAACGCAGAGGTTCTTGATCTTCGAGATCATTTCGAGCCAGAGACTCGCTACTTCGGCTATTACGGTTGTACCATGCTTAGGAAGAAATAAGGGATAGCATGGAGCACTAGTAGATCTCTGTATGGAAATCGCTGGCGCACAATCCACGCTGGGTTGTGCGCCATTTTACGCTCAAATAACTGTTAAAATCTTGATACTTTTTAATAGATACGGTATACTCCTGTGGCGTCAAGGGCCCTTAGCTTAGTTGGTAGAGCGCTTCCATGGC
>CAZQWH010000018.1:0-14866 GCA_964597145.1 uncultured Candidatus Saccharibacteria bacterium | reverse complement strand
AAATCTGCAGGCATATGAAAGACTGGTGAGTCTCATATGTATGTGGACTTCTTCAGGGATGGAGAGGGGGCTAATGAGTGGGCGGCCATCTTGCAGTCAGGGGGCAAAGGGCAAAGCTACAGTTAAAAAGTTAAAGTTTTTAGTTTTGAGTTGTGGTTTTACCTGTTTATGCTTTGCGTTTTGAACTCAATTCGGCCTTATCTAATCCAGCCTTGACGCAATCTAAAGCCAATGTGGCGCATTTTTCTCGGGAAGGTTTAAGTTTAATCCCAAGTAGGCTCAGCATATCAGCTGGGGTGAGGTTTTGGACTTGATCGACTTGGAGATGCACTACTTTGTCAGCTAATAAATCGGCGGCAGCTAGGCTAATAGCACAACCTTCACCTTGCCATGTCATTCCTTGGACTTGATGATTGTTAACCATTACCTGAATGTGCAATTGGTCACCGCAAAGAGGATTGGACAGACTCGCCTCAAAGGTGGGGTGAGAAAGCTCTCCTTGATGCCGGGGCGATTGGTAACGGTCAATTATTTGTTGCTTGTAAATTTCTTCAGACATAATCCTATTTATGTTACGACTGAGTCAACTCTGTAATTGAGTGCTCTACTACCTGTAATTGTTGGTCAAAGGTAAATGTCGCATGCAGCTTTTGTCCGGCTAATACCCGGGGCAACCATAGTGGATCATCGGCCCACATTTGTTCATAGGGAATACGGTTTTGCAGATACCATTGTGGCGCCATTTCGTCGCTTTCAGTTGGATCATTGTGCCATGCGGTTACTAAATAGACATGCACCTGCTGGCTCCACTCCGGCTGATGCAAGAACGTAAAATTTAAGATTGCAGCCCGATAATAATCAACAGGAGCCACGCCAATTTCCTCTTGCGCTTCCCTGATCATGGCTTGCTCGATAGTCTCAACTGCATTCTGTTTGCCACCCACTCCGTTCCAATTTCCGGCTCCAAATCCACGCTTTTTCATGGCTAATAATACTTGATCGTCCTGGACTAAAAAAGCTAGAGTGGTTTGTGTTACAGGTAGAGTCTCTATAGTTTCAAATCGTTTCATACTTAACTCAAACTTTATTGGATACTCCTTACCTACATTTCGGCAATGTTTACGCCCTGGTGATAAGCACCAGGGCGCAGTAAGTGACGCTGACCAATCTTTCACGAGACCATTAGGGTAATTCTGCCGGTGCTCTGATTAATCGTCCAGAATTCGCCAGCGCCCGACCAGATCAAGGAATCAGCCTGATGCAAGGTGAGGTTGAAGTCTGCTTGGATACGGCTAAGTAGTGATTGGAAGGTGTATTCAACACCGGTTGCGAGCAGAAAACGAATTGACTCGGCATTTGCAACTGGGGTCGCGACAACTTCGGCTATCATGTGCTCACTCCTTATATGCAGATCGCTCAGTGTCGATAATTGCCCGAAGTTTACTCTTATCTTGCTTGGTTGTAAAGCCTAGATGGAGAATAGCTTCTTGGCTCGATGTATACTAGCGACTAAGATATCGATATCTGAAGAGTCGTTATATACATAAAAGCTTGCCCGAGCGGCGGCTGGGACACCTAACTGTTTTAATAGCGGTTGGGCACAGTGGTGTCCCGATCGAATAGCCACTCCATCTTCATCGAGCAAACTTGCTAAATCATGTGCGTGCACCCCGGCTACATTAAACGTAACAATCCCGCTGCGCTTGTCTGACTCGGGCCCTAAAATGGTAATTCCTTTGATTTGAAGTAAGGCATTCATGGCCTGTTCAACCAAGCGACGATTGTGCTGCTCAATGTTCTCCATGCCGACTTTTTCTAGATAATGAATAGCTTCGGCCAAACCAATTGCGCCCGCAATATTGG
This sequence comes from uncultured Candidatus Saccharibacteria bacterium, assembly GCA_964597145.1. Lineage (GTDB taxonomy): Bacteria > Patescibacteriota > CAZHWT01 > CAZHWT01 > CAZHWT01 > CAZQWH01. Next base: position 13,003 of record CAZQWH010000018.1, on the reverse strand, counting down.
GGGTGCCTGCTTCAAACTTCCAGGGTAGGTCATGCCAGGTGGCCGAGTCAAAACTGACCTCTCGAATCATTTCGCCACCGAGCAAAAAGGGCTCCATCTGTTCGAGCAGATCCCGTTTGCCATAGAGCACGCCAATTCCGGTTGGCCCCAACATTTTATGACCGGAAAAAGCCACAAAGTCGGCATCTAGCTCTGTTACGTTCACCGGCACATGCGGCAGACTTTGGGCCGCGTCGACTACTACGACTGCGCCCACTTTGTGCGCCTCATCAATTATGTTTTGGACTGGATTTATGGTGCCTAAGACATTAGAAATGTGGGTTATTCCTACTAATTTAGTTTGAGGAGTAAGCCAGGTTTTTAGACCGGACAGGTCCAGTTCGCCGGTCGGGCCGACTGGAATAAACTGCAACTTAGCCTGGTTAGCTCTAGCCACCCGCTGCCACGGCAGTAAATTAGCATGATGTTCCATCTCTGTCAGTAAAATTTCATCCTGTGGCTTAATGTTGGCCATACCCCAGGATAAGCTGACTAAATTTAAGGCTTCGGTGGTATTCCGGGTAAAAATAATCTCATCGGTATGCCGAGCTCCGATAAAAGCCCGGACCGTCTCCCGGGCTGCTTCATATTGACTGGTAGCTGCCTCGGCTAGGGCGTGGATGCCACGGTGGATATTGGCATTGGTCTGGCGATAATACTTAGCTTCAGCTTCAATTACCGCGAGTGGTTTTTGTGACGTTGCCGCGTTGTCTAAATATATTAAAGGCCTACCATTGACGTTGCGTTGCAATATTGGAAAGTCTTTTTTAAGTTCGTTTGGATTAAGCATCGGTTGCACCTTTAATTGCCGTTAATACTTCTGACAAATCGGTAACCACACTATCCGCTTCACTGGTCACATTGGTGTAGTATTGATTACTATCGAACAGCACCGCCTTCATTTTGGCTTGCCGGGCATCGGCCATATCGCTCATACTGTCACCGATCATGAACATTCTGAAGTAAGGGCCAGTAGATTTGATGAAATCGTGAAGGGCTGGCGCCTTTCCCATGCCAGAGTCAACCATGTGCCACTCGGCTCCGTAGATGGCAACAAAAAACTGACTCAACTGGTACGATGCTAGATACTGTTCTATCTCAGATTTTGACGAATGCGACACAATAATTTGCTCGGCTCCTCCATCCATCAGCTGTTGCAAGATATGTCGCAGTTCTTCGGGATCAATCGCATTAATTACCCCAAAAAAATCCCAAGCAATTAATAACCGCTCCATGCCTACGTACGTACGCTCCTTGTGTTAATTTTAGGCCTTTTAGCCAGATTTCTCTGCCAGATATGTTTCAACATCCATCGCGGCCTTACACCCCGATCCGGCCGCGGTTACTGCTTGCCGGTAACGGTGGTCAAACACGTCGCCAGCCACAAATATTCCCGGAATATCGGTGTGGGTTTGGTCGGTAGTTATTAAATAACCATGCTGATCACGAACTAATTTTTCTTCTGAGGCAAAGACGTCGGTGTTGGGGTGATGGCCGATGGCTACAAATACACCCTCAACCTCTAACTGGCTCTTTTTTCCCGTTTGGGTGTCGGACAAGGCTACGCCGGACACCTTTGATTCACCTAAAATCTCATCTACTTTTTTATTCCACACAATCTCAATCTTAGGATTCGCAAATGCCTTGTCTTGCATGGCTTTGCTGCCTCTAAAACTATCCCGTCGATGAATTAAATAGACTTTACTGGCAAACCGAGTCAGATAGGTTGCTTCTTCTAATGCGGTGTCGCCTCCGCCAATAACTGCAATCTCTTTATTTCTAAAGAAGAATCCGTCGCAAGTGGCACAACTAGAGACACCCTTGCCCCGTAAGCGGGTCTCACTGTCTAGCTCCAGCCATTTGGCTGAAGCGCCAGTCGCTAAAATAACCGCTTGGGCGGTATATTTCTGCCCCTCCGCGGTAACCGAGTAAGGTTCTTGGGTAAAGTTAACCGCATCGATATTTTTATCGATGAATGTGGCGCCAAATCGCTCGGCTTGCGCCCGCATCCGCTGCATTAGCTCTGGGCCAAGTATCCCTTCAGGAAAACCAGGGAAATTATCCACCTCTGAAGTCAACATTAATTGCCCCCCGGGTTCAATCCCGGCAATAACGAGTGGTTCCAACCCAGCCCGGGCGGTATAGATGGCGGCGGTTAACCCAGCCGGTCCAGACCCAATAATTAAAACATGATGTGTATCCATGTAGTGTAGTTTGCTCCTCTAAAATTTTTATAACTGTGTCATACACCATATCACTAACCTATGGATTTGTTAAAGGTACTTACTTGCCTGATACTATCAATATTGCTATCACATTTTGTTATTGAAACCTGAATCCAAGCACAATTTTTACTCTTGCTATGCTGTTTAGCACAACAACCTGTAGAAGTCATTTTTGGCTTTATATCAATTTATTATCACGTTTTAATCGCCGTAGCAAATTGAACGTGATATCCCAGTATATAAACCAATCTAAATCAATAAAAACAGATGCTTGACAAGTAATTATAGATGCCTATACACTGGTACTGTTTGGACAAACTAAGATTACTATTTACCTATCAATACTAATATCAAATAATAATTGAAGAACGTATTGATTGCTTGATTTAAATGGCTTGGCTGCCATAAAAATATTGATGAAAGGAGGTGAAAATAATGAATAAAACTCTTAAACTTACAACCGCACTTGGTACATCAATGTTCGCTATGGCTTTTGCTGTAACGGTTGCATCTGCTGATACTAGTGTCGTTAATACAGGTGCAAATACCGATGTAAACACCGGTACAACACAAAATGTGAACGTTGATGTATCGAATAACAATTCAGCATATATTAACCAATCATCATTTAGTGTTACCAATACTGGTGGAAACTCTACCGATGGAAACATTGGCGGAGCATCAATTAATTCTGGCTCTGCAGCCGTTTCAAATGATTTTGAAGCAACAGCTAATCAGAACCAGACTGGTATTGCACTTCCAAGCTCATCAATCGGAAGCGCTGATGTAGATGTCGTAAATTCTGGCTTTAACTTAGATGTTGATGCTGGTAATACTTCTAATACACGAGCTTCTGTGCACAACAGTAATAACCTCATCTCTACACAGGGATCTTTTAGCCTAGTTAATTCTGGTCTAAACAGCTCATCTCACAATGTAGGTGGTGCAGATATTACGACTGGTGCAGCTGGGGTAGTAAATGGCTATTCTATCGAAGCTAACGCCAACGAAACCGTTTTAGACCTTTCCGGTTTAAATACTGGTAGCGATCAAGGCAGCTTAGATCTAGTCAACACTGGTGCTTTCACCGACGTAAACTTCGGCGACACGCAGAATACGCGCATTACTGTATGCAATTTCAATAATGCGATGGTTAATCAAGGTGCATTCAGCATAGTCAATTCGGGTCTTAACTCTACCGACCACAACGTTGGGGGAGCAGCTGTGCAGAGTGGTAACGCTCTTGCATCAAATGACTTTGGCGTAATGGCTAACAACAATGCTACTGGAATTAACTTTGCGGGGCTGAGCGGCTTAAGTGGTAACGAGGCTATGATTACAAACACAGGGTTCAACCTGGATGTAAACAATGGTACTACCGTTAACACTACAGTTACTGCAGCAAGCAGCAATTCTTCTATGGTTGCCCAAACATCTGTTGATGTTTCCAACTCTGGATTGAACTTTGCTTCTAGCAACGTTGGAGGCGGAAACGCTGACAGCGGAGATGCTGGTGTATGGTCTGGATTTATGTCAGGTGTAAATTGGAACCAAACCTTAATTGATTAAATTTCTTAATCAATGCTATAGGCAACTTGGTGGAACCAATCTACAGCATACATTTAAAGCTAATTGAAAAAGCGGAGGACTGAATCGTATCTTGCGGTCTTCCTCCCTTTTTCAGATTATTTATTGATAACTTAGAATGAATAATCTGAAAAAGGGCATAACCGGTAATTCGACATGAAGGGAGGTGAATATACATATGAAAAACATAGCTTTATCTATATTCCTTGGTGGAATGGTTATTGGGATTGGTATGTACGCAGCTCCATCTGCTTACGCAGAGGACTTGCCGGATGCTAATCTGCATAACCAGTTAAGCGTTGAAATAAATCAACAGGCCACATCAGAAGTAAATGAATCGTTATCTCAGAATCCAGTCACAACACCTAAGGTTGCGACAACAGAACCCACCGAATCCACTGTTCCGGCTACTACGAGCGCATCACCCTTAATTATAAATACAGGGAATAACGCGAACGTCGATGCCGCAACCAGCCAATCATCGAACACTTCGGTGTCCAGTGATAACCAGGCTGCAGTCAACCAGGGGGTCAAGGCTACTGCTAATACAGGAAATAACACCGCTAATGGAAACATTAGTTTTGGAGGCAACGCGGGTACTATTAATACCGGCGATGCGACGGTTTATTCTGAATTAGTTGCAGCAGCTAATAACAATACTGCTGCGGTTAGCGGCAATTGCCCAGCCATAGCAGGCCAGGGTGGCACCGTTGTAAATACTGGCAGCAATCTTAATTACGATGCCGGCAGCAGCAACAATTGCACCACAACTATCAGCAATGGTAACGGAGCAGCAATTAACCAGGTAGTTAACGCTAATGCCAACACTGGTGGCAATGAGGCCGAAGGCAACATTGCTATTGGCGGCGGCCTAGCCGGAGCAATAACTACTGGTAATGCGACCGTAGGTTCTATGGTGGTAACTAGGGCCAACAGTAATGTCGTTTTAGTTGGGGGCGCAAGCCAAAATGGCGGCCCTGGGAATGGTGCCAACATTTACATCGTAAATACCGGCAGCAATGCCGCCATCACCGATCGACGACAACTAAACACAGATACCCGCGTAACCAACAACAACACCGCGCTGATTGATCAGCACGCCAATCTAATTGCCAACACTGGAAATAATAGTTCTAATGGCAATATTAATTTGAATGGTGATGCTGGGGTCATTACGACTGGCAACGCGGCAGTAATTACGGAGAACGAAGTCAAGGCCAACCAGAATCAGACTATGGTACAAAATAATGCCAATGGATTGTCAGGGGACAACCAAACCGACATTACTAATACCGGCGACGACCTGGACGCTGATATCTCATCCGAAACCAACAACAGCACTACGGTCCAAAATACCAATACGGCTGATGTTGACCAGGGTGTCATGGTGCGAGCCAACACTGGCAACAACACAGCCAACGGCAACATTGCGTTTAACGGCGATGCTGGAGTCATTACTACTGGCGATGCTCTCGTGGTTACATCTCTTGAAACAGAAGTTAATTCCAACCAGACGCTTATTTCCGAAACTGCGCCTGCTTCTGACTCAGGGACAACTACCGACATTGTTAATACGGGTAATAATCTGGATGTAGATGTTTCTAACGAAGCAAATACAACCACTACGGTTACCAACTTCAACAACGCTAACGTTAACCAAAACGTTAATGCGGTTGCCAACACTGGTCATAACACGGCTAATCACAACATTGGCCAATCATCCATGACCACCGGCGATGTCACCATTACCACTGAACTTATCACCAATGCGAACAATAACTACACCTTTATCGTTGATTCCAACGTTAATGGCTTGGAGTTATTCACTCAATTTGTGGAAGCATTCTTGGGTATGGATTGGGAAGATCTCATCAGCAGCTCAGCGGGACAGGATTCCGCAGGCAATAGTGTCGCCATCGTCAATACTGGCGATAATGCTACTGTCCTAGCAGAACAAGTCCAAAATCGTGAAGTGGTGGTGAATAACACCAATAACGCCATTGTTAACCAAAACGTTAATGTGCAGGCCAACACAGGCCATAACACCTGTGACGCCAACATTGGCGACTGTCGGATTACCACTGGCGACGCCACCATTTGGACCCAGTTGGTTGCTAATCTGAACAACAACTTTACCTTTATTGGTAACGTTCAACTACCAACCCCTGAGACTCCTGAGGAACCGGAAACACCGGCCACCCCAGAACAACCCGAGCAACCAGAAGAAACTGAGCAGCCTCAGGTATTAGGCGAAAGCATCGAACGACCCCAAGCGGTCCTGGCGGCTTCAACCTTACCTATGACTGGCGGCTTCAACTTAGCGCTCTTGGGCTTGGCTTTAATCGGTGGTGGTTTAAGCTTACGTCTTAAAAAGACCCAGGCTTAAATGAAACCTAAAGAAGTACACACCTAGCTTAGTCTAATAAGACCTCAACTAATAAACCCCGCGTGCGCGGGGTTTATTAGTTGAAGCGCGCATTCTGCATTTAACGTTTGGTTGAAGCCTTGGCATATTGAATAGTACTTAATAATGAATAAGGAATTTAGAATAACAAAACAATATTACCTATTGAATAAATAAAAAGGCAATGGTTTCCTCTTTGTCGATTAAATATTTTTTATTGTTTCAGTATTCAATATTTCTTGGTCGCGTCTAGAATGCAGCACACTGCTCCGACTATAACTCGGGAGGAGTTTAGATTATGTCATCGAGGGGCTCCGCCGTGAGGGCCTAGTAGACCCCAGGTAGATTGCCACGGTAGCTGGCGCCACCTCGCAATGACGAGCAAGTGAAACAATACAAGCTCACTTGGTATAATAAATTGATGAAGCCGTTATCCAACCAAGACACTATTGAAGCTTGGGGTACCTACCCTCAACAGAAGATTATTGAATTTGGTGATGAGGGCGATTTTGGACGTCAACAATTACTTAATCCTCATCTTTTCCGGTTAATAGGTGATGTATTGGACAAACTAGTCCTTGATGCAGGTTGTGGTAATGGCTACCTTTGCCGCAAACTGGCTAAACGGGGAGCAATGGTGACTGGCTTAGAGCCAGCATCTTCATTGTTTAACTTTTCCAAGCAGGCTGAGCATGACCAGCCCCTGGACATAACCTATCTCCAGCAAGATTTACGCAGGTACCATGCCCCACATAGTTTTGAGGTGGTGGTGAGCAATATGGTTTTTATGGATATCCCCGATTATGAATCGGCCATAATTAATTGCATCGAAGCGTGAAGCTAGGTGGCCAATTGATTTTCTCGCTATCTCATCCCTGCTTCGAGAATAGTTCGGCCGAATTTGACGAGCAAGGTTATATCAAAATTAGCGAATATCTTAATCGTTACCCTATCCAACAGGATATCGGTCATCGCTTTCATCGACCGCTGAGTGAGTACCTCAATTTAGTGGTTAAAAACGGGTGCCGCATAATCGAAGTGGTTGAACCTCAACTCGAATCTACTATCACACCTAACTGCAAAGACCACCACATCCCCAGCTATATCATAATTGCTGCTCAAAAAGACTGATGGTCGAATTAGTTATATTTAAATATAATTTATTTATGCTACCCTATTAGTAATGAATAAGAACCAGGTGCAAGTGGCCGAGGACCAACATACGTCCATGGAAGGATCCTTAGCCAGATTTTACGATGAGTGGAACGGCAAGTCTTAGATGCTACTTTATGCTAGTGCACAATCTTTAAATACTAACTACTACATACTATCTACTACAACCAAAGGCTATGCTGCTTGCCTGTCTGAGATAAATGTCTTGACAGGCAAACCACTTGGGTGTATGCTACAAGCCTAGATAGTCCTAGATACTTTTACTTAAAAGGACCATGCATTATGGCAAAATTAATTGCGACAATTTTAATTGTGTTATCACTCAGTTTGGGTGCGGCGGTAGTGCCACAACCAACCCACGCCTTTACCTTATTTGGTATTCGTTTCTTTGAACCTGAACCAACCCCAACTCCTACACCAAAGCCTTCACCAACTCCAACACCCAGCCCAACTCCTACGCCGATTAACGACACAGATGAAGCTGGCCAAGTGCTCGGTGATCAGGATAGTTTACCCAGTACGGGCCCGGAACAGAATGTAGCGGTTATTTTGGCTGTAATAGCTGGGGCTTTTATTGCCCGTAAGTACTGGCAAGTTTCTCATAAATTATAAAGTTATATTCTAATTTAGATTAGGACATATGTACGATCACCAAAGCCTGCTAACGCAGGCTTTTTGATTGCCATATATTCTCAAATGTCGGGAAGGGGGTCAGGGATACGGGATACGGGATGCAGGATGCGGGATATGTCATTGCGAAGGAGTGGTAACGACTGCGGCAATCTACTCGTTTCGTAAGTGAAGGCATTGCGAGTAGGTCTTGGTGAGATAGAGAAGATTGCTTCATTTTATTCGCAATGACGGAGGAGGTGAGTCGAAGACCGGAGGTCGGAGGTTGGAGATCGTTTTTGGTTGAGCGCTGAAGGGATTCTATCTCTTGGCTGCGCTTCGCTCCTCTTTGAGCCTCAGAGCCGAAGGCAGAATGACGCGCGGGTGTCGGAGGTGGGAGGTAGTATACGTCATTGCGAAGGAGCGTGAGCGACTGTGGCAACCTGCCCGCCATGCTTACGCAGCTGTTGCAGGCGGGTCTTGGTTGGGTCGAAAAGATCGCCACGGCGAAACTTCCGCCAGAGGCGGACAGGCGCGATGACGGGGAAGAGGCTCGTTTATAATTTATAATTTTGGGGTTTGATATTCCTGATTCCTGCCCACAATGCCCGTTCTGGCTTGCATGGCGGGCGGGTCTTCGTAGCCGTATCAACTACTCCGGCATTGGAAGATTCCTCCACGTTGGTCGGAATGACGTGATGGACTCGTGGATTGTACTTCATCTATGGCGGATCGGTTGTTAAAGGGTCCGACCCTAATCTAGGGTCGGACCCTTTAGTGGCTTTGAGCGGTCGATTCGGTTTCGTGGGCAGCTCTGGTTTTAGGTTTCTGCCCACAACGCTGGATTATCTACCCGCTTACATAGGCTGTTGCATCGGCGACATAGCGGAGACAGGATACTGGCATGCAAGTTTCCTCCTGCTCAACGTCGATTTTCATCGCCTTATCAAAAACTGGTCGCTTATTGTTACCAGCGGCAATCAGCATTACTCGAGTCATTTGCTGTAATAATGGAACACGTAAGGTTAGGCGTAGATCGAGTTCTGTTTTGGAACTATACCCTGCATAGAATTGATCTTCGTTGCGGAGATATAAATTATCAAATTGATCTGCTTGTGCTGGAAACATGCCGGCTGTATGTCCATCTGTACCCATGCCTAGTACCGCAATTCGAATTGGACACACAGCGAGCGCATGATGGAGCCAGATATCGTAATCTAAGGCTGTTTGCTCTAAGGAAAACCCTTGTAATGGCAAATGATACTCTACCCCGGCCTGTTCACAGGCCGACCACAAGCTGGTTTGCTCGCCGATGTGTCGGGCATTGCTTTGGTCATGCCCTATTGGGCCAAAACGCTCGTCCGCCAAACCGATTACCAAATTAGCCCCTTTGCCGGCAGTAATTAAATCGACTAATGGTTTATAACTTTTGATTGCGGAGCCACCTGAAAGCAAGACTAAGCATTTGGCATTAAACTCGGATACCATTTCTACCAAATACTGACCGGATTGGGCGAATAGATCATCATTGTTTTTAAATTCGATAACAGTTAGAGACATTGTTTCATTTCTAATACATAGTTCAAAACTTAATGACCGTCATGGCGAGGCTTCGGCGTGGCGATCTTATTTTAATCCACCCAAGACCTGTCTGCATTGCTAGCAGTATCCTGGCGGGCAGGTTGTCGCGGCGTTTTACTCCTCATTCGAGCCTGATCCTTCAACCATGAGCTTGAGACCGTCGAATGGGCAATGAGGCTTGAGTCTTTAGAGCCGAATGGCCTGGCAATGACTAACGCTTTGAACTTTGGCTTTGCGCTTTGAGATTTACCCTTTAGCCTAAACCTCGGACCTCTTCTTTGGGTTCATGAGATGCTCAAAGTCTTTTAGCGTATTGGTATACCCTTCACGTCCTAATTGAGCGTACATTAACTGTTTACCCAGCTCCACACCTGGCTGGTTATAGGCATCAATGTTGTACAACTCGCCAGAGTAAGCGGTGGCTAATTCAAAAAAGTACAATAATTGACCAAGAGATTGTTCGTTAAGTCGCGGTAAGTGAATAGTTCCGTTGGGGCGGCTATTGTGAGCTAAAGCTATGGCGGTGCTTTGGGCCTCAGCCAACAGGATGTCGTTCAATTCCACCCCTTTGAGGTAATCTACCTCTGGTAGCTGAGTAAAGCCATCGGTAAGTAAAACACTTCGAGTGGCCTCTTCGATACGAATGAGGGTAATAACTTTGTCGTATGGCCCTTCCATATATAGCTGAACTTGTGAATGCTGGTCGGTGGCACCAATCGAGGCAATGGGGGTTGGTCCAGTATAGACTTTTTTCCCGTCCCGGTCGACTTCTTTGCCCAGACTCTCTGCCCATAATTGTCTATACCACATGGCTAGTGCATGCAAACCATCGGCATACGGCATTACTACCGATATATTCTGATGACGCTTGGTGTTAGCGACATACTGCAATGCGGCATAGATTGCAGCTGGATTTTGTTTAACCGGCACGGCAGTGGTTCGCTCGTCTATTTGGGCGGCGCCGTCGAGCAAGGCTTGGATATTAATGCCAACATAGGCCGCCGGAAATAGACCGACACTGGACAACACCGAGAACCGCCCACCAACATCAGCCGGCACAACTAAGCTGCGATAGCCCTCTCGGTCTACAATCGACCGCAAGCTACCCTTTTTAGCATCGGTAGAAACAATAATATGTTCTGCCGCCGCTTTCTCTCCAACCGTTTCGACTAGTTTCTGTCGTAAGTAAACAAAGGCTGACATGGTTTCTACCGTATCACCAGATTTAGAGATGACATTGAGGGCGGTATTTTCCCAATCCAGAATATCCACTAAATCGGCTAATTCCTTGGCATCGGTATTGGCCCCCGCAAAGTACAGCTTATGGGTTTGGCCAGGTAGCTGGTTGTAAAATTTGTGATTAAGAGCAGCGTGGAGAGCTCGGGCGCCTAAATCGGATCCGCCAATCCCCAATACTACTAAGGTTGCAAAGTCGCGACGGACTTCATTGGCTAGCTGCTGCACTTGTTGGATGTTTAATGAGTCGTAAGGCAATCGGGTAAAACCGAGTTGATTGTTGTCTTTTTGATATAAAATATCTTGGTGAATTTTTTCTAAAGTTGGCACAAGCGCGGCAAGTTCGGCTTCGGTTGCTCCGTGCTCCCCCACCGTGTCTGCCATCATAAAGGTATAATCGTAGGTTAAATCTTCCATTGTTTTAGTATAAAGGTCTCTACTCTCAGGAGCAAGAGCGAGGCGGGGCCGTAGATGGATGAGGTTGATGATATGTAGTGTGGAATGACGAATAGGTACAAAAACCTAAAACCCGATATAGTATATGCCATTAATCGGCTGTTTAAAGCCACTAAGGGTCCGACCCTCATCTAGGGTCGGACCCTTGCAATGGTAAAGCCTGATATACGATACACCGTTAACGAGGCTTGTGAAGATGAGTGGGTGACCATAAACGGCAGTTAGTTGGTTTAAAAATGGAGAAACCCGATCCCTTGGCTGCGGTTGCAGCTAGAGATCGGGTTTAAAAATGGGTCTGTTACCAAGTGAGACTCTATTGATTAGTGTGACGCTTAGCCACTGGTAACTTGAGGCGCGACCCTATTTTGGCGCCGCGACTGCCATCGGAGATAGATTATCTCTCGATTACCGTACTACCGGTGACAGTCGAAAAGGAAGGGGAGGCACCCCATCGTCAATATTTTATGACGACGAGGCGACAGAAAAACGAGTGTGACTACCGGGTACCAGCAGGCAAAAAATATGCTGGGTGGCTGGTACCGGCCGCCATTACTGGACTATATTACAGCCCATCTCGTGGCAACAAACGCGCCTCCTTACTCAGTGACTCAACCTGAGGCCAAATTTAGCCGGGATGAGTCCGCTACGAAGTTATTTTAAAAAAAATTTCGAGCTACTGGGCGGGACCGTCGCGTGAGTGGTTCACGCGCACCTCCTTTAGTCTTTGACCAAGCACGTGGTTGGTCATCTCCGTTGCCATTCAAAAAAATGATGATGGCCTCAGTGGGTCGGACTGCGGATGGTGAGCATGAGCTCCCTTTCCATTGATTGACAGGTTTTGAGGCCTGTCGCGATTAGAAGATAAATGTGCTGTGCTATCAGCTGCGTAGAGTTGCGGGCTGACTAACACACAAGCATAATACCATATATCTTATAGTATGTCAATACTTTTGTTATAAACATATTTTTTATAACTTTTACGGGGATAAAAGACAATGCCATCTTCGTGCTAAGCACGAAGATGGCATTACATCGGTAACCGATTAAAAAGTATTCTCCCTTTCTAGCTCACCTACACCGGTGTGCTCCAAGGAACAGCGTTGTTCCATTGGCTCCCAACTTCGTTGTTGGGCACCAACCGTGGCAGACAAGGGGTTCTGCCGGACTGTGCACGATTGCGAACACGCCCTCGTGGAGGAACTGAAGCCCTAGGCGTTACCAAAACCCCAAGGGGTTCCTCTCAGCGTCGCTCCTCGGCCAGGGTGAGATTCACGCCGATGTGATATCTCAAACACACAGGCGGGGAGATCACCTCCACTTACTGATGGCTATTGGGCCGTTGCAACTCTTGAGAAGCTGCATCTGGAGCATAGTTTACAACATAGTGCAGTGGTGATGGCGGCCGATCCCGGCCGGCTTGGCTTCTCCGCTGAGAAGGGAGTGGATGCCGTTGCGACTCTTGCACCTGGTTAATTTGCTCCTTATCGCCTTCGAACACAATTTCGCTCGACGAATGGCACATCTCAATCCTCCTAAGGAGACAGTAAACAGGCCCTCGCCAGTTTATTAGTCTCTTCTCTATATTTACACTAATACAATGGAAGACTATTAACTGTCAAGCTGTGGTTGAAAGACTGGAGTCTTTAGTCTTTAGTCTTTAGTCTTTAGTCTTTAGTCTTTAGTCTTTAGTCTT
>CAZQWH010000017.1:0-22797 GCA_964597145.1 uncultured Candidatus Saccharibacteria bacterium | reverse complement strand
CCACAGTCCACAGTCCACAGTCCACAGTCCACAGTCCACAGTCCACAGTCCAAAGTTTCCCATCTTGACTAGTTAACCCTTAACATGTTAAGTTAATCTTCGTGTCTGAATCTCGTAAACAGTTAATTGAAGAATTTCTCCTATCGTATCGCACTACCGGACAGCTTTTGCTGAAGCTATTGCAAGCCGTGTTCGAAAACCAGGCTCCAGCTCATTACAGTGGCTTATTATTGCTCAAAGTGCTAAAAGCTCACGGTCCTATCTCGCAAAAGGTGATTGCACAGCATCTTTGCCACTCCGAAGCCGCCATTAGTCGACAAGTTGCCCTAGCTCAAGAAAAAGGCTTAATTCAGGTTGATGAAGACCCCGACAACCGCCGAACCTCGATTATATCGCTGACCGCTCAAGGGGAGACAGTTGTAGAAGCAATAAGCGAAAAAGCACTCAGCTATTTAGCCGGAATCTTACAAAATCTAAGCGATGAAGAGATGCGGGCCGTTATCGCCGTCAATCAACGCATGCAATCTATGCTCGCAACTCAAACCCATAAGGAGACCCATGTCGATTAAATTAAAATCTACTGCCAATTCATCTTCATCCAATCCCCAGAACCATACCCACCATATGCATAATAATCCCCAACTCTCACCCGATATCTATAAACGTCGCTGGAGCATTCTCGCTACATTATGTGCTAGTTTGCTGCTAGTCATGCTAGGTAATATGGGGCTAAACTTGGCCTTGCCTACCCTAGCTCGCGATTTAAAATTGAGTTCGCTCGATTTAACCTGGGTGGTTGATATTTACTCCTTAGTCTTTGCCAGCTTACTCTTCACCACGAGTGCAGTCGCTGACAGATTTGGCCGCAAGACCATTATGCAAGTTGGCCTGTTTGTATTTTTACTCGGGACAATCTATGCTGGCTTTTTTGCTCAAACAGGGTTAGAAGTAATTCTGTCACGAGCGGTCATGGGAATAGGTGGAGCCATGGTTATGCCTACCACCTTATCGATTGTCCATAATATCTTCCCTAAAGAAGAGCGCGCCAAGGCCATTGCTATCTGGAGCGGTGTCGCCGGTGGTGGAGTAGCCCTCGGCTCAGTTATTAGTGGGTTTTTGTTAGAGCATTACTCCTGGGAATCAGTCTTTGTTTTTAGCGCGATAGTTGGCGTGATTGGTTTTGCCTTCAACCAGTGGCTCACCCCAAATTCCAAAGATGAACACCAAATACCGATTGACTGGGTCAGCGGTGGATTATCAATTATTGGCTTACTTGGTTTGGTTTACGGTATTATCGAAGCCCCTTCTCACGGTTTATTAGAGCCCGAGGTAGCCGGCGCCCTCAGCCTTGGCGCCTTAGCCATTATTGCTTTTGTTTGGCGACAATTAAAAATTGAACACCCAATGTTAGATATGAAATTGTTCCGCCAACCGGCTTTCTCGGTGTCAGCATTAGCGGTCACCCTCACCTTCTTTGCCTTAATGGGAGTTTTCTTCTCCATGAGTCAGCTCTTCCAACTCATCATTGGCTATGGCGCATTTGAGTCCTCGCTGCGAACCCTCCCCATTATGATGTTGATGATGATCGCTTCACCCTTTGTCCCTAATATTGTGAAGCGGTTCGGTACACGCTGGACCGTCACCGCTGGACTCGTATTAATTTCTGCGTCATATGTCATTATGGCCCAGTGGCCCACCATTCCTGATTATTGGCTGATTATGGGCAGCATGGCCATTATGATGACCGGCATGGCATTAACCATGACCCCAGCTACCAGCATGATGATGTCGGCGGTGCCCTTAAATCGATCCGGTATGGGTTCAGCCATGAACGATACCACGCGGGAGTTGGGGGGAGCCTTGGGAATTGCCGTGTTGGGCTCCGTCTTAAGTTCAGCCTATGGTAGCAAGGTGGCCGAGAGTATCAGTAATTTTCCCGATCAGATAAAGCAGGTCGCCGAAAGCTCGCTCGCCGGTGCCCTATTTGCCGCCCAGCAAATGGGTCCAGTCGGCTCCAGCTTAGTTAATGCCGCTAAAGCAGCCTGGATGGACGGATTGTCAGAAAGCATGTTAATTGCCAGTGGGATCGTTTTAACGGCTGCTATCATCTCCGCTATTTGGCTCCCTCATCGTCACGTTGAAGGAGTCGACGATGAAATTATGGAGCCAGTGATTGAAGGTTAGGCTGGCAGTGAGCCAGAGGGTTGCAAGATTGCAGGAATGCTCGCCGCGCTTTGGCTATGGCTAAGCGGGTAGGAATTCGGAATACGGAATGCGGAAGTGGAATAGAAGATTGCAAGATTGCGGGAATTAGAAATACGAAATACCTATAACTCCGAGGTCAAAGCATAAAGGACAAAACTCAAAGCCAAAATGCAAAGGTTAAAACTTAAACAACGTCATGGTGAGGCTCCGCCGCGGCCATCTTCTAGGCCCTACCAAGGTTGCCGCGGTCGTGCTACTCCCCGCGCAATGGCACGCCTGAAATAAGCAGTCCCAATTCCTACCACGCAACTTAAAGCTAAAGGTTAAAAGTTTGAAATCCGAAATCCAAAATCTGAAATCCTAAACCCCGTATTTTAAGCGCGAAGCAATTCATCAGAAGTTGGATAAATGATCTATAATCGGGATAAACAAATCTCAAGCTCGAAATCACCAATACCAAACTAAAAACTATAATCTAAAAACCGATATACGGAATGCCAAAGTTTGAGCTTCTGAGTCTGTTGGTTGGTGGTATGTTTCGGTTTAGTTTGTTGGAGCGGCCAGGTAGCGGTTGGATAATTGGGTATAGTACTTGGATCGCAGGGCAATCAGGGTGGCAATCAAACCAATCACGCCGGTAATAACAAATACCAGTGCAATCCCCCGTGATTGACCAGTACCAAACCAATCGCCAATTAAGTCAACACCTGCGCCCGTAGTCATAAACGGAATAAAAATCAGTTGAGTTAAGGGGCCAATTAAAAAGGCAGTAATCGGCGAAGCCGATTGTTCCACACTTTGAGCAAAGCCAAAAACGCGACCTTGACGTTCAAACGGCACCACTTTTTGCAAAACAGTTTGTTCCGATGCTTCAGCAAATGGAACTAACATCATGTACACCAGCATGCCGCCGATCAACAGAGCCAACCAAGGCTGGAGAGTAAACAGGCTGGCAGTAATCCACATCACCACGTTCACTAATAACATGGTTCGCACCGGGTTGCGCCCCAACCCCTTCTTGGCGATTATGGCACCACCAATAATAAATCCTGAACTGAGAATGGCCAATAAGAGCCCCCAAAGTTGAACCGATACCATTGATAGTCCATAAGCATCCAACAGTGCCATAAAGGCGCCACCTAAGAAGTTATTAAAAGTACTAAAGATGATAAGGGCAAATAGACCAGGGATAGTACTAATTATCGCCAAAGTCCCCTTAATATCTACACCCCTGGTAGGCTCCTGCCCTTCAACATGGACAACCTGCTTTTCGCTGATAGGAATAAAGAGCAAGTCAATGATCGATAGAATGCTAACGGCAATGGCTAACAGCAAAGGCCAATACATCCCCGCAATACCGACTAAAATTCCACTAATTGCTGAGGTTACCATAAAAGCTGTCCCTGTAATCGTACCAACTAACCCATTGGCGTTTGCCCGTCTTTCCTCGGGCACCAGCAAGGTAACCAGTGTTGGAATCGCAATATTGCGGATGTTGCCTGCAACTACCCCCAGCATTAACGGTACAATAAGCAACCAGAGCATCGGGCTGGCCGGGTCGGTAAACTCCGACTTCGGAGTCGAGAGGTAAATGTAAAATGAAACCAAGTACGTTAGCAGTGAAAAGACGGTTGAGATGGCAATTATTTTCTTTTTCCGAAAATTATCGACTAAGCTGCCAAACCAAAACCCAGATAAGGCGGTTGCTACTAAGTAAACACCTCCGATTATGCCAGTAACCATTACCGAATTAGTCTCTAAGTACGCATAGAAGGTGATCGCGAACCACACCGTAGCATTACTGACCGATACAAACAAGGTGTCGCCTAAAAGGTGGTAAAAAGATTTCATACTTAGATACTTGTAGCCGATTTAGCCGCTAAAAACAAGATGGAATTTAGCGGCTAATTGAATAACCGCGACTAGTCTCCAATCTAACCGCCATTTGACATACCAGTACACGTATGACTAAAAACAACATAGTTATTATAAATAAATAATACAATTATATTGACAATAAGGGTCGTCTCATACCATACTGGTCCATATGAATACACAACAAAAAAATCGAGACCGCCAACAATTCTATCGGCAGGTTTTAACATCAATTACGCAACAACGCACACCGTTTTTAATAGCGGGGGCATATGCACTGCGTCACCATACCGCCGTTGTCCGTGACACCAAGGATCTTGATTTATTCTGTAAAGCCGGAGATTATCCACGCATTCTCAAGGTGCTCATTGATATGGGGTTTAAAACCGAAATTACCGATGCGCGCTGGCTGGCCAAGGCATTTAAGGATGACCAGTATGTTGATTTAATCTTTAATTCTGTGAATGGTATCTGCCCGGTTGAGGACAGTTGGTTTGAGCGGTCAACCCCGATGCAATTGTTTGATGCCGATTGGCCATGCCTTTCGGCCGAAGATTTACTGTGGTGCAAAATTTATATCCAAGATCGAACCAGATATGATGGAGCCGACGTCAACCATATTATCTTAAAATGCGGCCATGTTATGGACTGGCGCTATATTCTAATGCGCATGGAACAGCACTGGCAACTACTGTTATCTCAGCTAATTAATTTTCAATTTATCTATCCGGCGCAACAAGAGGTCGTACCAAAATGGCTGATGGATGAGCTTATGCAGCGACAGTCCGAGATTTTAGCTCTGCCAGCAGCGGTTGATAAAGTCTGTCGTGGACCATTAGTATCGCAAACCCAGTACGCAACCGACGTCAGGGAGTGGGGATTTAAGGTGATTACCTATGATCAATTGTAAGTCTCAAGCTGGGAAGGAGGAATCGCAATGAAGGTGGCCGCAGTAGGTGATATCCATGTTCAAGTCGATGCAATTGGTGCCTATCGCGATTGGTTTAAACAGATAAGCCACGAAGCCGATGTCTTGGTCCTAGCTGGCGATATAACCAATACCGGCGAAGTATCGGAAGCTGAGGTTTTAGCCAAAGAGCTTGAAGCCTGCACCATTCCTGTTGTGTGCGTTTTAGGTAATCATGACTACGATCGGGGTAACCAGCAGGCGATAACCGAGGCAGTCAAACGGGAAAATATCTGGGTGCTCGAGGGTGATAGTGTGGTTATTCAAGGGGTGGGGTTTGCCGGAGTGAAAGGGTTTGGCGGAGGTTTTGGCCCCTTAATGTTGGCTTCGTTTGGCGAACCGGGGATTAAATCGTTTGTCAACCAAGCCATCCAAGATGCGCTCAAGCTTGATACAGCACTAGCCAAACTCGATACCGACTACGAATTAAACCACAAAGTAGTAGTAACCCATTATGCTCCAGTCCGCGACACCGTAATTGGCGAGCCAGAGGAAATATTTCCTTTTTTGGGTTCGTCACACCTGGCTGAAACCATAGACCGGCGTCAAGTTGCAGCCGCCTTCCATGGCCATGCCCATAAAGGCACAATCAGGGGTAAAACCCTCAATCAAGTCCCCGTCTTTAATGTCTGCCAAGCAATTTTAGCCCAACAGCATCCCGAACGTCCCTGGTTTATCTGGGAGTTAAGGGAGGATACAATAGGGGATCATCCTTTAAGCTAACGGTGTTCTACACCGTAGACTCATTACAACCGGAGGACATAAAAGAAAGTAGGTATTATATATGAATAAAATATGGCAGAATTACAACTTAAGCATTGTTCTGGCAGCATTATTTTTACTGAGTTGGATAGGACAAGCTGTGTTCCAATACCAGGAGTTTTCCCAAACTCAACAGGCCCACCTCCAGCCAGTTGAATTAAGCCAGTTTGTGCCAGAATTTTTATCGGCTACCCTAGAAAACTGGCAGTCGGAGTTTCTTCAATTGTTGACCATGGTGGTGCTCACCTCTTTTTTGATTCATAAAGGGAGTGCCGAATCCAAAGATAGTAATGAACAACTCCAAGCCGCGTTAGCTCGAATTGAGCAAGCCGTTGGTGCTAAAAATAACAAGAGTTCGTAACCAATAACAAAGGGTCTGCCCGCCGCAATCGATTCCCCAGTCAGTCCAACCTTGCAACCTACCGTTATGCAGATAATTCTGATATGCTACAGAAGTAAGCTTATAAAATCTGTAAAGGAAGGTTGTAGCTATGGCGACAAAAATATATTCGTGGAATGTTAATGGGATTCGGGCGGTGATTAAAAAAGGGATGCTGCAACCATTTATAGAAACACATCAGCCGGACATACTATGCCTCCAAGAGACAAAGGCCAAGCAAGGACAAGCCGAAGTTGATCTAGCTGGATACCATGAGTATTGGAATTCAGCCGATAAAGCTGGGTATAGTGGTACAGCGATTTTTAGCAAAACCAAGCCAATCCAGGTAGTGAATGGTTTACCTCGGGATATTAGTGCCCAGTTCGGCGTCATCGGTGATACGTATGGTGATCCTAACACTGAGGGTCGGGTAATTGCTGCTGAATTCGAGACATTTTGGGTTGTAACGGTTTATACACCAAACGCCAAAGATGACCTGAGCCGTATCCCATTACGCCAAGTCTGGGATCCAGCCTTTTTAGCCTATTGTCAGCGTTTAGAGCAAACCAAACCAGTGTTATTCTGCGGAGATTTGAATGTAGCCCACACCGAAGACGATCTAGCCCGGCCCAAGGCCAATCAGGGCAAAAAAGGGTTTACAACCGAAGAGCGCGGTGGGTTTACGGCCTTTATCCAAGCCGGGTTTATTGACACCTTTCGCTTGTTTCACCAAGGTAACGGTTTTTATACCTGGTGGACGTTTATGGCTAATGCCAGGGCACGAAATGTTGGATGGCGGATAGACTACTTTTTAGCCTCAAGTAAGATCAAAGATAAGATTACCGCTGCTAACATCCACCCCGAAGTAATGGGGTCAGACCACTGTCCGGTGTCGGTTACTATAGAGCTATAGCCCGGATGAAAATGGCTTCCTCTAGCTAAACTAATGTTCCGGAAAAATTACAGTGATAATTTCAATTAATTATATAATATATTATATAATTAATTGAAACAAAAACACAACCAGCCATGCTAGAATATTGGGTACATGCCCGTGGTTAGAAACCTAACATTACCCTTTACCTATAGTTGGCAATGGCTCACCTCGTTACCTAAAATCTTCAGTCTGCCAGCCCTATTGTTGGCGTTGGCAGTTGGAACATATATACTATGGTTTGGGCTAGAAACACCTATTTCATTTGCGTACTCCGGCAGTAATTGCATCGGGCGCTGGACGTGGTTCCCTCAGGCCCAGCAATCGCTCAACCCTCATCCTTTTACCTTATCGTATCATCAGCAAATGAGTTGGTTTGGTATTCCACTAGTGGCTCGCCAAAGTTGCGTTAAACTAAATCAAATGACGCATTCTGGTAGCTATCAACGGACACTCTCTCCGTTTGGTAACTGGTTAGCCGCCAGCCGCTATAAGATTGTTATGCCAAACTTGCCTCATGTGTCAGTAAATGCCTTAAGTCAACCCATTCCTCTCACCAAGCCAATTGCCTTAGCCTTGAGCACTGCCGACCAAACCTTTGCCTATGTCTTACAAGCTAACCAGCACCAAACAGTATGTAAAATAGTCGATCGGCAGCTCATATGCGCCTTAGATGAACTAGATTTAGACCAAGGTCAGACATATCAGTTTGCCATTATCCGTTATTTTGCCAACAAACCGGTAGAAACCGTCGTCGAAACCCAAGCCAAAATTCTCCAGGCCACCACGGTTACCGAGACGTCAATTAAGCCCGATCAAGTAGTTTTGGCTCGACCTACTAACCTAATTATTCACTTCGACAAGTCCTTAGTGACCGCTAATGCCGAGATGACTCGAATTGATAGTGACAAGCCAGAGAAGGTCGAAGCTAAAGTTGAAGTGAACGGCAAGGAATTAAAGCTGACATTTAATGATTTGCCTCGTCAGGCGGAATTCGAAGTCAAAGTAGATCAACTACTGGCCCAGGATCAAAGTTCGCTGGTTGAGCCGTATCGTATGCGGTTTAAAACCTCAGGCGGTCCTCGAGTGTCGGGCATTTCCATTCCCCAGGTTGGGGTGTCGTTGGGAGCCAGAGCGGTCATTAGTTTTGACCAAGAGTTATCCCAAGACCAAGATCTAGCCAGCCAAGTTACGATTGTCGGTGGATCAGCCACCATTTATCGGAGTGGTAATACGGTGGTAGTGGGGCTAAGTGGTGTTGGCAAATGCACCGATTTTACCATCAATGTGACCAACCATGTCCAGAGTATTTATGGCATAGACGGCAACTCGGCTTGGCAGTATAACTCTCGAACCATTTGCCATACGGTTGAAGTCTATGGGCACTCAGTTCAAGGACGGTCATTGTTAGCCTATGTTTTTGGTGAAGGTGGTACGACCATATTGTTTACCGGAGCCATTCATGGCAATGAAATAAGTAGTAGTTATTTAATGTCAAATTGGATTAATGAGCTAGAAGCCAATGCCCGCCGTTTACCTGCTGGGAGGAGAATAGTAGTTATACCCGAAGTTAACCCTGATGGCGTAGCCGCCGGTACCCGCAATAACGCCAATAATGTGGATTTAAACCGTAACTACAATGTTTCCGATTGGGTGTCTGATATCACCGATACCTACGGCAACCCTATTCCTCACGGCGGTGGGGTGCAACCAATGAGCGAACCAGAAACCAAGGCTTTAGCGGCCTACACCAGCCGTTTACGTCCTCGTCTAACCATGTCATTTCATAGTATTGGCGGGCTAGTAATTGCTAATCAAGCCGGAAATTCAAGCACTTTAGCCAGCAGGTATGCCAGTATTACCGGCTACCGTAATGCTACCGGTCAAAGTAGCCAAACCTTTGAGTATGCCATTAGCGGTACCTATGACGATTGGATAGCCGAAAGGCTTGGCCTCCCCAGCGTACTAGTAGAGCTAGGTAGCCACACCTATTCCCAATTTCCCCGCAACAAAGCCGCATTATGGGAAATGGCTCGGCGATGAACCGTAGACTGTAGACCGTCGACCGTTGTCCGTAGACGAGAGACTCCTCGGGAGTGGCTTTGGACTCTCCCGAGGTGGCGGAGTGAAGCTCAATCTCTCCAGTATCTGCAGCCGGCGCAAAGTTAAAATCCGAATATCGAAAGTTGAATACCGAAACAATATCGAATAAAGAATAATTAAAAGAAAATCTAAGCTGGATATCTTGAAGACATTTAGCGTTATAACCTATAACCCTTTAGTATTCCTCTTTGCTGTAATAGTAAGCTTTCTCTTCAGCACGGAATTCGGGGTGAAGTCGGTCTTCGAACGGTCGATCCACGCCGACAAATAGTTTGCCCACCTGGGTTACCTCGTCCTGCGTCACAAATCGGTTCCGGCCACCAGGGAAGTCTTCAATCAAATCTCCTTCGGGGTTAAGACACAAAACTTCAAAAAAGATCTTATCTTCGAGAATGGCTCCATTTTCTTGGCTGTAGTCAATTTTGTGATGAATACCATAGAACTGTGGCTGTGCACAGGTTAACCCAGTCTCTTCCATTAACTCTCGTTGGGCAGTTTGGATAATGGTTTCACCCCACCGGATTTTGCCAGTAGGAATACCCCATAGCCCATAGAAGGGCTGTTTTAATCGCTGTTGGACTAATAACTCTAGGCCACGTTCACCTTGCCGCAAAATATTAAGCAGTACCGTCACCTTGGGTTGTCGCTCAACCGTATTTGCATCCGTATCCAGCTTATTGGCATGTTCTTTGCCAACCGAGGTCAACGTGTAGGCATTGGCGGAATGCTTCGTAATATAGCCTAGTTTAACTAACGACTGTAGGTGAAAATTAAAGTGATCACTTTCGAGCCCAGTTTTCTTCATCAGGTCTGAATAGCTGGCCTGGGGAGTAAAGAGGAGGAAAATCAAAATTTGAATTTGGGCCGGATGGATATCAGCTTGATGTGGCATAATAGTATTTCTCCAAAATTTTAATTAACACTTGACGAAAGAAGTATAACTCCTAAATGCTTTGGTTATCCCCGCATCAACCAGGACTTTCGATAACGTCAAATGTAAATACACTAGTATCAAATATAAGTAAGAGAATCTAGTGAAGTAAACTTCAGTAATTGTGCCTGACTAATGCCCTCATGTACAATGGATACCTATGGACTATTCAAAGATCGCCCTTGAGAAGCACAAACAGTTAAAAGGCAAGATTACTATTGCCGCTAAAGACGCATTAGACAGTAAGGATAAAATGAGTACGTACTATACCCCAGGGGTAGCGGCAGTCTCATCGTATATAGCCGAGCACCCAGGCGAAGCTCGAGATTACACTTGGATCAATAATAGCGTAGCAGTCGTGAGTGATGGTTCAGCGGTGCTAGGGCTGGGCAATATTGGGCCAGTCGGTGCTTTACCGGTTATGGAAGGGAAAGCGATGCTGTTTAAGCATTTTGCTCATATCGATGCCGTGCCGATTGTCTTAGATGTTCACAGCGCCGATGAAATTGTCGCCGCGGTTAAGGCCATCGCTCCCGGATTTGGCGGTATTAACCTAGAAGATATAGCAGCTCCAATCTGTTTTGAAGTCGAGGAGCGGCTCAAAGCTGAGCTATCTATTCCAGTATTTCACGACGATCAGCACGGCACCGCCGTAGTAGTATTGGCGGGGCTAATGAATGCCATGAAAGTAACTGGTCGCAAATTTGACCAAGCCCGAATTGTCGTAACGGGGGCGGGAGCCGCTGGGATTGCGGTAGTGAAATTATTACACCAATATGCTCCCAAAGCCGAAATAATTATGACCGATAGCCAGGGAATAATTAGTCATAATCGAGCTAACTTACATCCCGCCAAGCATAACTTGTTGCGTTATATCAACCCCCAACATCTATCTGGAGAGTTAGCCGACGCTTTGGTTGGAGCCGATGTATTTATTGGGGTGTCTCGTCCAAATTTAGTCACTCCACAGATGATCAAAACTATGAATACCAAACCAATTATTTTTGGCCTTAGTAATCCAACCCCCGAGGTTATGCCCGATATAGCCAAACAGGCTGGAGCAGCTGTGGTGGCCACCGGTAGAAGCGATTTTGCCAATCAAATCAATAATTCATTAGCCTTCCCTGGCATATTCCGGGGTGCATTAGAGAACCAGGTTGGTCAAATTACCGACCAGCACAAGATTGCTGCCGCCAAAGCCATTGCCAGCTTAGTAGTTACACCAACTGCCGACGAGGTTATCCCCGGTCCGTTCGCTTTTGGCTTGGTTGAAGCTGTCGCGGCTGCCGTAGGCTAACCCCACATTACAGTCAATTGCTTGGTCGATATTCCAGGAGTATAATTAGAGCACCTTTTTGTTCCAGTAGGAGGGATGAGACGTGGCTAAGCAGGGGGATGTCGTGCATTGCCAACGCGGGCACGAACTTACCATTTCACAATTGCCATCTGAAATGAGGTGGCATGTATGGGAACGAAAGGTTTGCGGGGATGAAGAGATTAACCTAAGCCCCGATAGCTGCCCCAGGTGTCAAGTAACCGCTTTAGCTCAGCCAAAACCAAAGCCAAAGCCGGGGTCAAAGCTAGCACTGTCGGTGGCAAGCTAGACGAGTCCAGTTAGGCCTTGCGGCCTAACTGGACTCAAATTATATAATGGCTACTTGCTAATCCACCCCTAGATAGCTTATAGTAGGAGTATGAAGAAAAACTACATCATCATTTCGGCATTAGTTATAGCAGTTCTCCTAACCGGTATTGGCCTATTTGTCTGGCAAGGCCAAAATACCACCCAAAATACCCCTAAGGATAACCAAGCCAGCAATTCGGCCACGGCCACCGCTACAACCACGCCGACCCCAACCACCAACCAGGCCAATCAACCTTCAGCTAGTCAAACGGTTCAGCCAGTGGAACAAACGGTTAAGCTGTATTTAGTCGCTATTGGAGATACACAAGCTGGAACCGAAATTGGCTGCGGAGACAGTTTGGTAGGAGTAACTAAACAACTTACCACTACCACCCCTCTAACCGATACATTAAAAGCTTTACTCGCGATTAAAGACGAGTATTATGGCCAGTCCGGTCTGTACAACGCCTTGTGGCAATCTAATGTAGTACTCGATTCAGTCGCCATTACCAATGGTGTCGCCACCATTGCATTAAGTGGGGATTTGCAATTAGGTGGTACCTGTGATAGCCCACGGGTTAAAGGACAATTGACGGCAATTGCAACGCAATTTAGTACCGTTACCTCAGCCAATATCACTCTTAATGGTCAGCCGTTAGACCAGGCCTTAAGTCCAAAATAAAGAGTATACCCACTCTAGACTCGTGGCTTAAATGAGTGCTAGAGATGTAAAACATGGCCTTTTTCTTAAAAAAAATTGGATACGGGGTGATTGCAGCCTTCGCCGGTGTAATTTTGACAACCTCTCTAGTAGAAGCCCAGTCGATTAACCAGTCGCAAACACGACTACTCGAAGGTACCGTAACCAAAGTCATCTCCACCAATAAGATAACGGTACAGAGTCAAACACAAACACTTCAAGAGTTAGAGGTGTTGGTTACCTCTGGCAATGAAAAAGGACAGAAGATTCAAGTAGCAGGTGGTGGCGCTTCTGCGGTGCACCAGGTGGTATACGAGGTCGGCGATCGGGTCCAAGTTCTAGCCAGCCTTGATCTACAGGGAAAATCAGTCTATCAAATTTCCGACTATGTCCGGCGTGGACCACTACTGGTTCTAGGGCTACTTTTTGCCGGGGTTACGCTATTAGTCAGCTTTAAGCGAGGCGCTCTATCGTTGCTCGCCATGTTGTTAACCTTTGGCTTAATTTTTGTGGTTGTACTCCCACTCATTTTAGCTGGCTGGAATCCCATTATTGTCTCACTCGGCGCCGCCCTGCTTATGATCCCCATTACATTTTATTTATCCCATGGGTTTAATCGTAAAACAACCGTAGCGGTGGCCGGCACCTTAATTTCACTAGTAATCGCCGCAGTCCTGGCCCAAGTGTTTATTCAATGGGCTAAGTTAAGTGGCTTTACTTCAGACGAAGCGAGTATGGTTCAAATGGCCCAAAAAGGCGTGCTCAACATGCAAGGCTTGCTACTAGCTGGAATGATTTTGGGTTTGTCGGGCGTATTAGACGATATTACAATTTCGCAATCAGCAATTGTGCAACAGTTGAAAGAAACCCAACCATCCATTTCATTTGCCGAGCTATACCGACGGGCAATGGATGTAGGTCGCGATCACATTGCCTCGCTCGTCAATACACTTGTGTTGGTTTATACTGGCGCAGCCATGCCGTTATTACTACTCTTTACCCAGTCTGCGCGTCCTTTTACGGAGGTCATCAACTATGAGGTTGTCGCTGAAGAAATAGTCCGAACTTTAGTAGTGAGTATTGGGATTGTACTGTCGGTACCACTCACTACTTTCCTGGCCGCCTATTGGGGGAGACTATCACAGCTATCTCGGCATAAGCTACTCCGCGGGTGGTTGGGTTAGCTTGCATAATGCCTACCTGTTTGGGGTATACTTATCACAATGAGTCATCTTGAACCAGAATCCAAACCTGCTCCAGTAAAGCACGCCTCCAATAGCGAAGGGCAAATGCACCCCGAAACCTATCAAGTTCAGGAAGAGCGGAGTGCGCAAAGGCGCATAACCATTCACAGCTTTAAAAAACGAGCCAATGATCGTCGGACTACTATTGAAAAAGTAGCAGACTGGATGACCAACCATTTTGGTACAGTGCTGTTCTTAAACCTTAACTTAATTCTGTTTGCGATTTGGATTGCCTGGAACCTACAACTTATTCCGGGATCCCAGTCCTTTGATCCGTATCCGTTTGGATTGTTAACTATGGCTATGTCGATTGAGGCAATTATTCTCGCCATAATTGTTTTAATCTCGCAGAATCGAGAGGCAAAAATCACCGAGCTACGCGAGGAAATGAATCTACAGGTAGATATGATTGCTGAAGAGGAGATGACTAAGGCTTTGAAGATGCTTACTATTTTGTTAGAAAAACATGGGGTAGACCTAAGCAGTGATCGTGAATTACAAAGCATGCTCCAACCATTGCGCAACGTCCGAATCGAGCAGCGTCTCGAACATCAACTTAGTTAATTCTTTCATTTGTTAATTTGAACACTAATTAGATGCCAAAAAAGCCCCGAAGGGCTTAATTGGCAATCATAAGATTGTATCTTGAGACGAATTAATAACGTCGACCTCCGCCATTATAACCACCTTGACGTGGAGCACGCTCTTCCATAGGTCGAGCTTCGTTAACAGTCAGAGTCCGGCCATCAAGCTCCTTCTCATGCCACATGGTAATTGCGGCCTGAGCATCTTCTTCGGTAGCCATTTCCACAAATCCAAAACCGCGAGAGCGGCCAGTATCGCGTTCCCGCTTTACTTCGGCAGAAACAACAGCTCCAGCCTGAGCGAAAGCGTCGTTAAGGGCGGCATCGTCGGTTGCCCAAGCTAAACCGCCTACATATAACTTTGTTGCCATATTTAAAATTTCACCCCATTTCTGTTTAAAATACGTGCAAGACGATTCTTAGGCGTGATGATTGATCGGTGTCGGTCAACCGTTACTTCCAGCACATATCTAAAACAGAAATGACAGTAAGGCACCAAGGTAACTTGCAACTAGACGGTTAGTATACGCTAATTGTCCCAAAAAAGATAGGGGTCGGTATCAGCTGTCTATAGGTAATGGGCAGGGGGAGTATTCAGGAATACAGAAGACAGGATGCGGAAGGCAGGAGATAGTAGATTGAAGATCAGGCTGCGAGACGATTAAATACAAAATTCGAAATTCGAAATCAGAAACAAATCTCAAACTCAAAATCAAAAATACTAACCCAAAAACCGATATACGAAATACGAAATACGAAATACGACATACGATCTACAACCCCTTCCCCGTCATCGCGCCTGTCCGCCTCTGGCGGAAGCGACAACGTGGCCATCTTTTCGACCCAACCAAGACCCGCCGGCAACAGCTGCATAAGCATGGCGGGCAGGTTGCCACAGTCGTTACCACTCCTCATTCGAGCCTAATCCTTCAACCATGAGCTTGAGACCGTCGAATGGGCGATGAGGCTTGAGTCTTTAGAGCCGAACGGCTTCGCCATGACGTATACTACCGCATCCCGCATCCCGCATCCCGCATCCCACATCCCGACACCCAACACCCAACACCCAACACCCAACACCCAACACCCAACACCTCTCCCCGTCATTCTAGAACCAAACGCAGCCAAGAGCTAAAATCCCTCCGCTATCCAAAGTCTAAATACTAGGCTTAGCGTTAGGTAGAGTAAACCAGAAAGTGGATCCTTCGCCCGGCTGGCTCTCCACACCGATTTGGCCAAAATGGTTCTCAATTATTTGCTGACAAATGTACAACCCAATGCCTAGCCCCGATGCTGGTTTCACCGATGTATTCTTCACTTGGTAAAATTGTTCAAAAATTAATTTTTGCTGGGCCAGGGCGATACCAACCCCAAAATCTTGAATACTAACTTTAGAATAATCCTCCAATTGTTCCAAATGAATCACAATCGGCTGGTGTTCGTCGGAGAATTTAAGGGCGTTGTTAATTAAATTAGTAATAACCTGGGTTATCTTCTCCGGATCGGCCCAAACCTGCCTGTCTAGTTTACCTTTAACCATCAGTTTGTGAGTGGAAGATGGTTTGAGGCTGGTAACCACATCCCGAGTTAAGTTGTTCAGACTTAGCCAACGCGGTCGATAGCCCGATTTTCCGGTTTGAATCTGGCTCACATCTAAAAGATCCGACATTAATCGGGTAAGTTTGTTAATTTGGCTATTTGCTTTAGTTACAATCTCGCTTAGCTCGCTATTAGCCTTAACAATATTCTGACGTGCCATAAGTTGGAGATATATCTTTAAACTAGTAACCGGCGTTTTAAGCTCATGACTGGCAATACTAATAAAGTCATCTTTACGTTGCTCAATCTGTTTTTGCTGGGTGATATCGAGAAAAGTCGCCACGTTTGAGACCCGCTGGTTTTGCATGTCATAAATCGGCCCAATATTAACCCGCCAATGAGTTAATTGCCCGTTAGGAAGCTGAGAGGTCATTTCATGGCTGGAGCGATCAGTGTCGCTACTATCAATAGTGCTCAGCAATTGGGAAATCGTGGTGTTATTCGATTCAAGGCCTTTGCTATCTAGAATGTTTTGGCTTTGGTGATTGTAATAAATAACCTGATCCGTATGTGCATCGGTAATCACTACCCCAATCGGAAGTTGGCCTAAAATAGCCTCAAGCCGGTTCTGCTGTTCTTCGGCGTATGCCCGGGCAATATTAACCTGAAACAACGACTGGTCAATTCGGCCTCTAAGATAGCCGGTAGCTAAAGCCAAGCCCAAATAAAGCAGACATATAATTACCAAATTAATGGCTAAATCTTGGGAGTAAGAAAATAACTGTTCTGGAGGCGAAATACTATAAGCTAAATAAATACTAGCAATCAGACCGCTCACCACACCAGAGTAGGCGCCATAGCGAAAGGCCGTAAAAACCACCGTCGCTAAGAGCAAAATAACCGCGATAACGGCATATTGGTCGAGTAGGTTTATATCGAGCGTGAGTAAAATCTCAAACAGAATAATGGTAACGAGGATTGGCAACAATCCCAGAATAAATTGAATCACCCGGCTAGGACGCCACGGGAGTATCTGACTGAGTTGGGCAGTGCTAATTGGTGATTGAGACGGATAGAGAATTGGCATAAATGGCCGTATTAGTGGGCCAATAGTAGCATATCTCAGCCTATATTAACAGTAATGCAGCCAGAATCTACCAAGCATATTCTAGGCCTAATCCACGCCACAATCTGGAGTAATGGTTGACTGCTTCAGCCAGCCGTGTACAATTATAGCTAGAAACTAGAAGGATGTTTATGGCGATCAAAAATATTGTAATTGTTGGCGGTGGTTTTGCTGGCGTTAAAGCAGCTCGTGAGCTGTCAAACAAGCCGGGATTCTTGGTAACGCTTATTTCCGATAAAGATTATTTTTGTTACTACCCCACCTTGTACCATTCAGCTACCGGCCACCCTGGGTCGGAATCTTCAATACCGCTTGAGCAAATTTTTGGAAAAATAAAGAATGTCTTGGTGGTAAAAGATACAGTTACTACCCTAGATGTGCACGACCAAGCCGTGACCACTGCCAGTGGGGCAAAATATGCCTACGATGAATTAGTACTAGCCTTAGGAGTGGTCACCAGCTACTTTAATATTGAAGGTTTAGAGCAAAACTCGTTCGGGGTTAAATCAATTAGTGAAGTTGAGGAGTTAAAAGCTCATTTTCATCAATTAATGATCGATGACAATCAGCCCGATGCCCACTATGTAGTAGTTGGAGCAGGGCCCACCGGGGTCGAGTTAGCAGCCGCCATGAGTTCCTATTTGCGCACCATTGCCAAAAACCATAAATTAAAGCGACGTAAGATTTCAATTGATTTAGTTGAGGCTGCTCCTCGAATTCTGCCGCGGTCTACACAGAAAATTTCTAAGCTCGTCGCTAAGCGGTTGCGTAAATTAGGCGTGACAGTTCGAGTGGGGCAAAAAGTCGAGGGAGCCTCAATAGATAGTTTAATGGCAAACGGACAGCCAATACCTAGTCAAACAGTCATTTGGACAGCTGGGGTTACCAATCATCCATTTTATAAACAGCATCAAAGCCAACTCAAGCTAAACGATCGAGGTAAGGTGGAGGTGGATGCGCGTCTACAAGCCGCGCCGCATGTCTACGTTTTAGGAGATAATGCCGCCACACAATATAGTGGCTTGGCCCAAACTGCCGTTCATGATGGCCAATTTGTTGCCCAGAATTTATTGCGAGCTCAGCAGGGACAGCCAATGCTGGAATATCAAATTGGTACCCCAATCACCGTTGTCCCAGTTGGATCAGGATGGGCAGCTGTGGAGCGCGGTAAATATGGGTTTGGTGGAGTCATAGGTGGATGGCTACGCCGGGCAGCCGATTTTGTTGGCTATTACGATGTTTTACCTCTAACCAGTGCCTGGCGCCTGTGGACTGCACGCCATGATCACTACGAAGATTGTGCCGTTTGCCGCAAGAATACACTCTAACCCTTATTATCCCCTTGTTGGACTAATATTACAGAGTTAATTTGAATTAATTATATAATTAATTATATAATTAATTCAATACCCACTTACCCCATTCAAATGGCTAATATACCACTCTAGGCCCCAAGAAAAGCTACGATTTTCTTAACCAAACCCTATTAATAACCCGGGCATCGCATGATTGCCCCGCAGAGTTGGGCCAAACGGTTCGTGTCTTCATTTCTGTATAACTCATCAACTAAAATAAGATTACAAGTTGCAGGCGTTGCTTAATAATGCTCTCTTTGGCTCCTCTTGCCAGGCTGGGAATACGAACACTCGTCTCGGGGCGTGGACAGCAGCTCTGGTGATAAATAATGATCAATAACGATCAACTCCACCCTTCCTTGTTGACTATCGGCTGCTAATTATGGTACGTATTCAGGGATGTTTACCTATTACGATGTTTTAGGGGTTCACCCTAAAGCCAGTCAATACCAAATTCGCAAAGCCTACCAGCAACGGGTTAAGGTGGTGCATCCCGATGTCGTGCACGACGACCGGGCTTTGCGTAAAGTTAAACTCCTAAACCGGGCCTATGCGGTCTTGCGTCATTCCGACCGCCGCTCTGCCTACGATGAAGCCATCGTCGCAACTTCGGGTCAATATAGTTGTGTGGTTGAGCGGGATTCCTCGCGCGACTTTCGCTGGTTTGCCTCAGTTTCGCTCTGGCTAGCCGCTATTGGAGTGGTTTGGTTCTTTAACTCAATCGGGGTAATAGAGCTCATTAAACTACTAAGCTTGTAACCACTTATCTATAACTAACTAGCCAAAATGGCATTCCTAAAGCCGGTAAAATGATATACTAAGATGAAGAAAGAAAGGAGATATACTATGCCATCTGCCCACCTAACAGTTGCCACGTGGTTGGCCCACCTCCTAGACAGCCGATTTTCAATTGGTGGATTTCATTTTGGTATTGATCCTTTACTTAATTTTATACCAATACTTGGCCCAATCCTAACCATGGGGCTATCTCTTTATCTACTTTGGATTGCCAAACAATTAAATGCCCCAGTCACTATCCAATCTAAAATGGTTCGCAATCTAGTATTCGACTTTATTTTGGGGTTAATCCCTGTAGTTGGCACCGTCAGTGATTTTATCTTTCGGGCCAATAATAAAAATGTGCTTTTACTCCAGGAATGGATGGATCGGACAATCACCGAAGGCGAAATTATGGCTTCTCGCCGTGTCACCCCTGCTGTCTGAGACAGCTGGTTAAGATAAACGTATTTTTACCTGACACATGTATTAAAACTAGCCTTACTGGTTATGAGATTGAGGCTGGTTACCTACATAATATATGAGAGTATTGTTAGTTGATGATGAAGTAAAATTTGCCCTATCTCTACAAAAAGTGTTGGAAAGCCAACGCTATACTGTAGAAGTGGTTCATGATGGCCAAGAGGCTTACGACCTAGCAGCAGTTGAGATATTCGATTTATTACTGTTAGATGTAAGCCTGCCAGGTATTGACGGCGTGGAGATTTGTCGGCGACTACGAAGCGAAGGCAATACTGCTCCCATCCTCATGCTAACGGCCCGCGACACCACCACCGACAAAATTACTGGCCTCGATAGTGGTGCCGATGATTATTTAGTCAAACCCTTTGAAGTCAACGAATTACTGGCCCGAATCCGATCACTATTGCGCCGAGGGAAAGCTGAGCCGGTGGTATTGGAGGTTGGCAACTTAAAGCTGGACCCAGCCGCTCAGGTTGTGCGTCGAGGTGGTCAGGAAATTGAGCTTTCGGCTCGGGAATACGCTTTACTCGAATTTATGATGCGCAATCCACGGCACATTCTATCGAAGCAGCAAATACTCGACCATGTTTGGGGCAATGAAGTTGATCCGTTTTCTAATGTAGTCGATGTCTATATTGGGTATTTACGCAATAAAATCGATAAGCCCTTTAAAGCCGAGAGTGGAGCGCTTATTACAACGGTTAAAGGTTTAGGGTATCGGATTGGAGGCTCCGTCTCATGAATGCCTTTACCACCGCCCGGTGGAAGCTAACGCTATGGTATTTATTAATCAGCTGCTTCTTGCTGACCATCTTTACCATTGCAGCTTTATTAGCCGAGCATCAGGCATTTCTAGCTGTCCGAGAATTAGTCCACTCTCAAGTCAGAGGGATTGTCTTTAACGCGGTACTCCAGGCCGAAATAGACAATTTCCAACAAGATTTCGCCCAACGGTTGGTAGTGTTTGATATCCTTATCCTAATCGTAGCCGGAATGGCTAGCTATATTCTAAGTGGGCGGACTTTGGCGCCAATAGAAAAGATGGTTAAAGACCAGGCCACATTTGCTGCTGACGCCTCGCATGAGTTGCGCACGCCATTGGCCAATATTGCCATGGAAATCGAAGCCCGCCGCCGGAACCAAAAACCGTTAAGCAAAGCCGACGCTTCGTTATTAGACAGTATTCAAACCGAAGTATCACGAATGCGATCTATGGTGGCAGGATTGCTCAATTTGGTAAGGTCAAATCAACAGACATCGGTTCCATTGCAGCCAGTCGATATGAGCCAGTTATTGGTCGATGTGCAAGCAAGCATGCGAGCCCGAATAGATGAGAAAAAGCTACAGCTCTCCTCCCACATTGAGCCCGAGCTATCGGTTATGGGTCAAATTGACGAGCTTCGTCAGCTAGTCTTAATCCTATTAGATAATGCCGTACTCTATACTCCCAAAGGCGGGCAGATAGAACTCTCATTAGCCCAACAAGACAAATGGGTGAGCATTTTGATTTATAATACGGGTAAGGGGATTAAGCAAGATGAATTGGCCCAGCTATTTAAACGGTTTTATCGTGGCAAAGAAGTTAGTGAGCCAGGAAGTGGGTTGGGTCTAGCTATTGCCCAGGTTATCGTCAATCGCTATGGTGGCAAAATTGGTGTAGCCAGTCAGCTTGGAAAAGGGGTTACATTCCGTGTACTATTGCCTCTGGTTTAACGCCAAAGCATTCATTGAAGCTTGATGAAATACTTGGGCGGTCGAAGCCGATTGGAGTGGAGTAGTTGGCTGGAGTTGAAAATTGCGAAGAGTAAATGATAATACCTGGGCTAATTGTAACGACTGTCCCACCCGGTCGTTGAGAGTAGTTGGGTAGCTGGCAGTTTGGAGTCGAAGAATAACTTCATCTACCTGGTGTTGAATCGGGTCGAGTATATCTGCCATCCGATCCTGGGAGAGAGGCTTAGAAGATTGACGATTGGCAAACTTGGAGGCTTGATCGGCCAGTTGGGAAAGCTGTTGATTGTATTGTTGCAGTTGTTTTTCCGACAGCAGCTGCTTTTGATGAATAAAATTGGAGCCAAACAGCCAACTGTTTAACCCAATAAGTACCAGTAAACTTAATACCAGCAACACAATTTTATGTTGTTTGACCCAAGTAATCATAAAGAGTACGCCAATGTCTGTAAGTACTTATATACATGATTGGAAGCCAAAAGGCAAAGGAGCAGCCCAGTTATAGCCATGAACCACAAAATTTTAGATCACTGGCCAGCAATCCACAGCCACGATTTAAACCATCCAGCAGCATTATTGGCCCGTCTTTTGTTAGGTAATTTTCTTATCCACGCAACGGTCCAAGGGACAACAGTGGGTAAAATTGTTGAGACCGAAGCCTACCTGGGCCTCGATGATCCAGCCGCTCACTCTTATCGAGGGATAACCGAGCGCACCCGTGCTATGTTTGGCCCGGCTGGGCATGCCTATATTTATCTTAGCTATGGTATCCATCATTGTTTTAATGTTACGGCCGGAAAAGTCGGCGTTGGCGAAGGAGTGCTCATCCGGGCTCTGGAGCCTATATCGGGAATAGAGTTGATGCGCAGGCGGCGAGGAATACAACCTAAGATCACTCATGCAACCCAACTCCAGGCTACAGAAATATCATTGGCTCAACGAACATTGTTGACTAACGGCCCAGGCAAATTAGTCCAAGCCATGGGAATTGATAAGCACTTATATGGCCACGATTTAACTCAGCTCCCACTCTATTTGTCAGCCGGATCAGTACCCGACGACCAAGTTGCAATTGGCCCGCGCATAGGCATTTCTCAAGCAGTAGACTTACCCTTGCGGTTTTGGGTGAAAGATAATAAGTATGTGTCTAATAACACGGTAAAAGGTAAAGGTCAAATGCGTAAAACTACAACGTAAAAGGCGAAAGTTTAAAGAATAATCCTAAAACCCGCGCCCACTCCTTGTCGTTAGACTTACACACGGAAGCCCAGGGCTTTAGACCTGGGCAGAAGCTCTGAGTCTGCAACGCTTGCGTTGCGGGCAGGGGATGAAGCCGCGGGCTTTAACTCGTGGAGAATCACTCCCGCGAAAGTGGGAATCCAAACCCTAGCCATAATATTAAGCGCGAAGTGATAGAATCCCCTCTACAGTCTACAGTCTACAGTCTACAGTCTACAGTCTACAGTCTACAGTCTACA
>CAZQWH010000016.1:0-27146 GCA_964597145.1 uncultured Candidatus Saccharibacteria bacterium | reverse complement strand
CACCAGTATGTTACAAGAAAGGGAGCAACAGTCTCATAAGTATTGGACTAGGACACTCCGTTGACATTCCAGACTATCTTTGATAAGATTCGCCAGATGCTCGCTAGTATTACTTTATAAGCGAGGCATGCTATAATACCGATTGACCCGAAAGGCAAGATATGCGGATCATCCCAAATTGGTTTACCTCTCTGAAACGGTTTCTGATTGGAACATACAACGAAGCCAAGCGGGTGGTTTGGCCGAATCGAGCTCAAACCATACGATTAAGTGTAATTGTTTTAGGAGTCTGCGTTGTCCTAGGTGGTTTACTCACTGGGGTAGACTATCTCTTAGGCCAAGGGTTAAAGTTCTTATTGCAATAGGAGAAGCGAAGCTTCTCAGTCGTTAGTGTTTAGCGTTTAGTTATTAAGATATCAAGGAGTAATTTTAGATATTATTTAAACATTGGTAATTTGATTCAGGTTTCTGATTTGTTTCATTATTTAATATTCTAAATTCTAATTTTCACAGTTATGTCCGAAGATACAAAACAACCAACCGAAAATACTGAAGAACAAAACGAGGCCGCCGTTGTCCAAGAGGACAAGCAGCCTGAATCAGCAGCCAGCAAACGGGCCAAATGGTACGTAATCCATACCTATTCTGGTCATGAGAATAAAGTAGCTGTAAATTTAAAAAAGCGGATTGAGTCTTTCGGCCTTGAAGAAAAGATATTCGACGTTTTAGTCCCCACTCAAGAAAAAATTGAGATTAAAGACGGTAAAAAACGCAATACCACCGAGCAAATTTTTCCGGGCTATGTTCTTGTCCGAATGAATATGACCGATGAATCCTGGCACACCGTTCGCAACACTCCTGGAGTTACAAGTTTTGTTGGTATGGGAACTAAACCACTACCATTGCCCGAGCGTGAAGTCCAAACCATCTTAAAATACATGAAGCAGGAGGCGCCCAAGTTCAAAACCGCCTACTCGCTTCAAGAAGCAGTTAAAATTATCGATGGTCCATTTGCCGACTTTGTCGGGTCAATTGATGAGATTAACGAAGCCCAAGGCAAGTTGAAGGTGCTCGTGTCCATTTTTGGCCGAGAAACCCCAGTAGAGCTCGACTTCCTGCAAGTCAGCAAAATTTAACATAGTTAAATTTTGCAGTGATAAGTAGCTAACGATAAGCGTTCAGTATGTATGTCATTGCGAGCGAAGCGCAGCAATCCACCTGGCCACCACCAAGATTGCTTCACTTCATTCGCAATGACTAAGAAAGGGAAACTCGAAGCATATCTGGTGCCTATTTGACAAATCTGAGATAATTCCCTCAGATTTGTCATCCCGGACTTGATCCGGGATCTATTACAACAAAGAGGTAAAAACCGTGGCAAAAAAAGTTAAATCTATAATTAAATTAAATGCCCCAGCCGGTGCCGCCAACCCAGCCCCACCTATTGGGCCAGCCCTAGGCTCCCATGGAATTAATATTATGGAGTTCTGCAAGGCTTATAACGAGCGTACAGCCGACCAACGCGGTTCAATTATCCCCGCAGTTATTACCGTATACGAAGATCGCTCCTTCACCTTCATTACCAAGTCGCCACCAGTCTCCGACTTGCTCAAAAAAGCGGCTAAGGTGGATAAAGGATCGGCAACTCCCAACAAAGTTAAAGTCGGCTCGGTAACCCAAGATCAAGTCCGCGAGATCGCCGAAAAGAAGATGGATGATTTAAATGCCACTTCCATCGAAGGCGCCATGCAAATCATCGCCGGCACCGCCAATAGCCTTGGTATTGAGGTTAAATAATCAAGGGTTGGCTTGAAGTAAAATTAAGGAAGTCTCCTCAAAGTAGGCGCATTAACTGCGTCTATTTTTGTATTGATGCAAACCGGCTCTCAATCATATGTAGTTTGGTCTGGAAAGATTTATTGTATAAAAAGGTGATCAGGCTGTCTCGGTCGTCGTTTCTATAACAACCAAGACAGCCTAAGGTCAGTCCATGACCTATGCAGCCGGCAAGTGTACTGGCATAGCGGTGTTGAACAGCGATCCTGTATACTCCAACACCATCGACTGTGCTCGATTGCCCCAGCCCAGCACTGGCATCAAGTCCCAATTGGGTTCATGATACTTTCCCCTGTCCGCACGGTAACCAGCCAACGCGACAAATGGCACTCCAGCCTCTCCCACCTCCTCACGCATCTGTCGCACCCATTCGGGATGCAGCGCTGCTGCGGCAAGGATTGCAGCGTGAGCAGGGTTAGTGGGGCGTTTTAGATAACCATAAGTTGCTGTCTCACTGGTTACGCCGTAGCCCAGGTCTACAACCTCCCACACCAGCTTTCTAGTGTGAGTGAGGCCTGGCATCAACTCCAAAGCTGCCCATTCGCCATACTCTTCCTCCTCTGACCAAAGCGGGCGGTGAAAGCTGCTTGGTTGCTGAGTTGTACCAACCTGCCACAACTCATCATAGGTTTGGCAAACATCGTTAAGGTAGGGGGTAAGAATAACCGCGGCCAGTGGATTATCCATTGGCCAGACAGGCGGTTCGCCTAACTGGTTAAACTCACCATCAGTGAAGCCCCAATTTCGCTTCTTATTCCAGCACTTGACCCATGCTACTTGGGTTTCAGGCCGAGCAAACCGACCATGAATCAAGCCGTTGGACGGTTGAGTCGCTCCTCCTTCAATAATGCTTTGGAGTGCCGGCCGAACCTTTTCCACAGATCTAGTGCCGTTACGCATAAGGCGCACAACCTCCAAAACTTGCCCCAATACAGAGTTGACTGCTGCGTCTGTCGCTTTCATGCGACCTCTCCTTTTATGCCGCTGCTTACCCACGCTTTGCCCAATGCAATCGTGGCCTCCTCTAGGGAGAGCGGCATGGGACTTATATACACCAATTATTTGATATTGTCGATAGATTGTTTGACGCACAGCTCTGTATATGGTATAAACAAGCAGTTCCGAAGATAGTAGGTCAGGATTTTAAACGTCATCCTGGAGCCGTAAGGCGATAGGATCTCATCCAGGTAATTCCTACGGAGGCCATCTAAACAAATACGCATACCCAAAATATATTTGTATGCCTATTGCTGCGGTCCTCATCTTTGGATGAGGTTTTTTATTGCTCTTTTCGCCGTCATTCTGAGTGAAGCGAAGAACCTTCCCACTTGCTTATTGGAAGATGTTTCTCTTTGCTCAATATGACAGCAAATCTTAACGCTTGACGCTACACGCTTCACGCGAACAAAGGATGTGATTACCTATGCCAACCAAACAGAAAATTGCAACCGTTGACCATTTAGCTCAACAAATGCAGGCTGCGAAAGCAGTTGTATTTACCGATTACCGTGGGTTAACCGTTAACCAAATTCAAGAGTTGCGCAAAGAGCTAGCTAAGCATAATGCTTCCCTTGAGGTTACCAAAAATAGCCTCATGAATATTGCAGCCAGGCAAGTTGACCGGGAGGTAGATACGGAAGTCTTACAAGGCCCTACCGCCACCTTATTTGCCTTCGGTGATGAGGTTGCTCCATTAAAGGCCCTGGTCGACTTTGCTAAAGAGCAAGAGCTTCCTACTGTAAAATCGGGCTTCTTAGGCGCGGTCAAGCTTAGCTCGCAACAAGTCACCGCACTCGCCGCCTTACCTAGCCGCGATACCTTAATTGCTAAGACAGTTGGTTCTATTAAATCCCCGCTCAGCGGCCTAGTTAACGTATTGCAAGGCAATAGTCGCGGATTAGTCTATGCCCTAGCCGCAATTAGAGATCAAAAGCAAGCTTAAACAGGTTTCAGGTGTCAGGCTCTAGGTTTCAGGATAGGTTGACCTAGCATCCACTGTCATCCTGAACTTGATTCAGGATCTAGAGTGCAAAACAGCATGGATTCTGAAACTAGTTCAGAATGACACAAGACACCAAGAACTAAAAACCAAAACCTAGAATCTCACACCAAAGGAGGTGTTTAACATGGCAGAAGAAACAAATGTAGAAGTATCAGAAAAATTAGCCGCTATTATTAGCGACATTGAAAAATTATCTGTACTCGAATTAGCAGACTTAGTCAAAGCTCTCGAAAACAAGTTTGGTGTTAGCGCCGCTGCGCCAATGATGATGGCCGGTGCTGCTCCAGCTGCTGGCGGAGAAGCCGCTCCAGCCGAAGCCAAGGATACATTTGATGTAATCCTAACCGACGGTGGTGGACAAAAGATTGCCGTCATTAAGGCTGTCCGCGAAATTGATCCAAACCTTGGGTTAAAGGAAGCTAAAGACTTAGTTGATGGTGCACCAAAAGCCATCAAAGAAGGTGTATCCAAGGCTGATGCTGATGCCGCCAAAGCTACCTTAGAGGCCGCCGGCGCAACGGTAGAGCTTAAGTAATTTTAAAGGTTTTATTCATTACTAATGATAGTAATATCCAAAAGACCACCGATCTCTCGGTGGTCTTTTGAGTACCTAAAGTCCACCATAGCAGTTTGTGTTGACTGCCTACTATATAGTTGTTATGCTTTTGATGTAGTCTGTGAGCAGCAAAGCTGCTCAGTAGCACGTTGAACATAGCCTACAGTAGTTTGCTTGCCACCAACACGCTCAATCGAGGTTATTGGTTGAATTTCTACACCAAGTAATCGCTACATACAATACAACTTACTGCGCTCTACGTAAAACGTACTACTAAATTTTACTGAAAGGAAAATTTACCATGTCCATTGGTGATGAATTACCAGATTTATTAACGGTACGAGAAGCAGCCGACTTCTTACGAGTCACACCCCTAACCATCAAGCGCTGGGGCAAAAAGGGCAAGTTAAGCCCCATCAGAATTAACTCGCGCGGCGACCGACGCTACACCAAAGAGCAAGTGCTATGGCTCGTAGGCCAATCAAATACTGCCGAGGATTAGTGGATTGCTATACGGTTAAGTTACAGACCACATAATTAAAATTGGTGGACTCTACTCATTATAAATAATGCCTTTTCTATTGCCTAATAGTATGAGTCTCAAAATACTTAAATTGGTCAAGCAATATTGATAAAAGTCGCTTTTGATTCTAATGGGGAATATCTAGACTAAAAATAGAGAGTATCTCCGTGAATTACTGTATAAAATAGTTGAACAGATGTAAAGCTTTTTGCAAAATATCTATCGCGAATTCTCACTACATATCTATCAATGCATGATAAGGAGTGATAAAGAATCCTATCTTTGACTACGACTTCTAACCACCCCAACCTTCTACAATTCATTTAACCAGTCGCCTCGAATTCAAGGATCATTGTCTCCCTTACACTCCCAGCTTTTTCAACCCTAAACGAAATTGCTTTGCTGCATCTTCCGGAGAAACGCGATCATTAACCATTATCCCCGCGCCTAACTCAACTCCAGCCAGTGTCTTGGTTCGAGGAATAAGATCCAGGTGCCAATGGTAAAAATGTCCCTTTGCGCTGTGTGCCCAAAAATTATACGACGGGTTTTGCAACACTAATCGGTAAAGCTTAATCGCTAACTGCAAGGTTTGAGCAAAATCTGCATAGTGTTCGGCTTTAAGAGATCCTAAATTCGGCTGATGAATCCTCGGAATAATCGATAGCGCATACGGCCAACCACTCGCCTCCGGGCATAAGAGCAAGAAATGATCGTTCTGCCACACTACCCTAGTTTTTAACTTTTCCTCATGCTCCACAAGTTGACACTGCAAGCAGTTACCAGTCTTTGTGTATGCTTGTTTTAAAGCATCAATCTCTCGATGTATAATCGGCGGAATAGTTGGAAAAGCTAAGACTTGAGCATGGGGATGACGTATCGAAGCACCAGCATTAGCCCCAAAATTACAGAATAAAAAAGACTGTCCATGCTGATCCATATATTGACTACGATCAACAAATGCCTTAACTACCCGCTGCGCCTGGCGAAAGCTAATTTGCCCAAAGTCTCGCTTAGGATCGGGGCTAAGGATAATAACCTCGTGATGCTCAGTAATTGGGTAGGTATTAGGCACAACCCGAACCTTCCAGTTTGGTTGATCAGGCTTTCGCTTAACATCATCGC
The DNA here is from genome assembly GCA_964597145.1 of uncultured Candidatus Saccharibacteria bacterium. Taxonomy (GTDB): domain Bacteria; phylum Patescibacteriota; class CAZHWT01; order CAZHWT01; family CAZHWT01; genus CAZQWH01. The sequence goes on along the minus strand of CAZQWH010000016.1, from coordinate 21,104 downwards.
TATCTGCCCACGACTCTGGGCCAGTCATATGCTCATTTCCCAGCTGAAACGGGTTTGAAGCAGCTAGCTCTTGGCTGGTGCGATGTTTGTCCAAAGGCGGATGAACCAACTGGCTTTTCCCAAAATGAGGGCGTTGCGCTCGACGAGTTGATAATAAAACTGGCTGGTCAGTTATGGGGTCAATTCTAATTTCCATACCATTAATGCTACTCTACTTTTATACAGAAATAAACTAGATCTTAATAAATCTTAACTGATCTTTATGATATTTATATGTGCAGTATTTATACTAGTAATTTGCGATAGAGCGCAAGATAGTGGTCAGCCGACTTACTCCAAGAAAAATCTTGGCTCATTGCGTTATGTATAGTGCGTCGAAGTTTATAATCATTCTTATATAATCCAATCGAACTCCCTAAGGCCTGACTAAATGACTTTGCATTATATTCGTCAAACACTATTCCAGTGCCAATCAAAGGGTGTTGCCGTTGATCTTTCACTGTATCCGCTAACCCCCCTGTGCGATGAACAATCGGTAAGCTACCAAACTTCATGGCGATAAGTTGGGTAAGGCCACACGGCTCAAAACGAGACGGAACCAAGAAAAAATCAGAGGCAGCATAAATTTGGTGGGCCAACTGCTCATTAAACGCTATTACTGCAACCATCTTACTTTTCCTGGAATGAGCCATGGCCACCAACCTCCGTTCCCAATATTTATCCCCTTCACCAAGCACTACTAATTGACCATGTTCCAACATCGGAGTTGATTGGATAGCCGTCTCAAGCAGATCGAGCCCTTTTTGGTCAGTTAACCGACTTACGACACCATATAAAGGCATCTGACTGTCCTGACGTAGGCCAAGTTCAGTCTGTAACTGCAGTTTATTACGCTGCTTGCCTTCGGCAACCTCTGCAAGTGTGTATGATTGGGCTAAGTAGGAGTTATTTATAGGCGAATATCGCTCGTAATCAACCCCATTTAAAATCCCTTTGACTGCATCTGGCCGCTTCTTAAGCGTTTGTTCTAACCCAAAACCATACTCTAGCGTTACTATTTCTTTAGCATAAGTTGGACTTACAGTGCTAACGCAATCTGCAGTCTGTATTCCCAGGCGTAACAAATTAATTTTGGACCCAGTCTGGCGAATCTGAATGCCATAATCTTTAAAATAGCTTATATTAGTTAAACCTTGGTATAGCAAATTATGAATCGTGAGCAGAGTGCGATACGGTAGTTTGTGTTGATGGATAAGCTGGGGAATTGCCCCCGTCATCCAGTCGTGGCAGTGAACCAACGATGGCTGCCAAACCGATGATTTCAGCCACTCAATCACAGCCAAATTAAAAAGCAAGAATCGGTCTTGGTCGCCAGCTGATTCCTCTGGGTAAAGAGCGGTGTTATCTAATCCACGGCTAGTCTTAAATAGATAGACCGGGATATTTGTGCCTGGAAGCAAGACTTGGCTAACCCAGCAGTCTACTTTACCAATCGGCATGTTTAATGTAAAAATCTGTGGCTGATCAATATATTTTAATTGCTTGTTGTTAAGTATTGGATAATTGGGGAGGGCAATACGAACATCAATCCCGTCTTTAACTAACTCTTTTGGCAATGCACCAATAACATCAGCCAATCCACCAGATTTAACAATTGGATTTATTTCCGAAGCTACAAATAATACTTTCATAGGTAGGAGCCTAAGATACTATTAGGGCTCTACTATTGTACGATATTAGTCAAAACCCAACAGAATACTCTACAAAGCATATCTCAGATTGGCAGACTCAAGTGCTTGTTGATAAAGCCCAATATCCTCAGCGGCTGACTAATCCCAAACTGAAGTCTCGTTGCATATTTCCAACGACAATGCGTCACATCCAGTCTTAGTCATCATATAGTTTGACCACACACTCCAAAGCTCGCAACAACGATACGGCGGTATGGTTGCCCCATAGGTAAACACCCCAACCATTACTTGTCGAAATATCACTAACCGCACCCGCAAACCTCCGGTTCGTCAAACCACCAGAACAGCTTCATATCTCAGCCCAATCAGCTGCGTGTTCGTATTGAGATGGTATAGCAATAAACTCAGCTACTACTATATACTTGTGGGAGAATCGGTCATCAGATCCTAAACATAACCGTAAAGAGCGTGGATGGAGTTGAGCAGTTTACCCCAGAAGCCTCTCAATTCCCCTAGTCTCTCGATCAACTAGGATAACTAAATGTAATATATCGAGAATGGCGCTCGTATTTAGCACTGCAACTACTGACATCCACCTCTTTCTGGCTGCCAGTACGGCTAACCACAGCGAATAAAGACCTTGACCCATAACGAAATCTACCCTATTTAATAATGAATTTTTATGTACAGTTATAGCTTGATGAATATGAAAGGCCGAGTAAGCAGGTTACACGAAGAGATTGGCTACTGAGGAAAATCGAACGGCACCGGGGCTATTAATAATCCCACAGACATTGCAGGTTCATTGCTGAATAGGAGATTCAATTCTATACCCATATGCAGCAGTATCTATTTTCTTGTCTAACTATTTCCTTTGGTAGAAACCTTTAATATCTATTTTAGCAGATTAATATTACCTCTGCTGACATAACTATCCCAAGAAAAGCTACGCAGCCGGTTTAAATCAATCCCACCTTGATGCTCGAGGCAAAACACTAACAACATCCGCTAAGCCACTTAATCAGCAGCACAACTTCTGATACAACGTGTAGCATTTTTATACTCAAATCTTACACCAGTGAACAATTGAATTACCGAAGCGGCTCTTTAGTTGTAGCCGTATTGCCAGGAACTTCGGTAGGAGCCTCTGGCATTAATATACCCTCTTTGCGCAGCCATTGTCGGCGCTTGTGTATAGCCTTGCGGTATAACCGCACATACTCAGCTGCAGAGTTCTCCCACGAAAAATCTTGCTCCATAGCCCGCTTCATTAAGCCTCGCCAGGCACTCTTATGCCGGTAAACTTCTAGGGCACGTACAATCTGAATGGTCAGGGCAGTGGAATCAAACTGGTCAAACATAAAACCAGTACCCTTATTGGTAATAGGGTCATAAGGTGTTACCGTGTCTGCTAACCCACCAGTGTTGCGCACAACTGGTATTGAGCCATAGTGCATTGCAATTAACTGAGCGAGTCCACACGGTTCATATTTTGACGGCATCAGAAATATATCCGAAGCAGCATAAATCTGCTGACCAATAATTTTTGAAATCATGAGATGGCCACCAACCCGTTTAGGATACTGCTTCATTAACTGGTGGAAGGCGTTTTCGGTTGACTCTACCCCAGACCCAACCAGCACGAATTGAAAATCCATAACTGGTAAGAGTGTTTGCAATGCTTCGTAGATCAATTCCAAGCCTTTTTGAATATCAAATCTACCAACAAAGCCAATCATGGGTACATCGGCATCTTGAGTGAGGCCAAATTCCTTCTGCAAAGCTACTTTATTCTCTTTCTTCTTCTCAATTGTCTTCCAGTCATAATTAACCCAAATATCACTATCAGTCTTGGGATTAAAAACAGTGGTGTCTAGACCGTTTAACACACCAAAAAGCTTAGTCCGCAGCTCACGCAGTAGTCGATCTAGTCCAGCTCCATACTCTGGGTCTAGTATTTGATGGGCATAGGTATCAGATACAGTAGTGATAATATCGGAGTGAATTATACCTCTTCTCATGCCATTCAGCTTGAGAGTTTTATCAGACATAAGCGCAGGCATAGCCGATTGACCGTCGTCGCGGTCCAATTCACTGATAGTGCGGTGGTTAAATCGTCCCTGGTTAGCTATATTGTGGATAGAGAAAAGAGTGGCGATCTGGTTGAGGCGAGAGTCCTCTTTATATTTAGTGGCTAAGTCATTAGGTACAAAACCAGTTAACCAATCATTGGCATGGATCACATCTGGCGTCCACTCAAACCGATGCAAGAATTCAAGAGCACCACGACACAGTAAAGCCCAGCGCCTAGTATCATCGGCATAACCATAGACATTAGCCCTAATTTCGTAATATTCCTCATTCTCTAGAAGATACACAGGAATACCACCAGGAATAACGCCTTTCTTTACATTGCAAACAATCTGCTTGTCCTGACCAGCATCAATAATTAACTGGCTCATGGCTACTTCAAAGCTATATTTATTGTCATCAATCAGGCCAAATTTGGGCGTAAAGATGCGAACGTCATGCCCCATTTCCCTTAGGGCTCGTGGCAATGCCCAAGCAACATCAGCCAAACCTCCAACTTTGGAGTACGGGGCTACCTCAGGCGAAACAAAAAGTATCTTTAGCTTGGAATTTGGATTAGCCAAGTTAACAGCCTTGGTTGCTTTTTTCTTGCTTTCCATAGCCAAATTATACCACTTTACAGAGAAAAAATGCTAGGGCCGATAATAATTTATACGCTATCACGTAATTTGGCTTTAACCACCATATAAACAAATCGAGGCAGAGCAAGTTGCCTCCGCCAACGCCACGGTTCAAGAGCCAGCCTAAAGAGCCATTCCAAACCCGCTCGTTGCACCCAACCTGGAGCCCGACGAATATCTCCGGCTAAAAAGCGGAAAGTCCCTCCTACCCCCATACCAACTGAAGCTGGCACATCGTTCAGATTCCTTTCAAGCCATTTCTCCTGTTTAGGTGCCCCATAAGCCACCAGCACTATATCAGCCGGGTTATTGATCAACACTTGTTGGGTTTGATTGTCGCCCGCCGGAGAAGCATCGCCGGCAAAAGTTTGTACAATCCGAACATCAGGGTACTTCTGGCGCAATCTCTGGGATGCTCGCTTGGCAACCCCATCTTTCTCGCCCAGTAGGAAAAGCGAAGCCTTGTTTTGCTGGGCTAAGGCAATTGTTAAATTAGACCCACTTACTTGCTGTGGCAATACTTTAGTTCTATAGCTACTAGAGATAAAAGTACGCAACCCAACAATAACAGCCACCAACCATAGGCGAACTATGCCTTGAGATTTAGTGGTTGAAATAGAGCGATTAAAGTTGGCAGCCCACAGCACACCAATCCCATCGGCAAGTGATAGATCGGCTCGGTTAAGCAAATCTCTAAATTGGGGGTCTTTATCAGCAATCATCATAATTTCTGGATTAACAGTAAACACCATAGTCTTTTGTCCCCTCTTCACTCGATCCAAAATGATATCGACTGCTTCCACTTGAGTAACTGGATCAACCCGAACACCAAGAATATTCATACCTGGCTTGCCTCGTGAAGCACTTGAAGGGTTCCTTTAGCTGTATTTTGCCAACTAAACTTCTTGACCTGGTCTAATCCACGACTAACGAGTTGTTGTCGCAATTTAGGCTCAGATAGCACTGTCTTGAGCCCATTTGCAATATCCACCGTATCTTCAGGATCAACTAAAATGGATGCGTCGCCAGCAACTTCTGGCAAAGAGCTAGAGTTGGCAACTACGGTTGGCGTGCCGCAAGCCATCGATTCTAATACTGGCAACCCAAATCCTTCAAATAGTGAAACAAACGCCGTCAATTCTGCACCCGAATAGAGTGCCGGCTTATCTAACTCATCAATATATCCTAAAAATTTAACCCGATCTTCAATACGTAGCCTAACCGGAGCGGCATAGATCTCATCACTCAACCACCCCCTACCCCCTGCTAAAACTAAATCAAGCTGCGGAAATAAGTCTGCTATTTGGGAAAATGCCTCAATTAAACGAACGAGGTTTTTGCGTGGCTGAATTGTACTCACAAAGGCAATATAGGGACGAGAAAGATCATACTTCTGGGAAACTTCATTAATTCGTGCCATTGACGACCGCTGGTTGGTTTCTAAATCCACGCCCTCATAAACAACTGCAATCCGTTCCTCTGGGACATTGAGTTTACGTATAAGATCTCGCTTAGTAAATTCAGACACCGCAATCAGCCTCGTAGCATGTTGAGCAGCAAACTCAGTCGTGCGGTTTAGATACAGCTTGTGTGGAAATTGGTGATATTGTGGCAAATACTCATAACCAAGGTCATGGATAGTTACCACGCATTTCAGAGATGGTCGATGCAGGATCGGCATAGTGTGTGCTGGAATAAATAAAACGTCAGGATGGTGAGTTGCCACTTCCTTGGCCAATCCAAGCTGCGTCCACAGCCTGGGGTAATTGATCACCCTGGTTTCAACGTTAGACTGCTGCAAATAACGACTGGTATTGGCCTGGCGAAGATAAATACGGTAGTGATTTTTGTGGTCAATCTCGAGTAAGTTCTGCAACAGAATCGTAGCATAATGTTCGGTGCCCGTTTTGTGAGCGTATCCCAATTTCGACCCATCATAACCAATAATCATATATATACTTTCAATATTTCTTTAGATGTCTCTGGAAGGTGCTAAACTCTTCAATAACTTTACCTGCACCTTTAACTACACACAACAACGGATCATCAGCAATATGCACTGGTACGCCAGTCTTGAGGCTAATGAGTTTTTCAATATGAGGTAAGGTCGCCCCCCCACCAGATAAGACTATACCGCGATCAATAATATCGCTCGCTAACTCAGGTGGGGTCTGCTCAAGTACCGTTTTAATACTGTTAACAATTGTGTTAAGTAGCGGCTTAATAGCTTCGTACACATCATTGTTAGAGATTGCCACGGTGTTAGGAAGACCATCAATAGTATTGCGTCCTCTAACCTCAAAATGTTGCTCGCTTTTCGGGTTAATAGCGGTCGCCAGCTTTAATTTTACTTCCTCAGCCATTCTCTCTCCGGTTAAAAGATTATAGGTTCTTCGGATATAGGCATTAATAGCCTCATCAAGATGATTGCCTCCAACCCGTTCCGTGGCATGAACAACTATACCACCTAAAGATATGACAGCAATTTCCGAAGTTCCGCCTCCCATATCAACAATCATATTCCCTTCTGTGCTGCCAATCGGAATATTAGCTCCAATTGCTGCCACTAATGACTCCTCGATCAGATAGGCATTCTTTGCTCCTGCCGCCAAAACTGCTTCTAAAATTGCCCGGCGTTCCACGCTAGTAGCTCCAGTTGGTGCGCAAACCAAAACCTCCACTCGACTCAAGTGGTGGTCTTTCATCGCTTTTTTCAAAAAATATCTGATTAATGACTCGCTTAAATCGTAATCAGCGACCACCCCGTCTTTCAATGGCCGAGAAGCCACAATCTCTTGTGGGGTTCGTCCTAACATTTCTTTGGCCTCAGAGCCAATAGCCATAATTTTATTGTCCTCAGTAGATAGGGCCACAACTGTCGGCTCATTGAGGATAATCCCTTTATTCTCAAGATAAACTAACGTGTTAGCAGTTCCCAAATCTATGGCAATTCGTTTTGTAGCAAACATAATAAGTAGCGTGCTGGCATTATATCATCAGAGAAACGCAGCCGTAGGAATATGATATCATTATCAATAATGAGTAGACGTTCAATCCTCTCTGTTATTACCTTCAGTAGTTTTATTCTCATTACCCTGGTTGTTATTCTCCTAGCCCAAGGATATCGCTTAGACCGCCAAACCAACACCATCTATGGTACAGGCATACTGGTTGCCACCTCAGACCCAACTGGTGCCACCTTATCATTAAACGATCAGGTTAAAGGCGCAACTAATACCACCATTAACAACTTAGTTCCAGGAACATATAAGTTAACCATTACCAAAGATGGCTTCTTTCCCTGGAGTAAAGAAGTTGAGATTGAAAAAAGCAAGGTTCTAACAGTCGAGGCCCTCATGATACCAGTCAACCCTAGCTTATCACCCATCACCTCAACACCAGCTCGCAACACCTGGCTATCTCCAGATGGAGAGAAGCTAGCTTATTCCGTGCCAAGTGGCTCATCTGCAGGAATATGGATGCTCGATCTGTCCAGTCAGCCATTTAATTTAGCCCGCAAACCAATCCAACTTGCCGCTGATACCGACCTAATCCATTACTCCCAAGGCCAAATCACCTGGTCGCCAAGTAGTAAAAACATACTGGTCACCCTTCAGGCCAATGAGCTAGCTTCTAACTACCTTCTAAGCATTGATGACCCACTTGAAGTGTCCCAGGTCGATCCTAACTCACAGCAACTCTTATCCCAATGGGATGCAGAAAAACTCAATAACGCGCAAGAGCTTCAATCCAACTTTAGCCAACAGGCACAAGATCTCATTGCGACCCACGCCAATACCTTAACCTGGTCCCCAGATAATTTAAAATTCATGTACTACACCGAACAAGACGGCAACCGCACCTACTACGCTTTCAACAAAGAGACTGACAAGCAGACTAAAATCCTAGAGGCTAAAAAGGAAGTATTTACGGTGGTTCGCTGGTACGCAGACAGCCTGCACCTACTTGTTCTTGAGAAGGACTCTCAAGACGCCCCTGTGGGCGCCGTTAATTTAATCGACATGGATGGAACAAATAAGCAGCAAGTATTCAAAGGCACAATGATTGGCGATGTACTCTATACCTATCTCAGTGGCGCAAAGCTAATCATCTTAACCAGCTTCAATATCCAAGAGCAAACCTACTATCTATATTCTATTAACCTGCGTTGAGCATTTCTGGCTTCTTTTGTAAAGCAAGCTGTTGCATCACGTGTTTTTGCACTTCAGAAGCATGCCCAACCGCTTTAAAAGTAAATTTAGTTCCAGAAAAAGTCACAGCGGTAACGTCTGAATATCCATACAGAAGCGACTGGAATCCTTCTTGCTTCAAAGTGACGTCGTTAATATTACTCAGGCTTATCTGTTGCACTTCATATTCCCATGGCAACCGCTGATTAATAATTGCCAACTTTCGGTTAGTCATAACGTAAAAGGTGTTGTGCCAGATATACAGTCTCCACAAAAAACCAATAGTGCCAGCCACAAAGGCCAATAAACTAGCAACATATAACCCCGTAGTCAGCCATTGTTTAATAGTGGGCGACCATTCCAATGGATACATATTGACAAAGTAGACAAAAAAAAGCAGTACAAAAGGGCAAAACAAAGCCAGCAATGCACTATCCCGGAATACTACCCAATGCTTTCTCTCAAGCATAAGGACGTTTTCATCTGGGTCCAACCCAACGTGCTTACTGACCAGCCTATTTGAATTCAACTTTAATCCTTGAGGAGCTAGAGGCGATTGTTTCATAATAGTAATAAGTTTACTCTATAGATATTGTAACAAAATATGATGCAGTTGAAACAAAATTTCCTCAATCTAAGCAGCTTCTCCTGGTTAACAATCGGCGGCATTATAGCCGTTGTCTTATTTTGCCACCTATGGATGCTAGGCAGCCTTCCCCAAGGTTTATATGTTGATGAATCTTCAATTGGCTTAAACGCTGCATCAATAGCCACCAACCTAACAGATGAACATGGTAAATATTTACCGGTATACTTTGAGGCCTTCGGCGAATATAAAAACCCACTTTATATTTATACCGCCAGCTTATTATTCAAAGTATTTGGCGTAAATGATTTTATCCTCAGGTTTACCAGTTTTATATTTTACACAATTTTCGCAACAGGCTTAATTGTATTAGTGAAACAAATATTTCCTCAAAATAAAACAATACTGGGATATTCAATAGTTGTAGCTGGCTTTTTGCCATGGATATTTACCCTATCCCGCATTTCATTTGAGGTCATATCTCAACCTGCAGTCATGATCTGGGCTTTATACTTCTTTATCCGCGCCTATGTAAAATCTAACCAGCAAACCAACCCAAGGCTTTGGGCAAGTATGACTGGGATAGTGACTGGATTATCTGTATATTCCTACTCTACAAGCAGATTGCTTTCATTTGCTTTTATTGCCTTTATCTTCATACTCTATACTCACCGTCAATATTGGAAGCGCCATGGCTACCTACTTGTCGGGGCAGCTTTATCTCTCATTCCTTATGCATTTTTTAGTCTAGTGCATTCAGGGGCTCTAACGCATCGGTTTAGCCTTCTTACCTATGTATTCAACACACAGCTCAGTCTCTTCGATAAAGTAGCTATCTTTTTATCAAACTATTTTTCATACTTCGATCTCAACTTTTTATTATTCAGTGGCGATCCAAATACGCGTCACCACACCGGCTACGGTGGAGAGATATTTATAAGCGTATATATCTTATTTTTACTTGGGATAGCAGCCCTTTCTGCCAAATTAACTCAGGCTAACTCTAAGAAGAAATTCATCCTATTCCTTTTCTTAAATCTTGCTAGCGCTCCAGTCGCCGCTGCGCTAACCGAGCCCAATCACAGTCTACGCAGCGTTATGTTAGGAGTATATATTATCATTTTTTCGACCTTTGGCCTGGCATTGCTGCAACAAATTCGCTTACATTATCTGAGATATTTATCTATTATCACTATATTAACCTTACTGATAGTAGAATCAGGTCTCTACCTCCATGATTACTTTAACCACTACCCAGTCGTATCGGTTGTAGCGTTTGAAAGCTACGACTTTAAACACGACTTGGCCAGGGCCATAGCCCATAATCCACATGATATCGTAGTCAGCAGCCAAGCCAATCAGCCATACGCCCATCTTGAATACTATGCATACCAAATTCCTATACCCACCCCTATAGCCATAGCTGAGCCAATACCTACCTCAAATCGTTGTATCATATACTTTGGAAATCCAGCGCCGATCATGCTGGAGGATAAAAACTTACGGATCACACTCAACGACTCAAGCGGCTACAGTCACTTACGCTGCTATGGCGATGTAGCAAAATGAGGAAAAAATTTGGTCGGGGTGAGAAGACTTGAACTTCCGACCTCAGCGTCCCGAACGCTGCGCGCTACCAACTGCGCCACACCCCGCTAAAGTAAGTGATTGAACTTCTTGATGATAAAATCCACAACAAAAACTAATCCCATCTCTTGAGCCTGTTGAACGGTAAGCCACAAGGCTCTATCGCCTTCTTCATAAATCCGCACATCCCCAGGATTGGTTTGTAGCTCCATAGCAAAGGCACTCCACCGATGTATGTCTGCCCCGGCACTGCAAGAATCTCCCACCACATCTTCCTGTCCGAGCAATTTGGTCTCCCCTGATAAACCTGTCTCTTCTTTCAGTTCTCTGAGCGCCGCTTCATCTGCGGTTTCGTCATAATCAACATGACCAGAAGGCACGGTCAATGAGAAGGGGTACTCATTTCGCTTATAAAAAAGATACTTCCCTTCCGAATTACGTACAAATACACCGCTCGATTCATGCCATAATTCTAAGTTTTGGTCGAGCCAGGACTTGTGCGTGTTAAAGTATACTGCCCGATTATTAGTGGCATCACAATTATTACAGTGATACTGCGTTTTGCCTTCCTTTTTTATCTGATCGACATCCTGAGATTGGCAACTGAGGCAATAGCGGTGCATTTTTCCATCTGTTGGGATTGAAAAGTCAATTTTCATTTTAAATACTGCTGCTCGATTTATTTTATAGAGACCCGCTATATTAAGGGTTCTCCCTCATCTCGAACTCATTTCAGATTTTGATTACTTGAGAGACACCAATTCCCTGTACACCACCTTACGGTGGCACACCAAAAAATTGGTACCCCCGGAGGGAATCGAACCCCCATCTTACCCTTAGGACGGGTCTGCTCTATCCGTTGAGCTACAGGGGCGTGACTGAGATAATAACTGCTTGAGTCGAGGTTCAAATACACTGGGGTAAGTAAATGACCCCAGTGTATTTGAACCAGCTGTGCTTTAAGTCCTCTTCTTAGATGTGTTCAAACATGACATCTTCATCAGATCTCTTGTAAGCTACCAGCTCGTTTTCATCAAACCACAGCTTCACCTCAAACTCGGCCTCTTCAGCATTCCCCGAAGCATGAATTATATTTCTTAAGGCTCGCTTTTTGCGATTTGCTAAAGCTGCACTATCTAAAGAGAAATCACCTCGAATAGTTCCAGGGGATGCGGTAGAAGGCAAGGTCGATCCTGTCATGGCTCTGACCTGTGGAATAATTTCGTTCCCCTCCAATACCAAAGCAACAACTGGACCCCAAGTTAAACTACGAGTTAAGGTACCCCGAACAAACTTACCAATTTCAAGTACATCCGACATACCCAACTCTTCAATTGGATCAAGACCCTTTTCTTGATAACTATCTAAAGTCTTAGATCCTAAAATTTTAATAAACTCTTCGTCTTTAGGATAATGCTTATCAGCAAGCTCCTCTGTCGGCCATATAAGCTTAAGGCCAATTATCTTCATTCCAGCCCGCTCAAATCGGTGTATAATTTCCCCAATAATACCTCGAGCTACCCCGTCTGGTTTAACCAGAACCAATGATCTTTCCATCTTCAAAGTACCTCCATCATAATTAGCGTGCCTATTGTTTCAGGGGAACGCTGGAAACATTGTAGCTCCCATCAGATAAAATTTCAACTACAACATATAATGGCAAGGGATTTTTATTAGTCCCCGAAGCACCAACAGTAATAATTGGTATTCCAGTTAATTTGTCTTTATATTGTGAAAAAGTATGGGTGTCTCCAGCAAAGATTGCTCTCACCTTATACATGCTTAGCAATTCTCCAAGCTCTACTGCTTGCTGTTTTACTTTTTCATTTTGTGATCCCATTGTTTTAAAGCTCAAGTACGGATTAGACAGTGGAGTTGACATAAATACATATAAATGTAAGCCCTGGCTCGATTCCAACTCTTGCCGCAACCAATCCCAAGCTTCAGAAGAAACTCCTTGGTTCCCGCTGCTATTGTCTATAAATATAAACTTCTCCTGAATATGCAAAACAGAGTAGGAGGTCTGCTGTAGGCTAAATACGTGTTTGAAGTTAGCCAGGTCGCGCCGCGGAACCCAATTACTATCATGATCACCCGGTAATACATATACCGGCTCCTCAATAGTATCCAATATCGCTTTAGACTCTTGAAGTTTCTGAATCTCTCCTGCATTACTTTGGTCACCCAGATGTACTACAAAATCAAGATCATCCCTGGCTTTAATCTGGTTAACAAGCTGAGGGTAAACTGTTGTGTCTTCATGGCTATCAGAAAGGATAGCAAACTTATATTTAACAGTTTGACTGGGTACATTCTGGCTACCTGCAGGCAGCTGTTGATTGAAACGATCTATAATCTTACTCACACTTTCCACGCCAAATAAAGCCTGAAGCGGCTTACCGGAAAACGTATATAGTAATATTGCTGCTACAGAAACTAAAAACACGTACACTAGCAGTCTAATTATTACTCTGCTCTTTTGCTTTTTTGCCATGCTTACATTCTCTCTACCGTTTTTATCCCAAGCAAATCCAGGCCAACAGTTAAAACATTAATAACCATTACCACGACTCCTAGCCTCCACTCCTTCACCCCAGCTTCCGAAGTCAGTATAGGACACGTCTGATAAAAAGTATTGTACTTTTGCCCAAGCTCAAAAAGATAGCTCGTTAATGTATTGGGCAACATAGCGATCGATGCATCTTGCACTACTTCGTCAAATTGAGCAATTAAAGTCACGACCTCCTTCTCTGCCAATTGCAGTTGTGTCTGCCTCTTCTCAGCCGCCCAACGCAATCCATCGATATCGTTGAAATTCACATCTGTAGCCCCCCTCAAGACGCTTTTGCTACGTGCTATCGTGTATTGGAGATAAGGAGCGCTATTACCATCCAAAGCCAGAGACTTCTCTTTATCAAACACAACATTTCCTAATCTATTTTGAGATAAGTCATTATACTTAAGTGCTCCAATCGCAATCTTCGAAACAGCTTCTTTCTGCTCTGCTGCTGATAGATCAGTTCGCCGCGCTACAATTTCCTCTGCCTTTTGTTTGAGCTCTGTAATTAAGTCAGTTACCCAGATAGTTTCCCCTCTTCGTGTCGACATTTTCCCAGTCGGCAACATGAATAACCCATGACCAACGTGAGTAAGCTGTCCAGGCTTTACCCAACCCAACATTTCAGCCGTCTTAATTATTTGCTTAAAGTAAAGTTGTTGTTCATTACCAATTTCAATAATTAAATGATCAAGGTTAAACTCATTCATTCGGTACTTTATACCTGCCAGATCACGTGTACCGTAGGTAGAGGTGTGATTGCTCTTTCGAATCATAAGTGGCGCATCTTTTAACTGGGGGTCATCCTCAAAAAACACAAGCAAGGCGCCTTCACTTTCTCTAGCAACTCCAGAAGATTTGCACTCTTCTATAATATCTGCCAGCATAGGTTCATAGAAAGATTCTCCAAGTTGGACATCAAAATCGATTGCAAATAAATCATAAAGGTGATTGAATTCTGCCATACTAAGCTTGACTAGCTTTTGCCAAGTGGCAAGTACAGCCGGATCCTTACTTTCTAATCGTTTAAAGTAATCACGACCAGCTTCAGCTAACTCAGGGTTCATTTCTTCTTCTCGATGAAACCGAACATACAACCGAAACAGCTCTTTAATAGGATCACGTTCTATAACTGGCCAGTTCCCCCAATTATCTACCGCATAAGCAAGCTTGCCATACTGAGTTCCCCAGTCACCCAAATGATTATCTCGCAAAACGTCATAGCCCATATAGGCAAATATTCGTGCAAGGCTATCTCCAATAATAGTGGAGCGCAGATGGCCCACATTAAATGGTTTAGCAATATTAGGAGACGAAAACTCCACCATAATCCTCCGATTTAACCCAGGAGAATCTTGATGTCGGTCGGGCATCACCAAAAACCTTGACGCCTCAAGCCAAAGAGTTTCACTTTTAAGGTAAAAATTAATAAAACCAGGCCCAGCTAATGTAATTTCATTAACTATGTCTGAGATATAAGGCTCAGTTCTCAGTAAATCTATTAGAGTGCTAGCCATTGCCCGCGGCGGTTGTTCCGCTTGCCTTGCCAGTATCATGGCTATATTGGTCGAGTAATCACCGTGTTCCAGTTGAGCAGGGTGGGTAATATTTACGCTCTCAACCACGAGTGTCGGGTATGCCTTATACACCACACTGTTTACAGCTTGTTGTAATTTATTTCGCAGCATAGCCAGCTTATTATACTACGTTTACTCCGATCTAACACTTAACCCAGATTGGTTCACCACCACATGAATCAACCCATCTTTATCTGTTCTCCATATCTCAGAGCGTATATTCTTTAAGTTAGTGATAGTGGTAGCATTAGGGTGCCCATATTGATTATCAGTTCCAACGGAAATAGTGCTAATTTCTGGAGAGAGTTTCTTTAATTGTCCGGCAGTTAATCCGTATTTAGACCCATGATGGGGAACTTTTAAATAGTCAATATCCTCTAAAAAACTATCATCTTCAAGCCTATCAGCCACCTCAGTATCTATATCACCTGTAAATAAGCCAGTAAACAGTTGGTACCTCAACAATCCCACTTGTGAATTATCATTAGTTTCCATTGACTGCAGACTGTCCACAGTTGGCCACAATCCTTTAATCGTTACACCATCCGAGGTTGTGATTCGGGATCCGCGCATAAAATTACGAGGTTGTACCTTCCAGTACTTAATCCGCTCCTTTAGTAATTTATACACTTCCGAATCGGATTGTATAGGAGTCAAAGCAATGCTGTTAACTTTAAAGCTGCCAAGGACATCAATAAGCCCACCTACATGATCAAAATCGGGGTGTGTCAACATAACTAAATCAATCTCTCGATCCCAAAAGGGAATTACCTTGTCCAATTGGGTAATCACAGCACTATCACGTCCGCCATCAATCAGAATTCTAGTTTTAGAAGGGGTGACTATCAGCGTGCTATCTCCTTGCCCTACATCCAAAGCATAAATTTCAAGCTGTGGCCCATAGCTACTCAGTGGTACAAATAGATAGCTAATAGCCACTACTACAGTTAAGCTAAATCGATGAATGTGCTTCATGAATTTTCCTTAGCTGATACAAATAATAAAGTAATGCGTAATAAATAGTTGAGATTGCCCAATTGGCTCCGGGAATGGTTATAGAGGCGAATGGAATAGTCGCAGTTAAGGTAATAACCATTTTTATGTACGCTATGAGCGGATATAAGGCCGTTGCACAAAGTTGTGCTAGTGGCTCTACAGTAAAGGCTAGTAGGATAACTATAATGCCACAGAACATAACTACCGGCACAACCCAAACCACAAGCAGATTGGTTAATAAGCTAATGAGAGAAATTTGGCCAAATGTAGCAGCTAAAATTGGATAGACAAATAGCTGTGCAGCCAATGATGTGCTCACAATCTCACGAATGAAGGCTGGCATGAATCCAAGCGTATCCGAAAGAAAGGGCTGTAAAGCAATAATTCCAATCGTTGCTGCAAATGAAAGCTGAAAACCAGCATCGTAGACCCAGAGTGGGTTTATGAGCAACATAAGTGTGCCAGCAGTGATTAACAAATATATCGCCTCTCTTTGTCTGCCGAAAGCCACTCCTATTAACCCAAGTCCGGCCATTATGGCAGCTCGTATAATCGATGGATCAAGTCCAGAGACTAAGACATAGCAAGCAACCATAATTATCATTAACATAGTTGCTACATTTTTACTCATAAAACGAGTCATTTTTAACAATAAGGCAATCAGGATGCTAATGTTATAGCCAGACGCGACAATTAAATGGTTTGTACCTGTGGCTTTAAGACTATCGGCAAATTCATCTGAAATAGTCAGCCGTGCCCCCAACACTACTCCATTCATAAAGGCAGCGGCATCTTGCGGCATAAGCCTGCTCATTTTTTGATTAATTGTATGCTGGATCTGCAAACCATATGCGACTAGTTTATTACCCTTGTCGTGAGCTAAAATCGTTACCCGCGGCCAATCTATACGACCATATATTTGGTGGTAATACAGATAAGCCCTATAACCCTCATCTTCAACCGTGGATAAGTCTAAAAACGTGCCTTCAACTTCCACCTTATCGCCATAACTGAGAGAAGTGTACTTAGGAACACTCATTACAATGTTGCCGAACCACTCCCCCTTGCCTTCGCCAACTAACTTAATATGACTCAAGATGACCTGAACAGAGCTCTGACCACTTCTCGGATCCTCACCTACAATCGCCTGCAACGTTATTGACTGTTCCGTATAGCGGGTTGGTTCAAAATTTTGAGGTGGCAAGGTGTGGTTAGCTCTGCTAATCAGAATCAGTGTTGGAATAAAGATCAGCAAATGCCATTTCACCTCTGAAAAGTGCCAGCTCAGCAAAATACCTAAAATGACGAGGCTGACGCCAATTACATAGAGACGCGGCACGATATCGCTACCAACATGGCGTCCTATTTCAATTGATGCGATAACCAGGATTATATAAGGCACGCATCTCAACATTGTCTAAATGGAGATTAATTCCTGAATCTTCTCACAGGTCGATGTACTTGTAATAATCTTTCTCGTACACAACTCATTAGTCGAGGTGTATGGCCGACCTTCGAGTATATTTTTTGCGTTCACTTCACCAATGCCTGGCAAAGCTTCAAGCTGCGACTGAGTAGCTGTATTGATATTAACTTTCACCGATGTATCACTTTGTGTAGTATGACTGCCACCATCATCCTGACTCCCAGAATCTACTTGGGATAGCACAGTAATTGGCTCTTTAATTTTATTGAGCAATACGGGCGGCTTAGGTAAGGATTGAGCTACTTCTGCGTATGAAGGAATATAGATCTTATCGCCATCCTTAAGTGGTTGGGCTAAATTTAGGACTTGTGCTATATATTCTTTATCCGCCTGAAGAGAGTATCCTTTTGCCGACCATATTGCATCATTCACCCTTGCAGTTTCAGCTAATTCTTTTATTCCAGGCTGATTGACTGAGCCACTAATATCAATAAATATGGTCTTCGTTTGTGGAGGGGTTATAGGAGGATTTTTCGGTGATGAGCCATCATCCGAATTTGATGATGTAATTGAAAGTACCTGGTTTCCTGTCTCATCATTGCCCATGTTTTGCCAAACATATACGGTAGCAATAAGCAGTAAGGGCGAAACGCTGATAATAAAATATTGTCTAACTGTTTTCCAGTTATTTACCTGGGGTAACCTGCCCCGAAATCTACTTATGAGCACACTCATAGTTTATCCTCCTAAGGGGCAGCGAATACTGGCGTATAGCCTAATTTAATTTAGTCTTGTATATACACCTCTCAGGCTAATTTGACAAGGGTTAAGTTATTGACTTGCCTTTTAAAAAAGCAATCCAATTAACCTTCATCCAGCTTTGATAATAGCGATACAACTCCCACAAGCCACGCTTTTGGAATTCTTTAACAATTACTCCACCCTGATGTGGATGACGCAAGTCTCGTTTGCGTTCGGAGCCAAAACCATGAACATAGTGAACTATTTCGTGAGCAATGATTTGATCAATAACCAGTGTAGGAATCTCAATATCCTGCAATAAACTCGATATGGTTATCTGAGAATAAGCACGTGAGGATGGTGGCTGCTTAAGCATTATAGACCCTAAACGGCGGTAAGATCGTTGCCCCCATTGAACCTCAACTAGAGTATCTTGAGGGATATCGGCAAAATGTTTTTGCCAAATAGCTTGTACTCGACTAGCTAACCAAGCAGCATCACGATCCATTCACCTACCTACTTAACAACCAAGTTTAATATCTTGCCAGGTACATAAATCGTTTTTACCATTTCTTTACCTTCTAGGTGTCTTGCAACCCCATCAAGCGAGATTGCAGTATTCACAGCCCTATCCTCACTCATTGATGCAGTTACTTCCATTGCACCACGAACTTTACCATTAACCTGCACCACCAGAGTCATTGTCGAATTATCAAGTGATTGGGCCTTAGCCTGAGGCCACGCATGGGTATGAATACTTACTGATTCACCTAAGCCAGACCAAAGCTCTTCTACGATGTGTGGAGCAAACGGGGCCAGAAGTAGCAAGTAAGATTTCCAATCCTTCTGAGATATAGAATCAAATTTAACTATATCATTAAGTGTACTCATGAGAGAGGCGATTGCAGTATTAAACTTAAAGCTAGCAATATCATCAGTTACTTTGACAATCGATTTGTTAAGCGAGATACTCACCTCTCTGGGAGAATTATCAGTCCAATTACCCAATTGATCATGGTGGAATAGCCAAATCTTTTGCAAAAATCGGTGCACACCATGTATACCAGAAAGTTGCCACGCTCCACCTTGGTCAAATGGGCCAATAAATAGCAACTGGAGTCGCACTGAATCAACACCAAAGTCCTGCACCAACTCATCCGGGTTAATAACATTACCTTTTGATTTTGACATCTTTTGATGATCTGGCCCCAAGATCATTCCTTGATGCCGAAGAGCCATAAAGGGCTCATCAATGTTTAGGTACCCCATATCCCTCAGGGCTTTAACAAAAAATCTAGAGTAAAGTAGGTGGAGCACTGTATGCTCTGCGCCACCAACATACATATCAACGGGCATCCACTTTCGAGCCTTTTCCAAATCATAGATCTGCTTTATATTTCCTGGATCGGTATAACGCAGGAAGTACCAGCTCGAATCCACAAAAGTATCCATAGTTTCCGCCACTCTATTGGCTTTTCCGCCACACTTAGGGCAATCAACCCGCATAAAGCCCTCATTAGTAGCTAAAGGTGGAACCCCTTTAGGTGCAAAATCAACCTCTCGAGGCAAAATTACCGGTAGATCGGTCTCTGGAACAGTAACCAATCCACATTTTTCACACTCTACCATCGGAATTGGAGCGCCCCAATATCTCTGACGTGATACCAGCCAGTCTCGTAACCGATATGTTGTCAGCTGGTTGCCTAACCCTTTTTGCATTAATTCATTCGTAATTGCCTGGTTAGCCTCTTTGGAACTCATACCATTAAACCGCGCACTGTTTATAACCTCACCAGAGCTTGAATAGGCAACCTTGCTTACATCACCGCCCTTAATCACCTCGATAATAGGTAAGTTGTACATGGTTGCAAAATCCCAATCACGTTGGTCATGCGCAGGTACACCCATTACTGCACCCGTACCATATCCAGCCAATACATAATCAGCAATCCATACTGGTATCTGCTTACCAGAAAGCGGATGTGTTGCATACCCACCAGTGAATACTCCAGACTTTTCGTTTTTCTCTTGGATTTCGCGTTCGGTTTTCTTATTTGCTAAAACCCGATACTCCTCGACTGCACTTTGCTGTTCTGGAGCAGTAATACGAGATACAAGTGGATGATTGGGGGTTAACACTAGGTAGGAAACGCCAAATAGAGTATCCGGGCGAGTTGTAAATACTTCAATAGATTCATCGCTATATGGCAAACTAAATTTAACCAAAGCGCCCACCGATCTGCCAATCCAATTTCTTTGCATTATCTTAGTTTTTTCTGGCCAATCTAATTTGTCTAAATCGTCATTCAATTCATCGGCATACTGAGTCGTCTTAAAATACCACTGCTCCAGCTCCTTCTGCGATACCGGATTACCACAGCGCCAACACATACCACCCTCAACTTGCTCATTAGCAAGAACAGTCTGGTCTGTTTCGCACCAATTCACTTTACCTTTTGCGCGGTATGCTAACCCCTGATTATAAAGTTGAATAAAAAGCCATTGGGTCCACTTATAATACTCAGGCTGACTAGTATCGACTAATCGTGACCAATCAAAGCTTACTCCAGTCGACTTAAATTGGTTTATCATGGATGCAATATTGCTTTGGGTCCAATCATTAGGATCTAAGCCTCTTTTGATGGCTGCGTTTTCGGCTGGTAATCCAAAAGCATCAAATCCAATTGGCCGCAACACATTAAAACCATTCATGCGCTTGTATCGAGCATACACATCTGGGCCAGTATAGTTATACCAATGGCCAATATGTAAATCACCCGATGGGTATGGGAACATATCGAGTGAATAAAACTTCGGTTTATCAGACTCATCATTTGCCTGATAAATCTTTTCAGCTTCCCACTTCTTCTGCCATTTCTTTTCTATAGCTGTAGGATTGTATTTCATAAATGATATTATATCTGGGTTACAAGAGAGATTCAACGGGATGAGCAACAAAGAGATGCTTCTTGACGGGCAAGTTAAACTTGGTGGACCCTAGGAGATTCGAACTCCTGACCTCTTCCATGCCATGGAAGCGCT
>CAZQWH010000015.1:0-27495 GCA_964597145.1 uncultured Candidatus Saccharibacteria bacterium | reverse complement strand
ACTTTGGACTTTGGACTTTGGACTTTGGACTTTGGACTTTGGAGGAGATTCTATCGCTTCGCTCCAGAATGACGGGGAGGGTGGCGGGATACTAGATACTAGATACTAGATACTAGATACTAGATACTAGAGAAAGCAGTGTACGTCATTGCGAAAGAGCGCTAGCGACTGCGGCAATCTGCCCGCGACGCAAGCGTTACAGATTCAGAGCTTCCGCCCAAGTCTAAAGCCCTGGGTTTCCGCCTGCAAATCTAATGACAGCAGCTGCATTTTGATTCGGCTACATGAATTGTCCGCCACCTTGCCACGTTAACCTTTTCCCTTCCCCCTTTTCCCTTTCACCTTATACAAATAAACATTCTCAATTTTCTGTTCAGGCTCCCATCCAGGAATAGCGAAGGCGTGAGATACAATCCGACTGCCAGGTCGCATTTCGGCTTCAAATTTATGACCCAAGCGTTGCATCATATTAGGAAAGCCGTAAATTACAACGGCATCGTAGGGGCTATAGTTAACTGAGTACAGGTTACGGCGATAAATTTGAGTATGCATAGCTAAGCCTTGGGCCCGATTCAACCACCGCGACCAGATGACCAAGAATGGTTGAATTTCATACCCATCAACTGTGGCCCCGTCTTTAGCTAACGCTCTGACTACCCGTCCGTCTCCAGATCCTAGCTCAGCGATTCTGTGCCCCTTTTTAGCCTGGGCCAACTTTACTATGGCAGTAATGGCAGATGCGCGGGATGGAACATAGGGCGCACCTGCCCTAGTTGCCACAATTAACGACACCAGGTTGATGGTTAAGACAACCATAAGCACCATTAGGAGAAACTGGATAAAAATTACCACCCACATATTGCTATTACCCTATTATTCTGTAGATTAGGCTACACACTATAGCCTAGTATAGCGAGCCCTGGTAGTGAATCGCCGGCTAAAAAGTCTAGCATGGCTCCACCACCGGTTGATACGTAACCCACCTTATCGAGTAGTTTAAAGTCACTGAGTGCTGCCACCGTATCTCCACCACCAATTACTCTCTTAGCTTGAGTGTTTGCAGCCACAGCCCGGGCAATTATTTCGGTCCCATGGTCATACGGTTGTTCTTCAAATTTACCCATGGGGCCATTCCAGATTACCGTCTTTGCCTGGCTGATTAATTCTGCGAAATGGTCTGCAGAGGCTTCGGTAAGGTCGAAACCATCGTCGGTTAATTCGCCTAATACCACCTTTTCCGGTAGATCAACCGACTCAGCCTCTTGGAGCAGTTTGCCGCCCAACAGTATGGAATCGGCGAATTTAGCCATATTGTTTATAACTGGCAGTTTGGTTTCGACTTTGGCGCCGCCCAAAATAGCTACCACTGGATGGGCCGGGTTTTTCATTGCCGACTCCAGCCTCTCTACCTCTTCGGCTAAGTGTATGCCCGCATACGCGGGAAGAAGTGACCCCACTCCCACAAAGCTGGCGTGAGCTCGATGGCTGACCGCAAACGATTCGTTCACATACATGTCACCAAAAGAGGCCAAATATCGTGCAAATTCCGAATCATTGGCCTCTTCCCCAGCATTAAATCGCAAGTTTTCTAAAGCAAAAATTGTACCTTCCAATGGCATCATGGGCCGATCAATAATTTCGTAGGTCAGATGATTGCCTAACAACTCGACTAAACATGCCAGCATTGGCCGCAAACTAAGGGAATCCACCACTTCGCCTTCTGGCCGCCCCGCGTGACTTAAGACAATCGGTGTACCGCCATTATCCAAAATATACCGCATCGTCTGCAATCCAGATTTGATTCGGAATAAATCCCCCACTACCCCTTTTTCTACGGGCACATCTAAATCTAGCCGGACTAAGACCTTTTTACCAGACACATTGATATCGGAAATTGAGGTAATCATTTGTCTATCATAGCAAACTGTGGAATCTGACATAACCCATTAATTTAAATCTCGAACTATAGGGTGATAAAACGCCACCACGCCAACCCTGAATAGAGGTTAGAAAATTAAGGAGACAGGTAGTGAGTCAACCTCATAATCAGCCACAGTCTGAGTCTAACCATGACTCAATAACGGAAGAAGCGGCCAGAATCGATCAGATGATACATGAGGCCATCGATGAGGCCTGGAAGGGCACCAATGCCAATGACACTATTATTCCCGAAACTGAAGGGCTTTTCGCCATTGACTCTGAGAAAACTCGGCGCATTGCCGAGGAAGAATTTGACCGGGTAATGGACGAGGCCACCGATAAAGCATAGGAGGAAAAATCTTCTGATTAGCAATGACAGCTCCAGTCTTCCCACTAAGGCGGAACCTTCTCGGTTCCGCCTTCAGCATTTTCTGATAATTTTTTCACATGATTACTGAGGATAATAAGGCATACCACCCTGCACAATAAAGTAGGCAACCTTGACAAAAGGCCTATAAAGGTGTAATCTTAGTCGTTCGCGGGCAAGCTATTTGCTACCCGGCACAAGGAGGCGTGACAGATGTTTGAAGGGGAAGTAGACATGCAAATCTCGGACCCGACCTCTGACATTAACTCAATCCCGCAGTGCGAAGTGGGTGAGATTTCTACTGAGAGACGATGTCTGGAAACTGAAGGACGTATTACTGCCCAAATCCGGGCAGAGCGATTCCGGAGGTTCCGGGGAGTTCACCGGCCAGGTATTGTCGAACGCAATGTCCGCCGGGCCGAACGGTCGGCAATTAAATAGCGTTTAACGCGCCACTTATTGTCACCGTAAAAGGACAGCCGAAACGGCTGCCCTTTTTCATTTTGAGATGTTATTTGTTACAATGCCGCCGTATCAACCGTCCACTTTGACCCAGAAGGAGAGATGCTGTGGATAAAGAATTGTTGATTGAAGATTTTCGGAATTCTTTGAAAACCTTGACTGACCGGGAGTGGGGGATGCTCGAGAGGCGGTTTGGCCTTGTTGATGGCCAAGCTAGGACTTACCAGCAACTCAGCCAAGAATGGTCTCTGTCAAGAGAGCGATGTCGACAGATCACCTTGACCGGTCAACGAAAACTATCTGCAAGCTATGACGGCAAAGTATCTGTCGAGGATGTTCGTAATAGTTTAGACCGGCTTGAGTTCAGCTTAGAGCAAGAGTGTTTGTATCGGAGAGTTGGTGACTGCCAGATTGTTTCCCATAAGGCCCACGACCTGTTTAGTATGGTATTTAATGTCGAATTATAGGTGACACGCTCACCCCATCAAAAAGGCGGAGCCCCATGGCTCCGCTTTCTTTTAACCTCGAACTCGTTGCAAACTCGCTTTTCTAGCGAAACGCCAATCGCTTCGAAGTTGTCCCGATCATTCGCGGAGCGTAAATGGCTGCCGCCATAATGGCTGGGGCTAAAATTAAGCCACTAGCTAGAGTAGAACGGAAGAATGGTAGGCCGTAGGCATAAGACAATAGTAGTCCATCTAAGGTTTTAGGATAGAATGACCCATCGCCCATGAGCCAAACCCCACCGTTGGTCCAGAGGAAAAACCAGACCGCTGCGCCTAAACCGATACCAGCGCTACCGAGAAGTAACTTACCGTCCTGGCCCCGCCAGCGCCGCAGCACTAAGCCGGCAACACCGATTACAGCGAAGGCCGACCAGGTAAATAGGGCAATCTCGGTATTGCCAATAACTACGTCGGACAAGAAAACTGCGGCTAACGGTACAATTACGGCAAAATAGCGGTGCAAGAAAACTGCGGCTACCAGACTGACGCCGGTTATTAACTCTAAGTTATAGGCGGCTGCCCACTCACTATTCACAAACCGCCACATCACTGCCACGGCAACTAACCCGGTTGCAACCATGATTTGAAGTAATAGATTTTTGTTCATGTTTTTATTTCCACCTCCTTATATTAGACTTTAATACGGTACACCATCTGCGGTGAGTTTCACAACAAACAAGGCAAGGGAGAAGATGTCAGGGTGAAGGTTAAAGTGTGTGCAAGAGGCATCTTAATTAACCCACGAGCTTAGCTACTTCCCGCTTTTCCCTTATCCCTTAACCCTTTCTAGAATGTTTCGATTTTCCAGGTAATTTGGTCTTGAGCCTTGGTGACATAGGTTCCGGCACCAACCTGGGATGATTCACCATTGAGGTAAAAAGCCCAGAATTCATTATCTTTAGCCTTGTACCCATTAATGGTTGTAACAAACGCCATTTCACCTTCGCCAGTCATTTCTACTTCAGCTTTATCTTGGAGCAAAGCTAGGGCTGTTTTCCCTTCTTCACCGGGGTAAGAAACTTCCTGAGGTGCCGATGTAGCTATGGTTGGCGTGGGGGTGGTTGCAGCGGTTGATTCTTGGGTTGCTGTAGTATCGGTTGTAGATTGGCCTTGATAATACTGGTAGCCAAAGAATCCAGCTATCGCAATTACCACTATCGCAATTATGCTATATACCAGATTTTTATTCATACTCATTACTTTCACCTCCAGTCTTTCTCCGATGTTATATCGGAGCTAAATAAAGGCCAAAGCTTGACTAAAAAGGGGGGATCCCGATGGATGGGGAAACAACCACGCTTTTTCGTGCGAAAAGCCGGCGCTTTTTTGATAATCGCGCCACCCGGCTGATTGCCGGACTTGGTTACACAATATTGAATCTAAAGATGGTTTTCTGACTTGACTGAATGGTTTAGCCTAAATTATTCAGTCATCCTGAGCGAGCATAGTGAGTCGAAGGATCTCTGATTGCTCGTCAAAATGAGTTTACAGTTGCGCGACAGTGGAAGAATTGCACTTCTCTTGCCCAAGCCCAGATTGCGTATATTGTAGGTCAAGTATACAATCAACCACAATATCTTGGCAATAGGAAGATTTCCAGCTTGACAGGCATCTACCTCTGGAGTTATATAAACAAACAAACTGGTTGAGCGATATTAGTGTAGGAGAGATACGCCATGACGCTGCCAAATTTGCATCACCCTTGTTACGACCCTGGGCGATGGTTGACTATTTGGTCGGAGGAAGAAATCACCGAAGACGCAGGTACCGATGCTAGCATCCACATTCTGTCGTTTGCCATAAATGGCTATAGCCAGGATGTAGATAAGAGCCTTGGCCAAGTTATCCAGGGTTTAAACCTGTTTGTATCGACTCGACCCCAGCTGTACCCGTTCATTCTGGTAGTTGTTGGAGAGGTGGTGGATACCCATATCACACCACAGGCGAGATTTCGCACTCAAGAGTTGATTGACCAGGCTCGCAAGCAGTGCATAGTCGAGGTTTTGGAGGTAGACGATGATCACTACAAGTCGGCAACTACCTATGCCCAGCAGACCCTACCGTTTGAGCTAACCGACACAATGGTGCTGTCTTTTCACCTTTAAAGCGCTCAATGGGTGTGATTGCGCTCTGGTGATTAAGTAAATTGCAGTCTCAACTTAGGGGAGCCGGTCTTTACTTCTGGCTCCCTATCACCTCCCCGCTTGAAGCTGCTCCAGTCGCACCACCAGCCTTATGAGCCACAAAGTCTTTTACCTTAGAGTTACACTTTAGCCTGCTGGGCTATAGTCGTGGCTTTATTTTGAAGTACGGGATTTTGCCGTTTGTTTTTATACCGAATAGGTAGCTTCTGGATCACAGAGGCTAGCTACGGCCTGTCGCCTATAGCCCCAGCTCTTTGACCCGTTCGAAGGCAGCTTGGTGGATGGGGCCCCAAACCTTACCGTAGTCTATCCATGAGCCTGACCGGTTATCGGCATTGATGGGTTGATTGGGTAGGCGATTAAAATAGTTAATTGCTTGATTAAGTTCGGCATCGGAAAACTGCATAAGCTGTTCAAGCTCATCGGCAATGCGCAGAGGCTGTGGGGCAGAGGCATAAAAGACAAAGTCGGAAAAGGAGTAGTTTTTGCCATCAATTTCCGAAGTTACTTCAGCATGCACCAATGGTACTAATTTCCCTTCATCAACTTCTAAGCCCAACTCTTCTTGAAGCTCGCGCTGTGCGGCTTGCAAAGGATGCTCACCTGGTTCAATTCCACCCCCAACCATTCGCCACAGACCCTCGACATAATGATGCTTTCGTGATAACACCCATCGATTTAATCCGTCTTTAAGTAAAACATGAGCTCCATCACGACCTTCGGTTAGAACCTGGGTTGGCGAGTCAACCGTGGCCTGTACCTCAACATATTTAAAAACTAATTCTTCCATATCTTCTTAGTGTACCTAAATAAATCTGCCAACAAAAGCCCTCAATCAAATACGATGGCTCGGGTGAATATGCCTATGTAATTCACCCGAGCTGGCTTCAGCCTCATTCCCCACCTGCCTGCCAAACTAGCGCCACGACTGCCGCGATTTCGATGACGAAGAGTAGCCAACGCCATTGCTGTTGCTTGGCGCTCACAGCTAGCCCAGACTGGCTGATGCTTGGATTGCCAATAATCTCAAAGACAACGACGCAGGTTAAGAAGACTGCGATTGAAACCAGAATGCCCATGCACTACCTCCTGGCTGTTATTGCAATAGCAACTCTAGCTTAAACGGTGTTTCTCCCGGCTCAGGACGCCCTGGCCGTAACGCCGCTAGCTTATGCCACCCGGCAGGAATATAGGCTCTAGCCAAGTAACCAGCAATGCCGGCTACTACAATCGCTACTACTGCGGTAAGAGGCGATTGTTTCATTGCCCGACTCCTTCATTTTGCGGCCAAATAGCTTTGGCTGCCTGCCCGCAATATACTATTAGATTTTTATGTCGTCAATTCATACTTAGCTGTAGATCTCGTTTTGGTTATTGATTGAGGTTGAGGTGTCTGGGTTGGATGGGGAAGTTGAGGTAATACTTTACACCTGATTGCTACTATGACAAATAAAAAGCCGATACGCGTAGTTGCGTACCGGCTGATGAAGCTTACATTCATGAGTTTATGCGTCATGAAAGTATTATATAATTTATTATATAATTAATGTAATTTATCTCTGTTATTTTTATTGCATATTGGTTGAGTAGGGTTGAGATTTAGTTTATGGTTTTTCGGTATTAGGCTCCGTCGTAAGTTCGAAATGACATTAAGTTCGACTATACCGATGTGTTCTAGATTAGCCCTATTTAAGGTTTAACCTTTATAGCATACCTCATCATCTATAACAGCTCTTTCGCCCCGTCATCTCGACTGAAATGGAGAGATCTTCTCGTTCTAGCTGTGTCCGATCCTTGAGAGATTCCTCCACTGCGGTCGGAATGACGGGGGAGTTACGTTGTTAACAGTTAGTAAGTTCCTTAGGCTAAAAATCAATTCCCTCTTTGGCCAAGATCCCTTCATCATATGGGTGCTTGATCTTCTTCATCTCCGTTACCGTATCAGCTAGCTCAATTAGCCCAGGTATTTGGTCAGCATGGCGACCAGTCAAAATTAAATCAAGCCGCTGAGGTTTGCTTTTTACTACCTCCATCAACGCCTCGGCTGGCAACAATCCGCCCACCACCGTCCCAATGGCCTCATCCAGTACAACCACATCAAAATCATCCGACTTTACCTTGGTTTTAGCTAGATCTAGAGCCGCTTCAGCTGCCTTTTTGTGCTCGGCCGGGTCTTCCCGATCATTCATAATCTTATAAAATCCTTTACCTGCCTGGATGAATTCGACATTCTCCAGCGCCTCAAACGCCTTTAATTCTCCCGTAAACCAGATCTTTACAAACTGGATCACGCAGACTTTCTTGTCGTACCCAGCCGCCCGCAACGCCGCCCCCATGGCTGCTGTAGTTTTGCCTTTGCCTTCTCCAGTGTAGACAATAATTAATCCTGGTTCGTTCGTCATATTAACCTCCAATTTAAAGATTTACTTATTGATGCACTCACCTCTCTAGATTCTCAGTCAACCCCAATTTTATCGGGGGCAAGCTGAGGATGACGGTGGGGGTGTTGCTAATCTAAATTTGATAGATTCTCAGTCAAGCTGAGAGTGACATAGAAGGTAATTGTAGCTGTTGTTGTTTAACACCAAATACGTTTCTCGTCTCACCCTCCAAAAACTCACATAGTTCATCAACCAAACCCCGCACTTCGTCCAAGTCATTTGTCGGGTTAAGCGCATACTCCAACACTTGGCCCATCTGTGGTTCTTTTTCTGGGTAATACTTTGAAAAGAGTTCATAGCACGGATACAAATCTCGGACAAACACCTGCTCTCGCTCCATAATGAGTTCCGCTCCAGCCCGTAACAACCGATGCATTAACCAAACGCACCAATGCTTGGAAAAAATTGACTCTCCGGAGTCAAACTTACCCATCCTATCTCGCGCAGAGGTACACCACAATGGGGCAATATGCGCCGAATTCTGACCAGGTCTAACTCTTGGTAATTCTGCCGTTAAATCATCGCCATATACGCATGCCGAATAAACTTTCATAAGAATTCTATACCCATCCTCGCCCGCCTGTAGCACCGTCCCGATTGGCTTTACTTCAACAGGTTGCTTCATAAGCTTTCCATTCTCCCATCCACATCGCAATTAAGTTACGATCACCTATTATGTAGCCATCTCAACATGGCCCAATTGCTTTGCGACAGCTAGGCTTAGAATTTGATAGCGGCGTTGAGTGTCTTTATCGTCTAACAACTTTTCGCGGACTGATGTATACCTGTCTAAACTTGGACTACTTTCAATCAGCTTCACGTCTTTGGCATATTGCGACCGTGTGGTATCTACTATCTCGCCATTAGGCAACACATTTACATAATGCTTCTCGGTAATCCCATCAACCACCACTTGATATCGCCTAAAGTCACCACCCAAATAGTGCTGTATAACCAGTGCCGAAACCACGCATTGTCCGCGCGCAGGGTTGGTTGAATCCCAATGAAGGCCAGGATAGATTGACTCCGGCGACCAGCTTTTAGCCAGCGCTGTTCTTAATTGAATTACCGTATATTGATTCATCATTGATGCTTCCCTCACTCCCCACCTATAACAAAGGAGGGCAGTTGCCCTCCTTTGCACTTATCACTTACAACTTCCCCCTGCAAATGCTTAGCATTTGCTAAAGCCACAGTTCTCGCACTTCTGACAGCCTTCAACAAAGCGCAGGGTGGCGAGTCCGCAATCGGGGCAGAAGTCGCCGGGGGCTTTGGAAGTGGTTGAGAGCGCAGCGGCGGGAGCGATTGAGGCGTCCAAGCTCATTTGAGCAGTGGGGGCCATTTGGTAGGCTGAGGTTGTAGCTGAAGTATTTATGGCTACACTGCCGTTGGTTGTGGCTTTACCGTTACCATTCACATGACCATTAATAGTCGTACCAGGAGCAGCTGGTCGTTGTTGCAGTTGTTTTACCACTTCGTGCTCTCGCAAGGCTCGGGCAACCGCATCGGCTAATGATCGAACTCGAGCCGCGCCGAAGCCAGCCGAGCTAGCACCACCAATGCCAGTTAACTCATCGACGACGTTTTGGGCAATTCGGTCTGAGGTGTAGAGAGTGGGGATGCGGAAGGCTAACGAAATTAACCGACCAATAGCTTCGGCATCGGCCATGATGTCGGTTCCGGCATGGCCAATATTAATGAAGAGTTCAAAAATATTGCCGTGCTCATCCTCGTTGACTGAGACATAGGCACGCCCGACTGGGGTTTGGACTTTATAGGTCTTGCCGGTTAAGACGTGTGGTCGAGGTCGAAGGGCTACTGGGATTTTAACTTCGGCGCCACCGGCTGGAACCTCGCTTGGCGCGACAGGGGTTACGCCCGATGAGGTAGCACCGGCTAATTTGTCGTAGTAAGACTTTTCTTTTTTGGTTTCTAGGATCTGCTTCTCCCGGCTACCATCACGGTAGATGGTAATACCGCGACAGCCCATCTCATAGGCCATCCAGTAGGCATCGCGAACATCCTGAACCGTCGCACTGTTATCGAAGTTAATAGTCTTAGAGATGGCATTATCGGTATAGCGCTGGAAGGCGGCCTGCATCTTGAGATGCCATTCTGGAGTAATATCTCCGGCTACAACAAAAGTCTTTTTTAAGTCCTCAGGAATTTCATCGATATTCTGGATTGACCCACCAGCTTTTTGAATCTTTTCGAGTAAATCTTCTGAATACAGATTGCGCTGCTTGAGGGCTTTAACGAAGTAAGGCGAGGTTTGGAAGATGCGCTTGCCTTCAATAGTATTTTTGGCGTAGGTTAGAGCGAATAAAGGTTCACAGCCACTGGAACAATCGGCTAACATGGAGATGGTGCCGGTGGGGGCAATGGTGGTTCGGGCACCATTGCGTGGCTTAATTTGACCTTCTTTGTCGTAGTAAGAACCTTTAAAGGCGGGGAATACACCGCGAACCTTGGCTAATTCGACCGAAGCGTTGTCGGCTTCGCGTTGAATAAATTCCATAACCTCTTCGGCCATATGGGTACCCTCTTGGGTGTTGTATCCAACTCCCAGAGCCAGTAAGGCGTCAGCAAATCCCATAATCCCTAACCCAATTCGTCGAATAGATCGAGTCATGCGGCGGACTTCATCGATTGGGTACTCGTTCATGTCTAAAACATTATCGAGAAAGTGGATTGAACCGTGTACGGCCTGTTTTAGCCCATCCCAATCCCACTGGCCGTCTTTAATGTACTTAGATAAATTAATTGAACCCAAGGTGCAGGCATCGTAGGGCAGCAGCGGTTGCTCACCACAGGGGTTGGTGGCCTCGATTAAACCCAACTGAGGTGTAGGGTTGGCTCGCGACGTATTAATTCGATCCATAATAATCATGCCAGGATCACCATAATTGTGAGCCAGACGGGTGATTAAATCGTAAACTTTTTTGGCATTAAGGCGCCCTACAGCCTGACCAGTTCGGGGATTGATTAGTTCGTAGCCGCGGCTGGGATCTTTTTCTTCACACCAGGCGCGGAGCTTCTTAACCGCTGCATCTAGCAACACTAATTTTAGGTCGATATCTCGAGTACGATGGGCTTCACGCAGATCGTCAACCAATCCATTAAAGTCAAAAGCATCCTCGTAATTGTCGGGCAAGTGCTTGGCGTCGGCTTTAACTGCTTCAAAAAACTTTTCATCGACGGTGACCGAAATATTAAAGTTGGTGAGCGAGAACTCTTCGACTTTATAGATAGCAAATAGCAGGATATCGGGGTGGGTGTAGTGTAAAATCCCCATATTGGCTCCACGACGTACCCCGCCTTGGCGAATGGACGAAGTCATGTCGTTGTACATTTGCATAAACTGGACTGGCCCAGTGGTTTTGCCGCGCGATGATTGGATAATGTCATCTTTTGGCCGAAGTCGAGAGAAAGAAAACCCGGTTCCGCCACCAGTTTTGTGGATCATGGCCATATCGGTGGCAGTGCGTAAAATTTCGTCTAAAGAATCTTCTACAGGCAAGACAAAGCAGGCCGATAACTGTTGATTTAGCTTACCGGCATTGACCATAGTTGGGGTGTTCGCAATAAACTGCTGGCGCGACAGGAGTAGATAGAAATCACGAGCAGTCTGCAGATGCACTGCTTCGGCTTGCTTGGCGTCTTTGTCTTTAAGGTAATAACGGTCGGCCGTGGCGATATTGTAGGCAATCCGCCAAAACATCTCCCGAGAGGTTTCTTTAGGCTCCCCCTCTTCATCGCGCATCGCATACCGAGTACGGCCAATATACCAGGCGTTATCACTTAAGGATGGTTCGGGTAAATCGGTTGGTACTGGTGGGATCTTTTTGCCTAAAGTCTGGATCTTCATCAGTGCTGGATCGGCGGGGATTTGTGGAATCCGATCACGAGTTAAATAAAATGGCTGGGATGTTGCCGCAGCGTTTGAGGTAGAACTTGTTTTCTCTGGCATTAACTTGCTCCTATTACTACTAGTTATCACATTAAGCTGAACCTGGTGCTGGTTGCAGCCAACCAAACTTGCTTGGTTATTTTTACTAATCAGCCTTAATTACTGGGGTTGGCTGTTGTTGTAATCGCACTACTTCCTGCTGAAAGGACTCCACATCAGCAAAGGATCGATAAACACTGGCGAACCGAATGTACGCCACTTGGTCTAAGTTACGAAGCCGAGCTATAGATAGATCTCCGAGCATACCAGAGGAGATTTCCACCACCCCGGCGGCTCTGATCTCGGCCTCAACCGAATCGATTAACTCATCTACCTGCTTACGACTAATTGGCCTTTTTTCGCAAGCCCGTAAAATTCCAGATCGCAACTTATCTGGGTTAAAAGTCTCTCGTCGTCCATCCTTTTTTACCACGGTTAATTCCACTAGTTCGACCCGCTCATACGTGGTGAAGCGTCGTTGACAAGCTAAGCACTCTCGACGACGGCGGGTTGAGTCGACCTCAGAATCGCGTTTATCGACTACTTTGCTCTCATGTGCCATGCAGTACGGACATTTCATGAGAACCTCCTTTCATCCTTGGGGATGATGGTTAAAGGATAAATAGGTAGCGCGTGTAACCTGCCCGCCAAGTTAGCCCGGCGGTGGCAAGTATGAGCCACAAGGCGTATCTAAAAAGATGTAGCCCTTTAGCCAGGGACTGATTGCTCTGGGGATGAGCGCTGCAGTTTTACCTTTTACCTTTGTGTTTTGACTTTGTTGTGTTATGAATGCACGACA
The DNA here is from genome assembly GCA_964597145.1 of uncultured Candidatus Saccharibacteria bacterium. Taxonomy (GTDB): domain Bacteria; phylum Patescibacteriota; class CAZHWT01; order CAZHWT01; family CAZHWT01; genus CAZQWH01. Next base: position 14,907 of record CAZQWH010000015.1, on the reverse strand, counting down.
CAATATTTTGTGTGTATGACCCATTATGGACCCCATATGTTGGGGTCGTCAATCGTTAAAAAATAGCTTTATGGAAGGAATAAATCATCTACGCCTCAGATAATTTTAATCGGATATGTAAATTACGGAATCCAGCTAACAAACACGGCTGATCGGGGTAATTCTAGCCCAATGATTTTAGCTAACTCGCTCTCGCCTGGAGTATATATTTGTAACTCTAGACTCTGGTATTTATACACAGCCACCTTTTTACCGGTGGCCGACCAATCGTACTGAAGCTCGTGAATGTACTGATCTTTTTCAACTAGGATTTTTTGATGCGAATCTTGGCTCTGTAGGCGTAGCTCGCCTTGACCGGCATTATTTGCTTTGACTACTATTTCATACTCACCGTTTGCTGGTTGCTGGCTATACCTGCCATAAGGAAGATCACTTGGCAGCCAGTTAGCAGTGGCGTATGTTTTATATTCTCCAGTTTGCGGGTCATATGATTTCTTTACTTCACCGAGCGAGTAGTATAACTTCTGCGTTTGATTAGACCATCCAACAGCGGCTACTTGGCTTTGCACGGCAGGCTCTGCCAACTCGGCTGCAGTTTCGTAAACTATCTCCCTGACTGCTGCTGGCTTTCCCACATCTACCACCAACAAGGATTCTTCAACATGATGGTTAACCAACTTAGCCTGACTAACATAGATAGTGTCTGCCGACGGCGATATGCCAACCATTTGAGCGCTGATTTGACCATTATGCTTGGTTGTATAAATCTTACTTGGGGTAAAGCTGGGCGTGCTAGCTCGGTAGATATCTATATAAGAATCACCAACATCCGACCTAACAATCTGACTAAAAATAATTTGCTGGGAATCTTTTGACCATAGCACATTAAAGTAATCCAAGGAGTCGCAGGTCGCATAGGTATTTGACGTCGACTTCTCAATCCCAGACTGCTCGGTACCCTCACCAATTATCGGATTAAATTGGGTTAATTTGATTGTTTTGGCAATATCTAGCTCCGCTATTAGATTTGATCTGACTAGGTATTTCCCATCAGGAGAGATTATAAACCGAGAAGAACACTCAGAATTTACACCTAGATTAACTCGCTGCTCAATTTTGCCCCCAGTGCTAACCACTAACAATTCGTCCCCACTCATCAACCCAGGGCTGAAAAATAGGAAACGATTCGAGTCGGTGGCAGACGTAGCGGTAGGAGCCACTTGTGACTGAGGTGGTTGGACCGACTCTGATGCCCCAAGATCGATCATGCGTCGGGTTAAAACTATATCGCCAATTACCACCTCACCCTTCCATAGCACCCAGCTACTAAACCCCAAGGTCAAAGCTATTATCAGCACCAGTAAAATTTGTAGCCACCTGCGCCAATTGCTGACGACGGCAAATTGATGCTGGGAATATGGAAGGTCTCCATATTCGGTAAATGGCACTGGCTCAGGCACTTTAGGCTTGATGTGACGAGCATCTGGCATAGGTAGAGCATACGGGCATTGTGTTAACTGCGTCAAACCTACATAAAGGGGGTGGGCCTCCAATTGCGGATCTTATTTCTGATTGACACCAAAAGTACTAAGCCATATAATCCGAGGCAAGTTGGCCCATAGGTTGTTTAATAAACGGGAGAGCACTATGCATAACGTATACGACCTTTCGGTGGCAGAGCAAAACTTGATCAACCAGCTGACCAAGCAATTGGCGGAACGCCTTCCTGCATCTAGTCGCATTGAATGCGACGAAGGAGGCGAAATGATTGAAATTGTCGAATTCGACATGTACACCGTTCTCGATGTAACGATTGACACGATCTCATGTTATCGACAAAAGCGTCTTTATCGGCATGACTTCACCACCAGAACAACGATCTTTCGTGGTCAACGCATTAAACCGTTTGGTGAAGAATTGCATTACCAGCTTGATGAAATCAATATCATGCTGGCCTTACCGCCGCAAGCAACGCCAGGCCTTGGTGTGTTGTTGGAATTATTCGATGACTTGACCAACCAGTCATACACCACAGGATTGAGTCGGTTGATTAGTCGAGTGAGGAGGCATTGGCAGCTAGACATGCCCGGCGTAAAATCCGGTAGAACCATTGACGGTTCAATGTAACACAAGGAGAACTGCATTGTTACACACCATTAAATGGTATGGATTTGGTTTCCTTGGCGGCAAAGACACTCGTGCACGCTGGAGACGATCGTGGCGAAACCAGTTCGAGAAACATTGGTTTCTCCAAATCCGCCGACGGTGGGATTTTAATTATACGATTGGAAGAATGTTGCGGGTGGACTCCGTGCAGTTCGATGCCAATCGTTATTTTGAAATCCATCAAAGAGACACCAATGCCTGGGATAATGCAACCTATGTTTTACCCGGCGATCGACAAATAACTGTTGGAATAAATGACATTGTCTATGTCATTAAGGAGGAGAACGCAAATAACGACCATGGCGTCCGATACACCAAGCGCACTATTTTAAGGCGCGCTCGCATGTACGAACAGCCCAACTTTATTACGATTGCCAACAACGGCGACCGTGGCTACCACCCACGACAGGTGGCCTAACTTAACAAGGTGATTGGGTACAAACCCAATCACCTTGCAACTTTTCCTTCAAGTTTGTATCTAGTTATCCCTTTTTCAATGATTTACCAACCGTTAATACCTGTTCGAATAAGCGGTGAGAATAGCCCCATTCATTGTCGTACCAGGCTACCACTTTGACTAAATCACCATCGACCACTCGAGTTAGAGCCAAATCGACGATTGAAGAATGGGTGTTACCAATAATATCACTGGAAACAATTGGGTCTTCGGTGACAGTTAAAATGCCACGCCAGCGGGCTTGCTTAGCGGCAGCACGAAAGACATCATTAATTTCTTCGACCGTTGTTTTGCGAGAAACTAACATGGTGAAATCGGAGATGGATCCAACAATTGTTGGTACCCGGAAGGATAAACCGTCGAACAGCCCTGAGAGCTCGGGAATCACTTCGGTTGTAGCAATTGCAGCTCCGGTGGAGGTAGGTACAATATTTTGGGCAGCGGCTCGAGCTTCGCGCAAATCTTTTGACGGCCCGTCCTGCAGCACCTGGCTAGCGGTGTAGGAGTGAATAGTCGACATTAAGGCTTTGACAATGCCAAATTTGGCATGCATGACTGAGGCGACTGGGGTAATACAGTTGGTAGTACAGGAGGCATTGTTAATAAGCTCAGCTTTGCCATCGTATTCATTAACGCCAAGCACATAGGTTGGTACGTTGCCGCCTTTGGCTGGGGCCGATAATACCACCCGCTTGGCTCCAGCGGTAATATGCTGGTGCATAGCTTCTTCATTGGTGAAGCGGCCAGTACACTCTAAGACGACATCTATTTTTAACTCGTCCCAAGGTAATTTGGCTGGCTCTTTTTCGGCGACGACTAAAATTGGATGACCATCGACGATGACATGGTTTTCATCGTAACCGACTTCTTTGTCGTATACGCCATAAGCAGTATCGTATTTTAAAAGGTGGGCCAATGTTTTAGTGTCGGTTAAATCGTTAACCGCTACAAACTCAATGTCGGGATGGTCCATGCCGGCCTTGAGCACATTCCGGCCAATCCGGCCGAATCCGTTAATTGCCAAACGTGTTTTCATATGGGCAGTTACTCCTTCGGGTATTGTTATGAACCAATTGTATCACCCAAGCATGAGACGCACCAGGTAAAGAAAGTAGCTTTGCACGCACGACACGTAATTAAGCCAAAAAGCAGAGGTTAAAGTTTAACGTTAAAACTCAAAAGTGGCTACGCTATGTAGAGCTAACAGGAGGCTATTACATTTTACTTGCACTTTTGCCTTTTGACCTCCACCTTTAACCTTTTAAATACACTAATAGCTCGACGATGTGGTTCTGGTTGCCTCCAGTGCGTGAAAATCAGGGGGCAAATAATCTGGCCAGTACCGATGTCGAGCTACAGTGATTAGCTTTGCTAAAGAATAAATGTACACAAATTACACCTCGCCTAATATCCTCTCTGCCTTATTGCGGCCGCTTTTTAAGAGTTTGCTTATCCGCTAAACAAAGACATCTAAAGCCAACCGCTACCTTGATTTTGTGATCTCTGACACCCTCTTTTCTTCTGTTCGAGAATACTTACAGAAAAATTAATCATCGTCCACCTGGTATGTCTTTATGCACTTGTCATCAAGTTGTCATCTCTCTCGCTCAAAACCGATAATTGGTTATACCTAATTACTAGTTATGATGTAGCTACATACTACAATGTTGCTATCACCTTGTCAAACAATATTACAACAGAGATATAGCACATACACCCTCGAGTTAAACTGATCTTTTTACTTATTTGAAAGTAAAATTCCACGGATTTCCAGCCGTGGCATTAATCTGTCACAACCTTTAGGTTGAATAGTGTACGCTGTCCGCTCTTCCTCTACGGCTTTACCGTTGTCGTTTCTCAGCTTACGGAACTAAAAAATGCCTACTTTCGTAGGCATTTTTAGCTGGCCAAGGCCATGGTGCACTGGTGACTTTTAGGCCAAGTGTGGTGCTAGCTTGTTTACTACGGCTTCTTTTGGCATGGCGCCAACTAATTGATCGATAGCTTGCCCATTTTTAAATAAAATCATTGTTGGGATACTCATCACTTGAAGCTGTTGGGCTATTTCGGGGTTTTCATCCACATTTAACTTGGCCACTACCAGTTTATCGGACATTTCATTGGAAATCTCTTCTAAAGCTGGTTCCATGACTCGGCATGGCTGGCACCATTCGGCCCAAAAATCTACTAATACTGCCTTATCTTTTTGCCCCACCTGCTGCTGAAAATCGGCATCGGTTATTTTGACAGTCGCCATATCAACTACCTCCTACATAATGTCTAGTTTATTTTTGATTGCAAATCGGCCATTGCATTATCAGCTACAAAAGAGCTGCCGTCAACCGCCAGTTTCGCCTTTTGTTTGGTTATTTGCCTTTACGGTGTGCTATTATTGATAGGCAAAATTATTCGTTCAAATGTATAAACCTCGGCACGCAAATGTTTTAAAATTTGGCGATACCGTTTTTTAGTTTTGCGTTTAACTTCTTAATCATGTCCGATATTTTTGAAGGCCTTAATCCAGTTCAACAGCAAGCAGTTGCCCAAACCGACGGGCCAATTTTAATATTGGCTGGGGCTGGCTCGGGGAAGACTAAGGTTTTAACCCATAAAATTGCCCACCTTATTTATGAAGGAGTGGACCCGGGTAACATTTTAGCGGTGACTTTTACCAATAAGGCGGCCGGGGAAATGAGGGAGCGGCTGCAACGACTGTTGCGGCCGCGGCCAGGAGGCAGCGGCCAGGAGGCAGCGGGCCCGCAGTCTTCAGTCTTTAGTCTTCAGTCTTCGACGGCTGTGCCGTCGTGGGTGGGCACTTTTCATGCAACCTGCTCTAAGATATTGCGGCGCCAGATTCACCATTTGGGCTATTCCAATAATTTTGCGATTTACGATTCATCTGACTCTCTAGATGTGGTAAAGCAGGCTATGGCCGAGCTGCATATTCGGGCCAAAGAAGATCGGGTAAACCCGAATGCCGTTAGAGCTGCTATTTCTTCTAATAAAAATGAATTGGTTGGACCGGCTGATTATCAACGTTTTGTCTCGGATTACTTTCAACAAAAAGTTGCCGCCATTTACCCAATATACCAGCAGAAATTACAGCAGAATAACGCGCTGGATTTTGATGATCTACTTACTTTGACCATTGAACTGTTTCGTCAGTCGCCACAAATCCTAGAGTACTATCAAAATCTGTTTCATTATATTTTTATTGATGAATACCAAGACACGAACCAAGCCCAATATATTCTGGTGACATTGCTAGCTAAAAAGAACCGCAATTTGTGCGTGGTTGGGGATATGTCACAATCTATCTATTCTTTTCGCGGGGCCACGATTAAAAATATTATTAATTTTGAAAAAGACTATCCCGAAGCCAGTGTTTTTCACCTTGAGCAAAACTATCGGTCAACCCAAAATATTTTAACGGCGGCAACGGCTATTATTGCCCCTAACCAGAAATCTCATACCGTACTAAAGCTATGGACTGAGAATGAGATGGGTGAAGCGATTGTTAAACATGAAGCACTTGATGAACAAGAAGAGGCTCGTTACATCGCTGACCGCATCCAAGACCTTACCCAGCAACCTGGGAGTTCGTTTGTATTGAATGATTTTGCAGTTTTGTACCGGACCAATGCCCAAAGCCGTGTATTAGAAGAAGCTCTGTTGAGACGGGGTTTGGCTTACCGGTTAGTGGGTGGGACTCGGTTTTATGATCGCAAAGAAATTAAAGACATTCTGGCGTATCTCCGATTATGTGTTAATCCTGAAGATTCGGTAGCGTTTGCCCGCGTGGTTAACACGCCACCGCGAGGAATTGGCCCAGCCACAATCCGAGATGGTGGACCGAAGCTAGAAGCATTTAAACGAACCCTTGAAGTCTTTCAAAAAGCTGGACAAGAGCTGAATGTCTTAGAGTTGCTCGACTTTATTTTGGATAAGACTAATTATAAGAGTTATTTAGACGACGGGTCGGATGAGAGCCAAGCCCGCTGGGAAAACGTGCAAGAATTACGGACGGTAGCAGCCGAATTTGCAACAGCTGGACCCCAAGAGTCATTGCAAAGCTTTTTGGAAAATGTGGCTCTGGTTGAAGCTGAGACGACCTCTAAGAATCAACCGGCTGACTCAGACTCAGCTGCTGACCAGGTAACACTAATGACCCTGCATGCGGCTAAGGGTTTAGAGTTCCCAGTGGTGTTTATGATTGGCTTAGAAGAAGGGATTTTCCCGCATTCACGGGCACTAATGGATCCGAGCGAGATGCAGGAGGAACGACGACTGGCCTATGTGGGCGCGACTCGAGCCAAGCAGCTACTTCATTTAACCTATACCCAAAGTCGAATCCTATTTGGTAGCCGATCGGCCAATCCTGTTTCTCGATTTGTGGCTGATATTCCGGAAGATATTTCTAAATCTAGTTACACTCAGCAATCCACAAGCTTTGGTAGCCAACGGGCTTACTCTAACTACACTATTAGCGATCCGTTTGGTGATGGTTTGCCACCCAAGCGCCAGGCTTTAGATGCTGGTCCGCCGACTCCTTCTTACCAGGTGGGAGATTATGTTCAGCACGCTACGTTTGGTGGCGGCGTGGTTACCGCAGTTGGCCGCGATGTGGTAGAGGTGGATTTTGTTACGACTGGAAGTAAAAAGTTAGACCCAGCATTTGCTCGACTGGTCAAAATGTAATGAGATACAACTGTACCTAAATTAAAGAGGAAAGACCCTGGCAATAGTGGCCAGGGTCTACGGTACTCTCCTTTGATTACAACTGGCAATGCTGAGCAATCCAGATAGTTACTAGAGCCTAGGCTGAAGTCGAGGGTTGTTGGGTACGAGCATCACGCTTGCGCTGTTTAGCTCGTGATTCACAAATCTTCAGGCGAGACTGAATAGCCTTCTTTCTCGCCCGACGGCCTAACCGCTGTGATCCCAAACTTCGGCTTTGATAGTGCTGCTGTCGAGACAAAAGTGTCCTCCAGACTTTTACCATCTGCATCTCCACAGATAGAGATGCTTAGGTGCTTTATAGCAAACCAATCAACCATTGTACAAGTCCCCATAAGTTGCTACTATGTATGTACACAAGTTGCCCCTACCACATTTCGCCTCTCTCTATGAGTTTTATCTCTAGTAGAGTAACTACCAGCCCCCGCAAACTGCCCTTCGCCCTTCTTTGAGCGCAACTTTGCCAACCTCTTAATTACCATAATTGATACCACTGTTTAGCGTTTAGCGTTTAGCGTTTAGCGTTTAGCGTTTAGCGTTTAGCGTTTAAGGGGATTCTATCTCTTGGCTACGCTTCGTTCCTCTTCGAGTCTGAGCGATGAGGTCGCTAGAGATCAGAGTCGAATGACAGAATGACGGGGGTGTCGAAGATTGGAGGTTGGAGATCATATTTCGTTGATCGAATATAGGGTTTTAGATTCCCGCTTTCGCGGGAATGACGGGGAGAGGGCGGGGCCGTTGACCGTTCTTCTTTGACCATATGTCGATTTTTTAGGTTTTGGGGTTGTGATTTCGACAAGCTCTGTCATCTCGACTGAAATGGAGAGATCTATCCGCCACTTGCCAACAGGCAGGTCAGGCGGGTCTTGGTAGCTATATTAACCACTTCAGCGTTGGAAGATTCCTCCACATTGGTCGGAATGACGGGAGAGGTTGTGGTGTCTGTAGTTTGAAGTCTGCAGTCTGTAGTCTGCAGTCGACGGTATCGTCATTGCGAAGGAGCGTGAGCGACTGTGGCAACCTGCCTGCTTCGCCAGCGTAGGCATGGCGAGTGGGCATTGGTGGGGTAGATCGCCATGCCGCCACTTCCGCCAGAGGCGGACAGGCGCGATGACGGGAGGGATTCGAAGATCGTATATCGTATATCGGGTTTTAGGTTTGGTGTTTGTGATTTCGAGCTTGTGATTTGTTTCTCATTTCGAATTTCTCATTTCGGCTTTTGCCTATAATTCCACCTCCATTTCTTGTCTTGCGCATTTCGTATTCTGCCTTCTAGTTTCCCATCCCACCCGGCACATCACCCTTCCATCATTTATCTGAGTTATTTTGGCCAACGTATATACGGGCGTATATACGTTTTTTGAGGGATTATTGGAGCGGTTGGAGAGATGGGTGATTTGGGGTATTGGAGACAGCACAGAGAGTTGCTTTACGCTTGGTTGTTTTTATTGACAGGTCAACTAAAACCGCTATAATGTGGTGCTGACACCTTGTCAAAATCACATGGTGTTTAATGGTTGATAACCAGACGCGATGTCGGCTAACCCCACTTTAACGAGCTTCCCTCTCCTGGAGGCCGGCATCTATTTAGTTTTGACCTTCAGTGGCCTATATCGGCCACTGAAGGTTGGCAGGGATAGCTTCAATTGGTAAAGCACCCGCTTTGTAAGCGGCGAGAATGTCGGTTCGAATCCGACTCCCTGCCCCACCCAAGCTGTGATCAAAATTTATCGCAGCCCAAGTACGTTGCGCCTGTAGCTCAATTGGCAGAGCGGTGGTCTCCAAAACCACAGGTTGGAGGTTCGATTCCTTTCAGGCGCGCCGGGTTGATAGCGCCTCCCATATTGCTATTGACCCCCCTCTCCCAGGAGGGCTTACCTGGCCAGTAAGCCCTCCTTCACCTTTCAAACAAACTTTCGTTTAATTGTTGAGATGTGTTATAACTTCAGCTAGATGGCCGATACCGATATATCTAACCCCCAACAACTTAGCGATTTACTGCAAAAACATCATTTTTATACTCAAAAAAAGTTTGGGCAGAATTTTTTAATTGATAATTCAGTGGTTATGGCTTCGATTGAAGCAGCTCACCTTGAACCAACCGATATTGTGGTTGAAATTGGGGCGGGGACTGGTGTTTTAACCCAACAATTAGCTGGTAAGGCTCGATTTGTGCATGTGTTTGAGATTGACTCATCCCTCCAGCCTCTGTTGACGGAGACTCTGGCTGGATTGTTGAATGTTGAAATTCACTTCCAAGATTTCCGCAATATCGATTTACTCCAGATCCTGAATCAAGTTCAGGATGACAAGTCGGGGCACGAGAGCATCCCAGACTTGTTAACTACAAACTACAAAATCGTCTCCAACCTACCTTATAATGCAGGCACTCATATTCTGGGCCAACTTATTCAACTACCACATCCACCACAATCGATTACGGTTTTGCTGCAAAAGGAGGTTGCCCAAAAAATTACCGCCGCGCCACCGCATGCCACCTATCTGTCTAATTTTATCTCACTCTACGGCCAGGCCCAGATTATTAAAATCGTTCACCCTGGCAGCTTTTTCCCATCACCTAAAGTAGATTCTGCTATTCTCCACATTGTCCACCATCCTGCGTCTGACACCTTGCCTTCGCCAGCTTTTTCTCGTTTCTTACACCGGGGCTTTGCTAACCCGCGCAAAAAAATTAATAAAGCGTTTACAGTTGCAGATCTTAATCGAGCCGGAATTGACCCTAACCTGCGGCCAGAGAATGTACGGTTAGAAGAGTGGAAGAAGCTATTTGAAATGATGCATGATGGCATATAGTGGTTATCGTTGTGCAGGCCTTCGACGAGAAGTTCTTCGAGGTCGAGAATATTAGGCCTCGGAGTTGAATGGCAGAATGACGGGAGAAGGGGATTGGTATATCGTATGACGTATGTCGTATGTCGTATTTCGGAGGTTGGAGATTGGGGATTGGGTTGGTGTTTGTGATTCCTGTCCGCAAGGCTGGTTATGGCTTGCATGGTGGACGGGGCTTGTTTATGATTTGTTTTCTGATTTTGAGTTTTGAATTTAATCGTCCTGTAGTTTGATCTCCTGCCTTTCGCATCCAGCATCCTGTATCCTGTATTCCACATCCTTACAATCCTGTCATTCTGTAATGCTTACGCCTTAGTTTTATGATTAGCGTGCGAATAACTTTTGCCTAATTGCGTCTGCTAGGGTATAGGCTCGATAAAAAGGGGAAAGAGGCAGGTCGTAATCGCCAACGTACTCTACCCGCTGACCTTTAAAGCCTTTTTTAAACAACGTTGGACCAGCCCAAGGATGGTTAGGATCGTCGGTTGGGGCGATGCCCCACATATCATAGTGTTTGGCGCCAGACTGCTTCATGTGTTGCATAATGGCCCATTGCAAGGCGTAAGTGGCAAACTTCTTGCCGGTGTCGCGACGACTACCAGACCATAGCTGATAGGCTGTATTGCCACTACGTAGCACCAGCGATGAGGCTAGTGGCTCATCTTCGAAAGAAGCGGTATATATATGGGCCATACCTAAGGGTGCCATAAGTTCCCACAATTTGACAATTTGATTCCATGGCCGAGCGGGGAAAGAGCCACGCTCGGAAGTGGTGAGGTACATATTGTGAAAGGCGCGGAGTTCTTTGACATTGTCTGTTGAGTCGTAGTGGTCAACAACCACCCCTTCACGAGCCGCCCGCCGCACCAGATTTCGGGTATCTTTGTCGAATGACTGCAAGATATCAGCATCACTGGGCTGCAAGTTAACTATGCGAGTGTAGCGCATTTGAATAGAGTGACTACTGGCTTTAAGTCCGAGTTGGTTAAAGATTTTGATGATCTCGGGCGCCTGCTCCTCAGACACTCCTGGGCCAATTTTAACCATTAGACCATTGTGCTCTGTGGCCTGGCCTTTAATCCAATCCAGCATTAGCCGCAACACGAGCTCAGCATTTTCGGCAGTATAATCAAGCACTGGTCCTCGTGGCAGGTAATACAAGGTAAAATTGAACGGTAGCTTGCGGCTTAAGACCAAGGCTTGTCCAACGATGTAGCCATCATCGGTAACTCGAAGTCGCAATGGTTGCCATAGCTCTCCTTTTTTAATATCTCCCCATTCCCAAGTTTGTAAAATATCTCCAAAAGGGGAGCTGGCAACATGCTCATTCCAACCCTTTTTTTCGGTTATTACTTCAATTTTCATATTTTCCTCATTAGTTGCGCTAACCAATAGACTGCCGGCTGGTTAACTTTATCATAACTGCCGACATATTCTACCTGTTTGCCACCAAATCCTTGTTTAAAATAGGTTACGCCGGCTAAAGGATGATTTTTGTCAAAATCCTCTTTGTCTTTTGTCTTTTGTCTTGAGTCTTGGGCCTGATGAGGCGAAATTCCCCACTGGTCATAGATGGTGACGCCGTCCCGCTTCATGGTTAAAATTGATTGCCATTTGAGTAGATAGTTGGCTTTGACTTTCATTCCAGCCTGATTAACACCACCGTATAATTCCCACGATTTATTACCGGCACGGACTACGAAATATGCGCCAAGAACTTGACCATTTTTTTGAACAAAGAAGAGATACGGCTGAACCAAGGGCGGGGACTGCTGGCTCTGCCCATCTGGCCATCTGGCCATCCTGCTATCTACACCAAGTGCCTCCCAGGCCTTGGTGTAATATTCCAAAGTATGCACACCAAATTGGCGGCGTTGGTTAACTTGCTGCAGGATATCATAAAAATCGCTCAATCTCTTACCCACAGTATCTTCTACAACTTCTAAACCGGCCCGCTCAGCCTGACGAATATACCGGCGGGTGGTTTGACGCATGTCGGCCTGAAGATTGGCCTCGGACTGGTTTGTGTCTACTACCAGTGTTGCTTCGGGTTGCAGATAGCGGTGTGAAGCCTTAAAGCCCAGTAATTGCTCACCCAAATCCTTTCCCCTTCCTCCTTCTCCCTTTCCCCTTGTCTGATGTGGTTCCAACCGCAACATCACCGACTGTTGTGACTCTTGAACTAGTCCTTCGATTAATATCGGTAAGGCTTGATGATGCTTGTCCTCAACCAAGGGCCCGTAGGGTACATAACTAATTTTTTTACCGATTAGCCCAATCCGATCCATCATTAAGGCTCCAGCTACAATCTGTTGACCGTCTTTAACTACTAAAATGTGTGGCTGCCAGCCAAATTGCTGCTTTAAATTGGCCCAGCCCGACAGTTGAGCAAAGGTGCCTTGGGGGTGTTGGGCGACAAACGTATCCCAGGCTGCATATTCATTGGGATGAGCGATTTCGGATAAGGTGAAAGACATAGATGTATTAATGCGATTAAGAATTCAAATGCCTCATGGCTACGATCAAGACACAATTAGGAATTATTTGTCATTGCGAACACAGACGCGGCCTGTTCTATCTGCTTGCACAGCATGACAGGCGGGCAATCTACTCCGATTTAATCGAGGTTTAGGCTAGATTACACCCCAGTCAAGATTACTTCGCTGTGCTCGTAATGACGTAACGGTTTGTTACTTCTAAGATTGAGCTTCGTAATTCGCATTACTCATTTAGTGTAGCAAAATTATTCGCCACAACAAAAAAGAGCCTCGACCCCTTGGTGGATAAGGTCGAAGCTCTTTTTTATCTACTTGGTCTAGCCAAGCAAGATATGGGCATAGACTATAGCAAATGCCTTTTAAAATCAATCCAAAGTCTTATAGGACTAAAATCTGATACTATTGTTTCTAGGATATATACTAATGTTATCCACAATTGGGGAAAACTTCGGGTTTTTGGGGATATCTTACAATCGTTGCTTCATGGATAACCGTGTTGCCAAACCACTTGCACTATTTTAGGGAATTTCCATACTCATCGCGGTAAAAATTTGAATACAGAATAGCGAATAGCGAAACAATATTTAAATTTGAAAAGCGAAGATTACCTAAAGCTGTTTTTTCGTCATTCCTGGCTCCTGCCCGCAACGCTTCGCTTGCAATAGCAGGCAGGTGACCAGAAATCAAAGCGCTTTCTGTTAATTTAATGTCCGGATTCCTGCTCATTCGAGTCTGAGCCTGAGACTCATCCCTCAGAGCCGAAGGCCTGCGCAGGAATGACGCACTGGCTTTGACTAGCCTTATTTGAAAAGCCAAGGAAATTATGCTACTATAGGCTCTGTTTGTATTTAATTAGCAAGGAGAGACACATGTCTCGGTTGACGACTGTTGACCACTTGATTGAGGGAATCAAGGCGCATGGCTTCCCAGTTACTCCGCAGACTGAAGATGAGCTGCGAAGTATTCTTGATTTACGAGAACAGGCATTGGCCGGCGCACTGGTGGATAGTACACCAGCTGTCTTTGTGCTGCAAAAAGCATTCGACGATAGGTCGATGGAGAGCCATGCTGCGTTGTACCCGCTGGCTAAGCAGGGAATGTTTGGCCTAGGTGATTGGCAGGCACTATATCTGCCCTATCTACAACAGCTAGCCGACTTACTTAACCAGCAGGAGAGGAATCAACCTCAACTGGCGTTCCCGGGGGCAACCAGCCTTCCGCCATTTCTTCAGGGGTGTGATGCACGGTATGTGCTAACTAGACTGGCACACAATTATCACATCAAGCGCGGCCGAATCGTTGGAGCTCCTGAGGAGATTATGTAGTAACCCAGACAATACTTATAAATCGAGACGTCTGGTATAGACCCGGACCGTGCAACAGCGTGGCCCGGGTTGATTCATTTTTAATGCAGGTTTACAGCCAGACCTAACCAACTAGATATTAATAATTGGTTTGACAATTAGAATAATTTCTGTTACTATAGGCTTGTATTGTTCGTTCGAAAGTCGTTATGGAGGTGGAAGATGACTAGCAACCGGACTTCGAACTTCGATGTAATCGCCCGTGGTCACTTGGAGGAGATCTTCGCGGCTGAAATTGAGGAGTGTAACATGCTCTTCAAAGCCTGCCAGTACGGTCAAGGTTATCATAAAGCCCCTGATGATCGTGTTTTGGTCGATCATTTGGTGGGTGCGTGGTGCATGCTTCCCATCGAGCTGACCGGAAATACCACTGAGGCTGACGAAGCGATCTTCTGGCTCGACAACAACGAGTTGCGAAGCTTCCAAATCGACGTCGGCAGACACCTGGCTGAGCAAGTCCGGCAGACCGGTAAGGGCTACCAGCTCACCGATTCGGGTGGAGCCTACTGGGAATTGCGTCGTTGGCTTGACCGACCCACTCACCACTTTGGCTACCAAGAGGTCGGCTTTACCCGTAAAGAATGGCTCGATCTTGACCTCGAGGAGTGCACTGTTGCCGATTCGATGATTGATTTCGATACTGACTTTGACGATAGGGCCTTGTTAGACTGGGGGGACTACTAACAGAAACTCCTTGACTTAGTAGCAACAGCCCCGCTGGCCGATTGGCTGGCGGGGTTTTCTCATATATCACAGAGTTGTATTTAATCAGCGCGAATGACGAAGCTCGCTTTATTCCTTTTATTGTTCAGATTGTTGCCATAGAAGAAATAAG
>CAZQWH010000014.1:0-28431 GCA_964597145.1 uncultured Candidatus Saccharibacteria bacterium | reverse complement strand
CACCACGACATACTTTTCAAGTCTGAACTAGATGCGTTGTCCCGGTTGCATCCCGGTCTAATGGTGCATTACTTATTCGATAAACCGCTATCACTCGAGCCTCTCACTAAATTGCAGCCGCGGTGGGAAAACAGCCTGACTTTTTTGGCTGGTCCAGTGCCGATGGTGGATCGGCTTGGTCAGGAGTTGCATCAACGGCAGTTGCGGTATAAACAAGACTATTATTTTGGTTACGATATTCGTAATTTTTAATAGATCATACTGCATTTTGCCTAGAAGGGCAGATGGTCGTTGTTCGAGTCATCGTCGGTACTAGTTGACTCTGTGGTTGATTCGAACAAGGTCGCAGTTTCAATTTTAGCTCCAGCTTCGGTCGGTTCTGCTACTGGACTTTCAGTCTCCGAGGAAACGTCGAGCAGTTTGGTAATTTTAGCTTGGGTTTGGGTAAGCATGCGCTGACATTGCTTATGCAGCTCAACTCCTTCTTCGAGCAGCTTTAAACCCTCTTCTAACTCGACATCTGGGCTTTCCAACTGAGATACCACCTCTTCAAGTCGTTTTAATTTTTGGCTAAAGGTTGTGTTTGACATGGTGCAATCCTTTGCTGTTTTATGTGCTCATTCATCTTCGATTTTGGTAATTAATCCTTTGATTGAGCCATGAGAAAGACGTATGTTCATTGTATCACCCTGCTTCACTTGCTGGCTGCTGCGAATAATTTGGTCATGGGAAGCAACAATGCTATACCCTCGAGCCAATACATTCAAGGGACTTACTGCCTGTAGCTGCCGTTCTAAAGATTGCAGGTGTTGCAATTGGTGTTGCAAAAGCAATCGAGTAGCCAGCTGTTGACGCTGATGCAGCAATCTTATAGTTGTACCAGTGTTTTCTAGTAGCCGATGCTGCTGATGTTGGAGTCGCGAAGCCGCCTCGGCTAATTTAAACGGTAGTGATTGATATTTTTGCTGAGTACGATTTAAGCCTAGTGCCAAATCGTCGAGCTTTTGATAGTGTCGCTCCATAGTCGTATGAGACCAACGGCTTATCTCAGAGAGTGAACGACTTAAATTAACTTGAACTTCTTCATAGCCTTTGGTTATTATTTGGCCAGCATTGGTGGGCGTTGAAGCTCGAACATCGGCTACTAGGTCGGCTAGTGATATATCTTTCTCGTGCCCAACACCAACTAAAGTGGGAATACGCGAGTTGGCAATAGCTCGTACCACTCGTTCGTCGTTGAACGCGGCAAGGTCTTCAGCGCTGCCTCCGCCACGAGTTATTACCAAAACTTCAATTGATTGTTGCTGCATGGCTTGAATGGCAGCCGCCAGACTTAGCGGTGCCCGCTGGCCCTGGACAAATGAGTCGGCTACGATAAGCTCCATCACCGGAAACTTGGCTATCGAATGTCGTTGAAAATCTGCCCAGGCATCACTCGTTACGGCAGTAACTACTCCAATTCGTTGTGGAAATGAAGGCAAGGGTCGTTTACGCTCATCTGATAGCAACCCTTCAGCTTGTAGTTTTTGCTTTAGTTTCTCTAGCTCAGCAGCGAGTCTTCCTAACCCAGCTATTTCAATGTGGTTAACTAAAAAAGCAGCTCGGCCAGACTGGGTAAATAGGGTCATTTTCCCTTGAACTTCTACTTTTTGACCATTCTCCAGGCTTATACCTAGAGCGGTATATGCATCACGGCGCATAGCGCAGGATAAAACTGCTTTCCCATTTGGATCTTGAAGTGAAAAATATACATAGTAGTACCGTTGAGCATCTTTGGGTTTAAATCCTGTAATCTCTCCCTCAACCCAAAAGGTCATAACCTCCAACGCTTCTTTAGCTATGCTATTTAACTCTGATACCGATATAACTTGACGGTCTAACTGATCGATCATGTTAATCAAGTTTAACATCTTTCGAAAAGTCGAATGAGGACATAAAAACACCTCTGGCGAAGACTAGATCGCCAGAGGTGTCGTGTGAGATGGTTGTATCAGCTACATTCCCAGGGATTGCGCTGACTATTGCACGTTGAGCATACGCCTCCGTTGTACGTATGCTTATCGAGGGTGGGGTCGAGCCTCTGCTCGCAAACCCCACAGCGTGGCGGGTGTTTTGGAATTAGCTGCAGATCGCAGTCCGTTCCCACACATCTGATTTCCCCGAAATGGTTGGGGTCATCAACGATGTATCCAGCGACCACATACGTAGAGGTCGGATAGCTGGCCACAGTTACTCTCCCATTTTGTATAACTGCCACTCTGCCCACTAATTGCTAGCGGTGAGCTGGTTATTAATCGATTATGATTCGCAATCAGCCAACCACTAACTGAGATAATGAATGCTATCTTAGCGTAAAATAGCCTAATAGTCAAGTTTTATATAACTATAGACGTAATTTAGGCTCCGAGTCGGTCGGCGAGGTGGTGAAGCGGGATGGATTCGTCGGCGAGATCGGCCAAATGATTTTTAACTGATATCTGAGAGCTAATCAATCGGCTAATGGCCGAACGTTCGCCAAAACGGTTAATTAAGGTGGCGCCCACCACGTGGCCTTGGTTAACCAGAATACGACCGTAGGCTCCATGACGGGCCGACCCCCGTGGCACTGCGGTAATTGAGGGGCGGAGGGATGTTTGGCCGAGAAAGCTAATGTCTGTCCCCACAAAGTTAATGGAATAGGAAGTTACTGCTGTCATTTCTGCTTTATGGCCGGTCATGTTTTGACCAGCAATTTGACCTTGCAATGTTGCATTATTCCAGTTTCCTTGTTGATGGTACATTTCAATTACTGGATCATAGAAAACGGCTATATCTCCGGCGGCATAGATATCAGGATGATTGGTTTGTAAATACTGGTTAACAATTACCCCTTTCTCAATCTCTAGATCGGTTTCTAATAACCAACTGGTATTAAAATCTATTCCAATGTTAGCCAAAACCATATCGGCTTGGTATTTTCGCCCATTCGATAGGACTACGGCTACAGCCTTGTCTTCACCGACGATCTCCTCAACTCGGGTATTGTAGTGCACGGTAATGTTAGGAGCCTGGTCTAATAACTGCTGCAATAACCTTCCAGATTCTTCGTCTAAAACATTGGACCAATAGTGGGGCCCACGAACGGTAACTTGAGTAGCAATACCCAGGGTTGCTAATAAATGAATGAGTTCCAGAGTAATAAAACCACCTCCAGCTACAACTACATGCCTGGCTTGTTTTAGTTGGCGTAGTAGGTAATCGGCATCATCGACTGTTCGGAGAGAATGGACTCCCTTTAAAGTAGCGCCGGTTATCTGCCAACGTTTCGGTTTAGCGCCCGAGGCGATGAGTAATTTCTGATATTCAACTTGCGTGCCATTGGCTAATTTAATTACGTGACTATCTGGGTCAAGGCCTGTTGCTTGGTATTCCGGCCAAAAATCAATCTTGCGTTGAGTGTAGTATGTATCATCACGCAGGAATAGATTCTCACGACTCACCTCATGGCGCATATAAGGCACCAATGAGGTTCGGGAATACAATGGATGCGGCTCTTGACTGAGTAAAATAATGCGGCCATTGGCATCGTGCTGACGAATAGTAGCAGCGGCTGTTGTTCCGGCCACACCCCCACCAACAATCACATATTTGGCTTGTTCCATACCTTATATTATGACAACCAAGCGCCACGGCTGCAAGAGTAAGAGGAAAAATGGGTTGGCTGGCCTTGGCGGTGCTGCGCAGTATTAATCGTTGAATAATAATTAATTACCTCTAAAAACGGAGGGAAGCCTGGTGCTCGGTTTGCAGTCTATTAAGGGTAAGCTATTGATTGGGCCCACAACGCCTGATTTGGTGATATATCTATCGGCGTAAATTACAGTGGTAGCACATTGATAGTGGACATTATATGCCAGTCCGTCGAGGGTTGTGACATCGACGGTGACTGGCCGTTATTGGTAGCTGAGTCTGAATCTACCTTGGTTTTCGTCTGCCTACGGCCCGGATCGGTGAGATTAACCTCTTCCAGTTCATGTTGTGGTTTATAGCGTATTAGTCATAAGTCTGTACGCGTACAATACTTTGGTTAGGTCCGGGATGTAGCCTACATGTGGTTCTTTGGTACATGACGTAAACGCGTTGAATAGCTATTGGACTAACGCTATCTTGCCTAGTTTGTAAATTCTTGACTAAACATCATCCCGTAGCGAGGGTCGTGATATGCACCAATTCCAATTTTATGATATTTCGGATCAAGAATGTTGCGACGGTGACCAGGACTATTCATAAGTCCAGTGTGGGCCATTTTAACTGTTGGGGCTAAGGCTAGATTCTCCCCAGCTGCTAGATACGTAATATGATGGTCTGCCATTCGATCAAATGGGTCCTTGCCTTCGGGAGTGTAGTGCGAGAAATAGCCGCGCTGGAACATATCTAGGCTGTGGTCTCGGGCTAAATCTCGTAATGACGGATCCATTTCGACTGGTTCGACCCCGGCTTTGATCCGCTCCTGATTAAGGAGCTCTAGCATTTCCTCTTCGGATTGTGGCGCTACTTGTGGATTTTTTACAGTAAAGCCTAGCTCAACCATCTCGTCGGAGCCAGGCTCCACAGTGAAGAGTTGCGATAAATCACTCAAGGCTGGAGTAATTAATTCATTGACTGGTAGACCTGCTTGCTTGACCAGCCCAATTAATGGTTGAGCTAACGTGGAGTTTGTCACACTGGTTTTGATTGGGTGCTCAATTGGCAGACTAATTACTATAGCAATAAGGTAGGCAATCGTGAGTAATGCGTTTATCCCGCCTGGAATAATACCTAAGTAATGCATCATGGGCGTTTGGAGTAACTGATTACCTATTCGATTACTCGCAACTAAGACTGCTGCCGTAATTACCCCATCAGCAATAAAGGCGATCATAAGGAACGCAAAAATGTGCATTAGTCCGGCAGGAATTGACCAAATTGTCAGCAGCCAGTTAGCAAAAGGTTGGTACAGCCAAAATGCAATTACCAACGAAAGAATTAAGCCAATTAAGTTAGCACTCGCGGCGAGTAATCCCTCATGATAGCCACGCCAGAGCCCGACTAATACAAATACAATAATGGCAATATCAACTATGAGCGACCAGGTCATTGCGAGCTATACCTTTGCCTTACCAGATCTTCTCATTGTAACAGGTTACGAAGTGGCTGGCGTTACACTCTGCTGGGTAGGGGCGGTGGTTTTGGTGGTTTTTAACCGTGGCTTGAGTGGCTGAGCTAAGGCAGTTTTGAGCACTTCTTCCATTTCTTCAACAAAGATAAGCTTGACTTGTTTACGTACTTCTTCGGGGATGTCATCAATATCGACTTCGTTTGATTTTGGCAGTAAGATTGTAGTTAGACCAGCACGTTGGGCGGCCATAACTTTTTCTTTGACTCCGCCAATCCGCATAACTCGTCCGCGTAAGGTGATTTCCCCGGTCATGGCTACATCACTTCGAACGGGAATTCCAGTTAACGTGGAGGTAATAGCGGTTGCCATGGCGGTACCTGCTGAAGGACCATCTTTAGGTATAGCCCCGGATGGCACGTGGACGTGGAGATCTTTGTGAATCGCTTTATCGGCTATGCCTAACGCATCAGCATGGGATCGGGCATAGGATAAGGCCGCTTGAACAGACTCTTTCATCACATCACCCAACGAACCAGTTAATTGCAAATTTCCCTTACCGGCGAATAAGGTTGCCTCAACCGATAATACTTCGCCCCCAAATGGGGTTACGGCTAGGCCAGCCACCAATCCAACCTGGTCTTCGGATTCCTTGGACCACTTATCAACTTTAGAAGGGCCTAGGTAGGCATTTACTTTAGCAGTAGTAATGGTGCCTGGGGCTGGCTTGCCTTCTGCAACTTGTTTGGCGACTTTTCGGGCTATGGCTGAAAGCTGACGTTCTAGCTCACGCACACCAGCTTCTTGAGTATATTGCTCAACTACGTGTTCAATTACCGACTCTGACATATCCATTTGTTCTGAAGATAACCCTGATGACTCTCGCACCTTTTGCAATAAATGGTTTTTAGCGATATGCACCTTCTCTTTGGCGGTATAGCTTGGAAAATGAATAATCTCCATTCGATCCCGCAATGGACCGGGGATGTTTTCGAGAACATTGGCCGTGGCAATGAATAATACGTCTGATAAGTCATAAGGAACTTCAAGGTAATGATCGGAGAAAGCAAAGTTTTGTTCTGGATCGAGGGCTTCGAGCAGAGCTGAAGATGGATCCCCTCTAAAGTCTGAGCCCACTTTATCAATCTCGTCTAACATAAATAT
Source organism: uncultured Candidatus Saccharibacteria bacterium (assembly GCA_964597145.1). Classification (GTDB taxonomy): domain Bacteria; phylum Patescibacteriota; class CAZHWT01; order CAZHWT01; family CAZHWT01; genus CAZQWH01. The sequence continues at coordinate 22,133 of CAZQWH010000014.1, read as the reverse complement.
GGGGTTTTTAGATTTTGCCTGATTAACGCCTTGAATAATTCGGCCCGGCATAGCCCCAACGTATGTTCGGCGATGACCACGAATTTCGGCTTCGTCATGCACCCCACCAAGGCTAATTTTGACAAACTTGCGATCCAAGGCTTTGGCGATTGATCGGCCAATTGAGGTTTTACCAACGCCAGGAGGGCCATAGAAACATAAAATGGGGCCACGGATTTTTCCGGTTAACTGATGGACAGCTAAATACTCTAAGATGCGATCTTTTACTTTGGGCAACCCATAATGATCGGCGTTTAACTGGTCTTGAGCCTCCCCTAGATCCACAGGAGAGGTTTTTTCTACTTCCCATGGTAGGGAAATTACTAAGTCGATATAATTGCGGATGTAGCCTACTTCTGGGCTCATTGATGGCATAGAGCGTAAACGGTTTAATTCCTTGGTTACCCGTTCTTCCACCTCTTTAGGCATGTGCTTGTGTTTAATTTGTTGCTCTAATTCATCTAGGTCGCCTAATTCCCCCTCACCCAGCTCTTTCTGAATAGTTTTCATTTGTTCACGCAAATAAACTTCCTTCTGCATTTTAGACAGCTCTTCTTGTGTTTGGGAGTTGAGTTGCTGTTCCAACTCGGCTACTTGTAGCTCTTGAGCAAGCAGGAAATTTGTTTTGCCCAGTCGCTCTTCTAGAGATACTTCTTCTAATATGTCTTGCTTTTGCTTCTGATCTGTACCAATTTGGGATGCAATAAGGTCAACCAGACGATGAGCTGAGCCAGTCGACAAAATATTAATTAATACTTGCATGTCGAAATCGCGACGGAGGGCCACATACGACTTAAGTTGGTTGGTTAAGTTATTTTTTAGAGCCAGAACTGGCGCGCTTTCAGACTCTGCAGCCGGCAAGCGCTCCGCGTCAACCCGGTAGTACGGTTGTTCTTGTGAAAACCTGGTAATCCGAACCCGAGCTAAGCCTTCGGCCACTACTTTTACATCTGTGTCGGAGCGCAATACCTGACGAATAATACCTAATGTGCCAATGCGATAGATGTCATCTGGCCCCACATCTTCAGTTTCCGGATTACGCTGCGTCACAAATACCACTAGATTATTGCTGGCCAAGGCATCTTCAATTGCCAATCGGGTTAATTCACGACCAAAGGCTAGCCCAGTATGTGTTCCTGGAAAGATTACGACATCTTTAAGCGGTAGTAAGGGTAAATCATTTAAGTGTGTCTCTTGGGGAACGAGGTCCATAAGTATAATTCCTTTCTAGTTTCAACCTTGGTTGCCAAATAGGCGCTTCTATTGATTTAAGTCTAACGGTGTGAAGTAAGATGCAATTAAGAGTTGCACTATTACTGCCACTTGGCAAAGTATGTCATAGAGTGCTAAATAAGTCAAGACTCAATTATCCTGCCTTGTGTCGGGATTGAAAGGATGCTAGTCTAAATTACTAAGGTGCAGCCAATCATTAACCTATATGAAATCCATGATGCAATTCCGAAATTTTAAGTATGGATTCCTGCTTCTGGCACTGATTTGTGCTTTAGCTTTAGCTGCTGACCATTTTATTTCTAAAATTAATTCGGAATCTCAAGCACAATCATTTAATCGCGCACCGGTTTTTACCATTCAACCACCATTGTGGCCGTTGACTTTAACCAATGCGGTCGATAGTAGTCAGATTAAAGGCCAATCTCTTATTCTGGTAAATGAAGACAGTGGTGAAATAGTGGCCGAACGTGAGTCTCAAACCCGTTTAGCTATGGCCAGCACTACCAAAATTATGACTGCGGCATTGGTTTTAGAATTTACTAAACCAGATAGTATCGTCACCATCCCCGAACAAGCTTTTACTGATTTACCGCCAGATTCGGCTTTAATGGGGATTTCTCCTGGCGAGCAGTATACGGTTGAAGAATTGTTATATGGCCTATTGCTTAATTCAGGTAACGATGCAGCCAACGCCTTAGCCTTAGCTGTATCTGGATCGATTCCTGATTTTGTTACTTTAATGAATGCTAAAGCTGAACAGCTCGGCCTGCATGATACACAGTTTGCTAATCCTACTGGCCTAGATAACCCTGGTCATTATTCTACAGCGCGTGATTTAGCAGTGATGGCCCATTACGCCCGCTCATTCCCACTATTTAATCGAATTGTGATTACCCCCTCCCGACAATTGCCCTATTCTAACCGTCATAAACAGCTTAACCTAGAGAATTTAAACCCACTGATTGTAATGTACCCAGGCACAACTGGAATAAAGCCAGGAAATACCGGCGAGGCGGGAAATTGTTTAGTGGCTTCAGCTACCCGTGAAGGCAAAAACTTAATTGGCGTGCTACTCAACACTCCTGGCCGTAATACTAATATGGCAGCACTTTTTGATTTAGGCTTTGCTTTATATTGAGTAGGGAGTATTTGGGGGCTATGCTCTATGGTGTCTTAATTGCTGATACCTTAAGTGCTTCAGGATACGTTTTGCGAGATTAATAGGCGAGGAATCTAATACCACCGCGTCAGCCTCCACTCCCGAGACTGTAAGTAAATCGAGCAAGTTTTGACTAGTGTCATCTGTGCTGGTTAGTACACCTAAAATAACATGACTCGGTAATAGCTGGGCAAACGGTCGTAAAATGTCAGCTTTATCGTTGATTATTATTACGGCTGAAACAGACCGAAGCATCATGCTCTGACAGTGATCAAAATCGGTGTTTGATATAACAACATGGGATAATTGATCAACAGGCCACAGCGGGTAGACGTCTTCCGATTGAACGTAGCCTATGATCATCCCATGATGTAATTTGGCGCCCGAAATAACAGACTGTGCAGCCTGATTAATCTCAGATAGACAAATAACATGGCCTTGTCGTGCAATCTCCTTGCCTAATAGTTGAGCGTTATGTTGGTGCGACGGTGAGCCATTTTCACTACAAAACACCGCAATAGACGCAGTTGGTATTTTATGTGTTGTTTTTGAAGCTATTTTTGATGGCTGTAATTGTGACATGGTTGTAGTGTAGCAAATTGAAGGTTGACGTGGATTTACCTAGATAATTGCTTCACCCGACGTAACCAGCGATATATAAAACTTAGTAAAATTAGGATTAAAAGCCCACATACTATTCCTCCTACTACGTCAGATGGATAATGGACTTGCAAATAAACGCGCGACCACGATACTAAAAGTATATACGCCACTGCCATCACCAGTATGTTCATCAGCCTCGCTCCGCCCCAGCCAATACTATAGGCGAAGCACAATGCCCCAGCTAAGACCGTGGCAGTGTACGCGTGTCCAGACGGGAAGCTTGTGCCAGCTATGTGCTCAATAACCGGTGAGTCAACAATTGGTCGAGGCCGCTGGAAAAGAAATTTGAGTGGGTCTATTAGTAATAGGCTAGCCAAAGATGCGGCTATTACGGCCGCCGTTACATACCGTTTTGTCAGCAAACTACCCAAACACACCCCTCCAGTTACTAGGCCTACAGCTATCCAGCTGTTCGAGACTGCAATCATGATGAAAGTAAGCCAGGTTGGTTGGCCAAACTGCAGCCAATGGGCAACTCGAAGTTCAACAACCGAAGGTTGAAAATACAACCATAAATTAATAGCCAACATCAGTCCTATTATGAAACAAATACCCACTGTTAACCTTAATAATAGGTGGTACTTTATAGTATGAACCATAAATTTGTACAAATTAATAATTCGTTTATATTATATACCCTATAATATATTATTTATTATATTTAAAAATAAAACTATGTCACTGTATAGTAGCAATAATCTGTAAAAATTATCTCTTATTGCTTGGCTGTTTGCAAATAATAAAATGCTATAATTTCTGTGAGTAGTCATGGAGGATAAAAATTTATGGATCAAAAGATACACTTGTGGAATTTAGCCGAGTTAGCAGTCTCCGATAACGATCCTAATCTAGTCATGGCTCGACAACAAAATCAGGCGGCGATTAACCAGTTTGCCCAAAAATGGCGAGATAATCCGACGTATCTTTCAGACCCCTCTCAGCTAAAATTGGCTTTGGATGAGTATGAGCAAATTATGGCTATTCATGGTTTGGACGGCAGAGAATGGTATTATTTTAACTTGCGCAGTGCCCAGGACCAGATAGATCCTAAGTTGAAGGGATTATCCCGTGCCGCCGATGAAGTTGCGACCAAGCTTTATAACCAAATTCAGTTCTTCCTTTTGAATATCGCTAAAATTGATCAAAAATATCAAAGTCAATTTTTAGATGCACCAGAATTAACTGCCTACCGTCATTTTCTATCACGCTTATTTAGTCAGCATCGTTTTTTGCTTTCCGAATCAGAAGAGAAGCTACTTAATTTGGTCTCACTTCCCGCTCATGATTCATGGATATCGATGACTAGTACGTTTCTGTCTAAGGAGCAGTTTTCGCTCAAGCATGAAGACGGGCAGGTTAAGAGTACTCCATTTACTGAGGTTTTATCGTTGACGAGTAGCCAGAATAAACGTGTTAGAGATCAAGCGGCTAAGTTGGTTCATCAGACGATGACTCGATATGCTGATACGGCTACCGAAGAGATAAATGCTATTCTTCAGTTTAAGAAAACTACCGATGAATTACGCGGGTTTGATCGTCCAGACTCGGAACGGCATATGAATGACGATATTGAAACTGGAGTAGTCGATAGCTTACTGCAGGCGGTTTCGGGCCGGTATGACCTAGCGGCAAGTTATTACCAGCTAAAGGCATTATTATTTAAGGTAAAAAAACTTGCCTATCACGAACGCAATGTACCCTATGGCAAATTGAGCCAGGAATATGACTTTGCCCAATCAACTACTCTGGTGACGAAAGCCCTTTCCGGCTTAGATAAAGAGTTTAGTCAGATTTTTAATGCATTCCTGGAACATGGTCAATTTGACGTTTTCCCTCGGTCAGGAAAGGTTGGCGGAGCTTTCTGTGCTCACAATTTAATCTCGCAACCTACCTTCATCCTACTTAATCATACCAACAAACTTCAGGACGTTTTGACTATTGCCCACGAAATGGGGCATGGTTTGCATAATGAACTAGCCCGCCAACACCAAAATGCTCTCAATTTTGGTACTTCATTAGCGACCGCTGAAGTGGCTAGCACTTTTATGGAAGACTTTGTAACCGAGCTATTATTGAAAGATGCCAATAAAACTACCCAGTTAGAGGTTATCATGATGAAACTCAACGATGATGTTTCATCTATTTTCCGCCAGGTGGCCTGTTACCAATTTGAACAAGCTCTACATCAGCAGTTTCGTCAACAAGGCTACCTATCCTCCGCAGAAATTGGCCAACTATTCCAACAATATATGACTGCCTATATGGGCTCCGCTGTGGATCAATCGAAAGGCAGCCAGAATTGGTGGGTATATTGGAGTCATATCCGTAACTTTTTTTATGTTTACTCCTATGCCTCTGGATTGCTTATCTCTAAATCTCTCCAGTCATTAGTCCGACAAAACCCTCGCAATATCCAAAAAGTTAAGCAATTTATGGCAGCAGGTCAATCTGACTCGCCTCGGCACATTTTTTTGGCCACTGGTATAGATATTGAACAACCAACGTTTTGGCAGCACGGACTTTCTGAAATAGAATCCAAACTACAACAGGCGTGGAGGCTGGCGGAAGAACTTACTTTAATTACCCATCATCCAACACCCAGGAAAGGCTCTTAAACTATTATGAATTTTTTAGCTGGTAATTTTTTATTAACGTACGTCGGTGGCGTTTTGCTGCTTGTCTTAGTTGGTTTGCAGTTAACTCATCCAACTAAGCGTCACCGCCAATGGCTGCTTAAGTCATTCTGGTTGGGGTTGGGCATAGGTCCTGTTTTAGTCTTGGCCACCCATACTACTTCGTTACTTGATACGGTCACGCTCACCAATGGTAGCTGGAGCCTGCTTGAATTAGCCGTTTTTTCGGGGTTAGTTTGGGCAGTGGCTGCTACTTGGCTACTTTCGTTAAAGCAACTATCGGTTGTTTCGGTAGCTGTTGTGATTAATTGGCTAAAAGTAGCTGGGTTCTATCTGCTCTTGGGTGGAGCTATTTGGGGTGGAAGCTTGACTGGCTTTAGTCCAGTGCTTATCTTAATTGGTGTGATTGGCCTAAGTTGTATTATTCTCGCAGCTAGCCATCCTCGATTGCTGGTCTATTCGGCTGTATCGGCTGGGTTATTTGCTATAGTATCTTTGGCTGTGTCTTATTTAGCTACGCACCTTAGCCCAATAGTTACCCATACAACCCTACCCTTTACCGGAGTTGAAGTTGTTTTTCCCCTATCGGTCATTATCGGCATTGGCGTGCTAGCTTTAGCTGCCCCAATAATGAGTCAATGGTGGTTTGGACAACCGTTGCAGGCTAGGAAATAATTCGCGCGATAAGGTTAAAGATTTTACAACTTCTGATGGTGCGCTCGCAGAGCTTTTTGTTTGTATGAACTCCTCAACCTCTTACAGCGCACCGGCGCCAAGGTAGCCATTATATTGGATAGCGGTTTGCAGGCTATCAATCCGCACTCCTTGCGCTGGGTTTGTGGCATGAACAATTTGTCCGCCTCCAATGTACATGCCGACATGGTTCCAATTAAAGAAAACTAAATCGCCTGGCTGCAAATCTGCCTGACCAATTCGAGTTGTCGCGTAATATTGTTGAGCGACGGTACGAGGTAAGCTGACGCCTTGTAGGCTAGCTAGATACTGCGTTAATCCAGAACAGTCAAAACCATTCAGGGAAGTCCCGCCATAAGCATATGGAAGCCCTACAACCTGTTGTAAGCCTGGTACCCCGGTAGCCACAGTTCTTACCACCACCTTAGGTGCGGAATATCCCGTTGATTGTGGGGCAACTTGGCTCACTCTCCGTGGAGCTGCTTGGGTTGGGGTAGTTGGATCAGGAGCATAATTAGTGGGGATTGGCATGGCAGCACCACTAATACTACGAGTAATCGGTATATCTTTGGACGGTATCTCCAAATTTTGCTCGGGATAAATTAAATCGGGATTCTCAATTAAAGTATTGTGCTCGTAAATTGAGGGCCAAGAAATGTCGTGTACCTGGGCGATGGCTTCGAGGTAGTCTCCAGGCTGGACAGTATATTTGGTATAGGTTGGTTGCCGACTGGCAGGATCTCCTGAGTCCTCGACAGGTTTTTCTATGGTGGTATCACCGTTGTCGGCCTGTACTATTTGCGTGTTGATTGTTGATGTACCCACCCATAGCGCAAGTGCAAAAACTGCAGCTGCTGCGAGTTTATACTGTTGTATATGTTGCATATCAAACGACCCCTCCTACAGTAGTCGTAAAACTAACACCAGGGCTTTACACCCTCAAACATAAGGCACTCTACAAGTTAGTCGGACGACCAAAGTAAAATACCTGTTTCAAGATATAAAGATGAATGAAATATGCAGTTTTGATAAACACAAGGGGGGAGCTTGTGCCTCTTCAAGAAAAGGCAGCAATTGAAGAGCGTGCGATGTATGTTTTTATTTGAAGTTTACCCATTTATCTGGGATATTCCTTGGTAAACATAAACACAAAGAATAATGATACGGTATTGTCGACCATATTGCAAACTGTTTCGGTTGCAATTAAATTTGACGCTTATAACGCTAAAACGATTTACCGTTTAAATCAACATACAAGCGTATCATTTACTCTTACAACACTTAAAGTTGCTTTCAAAATGGACAATGCTTGAGGCGGTTACATGATGGAAGCTAGATGCTGCATGGTAAAATAGCTAGCATGTTTAAGCTATTGAATGGAAAAGTGGTGGCAGACAAACTCGCGCTGCAACTAAAACATGATCTTGCCCAGAGTGAGCTGGCGTTAACTTTAGGTATTATCCAGGTTGGTGAGCATCCAAGCTCATCTGTATATATTCAGCATAAGTCGAAGATGGCTCAAAAATTAGGGATTACTGTTCGACATAACCAGCTACCGGCAACAATCACCCAGGCACAGCTACAGCAAGAGCTAGAACAATGGAATGATAGCCCGGATATAACTGGTTATATCGTACAGTTGCCATTACCATCCCATCTCAACCCTGATCTAGCCATTGGTATGATCGATCCGCTCAAAGATGTGGATGGCTTAACCCTGACTAATAAAGGAGCTTTAGCCGCTCGTCAGCCAGGTATCCTTCCAGCAACTACGAGAGGTATTTTGAGTTTGCTTGATTATTATCAAATTGAAGTTGAGGGTAAACATGTAGTGGTTTTAGGACGCAGCAATCTAGTAGGATTACCAACGGCCTTGGCCCTTCTTCACCGGCATGCCACGGTTACAATTCTGCACAGTAAGTCTCAGGATACTAACTCAATCTTACATACCGCTGATATCGTTATTGCCGCGATGGGTCGGCCACGACAACTAGGACTAGATATGCTGCCAGCTGGTGCGATTGTAATTGATGTCGGGATTACCAGGATTGAAGGTAGAGTCCATGGGGACGTTGATTTTGATGCTGTAGCCGATAAAGTTGCCGCTATTACTCCTGTTCCGGGTGGAGTTGGCCCTTTAACAGTGGTTAGCCTATTTCAAAATCTTGTAGATTTAGCGCAGGGGCGGGCAGCTAAGTAAATGGCCAACACTATTCCAGCTGAAGAAATCGTCACTACTCTAGTAGCCCTCCAAGACGCCTATGCGGTAACCTACCGGGCAACTATTACAAAGGAGCGACATCAAGGTATACCGTGGCAGCAGGTATACGCTTCGTTTGTTGAATGCGAGGCAATCCATGAGCCGTTACTGGAGCATGTTGGACACTTACCAATCATTGCCGCTTATTTGCATCCATTGGTTCAGCATCGGGACGATATTGATTTGGGTAGAGCGCTGATTATGTTATCTGTGCACGATATTGGCGAAACCGTGACAGGAGACATACCATCATTTGTCAAGAAAAGCAGCCATGAAGCAGAAGAACGTGAAGTTGTTAGAACATTACTATCGAGAGAAATGCTGGCATACTTTGAAGAGTACGAGTCCAACAAAACAATGGATGCAAAGTTTGCCAAAAGTGTTGATCTGCTATCACCAATGCTTCACCACTTATCCCATATGGAGGTAACAGCTGTCCTATATCGACATTTAAATGCCGACCTTGTCAACTTATGGCAGCAAAAAAGAATGTATATGGAGTGGGATGAGGTATTAATTACGTGCGTTCGATTATTGCGCTAAGACAATTCTGCCCACGCTCAAACCCGAGTAATTGTCGACTAAGACCCTAAGGTTGGTTGACCAGAATGGCTTATCCCAGTACAATTTAGGTATGCTGCCTCCTAATTCTCCCCCAGATTGCCAGATTGCCTATTTTTGTGCTGAATTTGGCTTAACCCAAGCTTTACCAATCTACTCGGGAGGCTTAGGTATACTGGCTGGCGACCTGGTAAAGCAAGCTAGTGACCTGCAGTTGCCGATGGTAGCAATAGGCTTATTTTACCAGCAAGGCTATTTTATCCAAAAAATTAATCAAAAAGGTCAGCAAGTTCCTTTGTATCAAGATATTAACCCAGAGGCGACAGGACTAGAACTTGTCCGAACCGACCAAGATCAACCACTGTTGGTACACATCCCGTATCAAAACCAAATTTTAACCATCCAAGTTTGGCGCTACCAGGTGGGCACCATTCCACTTTACTTACTCGACGCCAATGTTGAGCAAAACGGTGATTGGCGCAGAATTACGAAGCGGTTATATGATACCGATCCTGAGATAAGAATTAAGCAAGAAATGATTTTGGGCATTGGCGGGGTTAAACTGCTACATGCTCTGGGTTACCACCCCCCTATCTATCATCTGAATGAAGGGCATTCTGCTTTTGCGGCTTATGAATTGGCAGCTAATATTTTGCACCAGCAAACCGTTTCGTTTGCTGAAGCCATGGCTCAAGTAAAGCCGAAAATGGTTTTTACTAACCACACAGTGGTAGCTGCGGGTAATGATATTTTTGGTAAACATCAGGTTGCATCTAACTTGCAATCATATGCCGAAGCTGAAAGCTTACCACTGCGAGAAATGTTGGACTATGGCTCGGACGAGCAGGACGATACGCTATTTAGCATGACCACCTTAGCCTTAAATGCTGCCGGACGATCTAATACTGTAAGTAAACTCCATCACCAAATTGCCCGGAGTGTTTGGCCAGATTACCATTTTCACTCGGTCACCAATGGCGTTCATTTGCCCACTTGGGTCGCTAAAAATCTTCAAGCTACAGTCCCATCTTTGGATTTATCTGGTTTAAATCGACTTGATAGCCACCATTTGTGGCAACTTCACCAGCAAAATAAACTGAGACTGTGTCAACTCATTGCCGAGCAAACCGGACGTGTGCTCAAGCCAGAGGTGCTAACGGTTATTTGGGCGCGACGGTTTGCCGGATATAAACGTGCCGATATTGTTCTACAGGATTCTGCTAATCTCAAACGTTTAATCAATCATCAGGGTATTCAAATTATTTTTGCGGGCAAAGCACACCCTAGTGATGAAATTGGCCAAGGTATTATCGATACTATCAATCGCCAGATTCGGTTGGGTGGGTTGGAAGAATCAGTCGTGTTTTTGCCTAACTATTCAATTGATAGCGCAAAAACGTTAGTGAGCGGAGCGGATGTGTGGCTTAATGTACCTCGTCGCAGCCAAGAAGCAAGCGGGACTAGCGGTATGAAATCGGGGGCTAATGGCGTGCTGCAATTATCTATATCTGATGGTTGGGTAGATGAAGTGGTCTGGGATGGCATTGGTTGGATTTTGCCAGAAGAACGCACCGACGAAGCTATTTACGACTATCTAACGCAGCAAATTGTGCCTCTATATCAGCAGCGCGACCGACAAAATGTTCCCCAAGAATGGGTAAGCCGCATGCAGCAAACCATGCAGATTATTTGGTCGCGATATTCGGCTTTCCGCATGCTTAAGGAATACCGCGAGTTGCTGTACAACAACTAGTATCTAGTATTTTATGCCTAGTATCTGTGACTTGAGGTTTAGCGTGGCTTAAATTTAACTGCCATTCTGATGCTCATCTGGGTTCAGGGTACAGGAAACTTACCAATAAACTGGGTGACTTGGCTTGCTAGTTGTTCGGCTTCCTTTTCACTTAAAGATTGCTTTAGAGCTTGACCAATAAAATTGGCAATAGTAGTCATATCTTCTTCCTTAAGGCCGCGACTAGTTACAGCTGGAGAGCCTAGCCGTAATCCTGAAGTAATAAATGGCGAACGCGTTTCGCGTGGTACAGTGTTTTTATTAACGGTAATATTGATTGCATCTAGGCGGTGCTCAGCATCTTTACCGGTAATGGAATGTTCGTCTTGACCTAAGTCGACTAAGAGCATGTGGTTGTCGGTGCCTCCACTAACCAAACGGAAGCCTTCATTGGAAAGACCTGAAGCTAGGGCTTGGGCATTATGGAGGACCTGCTTTTGATATTGCTGAAAATCCTCGGTGGCTGCTTCGGCGAAAGCTACCGCCTTACCGGCAATGACATGTTCTAACGGACCGCCTTGAATGCCTGGGAAAATGGCTTTATCGATCGCCTTAGCGTATTTCTCCCGGGATAAAATTAATCCACCTCGCGGGCCGCGAAGCGTTTTGTGGGTCGAAGTTGTTACAAAATCGGCATACGGGACTGGGGAGGGGTGAAGTCCGGCGGCGACGAGGCCGGCAATGTGCGCCATATCGACTAATAAATAGGCTCCAACACTTTGGGCAATTTCGGCAAACTGTTCAAAATCTAATAAACGAGGATAGGCGGTAATGCCGGCTACTAACATTTTAGGTTTGGTCTTTTTGACTTGTTTGGCTAAATCCTCATAATCAATACGCTCTGACTCCGCGTCAACTCCATAATGGGTAAATTTATACAATTTTCCACTAAAGTTAGCTTCACTTCCATGAGTCAGATGACCGCCTTGGGTGAGGGACATACCCATCACCAAATCTCCTGGCTCCAACATGGCTTGGTAAACCCCCATGTTAGTTGAGGAGCCTGAATGCGGCTGAACATTCGCATGCTCTGCCCCAAATAGGGCCTTGGCTCGGTCAATCGCCAGCTGCTCAAGCATATCGACTACTTCGCACCCACCATAATACCGTCTACCAGGATACCCTTCGGCATACTTATTGGTAAAAATTGAACCAACTGCTTCACGAATGGCTGCTGAGGCATAATTTTCTGAGGCAATTAACTCAATCTTATCGCGCTGGCGGATTGATTCGGCTTCAACTAAAGCGGCGACTTTGGGATCCTGTTTGTGTAAGCTCTCTAACATACAACCATAGTAGCATGGCAGAAGCACGTGGTCTACAGAAAATGGGCAACTGGTGTGGCTGTATTTTTGAGATACGGGCCAGCGCAAGTATTAGTTAATGTATTTACGCCCAGTGTTAATTATTGAAAATATCGAGTGGCGTTGGACTAATAAAGGGTGTTGGGGTGGGGGTTGGATTGGTGTTGCCAGTATCGCCGTCATTATGATCTCCATCTTCGTCGGCGGAAGTTGTTGGTGTTGGGGTAGGAGTTGAGGTGGGGGTTGGCGATGGAGTGGGCGTGGGCGATGGGGTAGGCGTGGGGGTTGGGGTGGCGTTGCAACGGTCGCTTGGTATATGGGCTTTAACAAAAAATTCCTTAAAGGTATTTTGTCCGGTCTCCTCAGCGATAGCTTCTTGTCCACGACAAACGAGTAGCTCAACAACATTGTTTGGCCGGTCATAACGCTCCACTGGCTTTCCTCGTAAATAGGCTTCCATAACCGCGTTCCAAATTGGTGCCGCGCCGGTTGCCCCGGCCAACGTCATGGGAGTGCTGTCGGTATTACCCACCCAAACCCCAATGGTGACTTGTGGCGTATAGCCAACGGCCCAAGCATCCTTTGAATCATCTGTAGTTCCGGTTTTTACGGAGGCTGGACGCGACAAGCGCAAGGGACTGTTGGAGCCAAAAGTTTCAGACCGAGCGTTATTATCGCCAAGTATATCGGTGATAAGATAGGTGTAACCACTATCGGCAACTCGCTCGCCTTGGGATGATTGGTTATTGAAAAAGCCAAAGCCTTTGCTAGGATAGACCTGATTACCATTTTTGTCGATTATTTTGGTATACGAAACTAAATCGTGATACATACCTTGATCGGCAAGGGTTGAGTAGGCGTGGGTTAAATCGAGCAATGGCATTTCGGCGCAGCCTAAGACTATGGCTAAGCCGCAATTTTGAGCTGCCTCTTGGGATATATGTTTAACCCCAAAATCTTTCATGGTGGTTATAAAATCGGCTGTACCAATATTTCGCACCATTTCGACTGCTGGGATGTTCAGCGAATTAGCTAGCGCTCGGCGGACGGTAACGTCACCGCGAAAGTGTCGGTCGGCGTCTAGGGGTATGTAGCCGCCGCCAAAATCAGTCTTTTTATCGTGGAGAATGGTGGCTGGAGTATGGCCTTCTTCAAATGAGCGAAGGTACATAAATGGTTTAGTCGCACTTCCCGGTTGCCGATTGGTTGAAGTAGCAACATTAAACATCCCATCAATCTCGGTATTGGTATAGTCGGCTGAACCAACCATGGCTAGCAGTTCACCAGTATTTGGATCGATGGCTACTAATGCTCCGTTGTTTGCACCCGTACCTTGTAAGGCTGCTATCCGATTTTTAACTGTTTCTTGGGCAGTAACCTGCAAATCAACATCGAGCGTGGTGTACACTTTGTACCCACCTCGAATCATTTTATCCTCACCATAAGTGTCGGCTAATAAATTGGTAACATATTCTACAAAATGCGGTGCTTTGTTATTTCGCGCAACCGATGGGGCTGTATTATATTGCAACTTTGTATTTTGAGCCGTCTCAGCCTCCTCGGCGGTAATATACCCTTGGTCTTCCATAGCTCGAATGACTTGTCGTTGGCGCTGGCTAGCTAATTCCCGATTACCATCGATTGGTGAATAAGCACTGGGAGCCTGCGGTAATCCCGCTAACATTGTAGCCTCGGCCAGAGTAATTTGGGATAGTTCTTTGCCAAAGTAGGTTTGGGCCGCCTCATCTACGCCATAGGCTCCGGCCCCATAATAGGTTGAGGTAAAATATAGCTCTAATATTTGGTCCTTACTAAACCGCCGGTCTATCTCGATGGATAACACTAATTCCTGGAATTTACGTAAGAACGTTTTTTCTTGTGACAGTAGGGCGTTTTTCACTAATTGTTGGGTAATAGTAGATCCCCCTGATGCGGTTAAGTCGCCTTGCTTCACATTGGAGACAATTGCACGCAGGTAGCCTTGCAAACTAAAACCGCCATGCTTGTAATAGTTTTTGTCTTCAATGGCAATAGTGGCATGTTCAAGTACGTCGGGGATTTTATCTAAGGGGATTATGGTGGTGTCACGAGCACTGGCTGCTCGGTAAAATTCCTGACCATTTCGATCATAAAAGATCATACCCGAATTTTTACGATTTATAATTGCCTCAGGGGTGGCTAAGCTGTTAGCAAACACGGCATAGGTTACGGCCGTAATTAATATGGCAATAGCTAATCCGCCGCCAAAAATTAATGCTAGAAGCCGGGGATTTTTAATGGTACTCCAAAACAAAGACTTGGCGCGTTGCCAGTAAGATTTAGTCTTTTTGGATCGAGTTGGCCTCGATAATTGTGGATCTACAAATGCCATACAGATTAGTCCATTGCTCGCTAGATAATAGTATCACAAGTTGCCTTAGGTACAACAAAACTTACTACTTGCTGTGCTTACGTCGCTCATGTTCGGTTAAATACCGCTTACGGAGACGTAAGTTTTGCGGCGTAACTTCTAAAACCTCGTCGCTTTCGAGCATATCAATGCTTTGTTCAATTGAGAGTATGACTGGAGGAGCGAGCTTAACCGATATATCAGCCGTAGATGAGCGAACATTGCTTTGCTTCTTTTCTTTGGTTACATTAATAACCAGATCGTCTTCACGGGAATTTAGCCCAACAATCATACCCTCATAGACTGGGGTGCCTGGACTAATAAAGGTTATTCCTCTACCTTGGGCAATGTTTAACCCATAGGTTAATGCTACACCATTCTCTGAGGCGATGAGTGCCCCATTGCGCATTTTGGGCAAGTCTGGCCCCAGCGGTTGATATTCGAGAAAAATTGAACCAATCACTGCAGTGCCCCGGGTTAAGGTTTGAGCGGCATTGCTAAATCCAAGTAAACCACGAGTGGGAATAGTATATTCTAAGCGGGTTGAGCCCTGATTATCTGGGTGCATACCTATCATTAGCCCTTTTCGAGCCCCCAGTTCTTGAGTAATCGCCCCAACATACTCATCTGGCACATCCACGGTTAAGCTTTCGATAGGCTCCATTGTCGTCCCATTAATTTCCTTGGTAATCACTTCGGGCTTGCCGACTTGTAGCTCATAACTTTCACGGCGCAACTGTTCGATTAAAATAGAAAGGTGTAGCTCGCCTCGTCCAGCGATCGTAAATTCGGAAGAATCGGGGTCATCATAAAATTTTAATGCCACGTTTGTCTCGGTTTCTTTGAGCAATCGGTCGCGCAGCTGCCGTGATGTAACAAATTTGCCTTCTTTGCCGCTGACTGGTGATGTGTTGACACCCATTGTCATCTGCAATGTTGGCTCCTCAATGGTTATGGTTGGCAGGACTTCTGGTTGGATGCTGTCGGCAACTGTTTGGCCAAGCTTAATTGTCGACAACCCAGTTAGAGCAACAATATCTCCTGTGTCACCAACTGAAGTTGCGATGCGTTTTAAGCCCTGAGAGGTATAGACTGCTTCAACCCGCCCCGAAGTTTTGCTGCCGTTAGCATCTAAAATTGCTACCGACATCCCTGGCTGGGCTTGGCCTCGACGAACACGGCCGATAGCATACTTGCCTTTATAATCATCGTAATCTAGGGCCGTTACAAGCATTTGGAAGGCACCTGTCGCTTGTGTATCAGGGGCTGGTACATGCGACACAATAGCTTCAAATAGTGGTTCTAAATTTGCCTCTTGGCTAAAGTCTGCCGGTAATGATTCCCAAGCTTTGCCGTCTCTACCGATCGCGTATAGAACGGGAAAATCAAGCTGCGCATCGGTGGTTGCTAACTCTAAAAATAAGTCGCCAATTTGCCCAATGACTTCGGCATCGCGAGAATTGGGCTTATCAATTTTATTAATGACTACAATAATTCTTAGGTTTTGCTCCAGAGCTTTTTTTAAGACAAACTTGGTTTGAGGCATCGGCCCTTCAGCAGCATCAACAATGAGCAGGGCTCCATCGGCCATATTTAAGACTCGCTCAACTTCACCTCCAAAATCTGCGTGCCCGGGAGTATCAATAATGTTTATTTTGTATTCGTTATATGAAACCGCCGTATTTTTAGACAAAATAGTTATACCTCGTTCTCGTTCGAGGGCATAGCTATCCATAATTAAATCCTGACTCATTGCCTGTTCGTTTTCACGAAAGGTTTTAGACTGTTTTAATAGTCCATCTACTAATGTGGTTTTACCATGATCAACGTGGGCAATGATGGCCACATTTCGAATATTTTTGCTGTCCATAAAAATACTACCTCTGCTCGCAAAAGCCGATATTACCCTACATAACTTATATTCTTCACACAGGGGAATTGTTGATTAAATCTGAGTTATTATATCACAGGGAGGCAAAAATTAAGGGCGAGAAGGTGACTTTAGACTTTAGAGAGGATTCTATCTCTTGGCTGAGTTTCATTTCAGAATGACGGGAGAGGTTGTAGATCGTATATCGTATTTCGTAGATGGGGGGCGGAGGTTGGTTATTGGGTTTGGTATTTGTGATTTCGAGCTTGTGATTTGTTTCTCATTTCGAATTTCTAATTTTGTATTTAATCATCCCGCAGTTCGGTCTTCTGCATCCCGCCTTCTGCCTTCTATTTCCCCTTTCACCCTACCTACCATCCTTTTGTTAATTATGTGAGTTAATTTGGCTAACGTATATACGGGCGTATATACGTTTTTTGAGAGGTTAGGTTTGGGGTGTCTGGTGTTAGTACTTATATATTGCATTCTGGTATTGAATTTAGTTTGGTATACACTCTGGTCGGAGTGGCGGGGTGGATTCAGGTGTGACTCCCATCTGCTATACTTACCCTTGTGTCTGCTATTTTTAGGATTTTAAAATACACAAGCCAATTCTGGCGCTGGTACGTTGTGGCTGGTTTTTTTGTGATAGTCACTTCGGCGTTATCGCTGGCGGTTCCGCTGCTAAGTAAAGAAATTGTTGACCAGATTGTTAACCAAGTCACCGGCAAGGGCGGGGATGTTGAGTTTATCATCACTCTCCTGGCTTTAATATTAGCGACCGAAATTATTCAAATAACCTTGCAATCGGTGGGCGGCTGGATTGGCGATATTATCCAGGTTCGACTGCAAACCTTCTTGTCCTCCTCGTTTTACTCCCATCTTTTACGGCTGCACATTGGTTTCTACGACAATGAAGTTACCGGTAAAACCATGAATAAAATGTATCGGGGTATTGAGCAGATAACGAGTTTTATGCAAAGCATGCTCAATAATTTTCTGCCCTTTTTATTCACGGCTATTATTACCATTGGCTTGTTGGCCTACTATTCCTGGGTCATTGCCTTGCTCTTGGCGGCCTTATTCCCGCTCTATATCGTTATCTCGCACCGCTCGACTTTAGCCTGGAAAAAGTACCAGGATGAACAGAATGACTTATCCGATATATCTCTTAGTCGAGCCTATGAATCGATTGCCGGTATTCGCCTGGTTAAATCATTTGCCACCGAGGTTATGGAATTTACCAACTTTGCCAAGTTTCGCCAAGATATTGAGGGCCTGGCAATTACGCAAACTCGCGGTTGGCATATTTATGACTTTTTGCGTCAATTCATGCTCAATGCCATCTTATTCGCTATTTATGCTTATATTATTTACCACACCTATAACGGCCACTATTCGATTGGCGAAATGACGTTGCTGCTGCAACTGGTGCAGCAAGCCCGGTTCCCGTTATTCGCGATGTCTTTTATTTTGGGCCAAATCCAACGGGCCGAATCGGGCAGTAAAGAGTTTTTCACGGTGATCGAGACTCCGGTAGAGGTTGTAGATAAGCCAGGGGCTGGAGTAGTAAATTGGATAACCCCAACTAAAGGGCAGCCGGTTATTGAATTTGATGGTGTAGAGTTTGGTTATGATAAAGATAAACGGGTCATGCACGATATTACTTTCACCGTATTCTCTCATGAAAAATTTGCGTTGGTTGGGGGCTCTGGGCAAGGTAAATCAACGATTGTCAACCTATTGCTTCGATTTTATGAACCTCAGCAAGGCCAAATTTTGCTCCAAGGCCAAGATATATCTCTGATTCAGCAATCGTCGCTACGTCAGCATATTGCGGTAGTGTTCCAAGATTCTTTACTCTTCTCCGGAACAATTTTAGAAAATATCCTCTATGCCAACCCTAAGGCTAGCTTCGAGCAGGTGGTTAAGGCCGCTAAGGCTGCCAATGCTCACCAGTTTATTGAGGAATTGCCACAGAAATACCATAGTTTAGTTGGGGAGAGAGGAGTTAAATTGTCTGGTGGCCAGAAACAGCGGATTTCTATAGCCCGGGCCATTTTAAAGGACGCCCCAATTATTGTATTAGATGAAGCAACTTCGGCACTCGATAGCCAATCAGAGGTGTTGGTGCAAGATGGCCTTAATCATCTTATGAAAGGACGAACCTCGATCATTATTGCCCACCGCCTTTCAACTATCGCGAATGCCGACCATATATTAGTTCTGGATAAAGGCACAGCCGCAGAATATGGCCAGCCGAAGGAATTACTCAAACATACCAATGGCGTATATGCAAAGTTGGTTCGACTACAGCGGCAATTGCTCGAGTCTCCAACTGAGATCACCCGTGATCGACTCAAAGAATTTGATATTGTCGCTTGAGATTCTAGAGGATTATCTGCCCTATTGGTGCCACTGTTGTGGTTGACGATGTAGTCGTTGATTGCCGATAATGATTTCATATGTCCAATCTGCCCTCCACCCCGACACCTCCCAATGCGCCTGAGGCTTCACCTCATATTATGCCACCCGCCCAGTCTGGCTGGCGTCACCCATTATATGCCTGGAGGCATAACCGTTGGTTGTTTTTGGCGTATAGTTCAGTCGTAGTTATTGTTCTGCTTGGACTTTGTCTGGTTGGTTTGCAAATTTATAGGCTGCTCAATGACGGTCAGGCCACTCAAAATTCTGAGCCGGATCACGAAACTTCCGAAACAAAGCCGCTGGCAACGCGGCAAACCGACGATGATGCCTTTTTTGCTCATCAACCGCTGACTATACTTTATTATAGCTTTGCTCAAACGACGGGCAGTAAAGCCATGTACCAAGCCACCCCAACCGATCAAGAGAATCGGGTACTGGCTATCGGCTACCCCGATACGTATACCTTTCTCACCTCACCAGATGGCCATTGGTTGCTACGATGGAATGAGAAAACTATTGAGCGGGCGGCGGCGGCTACTCCACAAAACTTTACTTCGATTTACAACCTGGATGCGAAGGAACAGAAGTTAACATCGGTGGTATGGCAGGCAGATGGGGCTGCCATTGCAATTTCTACTACTCAAATTGATCGCCAGGCAATTACCAACACCTATCACAACCGCATTGTTATACTGCCACTACTCACGTTTCAACCGATAACTGTTTACGATGCAGCAAGTGACTTTAGCCTTGAATTATTTACCTTTCCCACAGCTACCGCTATGTACTATGTTAAAAATTATACTGGTATTCGGCGGGATTTATCTCGATATAATCCGCAAAGCAAGGCGGTGGAGAAGCAATTTACTAGCTTTAACCAAGATAACCTGCTAGACGCCTTGCAATTTAGTGCCGATATGCACTTCGCCTATAAGGTGACAGAGACCCAGGTAATTCGTTATGATCTTGCCACCTTAGAGCAGTCTGTGGTTTACACCACCGACCGGCACTGTGAGGTGGGCGAACCTAATTCTAATTCGATTATTTCGGCCAGTATTGCCCCATCGGGGGATAAGCTGCTCGTAACCGAAAGCCTAACACCATGTCCCCGCCAATCACGTAACCGCACAGCAACACCTACTCCAGAGCCTCCGATTCAACAAACCAAACTCTATTCACTTGCCGATAGAAAAGTAATCAGGAGCGTCTCTAATTTAGGCTTATCCGACTTTAGCTCTAGTTCATGGTCGCCAAATGAGAGCCAACTATGGATGGCCATAGATACTCAACACGCGTATATTATTTCGATACAGACGTTACAACTTTCCCCCATCCCCTCACCCGACCGATACGCATTTACCCGAGAGAGGGTTTTCCTGGCGGGTTGGCTGCAACCATAATAATTATAGGGTACAGTACTTAGCTCAAGGCTTTTCCTGCACCCTCGTCTATTTTAATGGGCCCGCCAAATTAATCTAAGGGCTAATGCGCCGCGCCGATTACCGCTCCATCGCGCGGTAAATCCATGCTGCATTCCAAGCTGGGTGTTTATCCTGTAGAGTAGCTGTGCCCGCTCGTTCTTGGTGAGCATGGTTCGGACTACATTCATGGGCACCCTCCTGGTTCGTTCGGCGGTAGCCAATTGATGGGCTATCCAGCTATAGACTTGCTCCAATCGAGATATCTTGCTGGTCGGATCAATGATCAACGGCTGTCGAGGCTGCTTCATTGCCATTCCTTTCTTTGAGCAAACCACGTCTCTGTCTATTAGCTTGGATACTTCATTGTATATATGGTTATGGAACAAAAATCAACCGGACAGATACTGATTTGCTCGTAACCCGTATAATATGGTGTATGACTTTGCCTACCTCTATCCAATTACCTACTACTAGCTCAGCCGTTGGCTTTATTAATTTACAACCAGAGTATGGGTTTACTAGCCTCAACCAGGCCGTTAATACGTTAGTCTCGGTTATTTTCTTCTTTGGCGGCCTAGCTGCATTTTTCTACTTATTGCTCGGGGCATTTAAATATATCATCGCCGGTGATGATGAAAATAAAACTAAAGGCGCACG
This sequence comes from uncultured Candidatus Saccharibacteria bacterium, assembly GCA_964597145.1. Classification (GTDB taxonomy): domain Bacteria; phylum Patescibacteriota; class CAZHWT01; order CAZHWT01; family CAZHWT01; genus CAZQWH01. The sequence continues at coordinate 1,032 of CAZQWH010000014.1, read as the reverse complement.
GGCCACTATGATTCACGCGATTGTTGGTTTAATTTTGTTAGGGATGGTGATGGTGATATTCCAAGTTATGGCTTCGGCTATACCTGGGCTCGACCGCTATATTTCGTTTTAAATTGGAGATACGTGGGTTTAGATGATGAATCGGGCAGCTTGGGTTTTTACCTAAACTGCCCGTTTCAGTTCTCAAGAGACAGCCCCAGAGACTGTTTTGGCCACCTCTTCTGACTCCCGAGACTCATATTCCAACTCTCCCGCTGCGATCGAGACGCCTGCTAGCTTTAGCCAGGCAGCATAGTCCGTACCATACTTGACCAAATCCTGATGATTGACCAGGAATTCCTGCCAACCGAATATGTTTTTAGGCAAATTGGCAGCTAGTAATTTTGCCTGGTCAAGGGTTGGGGCGATGATGGTTACTTCGGCGGTACTAACCCAGATAGCCACATCTCTATCTAGGTAAAGCCCGGGCGAAAGCCCCTGCGGCATTCCACGCGATGTTATAGCCACGCTGCCTGTTACTGGTTGGGGCACTATAACCATGCCACACTCCTTTTTTAGGTATAAACGGCTACCAGCAGCGGTTTGCTGACACTTTTATTATAACAAATGTAAACAATTTGAAAATAACAATCTATATCGGGCAATGCGGAGTTTGTCGGCTCTATTTACTACCTATCTCCCAGGTTATCAGACTGAGGTATTTACGCTTCCTCGCCATTTCAAAAGCAGCCTTTTTACAGGCTGCTTTTGAAGTGATGATGATTCGTTTACCTAGTTCAATTTACGCCTCATCATTCTTATGACTTTGGCTGCCGGCCCGGCGGGCTTCATCGCTGTCAAACTCGTGGGCGTTGCCTCGCTGGTGCGCCACCTGCCCACCTTTTTGCCCAGCCTGCGAGGCTTCTTGGCTATCAAACTCATGAGCATCTCCGTGCTCATGAGCAGCTTGACCTCCTTGACTGGCAATATCTCGTTGTTCATCCTCTGGCATTGAGGCAAAACCTCGGTCTTCTATAGACATATATGTCTCCT
>CAZQWH010000013.1:8092-30958 GCA_964597145.1 uncultured Candidatus Saccharibacteria bacterium | reverse complement strand
GGACCTATGGGAGATAGTCCATGGGGCTCCTACGCGGGTATGTTTCGAGATATATACGGTATTGAGTGGATTATTGAGTTTTCTGCTACTAAATAAAATAGTTCTTCAAACATTGTTCCGCATATTGACATAGCCTATAGTTAGTAGTATATTAAAAGTATGTTACACGTTCAACAGGCATCTTATTATTACGTTTCTACTCAACACATTCAGTTTGTGAGGGGAAGCGTGTAACGAATTTTGCTATCTTAATGTAGATTCCTTTTAAAGCTCTCCTTCGCGGAGGGCTTTTTTGTTGGTTTACATCGTGGCTAGAACGTTGGATTGTATGAAGTTCAATCTAACCTTTGTCCAAGATGGACGGAGAGAGACAAACGCGGTATAGCCGCAAGGAGAAAGCAAGATGCAGATAATGTATGAATGGTTGGTGGAGGTATGTGGTCAAGCCCTTGTCATCACGGTGCTCGTGCAGGCGATAGCTTTTACGCTAGTGCATGACTATCTGATGAATTTGGGGCTAAAAGAGCAGGCGACGCGCTTTGCCTGGTATGCGATAGAAAGGACGACCCTGGTGATCCTTGCAGTTAGCATGTCTGTGTTTGCCTTAGGTCTAACCCTGCTCGTGCTTATGCTTGCGCCAGTACTCCCCATCCTTTTCGCTCAGTGGTGCTTTAAGTACTTTCGAGCTGTGTTTAAAGAGGTCGTTGGTAAGGCCTTTGAGGATCAATCTCGGATGTCGATGAGAGGGCTACCCCAAATAAGGTGGCGGAGTTGGTAGGGTACGAGGTGGTTGTGCAGACAATCAGGGAGAGAGATCTCCAGGAGGAGTAAAGAGATGAGCGTCGAAGGCAGTGAAATCCGGGCCGACTATGTTCGACCTTGGCAAATGGCAGCGGAAATTCTCCAGGTGGGCACTAATCTGGTGCTCATCTACACTGGAGCCCCGGATGCGCGCCTACCGGGGATGCAGTTAGCAGTAACGTATATGGAGCCAATTGGTGATTCCGATTATGACTCCGTGTGTTGCCAGTTGCGGCGTTTACAGGTTCATCAGACTTTGCAGCAATTAGGTCTCGCCCTGCAACCGCCGATGAAGAGGCAGCCAGTTTACCAGTGTCGCTGCAGACATGCTGATTGTGGCGCCGAGTCTGGGCTACTGAAAGAAGGGGAGGTTACATCTTGGATCGAGAGGCACACTCGAGAAGTCCATGAGCAAGAGGTCGGGGATGACTACAAACCCTGGCACTTTGCGGATCCGCCACTGAACTAATTTCGGTTGTCTCATTTTTCCCGCTTGGGCCCACAGGCTTGAGCGGGAGAACTCTAATCTGGCCAAATTCAAGCAGTATATAAAAATTCGACATCGGATGTCGACATCCCTAGCAACGTCGGTAAAAATAAATGATTGCTTGTTGCCTAACACCGTATAATCACTGATATAAACCAGTTAGGCTCGAGGAGGCTTCAATGCCAAAACGGAAACAACCACTCATAAACGGTCAGATTTATCATGTTTTTAATCGTGGGATCGATGGAAGGCACGTATTTTATCAGAAGCGTGATTATTACAGGGCTCTGCAAACACTAAAATACTACCAATATAACAATCATCAGACTTGCCTCTCACATTTTTTGGTAAAGAACTTGCAGGAGCAAGCAAACTATTTCGCAAGCATCCAAGGTCAATCTGGAATTGTTACCATTCTCGCTTTTTGCTTCATGCCCAGCCATTTTCATTTATTACTCAGGCAGAACTCCAATGGTGGAATATCAATCTTCCTCAAACAATTTCAAGGTAGCTATACTAAATATCTCAATACGCGAACAGATAGGATTGGACCATTATTTCAAACGCAGTTTAAATCAGTAATAATTGAAACAGAGTATCAACTTCAACATGTTGCTCGCTATATTCACCTAAACCCGTATTCAAGTCACTTAGTAGACCCAATTTCCAATTTGACCAATTACCAGTGGTCATCTTTGCCAGCTTATTCGGATAGAAAAACAATAAATTCGAGTGAAATAGCAGCCCTTATTGACGTTAGACCTATTCTGTCAGCCTGGTCAAATCCCCAAAAGCTACTACAATTTACTCTAGATCAGGCAGACTATCAGAAGGGATTAGAGGCTATTAAACATCTGCAACTTGAAAATTAATCCCGACGTCGTCAGGGATGTCGACATCCGATGTTGAAATATATAGCCTAACTGAAGAGAGTCTTAGGTATGCCTAGCTAGGGTACTAACTTGGCAGATCAGATAAAAAACTTTACCATAGCTAAATGGAGAATCTCAATCAGTCCCCCAAGTTGGCCATAACCCATCAAAGCCACCACCTTACCGTCGCCATTATCCATGGTTGGGCTGAAGGGGAATGGCAGTCACGACAATTCCGTCAGCAGCTACATGAAGCGGGCTACCAGCTGAGCAACGATGTGCGCCAGGCGGATGTTATTTTTGCCCATTCTTCTGGATGTTACCTTGTTCCAGTAGAGGCTAAGGCTAAAGTTATTATTCTGGTTGGTATACCTTATTGGCCAAAGCGATGGTTATTAACTAGTGTTATCACCAAATTTATTAACGAGGTTACAATTTATCGTCAAAAGCGGCGTTTAGATTGGTGGATAAATAAGACTATCCACAACGTATGGTACATTGTTACTCGGCCTCAGGCTAGCCTGGATGTTATTACTAAACACAACCTGACGAATCTACCGGAAGGGAGTCGACACAAAGTGCTCGTGGTGCGACCAACTGGCGATACCTTTACTCACCCTGACATCAAGCAACTATTATCGAGCCATGCTTTTAGTTTTATTACTATCCCAGGCACGCATGACGATTGCTGGCTCGAGCCGCTCGAGTATATCCAGCTGATCCAGAGTGCGACACGCAAATAGTTGGTATAAGCTATATAGTATCCTGATTGTTAAAAAGAGATGAGGTGGAGAGAATCAATCCTGTGGTTGTGATTCAGAGATTAAGGCTGCCAAGTTTAAAATATTATGGAATTGGATATATCCAGAGAATTGATTTGGGCCATAAAGCCTCGGTGAGGATTCTGGCGCACGTTCTTATCTTATGTAGTCATGATATGACTAGCGCATGGATAGAGGCGAATAGAGTGGCCGATAGGCCGAAATTTCTGTTCCGATTCACCCCGTGCAGCTTTGAATTAAACCTGAAAGCAAGGTTTTTCGCTCGGTCAAATTTAGTATTGAAAGAGCATATATAACTGCTTTGAAATTATTTTAAAAGGGTCTAAATTCTTGGCTCACGTTTTGCCTCAAAAGAAGGTAAAAAGTGGTTTGGTATACGTATAATAGTTGGCAGGTTTATAGTAGTAGAGGAACTTCATCGCAACAGGTTATCATTGGTTTTTCCGACGTCGCCTGAGATATCGACATCCGACGTCGAAATTAGCCTATATTTCTTGATAGCGTCATTCGTAATTAGAGTATGTAAAATACCGACGGATGATTTTAGCTTATAGTATTGACTTTAAATTTTGCCTGAGGTATCATTCGCCCAATCCGTTTTGCCGTCGCATCAATATTAACAGAGGAGACAATCGCCATGCAGCTGGTTACGAAAGCAGGTAATCTTCATACCATTGATGGTTGCCGCATTACCGTTAGATCGACTAGCGCTATGCCCGGCTATTATGCTGATGATTTGCGGATAACTGTGTTAGGAGTGGGTGAGTTCACCATTGCCTCGACTCACGGGAGCGATTATGGCGATGGAATTGAAATTGTTAACAATAAAGAACTCGTCACCCTTCGCGATCAGATTGTTGAAGCGCTGCTTGCCAAGGAGGATTATTTGGATCTTCGGTTAAGGGAGGAAGCGGTGACTACATAAACTTTAAGGATTAGCGAACCTTTTAGTCTTGGCCTCCATCGTTAGATGGGGGCTATTTTTATAGACATCATATATACATTATCGTTCATTTGATATCAAATAGACTATACTGTAACATATAAACAATAGTATAAGGAGAGGGGACAATTTTTTATATAAAAATTATTTATAAACAGACAAAGGAGGAGAGATAATGGATGCATTCTCTTTAGGGTTAATTACAATTGTATTCGGGGCGGTTGTTGGATTGGCTGGGTACCAGTTATACCGAATACTGCTTCCAATTTGGGGGTTTGTGGCGGGATTTGTTTGGGGTGCCCATTTGGTTGACTTGGCCCTGGGTGAAGGGTTCTTAACTACTATAACTGGATGGGGAGCGGGGATTATACTCGGTGTGGCTGGAGCCTTATTAGCCTACGCTTTCTACCAGGCAGCGGTGGCGATTTTAGCTGGTTTGCTTGGGTTTTATGTGGCCTATGGAGTTATGCTGCAGTTTGGGGCCGAAGTAGGGATGTTAACGACCTTGGTGGCTCTACTTGCGGCTGCGGCTGTGGGATCGTTGGTGGTGTATTTCCGTATTCCCAAAGCATTGCTTATGGTTTTAACTGCCCTTTCTGGGGCGGCCGCGGTTATGGGTGGGGTGTTAGTTATGTCGGGTCAAATTGCTCCCAGTGCACTTGGGGCTCGAGTTGTTGGGGATATAATGAGTGGCTCCGCTTTATGGTCTGGAACCTGGGCCATTTTGGCGGTGCTTGGTACAGCTTCGCAAGTGCTTATCGATCGCAGCTTGTCGCAACGGTGGGAAGAGGATTATGCGTTGTCTGATCGGGCTATGATGGGCGCTTTAGGCGGCGAAGTGAAGCGAGGCAGGGAAGATAGTCATTACAACCGGTTTGATGACGATGAAGTGGAGACAGTGGACGAGTTTCGCCGTCGGCGTATTGAAGAAAACCGTGATGGTTCTCGGGGACACTCCTAGTGATACTTAGAGAATCTATTCAAAGAAAAGCCGCCAGGGAGCGGCTTTTCTTTGGCGTGTTAGATTATCCGGCATATAGTATCTGTTGCAGCCAATACAGCATCAGCAAGTGAACGGGATAAAAAAGGTAAAACCAGTATTTTATCGAGTAGCCTTTGTGACCATTATATTGGGCAATCAGCAGTGTGCTGGCTGCAGCTAATGGTTGCCATAGTTGTATAGGGTGGATTGGTATTTTGGAGTAGCTGAGCAGGTTGAGGATGAGGGGTAGGGTAAAGAATAGGGCAAATATAGCTAGTTGTAATCTAAACATGAGCCAGTACTGTTTAAAACTATAGTAAAAAGCGACGATTGATAGCACGCCAGATATTCCATAATCTACCGGTAACAGCCAGCCCAGTGTGGCTCCAAGTATGATGATGGCGATTTTAGCCGATATGGCAGAAAAACGGTCGGCCCAGACTATGGTGGCCAAGCCAATCCATAAGGTAAAAAATATGTTTAAAGTGCTGAGAGGGCTACTCATCGAATGGCCTACCAAAGCAAATGGAATTTGTGAGATAAGGGCAAATAGTAAAAGACGCGCTAAGTATCGATTGACGTTAGAAGTATGTCGGTAGCCATTGGCGATTAACCAGCCAAATAAGGGGAAAGATAGTCGGCCAATTATTCGCGGTCCCACTAAGTCGGGAAATAAATAGGCGCCGATATGATCCACGAGCATCAGCAAGATTGCTAGTAGTTTAATCTGAAAGGTGCTCATATATATCGAGTATAGCAAGGTGAGTCTGCTATACTTGAGGCATGGAAATTTCAGACCAGCAAACCCAGTCAAAAAGCCGAGAACTGGTTATTAAAGAGCTCGAACGCGAAACCGCCGAACGTGTTTCGCGTATTGATAATGAAATCGCCGATGGACTCAATCTTATTAACAAATATAACGACACCATTACCGTTTTTGGCTCGGCTCGCTTTGATGAACATCATCCGTACTACAAGAACGCTGTTAAGGTTTCCGGAATAATCGCTAAAGAAGGGTACACTATTGTCACCGGTGGCGGTGGAGGCATTATGGAGGCGGCTAATCGAGGCGCTTTTGAGGCTGGCTGTCAATCAATTGGTCTTAATATCTTGTTGCCATTTGAACAAGCGCTCAATCCTTATACCACCGAGTCTATGTCGTTTCGTTACTTTTTTACGCGCAAAGTTATGCTGGCTTTTGGCGCCCGTGGCTACCTCTATTTCCCCGGTGGTTACGGCACCTTAGATGAGTTGTTTGAAATTATCACCTTGATTCAGACTAAAAAGATGCCTATTGCGCCAATAATCTTAGTTGGTAGTGAGTTCTGGAATAAGTTAGATGGCTTCATTAAATCCTATCTTCTGGAGGGTGAGCACACTATCAGCCCGGGTGATGAAAGCCTTTACACCATTACCGATGATATCGATCTCATAAAATCCATTATTAATACACATCGCGATACCCACTCCAGTTTTGCAGCCACCGAGGACAACCTGCCCCCTCCATTTTACTCTTAAATTGAGAGCTTCCCTTGACTTCCATCTTTCACCTAGCTTGTGCAGCTGATAGGTTCACGATATAGTTGAGATATCAAGCAAGCATGGGAGGTGAATGAAGTGGAAACAGAAATGCAAATGATGGATCATTCAATGCAAGAAGACATGCCCGTCGAGTCAACGACTGGAACTTCCAACGATGAACAGCTTATGTATACTACTAGCGACGATAGTGGAGTAGATTACCAGTCGACGCTTGGTGATGCTGTATCTTCATATTCGGATTTATCTGGAGCTCAAGTAGCTGGCATTATGGCTATTATGGGTGTGTATATGGTCTTCATGTTGGTTTTGATCGTGTTTAGCATCGTGACTATGTGGAAAGTGTTCACCAAAGCGGGGCGTGCTGGCTGGGAAAGTATTGTACCTATCTATAATATTTATGTAACTTTGTTGATAATTGGCCGTCCCGGGTGGTGGATACTATTGCTATTTATTCCTTTTGTGAACGTAGTGATTGCGCTATTTGTTGCAATTGACTTAGCTAAATCTTTTGGTCGATCAACCGCTTTTGGTGTGGTTGGACTGTTCTTATTTAGCATCGTAGGCTATGCCATCTTGGCTTTTGGCAAGGATACGTATCTTGGCCCTGGCGGGGCAAGTTCTCCCGTGGCATCCTCCTCTGAGACCTCTGAAATGTCTCCTCCGGCTGCTCCGGCAGTTTAATGGGAATTATTCTCTTGAATTACTCAAGAATGTAAAAGGCCGTTAATGCAACGGCCTTTTCCATTTGTTTCTATTGATTCTTTTTTCATTTATGCTAAATTTCTTCGCCGTTAAACACATACTGCTCCATCTCTTTGCCGCCACCAAAGGGTAGTCGAGTTAGGGCTAAATTTTTAGCCGGTAGCATTCGAGCGGGGTGGATGGTATTGCGACCCCAATTGTGCTCAATTTTATCAATGGCGGCATATAAATTTGATAGCCCTTCCATATTATCTAGGCATGATAGCTGTAGTTCAGCATTGCTACACAGGTCGTATACCCCGACGTCTATCTTGGATACGTAATCTCGAGGTAGGCGGTAAAAGATTTTTTTGAGCTGATTAAAAATGTCGACACTGGCAAATAGGGGCTGAGGGGAGCGGAGGTGATCGTATGCATGTTGGCCATTGCGGTAACGAAAGCCGAGTTGGACACCATAACAAGCCAAGCCGGTCATTCGCATTCGGCTGGTAGTTTTCCAAATTAGATTAGTCATAATCGGAAAGATATCATCTTCGTGAATAACGGCTATCTTTATTGAGTGGGTATTGCCAAAGCTTTTGCGGCCAAAATCTACCGCATCTACTTCCCAGCCTCTAAGTCGGGCAAACCAATCGTCTCCAACCACACCCTTAAACCCTTGATGAAGGTCGAAAAGTGAATGATTGAATAAATCTATTACGGAATAAATTCCTACTCGCGAAAGTCGAGATTTGTAGCCGACATTGATGCCAGGGAGGTCGAGCAGGTCAATTTTCTGATAGACGCTGAGATAATTAGAAGTATCAATTATGTCGAGACCGTCGGGCTTGTGGAGGCCGGCGGCTAACTTGGCTAACGTTCGATTGGGTGCAATTCCAATTGATACGGTTAGATAATCGCCTAACTCTTGCGTGATGCGTTGCTTTATTTCTTGGGCCGTAGTCATCATTCCGCTCCTGTGGGCCGGAGTGTTAGCCAAATCCAGCACAAACTCGTCGACCGACCTGGGGGTTAATTTATCGGTGTAGTCGCTTAAGATTTGCTTTAATTTAATATGAACGTAGCGATACTTTTGAGAATCGGGAGATAAAACTACCAATTCTGGGCACAGTTTACGGCAATCTTGTACCCGCATGCCGGTTTTGCAACCCAAGAGTTTGGCCTCAATTGACGGAGCCAGGACACAGCCATTGGGGCTGGTATAGGCCGCCACCGCAATCGGGCGATGCCTGAGGAGGGGATTGGCTTGCTGCTCTACGGTGGCAAAACAGCTATTGAGATCAATATGTAAAATAGTCGGCTTTGCTGGGTTAAAAGAATTGTTTTGAATATTGTTGATGCTCATGACTGCTCTCCATCACTGATTGAATCGAGGGTCCAGGTATTGAGGAGGGTGTCGTGCTCTAGTCGCATCCAGAGCTGCTCAGTGGTCGTAAATTCGTAGATGTGCATGAGGACTTTGCCTTTTTTTACATAGTGCTTAAAACCTACCGTAGAGACTCGCCAGCGCTTATTGCGCCAGCGTACGAGACAGGGCCAGGTGTTGGCGCCATTTTTGGCATAAATCATAGCCACTTCTACTTGTTCGTCCACTTTTTCTATCATATTTACACTCCATAAACCCAAATTAAACCCGAATACAATTATCTTAATACTAAGACTGGAAAGAGGTCAATTATGATCTAGAGAGCAACTAGATGTTTTAATTTTACTTTTTAAAATAGCTTACTTGATAGCTAAATATATAAATAAAGGGTAATATATTTTTATTTTACATATAACCTATAGTTGACTTTGAATGGAATTGGTCTTACAATAGGCCCACTCTTTAACAGTTCATCCTATCCGTTCGCTTTGAGGAGAGAGTGTCATGAGCAACGCGGACAAGCTTAATCTAGATCGACTGCCTTGGATTTTTGACAATGTCCTGATCTGGGCGGCGCACAGCGGCCTGCAATTGGCTGTGCTGATCTGGGTCTTGACCCTTGGAGCGGGTGAATTCTCCCGACTATTGGAAGATGTGTTCACCGATTACGCTTCGTACATTCGACCTCGCTTCTGGGGCTACTTTTACGGTGACTGGCCACTGTCAGCTACCGGCTTTGTGGCTATGTGGCAGTTGAGTCATTTTGAAGGGAGTGACCGGTTCTATGTCCAGCCGTGGTGGTATGCTGCCATGCTGGCACTGGGCTTCCTGATATCAGTTGGACTCGAAGTAACAGCTGTGCTGGGTAACCGCAGCAACCCGGATGCAGGCTACACCTGGCAGCAGGAATTGACTTTGAGCAAGCTGGCTCATACCATAGGCTTTGCCCTGGTGTTTGGCCTCTTGGCCTCGTTGGCCCCCATGACCTTTGTGGCTGGCACTTGGGAGCAGAGATGCATTGCCATTGGCTTGGTGGTGTTGTGCGTGGGCGCGTGGGCGTTCTTTAATGCGCTGGACATGAAGTTCCGAAGCATGGTTTACCTCCTGGTGGAGGCGCACCCGCACCCCTCGCGCTACGCTCAAAAGGCTTGGCCTTGGCGATAGAGGCTGTCGTTCGTAGTTCTTGAGAGGAAAGGATGAATACACCCCACTGACGAAATTTTCGATAGTGGGGTATTTTATTACTCAATTATTTATACCTATTTTCTAGTGATATGAGGTGGATATATGGTTGTATGCCTATGGAAAGAGGAGTAAAATATCTCCATGTCATTACAAGATACCTACTATCTCACAAGTATAATTTCTCAGGCTTTTGTTATTGTTCTCCTGGCAACGTTGGTTATTTTTGTCTTTTTTATGATGAAGAAATTTGGTCAGCTGAGCGACAACATTAATCGCAAGATTGATGCCGCGGGTAAAATAGTTGAAGACCCCGCCGATGTGGCCATGGATCTTGGCGCGGCTTTGGCAGTTTCCACATTCTCCAAAATAAAAAAATTACTCAAGAAAACATAGTTCCGACTGGCCATATAAAATCAATTGAGTAAATAAATTATTTTCCCTCAACCTTCCATAATCTCGTTACCAGTTTCTTCTAATCTTATAAACACAATATGTTTGCTTGTTTAACTGGTTATGCCAGGCAAGTATAATCTGAAATGGGTTTAGAGTAAGCCTGAAGACAAGCAAAGGGATAGCACATGAACAAACGCACAAAACGAGGTATGTATATTGTCCTGGAAGGTGGGGAGGGAGTGGGGAAGACCACTCAGTTAGCGCTCTTAAACCAAGCGCTTGAAGCACGTGGGTTGCGCACAGCGGCCTTTCAGGAGCCTGGTGGTGATGTAGTTGGCCAAGTCATTCGCTCAATCCTCAAAGCTATAGACGATGACCCTGTCGTGCAGCATTTGTTTAAAGGAGTGCCTTATGAAATTCACGCACGGACAGAATTATTCCTCTTTAACGCGGCTCGAGTGCAAGCTCTAGAGAAATCTCGTCCTTGGCTAGAAGCCGGCACGTGGCTACTTGCCGATCGCAGCTTTATTTCAACCTTGGCCTACCAAGGTCATGGGCGAGGATTAAACCTTGAAAGGGTGCGCACAATCTGTGAGTTCGCCATTCAGGATATGCAGCCGGACCTTATTCTGCTGCTCGATTCACCCCTTGAGATGACAAGACAGAGAATTAAACGTCGTGGCGGTACCGACCGGATTGAATCCGCAGGGGATGAAGTCCACCAGCGCATTCATGAAGGATATCGCATTGAGGCCGAGCGCTTGGGTATACCAATTATTCAGGCGTCAGGTACAATTGAGGAGGTTCACCAGCAAATCTGGAGTCACGTTGAACCGCTAGTTATAAGGAGTTAACGAATGAGTACGACTCAGAACAAGGCTGAAAAGCCAACCAATCCTTACCTTGAGAAAGATGGTAAGTCCATCCGGATTACTCCAGCTGGCTATACCTATCTTGACCAAGTCCTGACCGATTCCAAGGGTGATGTCTACGTCTTCAACAATAAAATTCCACCCGTCATGGTGGCTGCGGCCATGGCTCGGCTTTCCCGCCGGGCTGGTGATATGCGCCTAACTATTCTGGACGAGTTTGCCCAGACTGGCGAGGAAGATGCCAATGATCTGATTGTACGAGTGGTTACTCGCTTTGGCGATGACTCTGTGCAGCAGTTGACGGGTATTCATATCGTGGTAGAGGGAGCATCAAATCTCCTCACCAAAATGTTGGAACGCGGTCGGTTTATGGCCGCCCTCGAGCAGTCTTCCCGCTACATCTACTTCGACACCAAGGATGAGCATGGGCAGTACGTGTATCTGCGGCTCAAGCACTTACCGGAGGCGCTGCAGCAAGACTACAATTCCACCATGGATGCCATTTTCGATGGTTATTCGGCCGTGGTTCGTCAGCTCTCAGAGTATGTTCGACAAAAGCATCCTCAGGGTGAAGAGGGTCGAGCAGAATGGATACGGGCTACACGGGCCCAAGCTTGCGATGCCGCCCGACCATTGCTACCAGTAGCCACCCGGTCTACGGTGGGGCTATTTGGAAGCTCTCAGGCGCTTGAGGCGCTCATTATGCGCCTGCTGTCGGAAGATTTACCCGAAGCGCAGGTGGTAGGGCAGCAGCTCTTAGAGCAGGGTCGCAAAATAATTCCAGCCTTCCTGGAGCGAGCCGATGTTCCCAAATATGGCGGCGCTACTTCCATGCATCGCCATGCTCGTCGTGCAAGCATGCGTCAATTAGCTCAACAGCACCTTAAGCCAGTTCGGCCGCGAAAGCGGTCTAGCGTTAAGCTGCTGGACTACTGGCCCAAGGACGAGAATGACTTGGTGGCCGAGATGTTGTTTGAGCAATCCGGTCTGAGCATCGAGGAAATTCGATTGCAAGTTGCCACTTGGTCGCAGTCGCGGAAAAACCAGGTTGTAGCGGCTTACATTGGAGAGCGACTTAACCGTCGTCACAAGCCCGGCCGGGGAGTTGAGGTAGCTCACCTTGAATGGGAGATTACTGACGACTACGGCACTTTCCGTGATATCCAGCGCCACAGAGCAGTGGATGCCATGGAGTGGCAGAGCCTTAGCACTGACTACGGCTATGAGGTGCCGAAATTAGTGAAGGAGGCAGGTCTTGAAGCGGAGTTTAGGCGCATATTCCGACTGTCTGAGGGTTTGTACCGTCGCATGATGGCTGCTGACTACACAGAAGAGGCTCAGTATGCCACTCTGTTCGGTCATCGGATGCGCTATCGGTTCGTCACCAACTTGCGTGAAGCCTATCATATAATTGAGCTGCGGACTTCGCCGCAAGGACACCCAGGATACCGACGTATCTGTCAGCAAATGTTCCGTTTGCTAAAGCAGGTCTACCCAAGACTGGGTGGAGGCATGAATTTTGTTAATCAGGGTGAAGACGAGGCTCTAACCCGCCTCGCCGCGGAACGGGCTACAGCTTTCAAGCTCCAGCAGCTTGGGGCCACCCCCATAGAAGAAGAGGAGTAGAGGCAAAGGCGTCCCCGGTGGACGCCTTTGTTTATTTTGGGGTAATTAGCTGTTTTATTGGTATTTGTTCGGCATGTTCGAGTTTCCAAGGGCCAACCTTGGTTCGGATAATACTTCTGGTTGTTGCTCCACATCTTAAACCTTGACCAATCTGATTGACTAAACCCCGGACAAACGTGCCACTCGAACAGGCGACCTTTAGCTTTATATTCCAAACCGTTTCAGCTTGGGTGGTGTGTAGTAATTTATTCCAGGCTGCTACTATTTCATCTTGACGAAAATCGCCGGCTACGCTCATAACCCGTCGGGGAATCTCGGCTTTAAAATCATTACGGTTAATTTGGTTAATACTTAGTAAACTAAGGTTGTAAATAGTGCGTTCGGCAACGGGAATTACAATTTCGTGTAGCCTGTTTTGCCGGGCCCACCAGTACAGTGGTTTACTTTGGACTCGTACGGCTGAATAGGGCGGGTACGGTTGGTGTATTCTCCCGGTCATATTAGCCAGCATTGGCAGCAAGTCTGCCGCAGTAATGGCTTCGATTCTGGCCAAAGGTTTATGGGGTAAACCAAGTAAATCGTAGCTATCGGTTGATACGCCTAGGATGAACTCCACCTGATATGTTTTGTCTAAATTACGGTAGAACGATTGCTTTTTATTTTCTTTCCCAACCATTACCACTAGCAAGCCTTCGGCGAGCGGATCTAGCCTACCAACTGTTCCTAGTTTGAGACCTTGGTATTTGGGATGTAGTTGGCGATAGATAGTTATGACTTGCTGAGGAGTTAAGCCTTGGGGTTTATGCAGCAGTATGTGGTTCACCCCACTACCATACCATGTTGGGTCAAAGCCATTATTTTGGCCGCTTTGTTGGTAGCTTGGCGTATATTCTGGACGATGGTTTGCTGGTTATTGGTTTTGTTAAAACCGGTATGGAGGTTGCCGAGCGCGAGGTGATGGTCTCTTGGTACAGTTTCAAATAATTTCCGGTCATTGCCTCGGAGGAAAATTTCTTTTCAACGGCTTGCCGACAACTATGGCGATTAATTTTGGCAGCAGATCCAACAGCGGCTACCATCTCGCTGATTGAATTGACGAGTAGGCCTGTCTGGTTCTGCTCAATGATTTCGGTTGGTCCGCCTTTGGCAAACGAGATAACGGGGGTGCCTGTGGCCATGGACTCGATGGCCACCATGCCGAATGGTTCTGCCCACGATATTGGATTTAAAAAGGCTGTTGCGTTGCCTAGCAGGTCATTTTTCATATCTAAGTCGGCTGGTCCTAAAAACTGAATTTGGTCACCATCGATATGTGGTTCGACTTTTTGTTTAAAATAGACCATGGACTCGGGGTGGCTAGTTTCGTCTAGTACCCCAGCGAAGATTAACCGCATCCTGGTTTTTTTGGCCACCTCAATCGCCAAGTCCAACCCTTTCCATGGCATAATTTTTCCGAGCCAGGTTAGATACGGTTTATGGTCTTTGCCTTGTGGTTTAGCCTGGAACTTATATAAGCTGAGGTCGAGGCTATTATGGACTATCCCTAGCTTATTGAATGCGGCTGGATACAGGTTTGATTGGGCGTGGCTAATAAACACTAAGCGAATATTCTGGGCATAATACTTAATGTACTCAGCGTCATTATTGGACCACTTATCGAAAGGGAAGACCATGTGGGTAGTCGCGATGTACGGCACTTTTAGCTCGGCTAAAAACTTTAATTTCATTAAGTCGGTGCCGGCTGATAAATGAGCATGAACAACGTCGTACCCACCGTTCTCTGCCTCTTTAAACGCCTGGTCGTAGTGAACTAGCGCGGGTAGAGCTAGGGCTGGTTGCATTAAAGACCACTCGGCGTCGTTTTGCTCAAATAAGCCAGCGTTATAGACATATTTTAGGTTGGCGGGAGTTTGAGAGTTGCCAGTGCCGAATAATGTTACCTCATGGCCCTGCCGGTGAAGTTGGTTAATTAAGTTAGCAATAATCCATTCCGTCCCCCCGTAATTTTGCGGAGGAATCCTGATCCACGGTGGTGCAATTTGTAAAATTTTCATCTCGATTTTCGCTTTCTCTCGTACTCATCAACAACTTCTGTCTGGCATATATACTTATCAATCATAGTATAAAGTAAAATCACAATCAAGATGGATTGGTATGCGTCACTGACAGTAACAAGGTGACATAGGCACTGTCAACTAAAGCGGAACAAGCGCTCCTTTCAAATAGCGTTGTGGACTTTCAAATAAGTGTTTCTGGTTATGCCTGGCCATCCACTCTTGAATAAACTGCTGCAGGGAACTGGTAGCTACATGGTTGTAGAGTCTGCGCAACTGTCGTTTCATAGCAGACCAAGTGGCTTCAATGTGGTTAGTGCCGGCAAAATGTCCCACAGAATGGTTCCAGATTTCTTGACCATAGCCTAACCACTCAATACCAGAGTAGCCCATATGAGCGTCAGTGACCAGTAAACTATTTGGGGTTATGTGCGTCACAATGAACTGCTCTAAGGTGTCTTGAGCAGTGTCGGTAACAATCTCCAGCTTTAGCCTGCCGCTACCTCGTTCAATGGCTCCGACCACAATCTGTTGTGAGCCATGGTTTCGTCTACCAAACCATGATTCATCAACTTCGACGATGCCATCGAGGGTATCTTGGCGACTGTCTGGTGGCAGATGCTCTCTGAATCTCTCGTACCAACGATGAATCGTGGTGTAACTGAGATTTGTGCTGGCTTTGGCAGCGCCAGGACTCATACGGGACTGCCAACAAGTAAGGAGCAGGAATACTTCTTGGTAGGTA
This sequence comes from uncultured Candidatus Saccharibacteria bacterium, assembly GCA_964597145.1. Lineage (GTDB taxonomy): Bacteria > Patescibacteriota > CAZHWT01 > CAZHWT01 > CAZHWT01 > CAZQWH01. The sequence continues at coordinate 15,606 of CAZQWH010000013.1, read as the reverse complement.
AGCTTTGCACCCTTAAGCCAGCAGTGAGCTTTAGGTCTGACTTTAACTCGGCAGATGCCGCACCAACCATAGGTTGTCGACCGCTTGAAGGCAAGCACCCCTGAGCACTGGAGACACACATCACTGCTGGTTAGAAGTCTCCAGACAATACGCTTACATCTTGCTTCACTTGGTATACTTTTCATGGAACAGATCCTTTCGTTCAATAGTTGTCTTAAGACGCTTCTATTTTACTAGGTCTGTTCCGCTTTAGTTTAATGTGCCAGGTGACATACTTGCTTGAGTAAATCTCTTAATAATGATACAGTATACATATAACATATAGTTATACGGAGGTATAAGATATATGAAGATTGCACAGCTAGTAAACCCAATCGAAAGTGTGCCACCCCAAAAGTATGGCGGAATTGAGAGAATGGTTCATGCGTTAACCGAGGAATTAGTGTCGTTTGGGCATGTGGTGACATTATTTGCTAGTGGAGATTCTCAAACTTCAGCTAAACTCCATTCGGTTTATCCAACGTCGTTGCGGGCGGCTAAAGTTAAGGATATTTATGGCACTAATGACTACACCGTGCTTAATGTGGTTGAAGCCTACAAGATGCAGAAGGAGTTTGATATTATCCATGACCATACGGGCAACTGGGGTCTAATTGCGGCAACCACCTCTACTACTCCGGTTGTAAGCACCCTGCATGGCCCGTTTACCACCACAAACCGCAAGCTGTATGAATCAATTGCTGATACGGTTAACCTGGTCGCAATCTCGGAAGGACAAATGAAGCCAGTGCCTAGCTTGCCGATTGCTGGTGTGGTTTATAACGGCTTGCCAATGGAGCATTATCCCTTCTGTGATGAACCTAAGGGCTATTTGTTGTTTGTTGGGAGAATCTCGGAGGAAAAGGGAGTTCATCATGCTATTGATGTAGCCCAATACCTACAGATCCCGCTCATTATTGCGGCTAAACTGGAAAGTAACCATCGTCCTGATGTTGAGTATTTTAAACAGTACGTTGAACCGAGGTTGGATGGCGATAAGGTTACCTGGATTGGCGAAGTGGGGGAGGAGGAACGAAATACACTCATGAGCCAGGCTAAATGCTTTTTGCACCCAGTTAGCTTTAGAGAACCGTTTGGCCTAACGCTTATTGAGGCTATGGCTTGCGGTTGCCCAGTTGTGGCTTTTGGCCGAGGATCGATCCGGGAGCTGATTGCCCAAGGCAAAACAGGTTTTGTGGTTGAAGACGCCGAGGAAATGGTTGAAGCAGTCGCTAGTATTGATGTTATTGACCGAGGAGAGTGTCGACGACACTCCTTAGAGAACTTTAGTGCGCACCGGATGGCAAAAGGGTACGAGGCGATCTATGCATCAATTCTCACTAAACAAAAAGCCGCTCCTAAACGGTCGCGGCGCTCGGTAAAGGCTGCCATAGCCACAACTTAAATTCGGATTATTTCAGACAAGCTTGCCCGTATAGTCTTGAAAAATTGGAGAGGAGTGATAGCATAGCAAGTTGCGGGGTACGACACGCAATAAACTGCTCATGGATAACCGAAATTTTATTGACTGGGATTATTTTTGGACTTTAGGAGTGGAGGCGGTGAAGGAGCTTGAGACAGAGCGCGGCATTTTAGCATCGGCTAAGCACGAGCTTTTTGGCTGCATTTTTGGCCGAGACTCTTTAATCACTAGCCTGCAGTTGCTGCGGGTGTACCAGCAAACACAGCAGCCTGAGTTTTTAGCAATCGTGCGCAAGGTTTTAGCCACTCTTTCGGCACTGCAAGGTAAGTCGATTAACATTGAAAGCGGGGAAGAGCCTGGCAAAATTATTCATGAATACCGACCAGATCGGCATGAGCACCTTACCCGACCCGGTGGGGCAAATGGCGGGGAGAAGTCGTGGTATTTATATCCCGATCAGGTAATGCGGAATTACGATACCGTTGATGCGACTCCGCTCTTTCTGATTGCTGTTTACCGCTACTACCAACTCGCTGACCAAAATGGCACCTTAGACCAGTCATTTATGGCTACTATTATCCCCAGTGTTAAAGCGGCAGTAAACTGGATATTGTGGTATGGCGATAGTAATCATGATGGTTTTATTGATTACCAGCTTAAGCCAGAGCGAGTCTATGGTGGCTTACAGAACCAGAACTGGATGGACAGTTCAGAAGCCACTTTTCATGAAGACGGTTCGGCGATCGTGTATCCGATTGCGCCAGTAGAGGCTCAGGCGTATACCTATACGGCACTGCGACTTTGGGCAGGCTATTTTCAAAATCATACTACTCCGGGACGACAGTCGGATGCTTTTGTTGCCAATCTACTCAACCGTAAAGCCGACGAATTGAAGGCACACTTTAATCAGAAGTTTCTGCTGCATGGCCCTAGGGTTTCGCTCGCCTCTGGTATTGATGGTTCCGGTAAGCTTTTAACCAGCGTTCGTTCTAGCATGGGGCACTGCTTGTGGGCCTGTCTTAACCACTATGATGATGGCAGGTTGGATGGTATTTTAGATGATTGGTGTGTTGACCCTATTGCAAAGCGGTTGCTTGGGCCAGATATGTTTGAACCTGAAGCTGGAATACGCACCTTGAGTCGAGAGTCGATTGGTTTTCAGCCGAATAGCTACCACAATGGCTCCATTTGGCCGCACGATAATAGTATGGTGGCCGATGGTCTGGAATATTACGGATATACAGACGAAGCTGGATTGGTGCGTGTCGCCATGCTCAAAGCGGTGGCTTATTTTAAAAATCCTTTAGAATTATATGTTTTTGATCAGGACTATGCCGATTATGTTGCCCCACATGGCCAAACGGCGAACAAAACTCAGGCCTGGGCAGCAGCTGCTATTTTAAACGCAGTTGCTCGTGTGCCCCATGCCCTCAATACTCCAAAACGGCACTGGCAACCCATGCCTGAGCCGGAATTAATTGACAATCAGGCAAGCAAATAGTAGCCTTCATAGTAAGATACGATTGTTTTTATTCAATAAAGGAGGTTTGAATGGCTTCTAAAACAACTACACCAGATAATTCATCGACAGCTAAACCTGTCACCTCTGAATCGGGGCTGGTGAGTAACTATTCTATCGAAGTAATTGGGTTGCTTAGTTTAGCTACCCTGATTTACGCCACTTTTGCCTTATTATTGATTTCCTAATAAGGATCTTTGAGGTTTTTTACCTAAGTTGGGCGCGCTAACCTTACTGTAGCAGGCTTAGCGGATTTATGGCCTGCTGATTTTTCCAAATCATAAAATGTAAATGAGGGCCGGTTGCCCAACCAGTTGAGCCTACACGCGCAATTGGCGTGGAATTATTCACTTGTTGGCCGGGGTGGGCAGTAATTGCGCTTAAATGAGCATAGTAAGAGCTATATCCACCATCGTGGTCGACTTTTACCATTAAGCCTCCTCCTGGTAGTAGATAGCCGGTATTAGCCACTATTCCTTCGGTGGTTGCGTATACGGGAGTGCCCGTTGGTGCAGCCATATCGATCGCTGTGTGATAGGTGCTAAAGTATTGGGTTAGGGTATAGTGGGCGAGAGGTGAGTGGAAAATAAGTGTGGGGCTTGAGAGTGGTGTAGTGGGGGCTGCGGCGTTGGCGTGGGTGATGAGCGAACGTGGAGAGGGGGTGGAGACGCTGGCTGGCTGGGTTTCGGCTGGAGGGTTTGTTTTTGTGGAGGCAATATTAATTACGGCCCCGGTGGCAGGCGCTGTTGTTGCCAGGCTGGGTACGACAGGGTCTGGATTAAAAGCCACCTCCGAGCCATCTGCGGTTGTAATTAATTGTAAGACTACTGATTCGAGCAGCAGGGCAGCACAAAAGAGCGAAAACAACCGGCGTAATTCCCGAGGTTTTGCTGGTTGGTAGTGATAGAGTTGGCGCGAGCGTGCTCGTTGGTTTAGTTGAAACACTCGGCGCAATGAGCGTAATCTCATGTTATAAAATGACAATGGCGGTTACTCATCTAGCTGTTTTAGCAATGGTAACGTATTGTGTGTGTTCTCCAGTGAGTATCTTATTTGTAAGCCTGATTTCTATCATATGTCCACAAAAAAGTAAAGGCATACTTTGGGATAACTATAATCCTTTAAACTTGATGTATCACCAACCAAGCAACATTTTCGCGTATTTTATGTACGTCTTTACTTGCGCTGCGTTTATGACTAATGTTATAATTATGTTGTTTTAAAATATATAAAGGAGGATATATACTTATGAGTAAGAAGCAACCGGTTAGCCCAACTGCTGCTGCCATTGCTGGTTTAGCAGTTGGGGCAGCAGCAGGAGCCGCGGCTACCGTTCTTAGTGACAAAAACACTCGTAAAAAGCTTGAGAAAAAGATGGATCAGGTTCATCTTCAGGCCCAAGAATCATACAATAAGGCTGCTCAAAAGTTTGACCGTTTGGTTAAATCGGCTGAGCCTAAGATGAAGGAAGGTATTAAGAAGCTAAGAGCTGACAACTCCGATGCATCCAGAACAAAAACGACGGTGCAGCGTCGAGGTGAAACGATTCGCCAAGAGGCAACCGATCAAATTGACGAGCTGGCTACTAAGGGTGGTGAGGTCATCCAGCATAACTTACCACAAAAATAACGAAATATTTGAGGAGGTTAGAATATGGATATAGATGATGTTAAAGATTCAATTGCCGAAGCAGGCCAAGATATGCAGGAAAAGTCTGAGGATGTGATTGAGGGCGCGAAACAAGGTTTAGACGAAACGATGGAGGATGTTGGCGAAAAGGCGGAAGAGATTAAAGATGAGGCCGAGAATAAACTGAACCGAGATAGCTAGTAAATAGAGAGGTGTGGCTGTTAATTTTTGGTGCTTATTGCGCCCCTGAGAGTTTTTCTCAGGGGCGCATTTTAGCTCCGAGTTGATTTAATTAGCCTCGTATGCTGCTGATGGCGAGTTTTGCATATGTGGAAAACAGGGTTTCTTTGAGGATAACTTTACTATTGATAATGGTTACTAAATAGTATATATTATTAATATGAAAGATATCCACAACCAATCAACATCTAGAATAACCACCCAGCAACAATTGATCTATCAGTTTGTGATGAGATCTAACCGGCACTACAGTGCTGAGCAGGTTTATTCACAAATTCGCAAAACTATGCCGCGAATTAGCTTGGCTACGGTATATAGAAATCTGGAGAGGTTGGCAAGCCGCCAGATGATTGGACAAGTGACTATTAAGGGGAAATTGTATTTTGAGCGCCAAATAGAGCAACATTACCATGTAATTTGCTTGGCCTGTAATAAGATTGAAAATCTCGATTCATTACCAGCCTCTGATATAGAGAGCTTTTTTTCTCGCAGTACGACTTATACGTTAATTAGTCATGAGTTGGTCTTGTATGGTTTGTGTGTGGAGTGCCAACAAGCACGCTAACGTTTCTCTCTCAGATAATTAATTACCGTATACCAATATAATGATTTTTGATTGATGAGATAGTGTAATTTGCTTATTGTTTATCAAATCATTCAAAATAATGTTATAGGTTTGACAATATCATAAAAACATGATATAAGTGTTTATGACAAGGAAATAAATCGTATATACAGCAGATATGCACATATACATTGCAGCTATAGGTCTTATTGATCTTGCCCAGTGTTTGGTTGAGGACCCAATACCCCGAGACTGAACACTTGGCAAGGCAAATAAGACCCTTTTCTTTTTCAAAGGGCTATTTGCTATGTATGCCTGATGCACTGCGTCCAGGAACAGTGGTACAGTAGTATCTGTGCAAAATATGATAGCCATATTAACAATGTTATAGGAAGTAACCTCATTGCTTAGTTTTGACCAATCGTGGTGACGAAACAGTGCTCTGCTGTTGAGCCCTGACGCTACTTCCCATAACAATAGTTTGAACGCTTATGCAGCTCGTTAGAGTGGCATGAGCTTGCTCATTTACAACCTTCACTTCATTTGCTGGTGATCCCTGGAGAAGCAGGTCGATCCCAATCCCATCCTATCTCAAGTCGTTGCCAGGTTGGCAATTGGCTTTATAGACTGATAGACCAAAGGAGGTCGCATGTGTACGCTTGCGTACGCGCTGGACCTTTGAGGTCTAGCGCGGAAAGGAATCGCTCGATTTTTATCAGGGAGAAGATTCATGAAGACGGCGGTGAATAGGCTGAGCAGAATTATGGCAGTCTTTGGGCTGTTGATAATGCTCAGCTTCTCTTCAGCCTTGGCTGAGGGGGAACCATTCCACAATTTTCGCGTTCAAGTAGTAGACGGACCATCCGACCAACCGCTTGACTGCGCGTTTGTCCGCACCACGGTGCGTGCCGACCGACCCTCCAAGTTTGACCTCAAGGTCAACAATGAGGGCGTAGTTGAGATGAACCTTGCCCCAGGGCGGTTCTTTGTAACTGCAAGTGGGTGCGAGGACTATCACGACTCAACCGTTCAATTCGAGGTCACCAGCCAGGGATCCTACGAGTTGGATGCGGCAGGTAACCGAGTTTCTGATATTCAGGAAGGAAGGATCGAACTCTACGCAGAGTCGGCCACCCTTCCAGATTCCAGTGGGCTCGACACCTACGTCGTGCTTGACGAGTCGGATCCGCAAAACCCTCATGGGGATGCGGTATCGACTGAAACAGACGCAGACGCCAAGGCGATTCTTATCGCCAGCGGTGTCATCGACCACCCCGACGACGCGGTCTGTTCCTATAAGGAGCAGTTCCGTGGTACAAACGTTAAAGTTATGTATCGAGCTGGAGACGCCACCGTTTTAGAGTACCGCGAGGTCTCCTACGACGAGAATGGTGATGGTACGGCTCGAGCTTGGGTTTGCCACCCGGCCGAAGGAAAGACTTTCCGTGGCCAGGAGGCAGACGGTGAGTACGCCGAGGTGGCGGTCGAAGTTAAATGTGGTAATCTGGTTATTCCTAATAGCGAGATTCCCCGCATTCCGCCTCCACCAGAGGAGACGCCACCACCAACGGTGGTTATAACGCCTCCGCCTCCGACCGAGGAGGTGACTCCAAGCCCGTCGCCAACGGCCACCAACACACCGACTAACACTCCAACAGCGACGGCAACAGCCACGGCTACTGCCACCAACACACCGACGGCGACGAACACACCAGAAGTTCCAACGGAAACTCCGGTGCCGACGAATACACCGACAGCTACGGCAACCAATACGCCGACGGAGACACCAGAGGCGACGAATACGCCAACCAGTGTCCCGACAGACACTCCAACGGCAACGGCGACGACTCCACCGACAGCAACGCCTACATCTCCGCCAACGGAGACCCCGTGCGATTGCCCACCGGAAACTCCGGTTGACACACCAACGCCGGAGATTACTCCGACATCGACGCCGATCAAGCCGACGGAGACTCCAATACCAACGGAGACTCCTCAGCCAACTCAGACGCCGACAGATGTGCCGCCAACCGAGACTCCGGTACCAACGGAGACCCCGTGCGATTGCCCACCGGAAACTCCGGTTGACACACCAACGC
>CAZQWH010000013.1:0-7992 GCA_964597145.1 uncultured Candidatus Saccharibacteria bacterium | reverse complement strand
CCGAGACTCCGGTACCAACGGAGACCCCGTGCGATTGCCCACCGGAAACTCCGGTGCCTACTCCAACGGCAGAGCCGAAAGATGGGGAGCCGACCCCTGGCCCAATCAGAAGAACTAGCTCTGCGTTGACGACTACATCCAGCGACTCTGGGTCGGGTGATGGAGGTGGAAACATCCTCCTCTCAAGCCTGACCAGCGAGATTGTTGGCGAGGCTAAGGTTGAGGAGTCTAATACCCAAAATGGCTCTGAATCAACTTCCGAGCAACTGGTGGTTGGGGCTGCTAACGGAGGCGGAGAGCAGTCTTCACAGCCGGCAAGTGATCTAAAGGTGATCAACACTACTGCTGATCTGGATTCGGAGACTAATACGGGAACCGAATCTGAAACCACAGAGAGTGTTGCGCCGCAAACGACTTCCAGTGAATCGGAGGTCAACCTGGAGCCGACTATCGCTGCTCCTGCTCCAGAGCAGATTGAACAACCTAAGGCTGATAGCTTGGACGACGACACCGAAACCGTAACCACAACTGTGGTGAAGGATGAAGGCAGCGTTGCGGACGAGACGAATCAGCAACAAATAGAGGAGCAATCAGAACCGCAAGGTGTGGAAGAATCTGCGCCACAGTTGTCTGGTGAAGGTGAGTCGAATGATGACTCATCAACCTCCAATGACGATCAGTCGGGTCCGGAAGAGCCTGCAAACGATAGCTCCACGGGTGATGGCGACGAAACGTCGGACGACATCACTAACTCGGGGATGCTTAATGTTCAGGACGCCGATCCGGCATTCTGGTATGCCTTCACCGGATCATTGACAGCATTTGTTTTGCTTGTCGTGATTCTGTGGTGGAAGCGCGAATCGATTATGGTTGCCTTGCTGGCAACTTACGATCGAGTTCGAAACAGATAGAGAGGAGAGCAAGGACTCTCAATAAGGAAAGAGGCGACCTGTCCCGGAGAAATCCGGGGCAGGAAACCCATATTAAAGGCAAGTATTGCTTGTAATAAAGAGTTGCTAACTTGGCAATTGTTTATTGCCAGAACAATAAAAATTTATTAGAAGGAGGTGAAAAAGTACAATGAATAAAGTTATAACTCGCGTAAGCGCTATTGCCTTAGCGGCAATTATCGCTTTATTTGCTGGAGTAACTAGCGTAGACGCTGCGGAGCATAAATGTGCTCCAACCAACGATTATCATTTCTGTGTTTCTCACGTAGTTGATAAGGCTACGGTTAAGCCGGGGGATGTCGTTACTTACACAGCTAAAGTTGTTAACGATGGTGATAAAGCGTTGAATACCGTTAAACTGGCCTTCCATCTTTCTCCATACGTAACTTACGTTAAGAATAGCATGAAGGCTGTTTACTCCGACGGTTTTACTTGGAATGAAAGTCAAAGTGATGACCCAATGACTAAAGGATTAAACCTTGGTAATTTAAAGGTGGGGGAATTCGCTACTATTACCTATCAAGCAAAGATTAAAGATAGTGTAAAGAATAACGACTTTGTTGAAACTACCGTTCAAGTGAATTCTTTAAGCACCGGCTTAGAGCAGAATGAGAATTGGGTTCAATGTGCTACTCACTCTATTGTGAAGATCACTCCAATTCCAACTCCAACACCTACTCCCACCGCCACTCCAACCCCTACCCCAACTCCTGAATCGACCCCAACACCCACCCCTACCCCAACTCCAACCGGAGAGGTATTGAGTGCTACCCCGACACCAACTATGCCACCAGTTGATCAACTACCTTCAACTGGCCCTGGTATTGCCTTAGTAGCATCACTAGGAGGGATTGTGTCTGCATTAATGGGACGCAAATACTTCTTGTCTCGCTAAGCTAGGCAAATATCGCCCCAAAGAAGCCTGTTGTCAGGCTTCTTTGGTAAGTGATAAATAGCATATTTTTTATTGATAAATAAACATAAATATTTGAAAAACGTATCTAAAAAGTATTCAATATTTCGCACCTTCACATTAACAGTCCAACTTACTTACTCAACCAGCCCCCGCCTGAGATAGCGGGAAGTCAAGAGTGTAACAAGTCGTTGCACTCCTAGAACAACCGTTGCCTCGAAGGAGGGTGAAATGAAAAAGGTTCGAGAAGTACCAAAGGTCGTCGTTAACTTCCTTCAGCGGGCTTCTGCCTTAGTGGGCCGAAATAGGGAAGAAATTCACTGGTCGCAATCGAAACGAAAGTTCGTCAAAGCGAACAACCGTACATTGGCCAGTGAGGATCAAGTCCTCAAATACCTTCAGGATCACCCAGATGAAACCACGCGGCAGCGAGCAATAATTCATTTGGGTCCTGGAGTAGTGCCCCCGGTTATTACCGATGCGACCGGTTCTGCTAGGGCAGAAATTGCCCGGCTGACGGCCAGTATTGATGATTGGAAATCGGGAACTCAGCGCAACGCCGAATCTCTACATGAGCAGGGACTGGAAGCTCTCAGGCAGTTGGCTTTAATTAGTCAGCTGCTTGGCAGTATTCAGCAGGGGCTCGATGCAGACGATGCGGTGAGCCAGAAAATCTCCAAGGGTATTGATGACCTTCGGGATAACATCCTAAAGATCGCCACTCAGCTCAAGGAGCAGGAGTCCAAGTTTGGTCAAACCGACCAAAAGTTGGCTGAGAGTATTGCGTTTAATCAACAATTCGCTGACCTTCTCCGAGAAGTCCAGCAGCAGCTGGAAGATCTGGAGGAGAAGATGGATCGATTGCGAGCGCAAGAGGCGGCTAACTCGACCTACGTTCAGGCTGGCTACATTCCAGGATGGGGAATTACTCTCTTCTTGGCAGTAACAGCTTTGATCGTTGGGATCCTTGTCACTGCACTCGCCGTCAGAGATAATGGCCTCTGGCTTAACATCCCTGGTATCTACTGGGGACTACTTGCCTCAGCCATCGTCTTTCTTGGCTTGTACACTTGGGTGTGGCATCAAGCCGAGCGCAACGCACAGCTATTCTCACAAAGTGGGAGGAGTTGAGATGAACTCCAACAAGGCTATTGGTGCCGTAGTTGGTTTGTTGCTGGCGCTTTCCGCGCTGGTGATAATTTACCTTTTCGGTGCCTTTGATGCTGTTCGCATCGGTCAACCTGAGCAAGAAGTGGCGCAAGTGGTTCCGACTGCAGGGGTTGTCATCACGTCGACCTCAGTAGTCACCGCGACTGCCGAGGAATCAATAATTGCTCCTCTGGCAACTCCGACGGTTGCTCTAACTGAGGTTCCTACCCAGGAGCCAACTGTTGAGCTAACCGCGGTGCCGACAGACGAACCGACCGAAATTCCGACGATGGAGCCAACGGAGGTGCCGACTCAGGAGCCGACGACTGTGCCAACCCAGGCACTTACGACGGCTCCTACCCAAGAGCCGGCTCCTGAGGTAGCGGCGCGAATTGATTGGCAATTAGCAACAAATGGGTCGTCCGACCAATCGCTCAACCAGGTGCAGGTCTGGCTAGCCTTTAACCAGGCTCAGCCCGCCGTCCTGCTTTGGTCGGATGAGAGTGGGCATGTTCGTTTTGACTTTGAGGAAGTTCCTAACCTCGGCGATAATGACCGAGGTTACGTTGTGTTCCAGGCTACTGCCACACGTTTGGCAAAAACAGAAGTCTGGTTTAGGCTGGATCCAGCCTCTAACAGTTTGGTCTTGGTAAAGGATGATGGCACGGAGCTTAATGGTCCAGTGCTGTTATTCAGCTACGATCAGGCAGCTCAAGAGCCATTAACCTGGGAAGATAGCCAGGTTTGGGCTGGTTGCGATTCGGTTGAATGTGCCACTGAGATTGCTTTGACTTCGGGGTATTTTAACCCTGGGCAAATCGTCTCATGTCACTCCGAGGTTTTAAATACCTCATCGACTGAACAACGCTACCGGGCTTCGAATGGATTCTCGGTGCTTGAATCGACCGGCGAACATTCAAATTACGTGGATGCGCTATGGCCGGATGGAACTCCTGGAGTGTCCGGTTGGAGGTGTGGTAACGAGCAAGGGACAGTGACCATATTTGTGGTTGAGAGCTGTGGCAATATTGCCACAGCTCTTCAACCGCCAGAGTAAGACGCTATAAGCGGATAATCGCCACTTGGCGATACAAGCTGGGGAGTGCCAAATGGCGCTCCCTTTTCTTATGTCTAAAGTAAAATTAAAAAACGTAGATGGGTGAAGAAGTGCTGTTAAAAGTTATTCGAGGCTGGGGGCGGTGAAAGAGGCAGAATGCAGAAAAAACTTGTGTAAGTTTTTTTGGTGGGCACGCATGGATTCGAACCATGGACCTGGCGCTTATAAGACGCCCGCTCTAACCAACTGAGCTACGTGCCCGTGAGCGACTTTCAGTCGCAGTAGAGAATATTTAGTAGTTAGTATGTCTGATCATGATTACCAGATCAAGATCCTCTTACAAGCAACTTGCTCTGACCTCTTCTACTTATATCGGCTGCTAACACCTTAACAGATATAGCATTGTGCCACTAGCTCGTCAAGGCCGTCTAATGATACAGTATAGGAGGTTTATTAGTTCTTATGTTATTGGTTGTAAAACTTGGGCTTAGAATCGTCATCGACTGTTTTTGCCCTAATAATGAGTTCTACAACTGGTTCTAGATCTGAGCGAAAAACCACTCTGTAACATTAGCGATCAATATTATACTCATTTTTGACACTAAAAATACTATAAGTTATAATCACGATCTATGGCTACTTTGTATAAAAAGCCTTCTGCGCCTAAATCTCCCAATCCAACCATACCATGGTTAAAGATTGGTATTAATACCCTCATATTTGGGGGTATTCTGTATATGCTCATTAGTTTTTACCCGGTGCTATCGGTTCAAGCACAGTATTATTGGACTCAGTGGACATCTGGTGATAACCATTACCAGTCTGAAGTTAAAGAAGTGCAGCCGACCAAGACTTTTGGCAACCTATTGGATGAGCCACCAACACTTAGTGCTGGTCCAGCTTTACCACACCCACCAGTAAATACTGACTTTAGTGTTGTTATACCTAAAATCAACGTGAATACTCCAGTTGTGGCCGATGTTAATCCAGCAGACAAGGCTGCCTATCTCAACGCCCTTAACGATGGGGCGGCGCATGCTTTAGGCACAGTAAAACCGGGTGAAGTTGGTAATTCTTATATATTTGCGCATTCTACCGCAAATATTTTTAATATTGAGCGGTATGCAGCGGTATTTACGTTGCTTAATAAATTAGAGATTGGTGATCGGATTACTACCTTTTATAACAACAAGCGCTATGATTACCAAATTACGCGTAAATATATTGTTGATTTTAATGACATCTCACCGTTAACGGCAACCTATGATAAACCAGTACTGACACTCCAAACCTGTGATCCTCCGGGAACAGAATTCCAGCGCCTAATCATCACTGCTGATCTGATTGGTACCTATACTCACTAAAGCTGGCAATCATTGCGCCGAGATTCATGTCAAATAAAACTATGCCTAGCAATCTGCAACGGATGCATATACATTTTCAACATATAAATCAACTATTGAGAGCACTTGGTGTCCATCCAATACTGTATGGCTCTTTGGGGGCCTCGGCCTACCTCGGAGACTTTAAGACCTTCAAGGATATAGATGTGCTGGTAGAGGATGTATGGCTTAAGGATAAGTGGATCCGATTGGTGGAATATTTAGACCAGCATGGCTGGAGGATGATTAATGAGAGAGAGCATGAGTTTATAAAGACAGGATGGCCACACTTGTCCCTGGCAAGTCAGGATATTCTTGAACGAGATGGTATTGGTAAGTTATCTGAATGTATCGCTCATATTGAGTATGATGGATTTCAATTGCAAACCATCACCGCAGAGGCCTTTCTACGGGCCTACCAGCTTAGCGTTAAAGATGGTTATAGAGTACAGCAGCGTGGGAAAAAGGATGCTCAAATCATTCAGTTGCTTAAACAGCATTTAAACAAATACTGATATTCTAAGATATATTAAAAATACAAAAGATATATATTGATATAGAAAAACGATTTTATCTATAGAGAAACTAAAAGATCTGGCTATAGGCAAAGAGGTCTAACCAAGAGCCTTATCTTTGGGGTGTAGACCAAATTAGAGCCTCCCATCGATCTTATGTCTATTAAAACAGGCACTCCATTACTGGAACGCCTGAGTGTCCAATTAAATTAAAATCGGAATAATTTTAGTCGGATTAAAGCTCTTCGAGTTTAAAAGTATTGTCGTAGGACTGCTCAATGTATTTTAAGTACTTTTCGGTAGTGGCAAGTCGCTTGTGGCCGGCTAATTGCGAAATAACAATCAGCGAAGTGCCCGACTTAATGTGATGAGCAATCCAGGTATGGCGTAAATCGTTGACTCGAGCATTTTTTACCCCAGCAATACGCAAATAGCGATCTATTGAGGTGCGGATATTGCGTACGAGCAAAGGCTTGCCTGTCTTGGTAATAAATAACGTATTCGTTTGTGATTTTGGCCGAATGGTTAAGTATGCACGAAGCGCATCGACTGCAGCCTTAGTTAAGGGGATATCTCGAGAAGCACCTTCGGTTGAGACGTGTAGGGTTCCTTCACGCTTTTTGTCGTCAATGTGGACGTCATCAATGGTTAGATTGGTTAGTTCACCAATGCGGATACCCGTTTGTAACAATAGCTCAACGATAGCCGATGTACGGATGTCGCCTCGACAAGCGTCTCGCAAGGCTCGGTATTCGGTCTTGCTCAAAATGCGTGGTGGAGGAGTGTCAAACTTTGGATGGGCTAATAAATTAGCTGGATCATCGGCAATGATGCCTTCAGATTTCAAATAACGGAAGAAAGTTTTTGTAGAATTAGTTTTACGAGAAACACTTTTGGCGGTATAACCATTCTGGTTCAGCTTGGCCATAAATGCCTGTAGATCCTCTTTGGCAACATCTTGGGTGTTTGATTTATTAAGCCCTTCAAGAAATTCTACCAGCTGTTCAATATCTTTACCATACGCTAAAACAGTCGATGGGGATCGACGATTTTCTTTCAAATAATCTACAAATTGCTTGTGTGCTTCCTTTAATAACATAATATTATTACTTGCTTCCTAGATTGAAGGTGGCAAAATGCTGTTCAACCAAACTACTAATCTAATATGTATAATAGCCTATAATATATCAGCAATGACCGTTTATGTCAATATTGAAATCTTAGAAGTAGATGCAGAGTTGGGACGGTTGTCAACTTGCATCTTTTAATCTAGACTAAACACACTATAAAACTGCTCATGAATTATAACCAATCTTCCTCTAAGCCTTCTCCTATAGTTTTTTGTTGTTTAGCGGTGCTGCTTGGTTATTTTGGTATTAATGTTATACAAACAGTGGTAGAGGATCATAACCATTTAGACCGAGTTGCGATTATGGAGCAGCAAATTACTGATTTAAAAGTTAAAAAGCAGGCACTTAAACAACAGCTAGAAACCGTTAAATCCCAGCATTTTGCGGAGGCAGAGGCAAGGAATAAGTTAAACATGGCCAAAGACAATGAAGTGGTGGTTATATTTCCACAGCAGAGTAGTGTGCTAGGTACCACACATAATTTGGCCACCAATTTGGCTGGGCATACTAATCAATCATTGGGGTATGTAGACGAATGGTACAAACTGTTTTTTGATTAAGGCATTATTCTATTTCTTGCCCTCATGTGGAAGGTGTGGTATAGTTAGGCACGCTTAAACAGAGCCGTGGCATTTGCCTTAAACTCATTATCGGGGGTTGGAGGAGCGGCACCTCGCGAGGCTCATAACCTCGAGATCGTGGGTTCGAGTCCCACACCCCCAACCAAAAGATTTGGTTTTGCCAAACAGTAGTCAGTAGTCAGTAGTCAGTAGTCAGATAGATTCTGAACTATTACTTACCATCTGCTATGCACTAGTGCTATCTGCTACCCGCTATACTAGCCAGCGTAGCTCAGTGGTAGAGCAGCGGACTCATAAGCCGTTGGTCGCAGGTTC
>CAZQWH010000012.1:0-34794 GCA_964597145.1 uncultured Candidatus Saccharibacteria bacterium | reverse complement strand
CACCAGTATGTTACAAGAAAGGGAGCAACAGTCTCATAAGTATTGGACTAGGACAATCCCTTGATAACAAACCCATTTCAGATTATCATACCAATATGTCTCAACCTGTCATAATGTACTCTACCGCCAGTTGTCAGTATTGTTGGGAATTGCGTCAGTATCTCCATGCCAAAGGCATAGCATTTGTCGAGATAGACTTAGATGTTTCCCAAGATGCAGTCCGAGAAGTGCAACGCCTAACTGGAGATCAAGTGGTGCCAGTGGTGGTGGTAACTAAGCCAGAGGCAAGGGAAGAAGTAGTAGTTGGATTTAACCGACAAAAATTAGACAGAGTATTGGAGTAATAGCATGCGGGTTTATGTTGGAGCAGACCATGGTGGGTTTATCGTCAAAGAGCAACTAAAAGAACAGCTGCGCAGTGAAGGGTATGAAATTGAAGATGTAGGCGCTCACAGCTTAAATCAAGATGATGATTACCCCGTATATGGTCAAGCGGTTGCCGAGGCAGTGGTGAATAATCCCGGATCGAGAGGGATCGCCTTGTGTCGCAGTGGTCATGGCATGGTGATTGCCGCCAATAAGGTCGATGGTGCCCGGGCTATTTTAGCGGCACCAAATTCAGCCTGGGTGGTCCAAGCTGTCGAGAATGACGATGCTAATGTGCTAACCTTTGGAGTGGATTATATCGATAATCGACAAATTTTACCGTTAAGCTTAGACTGGCTCAAAGCCCAATTTAGCGGCGGCCGCCACCAGCGACGACTCGACCAAATTACGGCAATTGAGCGGCGTCCACCAGGATTATGAAACTGCTTCCGTCACTACTCTATTCAGATTTTGAACAATTTTCGGCACGTTTTAATCAATGCGTTGAACTTGGATACGAAACCCATATTGATTTTGCCGATGGAGAATTTGTACCCAATCGGCTGCCCTCAATTGATCGGGTAAAAACTTTACCAGGCAAGATTGTTCTAGAAGCTCATTTTATGGTGCAACAACCAGCCACCTGGGTAGAGTCGGCTTTGGAAGACGATCGGTTCCAAACCATAATTATCCACGCTGAGGCAGAGGTAGAGATTGCTGAGATTGTAGCCCAAGTCAAACAATCTGGTCGAAAAATTGGCCTAGCTCTCAAGCCCTCCACAACCATTGAGCAGGTGGCAACAAATCTGGATCGGGTCGATCAGGTCTTAGTCTTGTTAGTTGATCCAGGATTTAACGGTAGTCCATTTATGCCCGAAGTGCTCGATAAAATCCGGGAATTACATCAACGCTACCCACATTTAATTATAGAAGCAGATGGAGGAATGAATCCCGACACCTTGCCCTTAGCTCAATCTGCTGGAGCCAACCGCGCCGCCATCGGCTCGTTCCTTCACGATAGAAATCTAGCTACTAGCTTGGCCGACATACAGAAACAGCTTGAGAAAGGTGACGGTTAAGCATGTGGCGAAAGTTGCCATGGCTACTCATTGTGATTGTCGGTTTACTAATTGTAGCTATGGCTGGGACAGCGGTGTGGTTACTCCAGCATAAAAATGCTGAACTAAATAATGACCATCCTGATCAGTCGTTACTTGATGAACGCGAAGAGAGGTCGTGTGGCCTTCCTTCGGCTAAGTCGGTGGCAGCCACGACAACGGTCCAGATTACGGGTGTTGGATTTAATCCTGCCGAAGTAGCCATTAAGGTGGGACAGACAGTCCGATGGGAAAACAGCGGCACTAGTCCCCATCGGGTAGTGGTAGGACCACATCCACTACACAATCAATGCCTGGGGCTAGATTCAAAAGAATTAGCTCCTCACCAGTCGTTTGGCTTCACCTTTACCAAACCAGGTGAATGGACTATCCATGATGAGAATTTAGTATCAAATCAAGCTAAAATTATTGTGACGGAATAAAAAATTACCGGAGGAACTAACAATGTTTGGAATATTTGTAGCAGGCGCATTTTTACTCACCATGGCGGTAGCAATTGGCTTAGTGGTGTTGTTCTTCTTTCAAAGGGAAAAGGGGGGATTTAGTTTTCAAACGTTATTTGCTACCTATTTTTATTTGGTAGCAGTAATTAGTTTAATCGCAGTTTTCTTGGGGGCATCATATATTACAAAAGCTGTCGCATCCGATGTCTTTGGCCGAGATTTTAGTTATTTTAGTTATATCCCAGAGACTCTATCTGACCCGATAGCAGCGGATGGGTCCCAAGATCTCAACTGGAAGAAGCAACAAGCGGAGTCGATGACTCGTCAAAACGAACAAATTGAATCGCAGTATGCTCAAGACCTATTTAATGGTATAAGCATGCTGGTAGTTGGCCTATTATTTCTCAGTGTGCACGTAGTCGGCTGGCGCAAATTAGAGCCTGCCACAGTACGCCAACAGTCAATTCTGTATCGGGCATATATTATGGTGCAACTGGCTATTTTTGGTATTGTTACCTTAATTACACTACCCATGGCGCTTGGTAACTCTTTGCGGTATTGGTTGCAAGCACCAATAGCCGATACCAATCTTACCCCTGGCGAACCTTTATCAATTGCCTTATGGTCTACCCCCATCTGGTTATTCTTTATCTGGCTAACCATTCGGACATTGCAACGCCAAGAATCGAAATAAATGAGATTCTCGTAGAACGAGTTTCCAATTTAGAATTGCTTATTTCTGCTTTTTATGCCTCGACCCGCTCTATCCTTATATCGCCACACACCCATAGCTTATAAACAGCGCAGCTTGTTACTCGATATTTCGCGTAGTTCCAGCCAAGAAATCCGAGCCATCCTGCCTCAAATCTTTTCCGGATTTACTGGAATAATTACAACCCGTCCGCAACTCGAAGATCTGGCGATGGTGCAGCAAAGTTATATGCCAAACATTATCAAGCTCAATTCCACCTCGGCCGCCAAATTTGATTGTAGTGTAGAGGAGGCCACAGAGTTGCAGGCAAGTGCTGTAGTGATTAAAGTTGAGTTGGGCCATTCATCCTCTGGAGTGCAGTTAGATATGTTGCGCTCTACAGTGGCCAAAGCCCAGTCTGCTAAGTTGGCCACAATTGTTGAGATAGACTTTGCTCAAACAGTCAAAGATAAATCACAAGTCGTTGCCTGGGCCTACGCCCTACGCTTAAGCGTTGATTTTAAGGCTAACTTTTTAGTGATAAAAATGGCTCATAATGTTAACGACCTAATGACAGCTCAGCAAATTGCTGGTGGTGGTCATTTGCTCGTAAATAGCCCACAGTTATCAACTCCAGAGATTAAGCGAACTTTGGCGACGGGAGCGAGTGGGATAGTAATGGAATTATCAGAAATTCAAGCCCAAAAAGATCCAGATCAAGCGGCTTATAGCTTGGGGGAAGCTGTATTTGGTCCAGGGTCTTACCAACCTCAAACAAACCCTTCACTTTAAGGCTAAGCGAATCAAGCTTGCCACGCCCCAGCCTATTAACAAGTAAACAATCATGGCCACAAGCGTCTCGAGCTCCAGTCTGGCAGTGCCATAAGCAATAGTAGTTTGAAACACACCATAAAAAGGCGCGACGAGCGGCTCGGTCAGGCTGTATATAAAACGAACAAACGCGCTAGCCTCAGACGCGCCAAGGAGTTGGAGAATAAAGCGAATACCGAGCAAGGCCACAAGTACCCCAATAATAAAGTAAACCAGCTGAATTAATTTATTAGCTGGGCGAGTACTGGCTACCGGTTCGGTAGTTGTAGTTCGCATCACCTCCGTTTGGTCTCCGACTTGGTCGGTTTCGTAGGTCTCTCGTTGGATAGTTTCTGCCATAATAGTCCCTCCTTGATTAGTATAATATTACATTAATATATAACACTTTTATTATAGCATTACTATAAAATACTAATGTTTGCTTGTCAAATTGAGAAAAGGAGGGGAGGGCGGTGTTCACACCGCCCCGCCGATATCGAAGTTAACAATCGACTTCTCTGGCATCCACAATCGATGTGGATCCAAGCAATTTTCGTTGGCCAGATTAATCTGCTCGCCATCCGGCAAAGACCGATTGGCCAGATGAATAATCTGACACATCTCTCTATATTGCCAGTCGCTGGTATTACCAACCACAAACTTGATCGGCCAGTTGCCAAGCCAGCCGCAAGGTCGACCTGTTGTCGTGCTGGGTAAAGATGCCCGAGCATCCAAATTAAGGACCGTTTCATCGAGCGTTCCTCGCAACCAGATGCTGGGATCCTCAAAATCTTGCACCAGCAGGAAGTGGAGTGGAACCCGAGTGATACCATCCACATGCTCGAAGGATTGCGGCTTGCCAATGGCTCGGGGTGCTGGGCTGGTATTGTCGCCAATCACCACCCAACCGTTTTTATATCCCGAGTGAAGGCATCGCTGCCAAGCTTTGCCACTATCGGCAGTAGACGAGGCAATGGCCATTTTGGGTACGGTAAGGACTACTTTGCAAGTAGTTAATCGTTCAACTTGCGCCCCATGCTGGGGCACATCGACTATCGCTTCCACAACCCATCTCCTTCTTTGCTAGCCAATCTCACTTGTGCTAAGTATATTCCCATCAGGCAAGCATTTAAATAGGGTAGTTGTGTTGCGTGTTCAGAAGTAGAATGATACAATACGCCGTGTCTGCGATAGCAGACAGAAGGTCGGAGATCGTAGTTTGGAGATCGGGTATTGCTATCCCTACTAACTTCTATCTCCTAACTTCCGCAATGCACCGCATTGCTCATGGCGCCTTCGTCTAGCGGTCCAGGACATCGCCCTCTCACGGCGAAAATCAGGGGTTCAAATCCCCTAGGCGTCACCAAATTGGACATTAAGTATTTCCGGATGCTGTATTGGTTGGTGTAACGGTGAAATTTCGGTGTTCGAAATTCCTGGGAATAACCACCTTGCCCTTAACGGAAATAGCGAACTCAGCAACGCTTTTCTTTGAGAAGTGTTGCTGTTTTCGTATGTGCGCTTGATATCGGATAGTTTTTCTTGAGCAAACTGCAGTAATGCTTCAAGGCTATAGTCTTTAAGAGCTGCCTGTTTTTGTTGTAAATAGGCCTCTGCCAGTTTCTTATCGATTAGCTCTAACTGCTCACTGAATATGTCGTCTGGGTAGACACCTTCAAGATTTTTCTCAATCAATACTTGTCGCTCATCTTTCAGCTGATCGATTTGTTGAAGTGCGTCTTCGACCCTATGTCGCGTCGGCTTGGCTTGTTTAAGGTATCCCTTAATCGCAAACTAAGACTACATGTTACTCGTGAACCTATTGCTCATCTGTGCTATAGTTGAAACTTAGAGGAATGTCTGAGTTATGCCGTTAGTTTTTAAACGCACTAAAATATTAGCCACCCTGGGCCCATCAACCAACTCTCCAGAAATAATTGAAAAAATGATTGAGGCTGGAGTTAATGGGTTCCGACTTAATTTTAGCCATGGAGATTACACCGAGCGGGAAGATCAAATTGGTTGGATTAGAGAGGCGAGCCGCAAGGCAGGCAAACCAGTAGCAATCCTACAAGACCTGCAAGGACCCAAAATTCGCCTCGGCGACCTGACCCAGAATGTGGAAGTTCAAGCCGGCGATGAACTCGTTTTGGATGCTTCGGCTCAACACCATCATAATGTTATTCCAGTTCAGTATAACTTAGCCGAGAAAACCCAAGTTGGCCAACCGTTATACATCTTTGACGGAAAAATTCGAACCAGCATCATCGAAGTAACAAGTCCGACCGCTATTAAAGTTAAAGTCGAAAACGCAGGCACTTTAATGAGCCGCAAGGGCATTAATCTACCCGATACCGATTTTGGCGGCGATATCCTAACCGAAAAAGATCTGAAAGATATAGCTTTTGGCGCCAGCCGTGATATTGACTATGTGGCCATTAGCTTCGTCCAAGGGCCAGATGATATTACTAATTTGCGTTCAATTTTAAAAACCCATGGCTCGACCGCCCAAATTATCTCAAAAATCGAAACCAAGGCCGCGATTACCGACAACGCGACCTTAGAGGCAATTGTCGAGGCCAGCGACGGCGTCATGATTGCTCGTGGTGATCTAGCGGTCGAAGCTGGGGCAGAAGTGGTGCCAATTGTCCAGCGCCGAATTATCGCCTTATGCCGCAAATTAGGCAAGTTGAGCATTGTTGCAACGCAAATGATGGCCAGCATGGTCGATGCTCCCGATCCAACTCGAGCCGAAGTGGGTGATGTAGCCACCGCCGTCATACTGGGCACCGATACAGTAATGCTCAGCGATGAAACCGCCAACGGACATTACCCAATACAAACCATTCAAGCCATGCGCAAAGTCATCTTATATACCCAGCAACACGCGGCAGTCGATGATTTGCCTATTATGGTGCAGAGCCATAATTTGAAAAGCGATGCCATTAGTAGCGCGGCTGTAGTTATGGCTGAGCAGATTCAGGTTGATGCGTTAGTAGTAGAAACTAAGAGCGGAGCCACAGCCATGAATGTAGCCGCCCATCGCCCATCAATGCCAATTATAAGTGTAACCAGCGAGGCTCGGGCGGCCCAACAGTTAGCTTTGTGGTATGCAAATCAATGTTATTTACGCCCCGATGGCCCCGATGTGGGCTCTAAGCTTGCTAAACAGCTCAAATCGGCCGGATTTTTTGATGGCCTAGATACGGTGCGAGTGGTCATAATTAGCGGCCGTCGGCCTGGTATAGTTGGACAAACCGACACCGTACGCTTTCAAGTATTAGAGTAGGAGACAGGAGATAGGGGATCGGAGATCGGACTGTTGGACTACAAGACTACAGGATGATTGGAATACGGCATGCGTGGTAATTATAAGGCAAAGGTCAAAGCTCAAAACGCAAAACCACAACGCAAAGGTCAAAAGTTTCGACGGTAGAGGACATCACCCAATCATCGATCCCCGATCAACTCATAACCCATAACCCGATATACGACATACGATCTACAACCCCTTCCCCGTCATCGCGCCTGTCCGCCTCTGGCGGAAGCGACAACGTGGCCATCTTTTCGACCCAACCAATACCCGCCGGCAACAGCTGCGTAAGCATGGCGGGCAGGTTGCCACAGTCGTTACCACTCCTCATTCAAGCCTAATCCTTCAACCATGAGCTTGAGACCGTCGAATGGACAATGAGGCTTGAGTCTTTAGAGTCAAACGGCTTCGCCATGACGTACACTAACCTCCTCCCGTCTCCCGTATTCCGTATCCCGCATCCCAACACCCAACACCCTCCCCGTCATTCTGGAGCGGAGGCGTAGCCGAAGAGATAGAATCCCGTCCAAAGTCCAAAGTCCAAAGTCTCTTGCCTTTTTAGCCCAACTTGTTCATACTATGGCCAACAAGTCCATCAACTATATGCTCCCCCCATTATTTCCCAGTGATTCATCTAAATTAGAAATAGTTACAACCAAGACAGACGTGGCGACAGATTCACCCTCCTCGCCTCATAGTCCATCTCAGTCCGTTGCTTCGCTACATGTCGGAGCTTGGGTTGTTGGGACTTCAATCTTGGCCGTATTTAGCGTAGTGGTTTTCTTAGCCATTGGCATTGTAACCTCTTCACCATCAACTGCTTCAACCAATACTAACCTAGGTAAAAGCAATCTTGATCTTGGTAATGTGTATGGTACTTGGACCGACCTGCCTCAACACCAGGCAGATAATCAACCAGAAATTTTTAATGCGTCCGCGCTTCAATCCCAACTAGCTGCCTTAATTGACCAGCATCACAATCATACCTTTGGTATTGTTGTGGCCCCAGTTGGCAAAGGGAGTCAAGTTAGGATAAATGATGATCATGTATTTACTGGCGCCAGTACCACCAAACTACTAACGGCCGCTGCGGTCTTGGCCAGAGTTGATAGTGGTGAATTACAGTTAGATCAGGTAGCCTACGAAGTAGCCTCTGAAACGGAAAAGAGTCAGGGCTTAGACAGGTATCAGCAGCCAAAAACTTCGCCAACATCTACTCCATCTCCATCTGTTAAGCCAACACCAGTGACGGTGCAACAAGCTCTGCAGCAAATGGTTAACCAAAGTAATAACACCGCCTGGGAGAAGTTAATTAATCTGATTGGATCAAAATCGTTGCGCCAGTATGCTATTGATGTTGGAATGCAAGATTATGAAGTAACGCACAACCTAGTTTCACCTCGGGATTTGGCGTTGCTATTACAAAAAGTTTACACTGGCCAACTACTCAGCCAATCATCCACTCAACTGTTGCTGTCGTATATGCAAGGCACAAATGAAGAACGCATGATACCAGCCGCTATCACGGACAGTGGAGAAGTGTACCACAAGTATGGTTGGTTAGGTTCGGTGGTACACGATGTAGGTGTTATCGACAATTTCGGCAACCCTATTATTGTGGTCTTAATGTCTGAAGGCGACACCAGCTACACTGAAAGAACCCAAATAGTACGCCAGCTAGCCGAAATGGTAGAGCAAGCATTACTTGCCGGTGGCAAGTAGGGTGCAGAAGGCGGGATGCAAGTGATAGCTTGCATATCCCGTGTCCCGTATCCTGAATTCCGCATCCTAAATCTCGGCAACAAGATCCAACATTTCTGGCCGCCAGAAGTCAAATTTATTATCAGGCAAAATTAAACCTCTGTCTGGAGCGAGCTCTTTCATAAAATCTTCGGTATGAGACACAATAATCAATGCACCTT
This sequence comes from uncultured Candidatus Saccharibacteria bacterium, assembly GCA_964597145.1. GTDB lineage: Bacteria > Patescibacteriota > CAZHWT01 > CAZHWT01 > CAZHWT01 > CAZQWH01. The sequence continues at coordinate 26,131 of CAZQWH010000012.1, read as the reverse complement.
TGTAGTCCTTCAGCACTTCCAAAATAATTCGTTGTGACAGTACGTCAAGGTAGGTTGTCGGCTCATCCAGCACCAGTAAGTTATGACCTTTAATCGTTAAGAGCGCAATTGCCAACCGGGTTTTTTCTCCACCCGATAATGTACCTACACGCTGGTAAATCCGATCACCCGAAAACAAAAACCTGCCCAGTAGCGCTCGTGCATGGCCTTCAAGCAGGCTCGGTACATGGTCTATTACCGTATCAATCAAAGTTTTATCTAAATCGAACGATTCGTGTTCTTGAGCGTAATAACCCAAGTCGGTTTGGCCATGCAGCTCAATTTGGCCGGTGTCTGGTTGCAGTGCTCCAATAATCAGCTTTAACAGCGTCGATTTACCAGCCCCATTTCGACCAATAATCGCCATTTTCTCGCCACGCTCCAGCAGAAAATTAACGCGTTGCAACACTGGCCGTTTGGGGTCGTAAGCCTTACCTACATTGGTAAGTTGCAGGACAATCCGCCCTACATTTTCAGGATCGGGTAAGGTTACCCGCATCGTTCGTAGCTCTGGTGGGAGCTCGGGTAGGGTATCCTGCAATCGCCGGATACGATTCTGCAAGTTAATTTTTTGTCGTACACCTTTTTCCGATTGCACACCTTGGATTTTTGCCAAACCTTTCTTCATCCGCGTAATCTCTTTTTCTTTGGCGGCGCGAGTTCGCTTAACCAACTCGTCGCGCTCTTTTTTTAATTTGAGATATTGGGAGTAATTGCCAGTATATTCTTCAACCTTTTTGGTATGGACATTGACGAATAAAACTTTTTTAATCGCCTGGTCAAGCAAGGCAATATCATGCGACACAATTAACAACGTTTTAGGATATTTAGACAAAAAGTTCATCACCCACCGCTTGCCGGGAACGTCCAAGAAGTTAGTTGGCTCATCCAGAATTAAAATATCAGGCTGAGCAATAATGTTGCGGATAAAAGCCAGTTTAGTTTTTTGGCCGCCAGACAGAGATAAGGGGGAAGAGTCAAGGGATAAGCTTTTTAACTCCATGCCTTCTAACAGTCGCAATAGCTCATCGTCGCGTTTTTGAGATTCAGGGTCAATATAATTTCGAATCGATGGTGCAGATTCGAGGGTAGGGTCGTGCTTAACTTCTTGCGGCACCGAACCAATGGTGCCTAGAGTTTGAATCTGACCGCCATCAGCTTCCTCTAGTCCGCTAATAATCTTGAGTAACGTAGTCTTGCCTGCACCATTTGGCCCCACCAACGCCACCTTGCTGCCAGCTGGAATAACAAAACTGGAGTCTTCAAGCACCTTATGGGTGGCATAGCCAAAGGACATATCCTTAACCGTAATCATAACGGAAGCATTATCGGTGATGAGTGGGAAGTAGTCAAGAAAAAAGAAGCGGCACCCGCCAGTCACGAATGACATTTGGGTGCCGATTAAGGCTTGGTGCACACTGTTTATACGCGACGATCATAGTACAGATCTTGGCTTAATAAATAACCAAGGCTGTACTTAAATTGCGGTTATCCGATTGGAACACCGCAGATTGAATTAGAAACCGATTCCCCGTCGCTGGTATGGCTGAACACATTGTAGTCCAGCACGGGATGACTGACATGCATATGCGTATCCCCAACCATCCTTATGCCATCGTATTGATAGCTGGAGTGGCGATCGATGTGGTAGAGGTGGCCATTGGTAGCAAAACCAACCACTTCAACATAATCAATCGTACGAACAGACACGTTACCTTGGCGAAATTCCTGCACTTTCACCTTTCCAGAGAGGCGTAGAGCTACAGGTCCGCTAATGGCATGAGAGCAATCGGTTGGGAAAACGACAAACTCCTGGTTGGAGCTTATAACATCCACAAAACAGACTCTCCCCAGTTGGTCGTTGCGGACGACGCGAGCCTCCCCTTGGTCGCAGCTGAATTGGGCATCTGGGTTGAGAATAACCCATCCCTTATCGATCCGACTGCTCGCGACAGCGGTCTGTACGCTGCCGACTGTTATCAGAGCAAAAAGCAGCGCCACAATCGCCTTTTTCATGTGCTTCCACCTTTATTGTGTTGCAGTAAACCGAGCACTCTCGCTGAGCGGGTCAACTACACTAATAGGTCTATGATAACATACTATAGGGTATTAAGCAAGAAAGTGGGCAACTAAAATGTATGGAATAAATTAGCGTTAGTAGACGCTTGACTGCTATTAATGAGTAGGTTACAGTTATATCTATGAGTGATTCTGCCCCAAAACACTTCGCCGATATTGCCTCAGCGCTCGGCCCACTATTAGATAATTACAAGCCGGAAAAAGCCAATCAAACGCTACTAACCTTATTCGATTTAGGCGAACAACTACCCGCAGAAAGTTCGTTGCGTAAAGTTATTAGCTCACAAATAGGCTTTATTTTGAAATCCGATTTTCCTATTAATCCCGATACAACAAACAAGACCATGGTCATAATTGGCCAAATCAAAGACTCTCTCGATGGCAGCGATGCATCCCATTCTAAGCTCGAAGATCAATTGGCCCGCGTCTTAGCCTTTAAGCTAGACAAGCTAAATGGACAATCGAGTGGCTCTACGACGGCCAACCCAGCTACAAGTAAGCCCATAACCACTTCTACCCCCGAGCCAAAGCCCGAACCAAAACCCCAAGTAGCTGCAGTATCTCAACCACTGCCTACCCCTGAACCCGAGAAAGCAGAATCGAAGCCACAACCAGAGGCAAAGCCTTCAGAGTCTCAAACTAAAACAGAATCAAAACCACTTCCAACAGTGGAAGCCAAAGCAACACCAGCTGTCGATGAATTTGCCGATATTACCCATAAATTGCAGCTTAGCTTAGACCAAATGAGTAAGCCTACTCGTAAAGCATTCACCGAATTCGATCCGATTTACGAGCATGGTGGTACCGTAAAATCGTATGTAGAATATCTCAAATCTCAGCCAGCTAAAGATGGCCAAAACCCAGTTAAAGCCGAACTAGATAAATTACAAGTACTTATCGACAAAATTGAAGCCGCGCCGCCCGAAGCCGACCAATTTCAAGTACTCTACGATCAAGTAGATGCGAAGCATAAAGATCCTAAAACTGGTGTGTTTAGTATTTTCCAGCGAGATTACGGTGGAGACGCTCGCCGATTTGTGGTGGAGCGCACCGCCCAATATGCGAAGTATGTGCCTGCCGAAGAATCACGTCAGCGAATGATAGAAGACTTACATAAGCTTATAGAGCAAGCCCAGAAGAACATTGCCGAAGGCCCGGCTAAGTCAGCATCGGGCTCGACCAGTGATAATAAGAACAACAACAATAACAATAACGGTCGATCATTCTTTCATGGCTAAACTTGCCTTGTAGGAATGTCGAAAATTTAATGCTTGACTGATGATGAGCGTAGGCATTATTCTAGAGATAGTATGAACAACTTCGAACAATCTTCTCCCGAACACGAAGCAGCTGCAAATGCTTTTAACGAGCAAAGACAGCGTGATGCTGAGGCGTGGAATAACCAGCAACAAGGGACTCGCGCCAGTAGCCCACCAATTACTGCTGCGCTTAGTGGTGAGGCTGAAATTAACCCAGCAGTAATGCCAGAGGTTGCCGATACCTGGCGTTCAACAACTGAATCCACTGCTGAGCCTGAAACTGAAACTGCTACCGACAATGTAAGAAATATCTCAGATCATCCCAATTATCCAGGTTTTAAAGATAGCGAAACTAATGATGCCACAGGAAGTCAGGAAACTGCTGAAGAGCCAGAAGAACCTCAATCGCCCGCCGGACAAACACGTCAAGGGTCCTATAGAGCTCCACATAGAGGTCACCAAGGGGTTGCACAAGAAGTGGCAGAACGGGCGCGCGCAATCAGAGAAGCTCAATTTGCGGAGGCTATGGCTACCATGAAGCCAAGCAGCGAGCAAGCCGAGGCAGCTCCACCGAAAGAAGCGGTAACTAACGAGCAAGAATCTACCATGCAAGAGGTCGGCGAAGTAATAGCTGCCGAAGCTTTGCATCCGATTGAAGCGGCTCAAAAGTCGAGTGAGCTCATCGACTCCCTGCTCGATAACCCAGAAGCATTTCAAAAAAACACCATTGACATTATTAACTTTATGTCAACTCCCGGCCTGAGCGCTAATAGCAAGGAGCGAATGTCCTCTATCTTATTGCAAGAGCTCCAAAACCCAGACCGGCCAATTGATATAGATTCCATTAATCCGTATTTGGCAGCCCTGGCAACTATGAAAGGCCAACAATCGGAACTTTGGCAATCAACCTTACAGGCCGAAGGTGAACGCGTGCTCGAAGCCAAGTATGATTACATTCGAAAGAATCGCAAATCTGTCGCGTTAAATCCCGCAGCTGCATCATCTACATCGGGTGTCCCGGCTCGAACGGCCTATGAGGTTGCAGAAGCAAAGACTGGTGGTCCAATAAATACGGCCGAGACCGAGCCAGAGACAGACGAGGCGGTTCCGGTGCAACCACAACCGACTCCGGAAGCTCCCACTCCTGTACCAACTCAGGCAGAGCAATCGACACCAGAAACTAATGTCGAGAACGAGCGAATCCAAGCCGAAATTGAAGCTGAAGAAGAACAGAATCAACAATTAACCAACGATATTCAAGCTGGTTGGAGAAATTTACCACCAAGCGCGCAGAATAGCTTAGCCTTAGCCAATGTTCCTAAAACTGCTGGCTTCCTCGATTTAAATGGGTTTAAAGCGCAATTAGAGCAGCGAATGCAAGCCTCTCACTTACGTGCTAATGAGCAATTTGCAGGATTGGATGGCGATGAGCCCGAAAAGGTGCTAGCCCGCAAAAAGAGAATTAACCAAGAATACCAGAAGTTACTGCAGACCATTGAGAAAGCAAAACTCAATTCATCCGAAGTAGTCGAGGGAGTGGCTAAAGCCAATGAGATTCAAACAAAGTACGCCCAAAATGCTGAGAAAATGCAATCTAAGCTAGAAGATTTATTTAAAAAGTATCCTTGGGCGCAAGAGTTCGTCAAGTTTGATCCACATGTCCAAAGAAATAAGTACTTCTCTAGATTTGGCGATAACGAATTGTAGTCTAAAAGTAGTATATCTTTGAAAGAGAATAAGTATATGGATACAACCAACACCCAAACTCCCACCGATTTAACCCAGCAAGATTTAGATGAGCTTGCTGCATTAGACCAGCGGTTTGATGTAGCTATCGAAATTACACGTTTGCAAGAAGTGGCTCAGAAAATTGAGACCGAAGGTACACCAGAGATGAAAGCCAAACTTAAGCCATTTAAAGAACACTACAATGGCGACATTATGACTCTCATCACTAAAAGGACCAAGCAAAATTTTGACAATGATGTCTGGCAAGATATAACCAAGGCTGGTGATGAGGCTAAAGCCAAATATCGGCAAAACCCCGAGGGCTACTTATCCAAGGATAAGCGGGCCGAGTATTGGACGAAAGCCTATGACAAGACAGTTGATGAAGCACGGAAGTTAACCCAAAACTTGGAACAAGTCTTACAATCTGCTCCAACATCCACCAGTACAACTTCACCTGTCCCCGAGACCACACAGCCCAAAACTCCTCGTCGCCGATTATTCAATCGATAGCTTAATACAATAATTAGATTAGCCGCATCTTTCCTCGTCACTCCCCGACCGGTCTTCAACTGTCAGCACCAGTTGAATTGGATCCGGAATCTATGCCGTAAAAAAATAAATTCGAAATTCTAAACTTAAAATCCTAAACCCCGATATAATCGGGGTAAATAAGACTAAAGACTAAACCCACCCTTCCCCGTCATTCCCGCGCCCCAAACTCTGAGCAGAGTCGAAGAGAAAGCGGGAATCTAAACCCCACACCAACCACCACAGTCTCTGATGAATAACGAGGACGTGCTGGTAGTTGGTGCTAGAAGCCTACACCTGATGTGTGATAGACGATCGACGAAGACCTCCTCAATTAAACGGGTAACGACTGCAAATACTGCTCAGGATGAACAGCTTGTTGTAGCTCTTCGATAGTAATTGCTTCATTGAGGCTAAAATCTCCACTAGCAGTGCGCTGCAGGGCAGTTAAATGAGCAATGGTATTAAGTTGAGCAGCAATTTCTTCGGCTAATACTCTAATATAGGTCCCCTTAGAGCAATATACTTCTATAGTGGCCATTGGATAATGAATATCAGGAGTAAACTGGAGCAGTTTAAGTTGGTGGATAGTAATGTGGCGGATAGGGCGGTTGGCTAGGGGTTTGCCGGCTCGGGCAAGTTGGTATAGCTTTTGACCACCCACTTTTACCGCCGCATATGCCGGCACCATCTGCTCTCGGTTGCCTTCTAGGTGGGGCAATACCGCCGTCACGTCAGCTTTGGTTAAAGAAGCAATAGGTTGGTCAATAATAATCTGGCCATCAACATCTCCGGTATCTGTTTGACGTCCAAATTGGATTTGCGCGAGGTATTGTTTATCTTGTACCAACAACCGATCCGACCACTTAGTAGCTTTACCCACCAGAACAATCAGCACTCCGGTAGCCATTGGGTCGAGCGTGCCAGCATGTCCCACCTTCTTCACTCCAAGGATACGGCGAACTTTAGCCACTACATCAAAACTCGTCCAACCAGTGGGCTTGTTGATGATTAGAATGCCAGATGACTGTGAAATATCTGAATGCATGGGATGATTATAAGACATAAGTCAAAGCTGAAAGCGCGAAAAGGTAAAGCTACAGTTAAAAATGCAAAGTTTTTAGTTTTGAGTTGTCGTTGTGACTTTTAATCTTTGACATTTAAACTTCGTGTCATTCCCGCCAGATTACAGAGTCGCCAATCGTAATACCTTGCGCTTGGGCTTGACCAGAGGCAATTTCTAGCACTGCTTGGGGGTTGGCCACCGGCGAAGGATAATTGGGCAACAAAGCGTCTGGCGTACCAACTTCTGGTGCTGGAACCGAATGGTTAATCCCAACTATGGTATTGTTTCTAACCCAAATAATATCTAGGTCAATCAACATGCCTTTCATCCAAAACGCCGTGGGTTGGCCATCGAGCAGAAATAGCATGCCTTCATTAGGTTCAAGATGGTGCACTCCAGCCAGCCCACGAATTTGTTCGTCTGCGGTTTGAGCAGTTCTAATTGTGAAGTGCTGGTGGTTAATACGTAAAGTCTGAGGTGGTAGGTGCCAAAAATGCCACCATAGAGCCAGTCCAGCACTAATAATTAATACTAAGCAAAAAATCAGAAGAGAAAGTCTTTGCCGACTCATGTTGCCAAAAAGTAAATTAAAACGATAATCCCGGCCACGCCAATATACTCCATAACCACATCTCTTGTGAGCGTTCTATGCTCGTGGTGATGCCACAATCCCCAAGAAATATAAATAGCAGCTAGACTAAGCAGAATGGCGTCTTGAACGAACGGGGTGTCTATTAAGACAAGGGTTAACCCTCCAGTCAAGAAGATAAAAAAGAGCAGCAGGTAATGAATAATCAGATGACGGCGATGGCTAACGCTCATCTTAGGGTGTAATTGGGTCATATCACAATACACCTCCAACAGTGCTATACAACACCACCACAATCGCGACTGCCATCATCCCAGCGTGAAGTAGTGAATGACTGTGAGGTCGGACAATCGATTTCTTGTGCACAACCGCAAAATCAAATACAAACAGCAGCATTAATCCAAATAAGAAGCCAAGTACTACCACTTGCTGGATGCTCCAGGTGGTAAAAGGTGTCGGGTTAAGCAATTGATAGGGCAAAGAAGCCAAAACATTGGGTGAAACTGTTGGAATTCCAGCTGCGCCAGTAAGCTCGGGAGCCTGCTGCGATTGAGCAATAGACTGCTCCTCGACAGTTGGAGCGGTCGAAACCGTTGGCGGTTGGGTAGGAGCAGGTGGGCTAAACGAGCCTTGGGTGGCTGGTGGCTGGGAGTCAGACGGTGGGGAGGCTAGGGTTGCGGGAGCGCCAAAATGCTGCACTACCAAGGTAGTTTCATGTCCTCCTAGGACACCATTTAATACGGCAATGCCAATATCTTTATACCCCGCAGTCAGCATATTTTCTCGGTGTGATGGACTATTCATCCAACCATTAATCACTCCTTGGCTAGTATCAAAGTCTCGAGCTAAATTTTCTCCAGCGATTGTATATACATAGCCAGCCTGATCAAACCAGTACCAAGGGCTTTTGCCCGAGGGAGCATAGTGAGCCCAATAGTCCTCGGCAAACATGTTTTGTGCCTTAAGCAGTGCCGATTGGTCTAGTTTTGGGTTCTCGCTCACTGGTGGAACTCCGGCTTTAACCCGCTCAACATTAGTCAGCCGAATAATTTCCTGCTGGCTAATTGAGGTGGCAAAACCCAAAACTTGGGTGGATTGCCCAACAAAAATGTTGTACCCTAGATTAAAAGTTAATAGTAGGGCAATATACACAGCCAGCGCCGGGTGTCGAATAGCATGAGGATGATGGTTATTATGCTCATGTGGATAAACAAGTTTTTTAACCGTATGTAAAAGTGAAGATTTGGCAGTTTTTTTAGACATAATGCAATACGATCGAGCAAGCAATCGTATAGGTCATTATAGAACATATTTCAACTTGTTGAAATATGTTCTGAGAATAGTTCACATCTATTGCCATCGTTGTGGTAATAGATGCTGTCTTATTAAAAAAGGGGGTAGTGCTCAAAAAATAAGAAAAACCGGCCAACAGTTGTCGACCGGTTTACAGAATAGCGCGATTAGGGGTGTCACAGCAACTTGTCTGTCTGAGTGACGACAATCGCGACGCACGCTGCAACCAAACCACAGATGGTGAGCTTGGCCAGCAGATTCGTTTCAATTCCATTGGTTTCCAGAAACGCGATAGCCATGTAGCCCCACGCCGAAGTAATAACCAGGATAATCGCCACAATCCGGACAATCCGGGACATTACCAACCTCCCTTTGGAACGAATATAGCTATAGTATATAATACTATAGGGTATTAGTCAAGTTGAATATTTAAGACAAAACTTATCAACTGCGTGATAGAGACCGGCTTAGGTTATTAAACCAGTAAGAATTAGCGATTTAAGCATCTGCAATGATCGAAAAAAACGAGAAACCCGGCGTCATTCGACGCCGGGCGTGAGCCAGGAAGCCTGGCTCTTAACCCTGACTCGGTAAATATCAACCGCGTACAGGGATCCAAGAAAGATGAAAATTCCCGCGATGATACTCGCGGTGATCAGTAGCGGCCAGTTGAACGCAAGGTTCAGAAACAGGCCGATCAGAGTGCCATAGCTCAATGAGGCTGCAGTATAGAGGATAGAGCCAATCACGGCTTCGTCCCTACTATTAATATCGTAAAGATGTTCAATCGGAGGCAGCATAGTTCTTGCCTTTCGTTGATTGACTTACGATAGATACAAACATTCTAACATACTATAGGATATATGTCAAATGTTGGTAAGTTCAGTGAATGCTTGTATACTAGGGCAATGGAGTTAAAGAAGAAACTAGTTGGCGCAGGGAGTGCATTAGTGTCATCACGTTGGCTATCAATCGGCTTAATTGTGTTAGGACTAGTCCTGGTTGGCTTAAGTTACTATCAGCAAATCAGCCAAGAGTTGTGGTATTGGTGGAAAACAAACCAAGGCATATATAGCACGGTCGACCCCACCTTACCTGATACGAATCACAAAGTCCAAACTATAGAGCCGAAATCGAAAGACTATGGCCTAGTAATCGAAAAGATTGGGGTTAACGAAGTGGTGGCCAATAACATAAATCCTTATCAAGCCAGTATTTATTTACCAGTGTTAGAAAAAACTCCCGTAGCCGAGGCTGATTTTAGTGCCGATCCGGGCACCAACGGTTTAACCTATCTCTTTGGGCACTCCACGGTCAATATTTGGGAAATCGGTCGATATCGGGCCCCTTTTACCTTGCTACATAAGCTAGAAGCCAACGACCGAATTATTGTGTATTATAAACAGCAGCGATTCAATTATCGGGTTAATAAAAAAGAGATCGTGGCCCCAACAGACATAGAAGTCTTAACCGCCAAGTACAACCAACCGACTTTAATTTTGCAAACCTGCGACCCGCCTGGTCAAAACACCAAGCGATTATTAGTGTACGCGGAGTTGGAAGATGGTGGTCAGGAGGCAGAGGCGGGCCTGTAGCTGCGAAAGTAAAAGTTTTTAGGTCGCAGGGATTCGGGATGCAGGATACGGAATGCAGGTTTCTTAAATACGAAATACGAAATTCGAAATTCGAAACAAATCTCAAGCTCGAAATCATAAATACCAAATCAAAAACTAAAAACTACAAACTATAAACTAAAAATCTACATACGAAATACGAAATACGAAATACCCATCGTCATTCTGGAACGAAGCGTAGCGAAGAGATAGAATCCCGTCAACGATCCTCCAATAAACCCATGACCGCCACCCTTCCTACCCCTTATTTTCATCCGGATTAGCTGGTGTAGATTGGTCCGACTTTTTACCTACAGTAGACGAAAAGAATGTTGGCATAGTGGGAACATCTGGTGTTGAACTTGGAGGAGATGAAGGAGCTGGCTTATTTTCATCTACCTTTGGTCCGGTTGGTTTGTTGCCAGTCGGGGAATCCGATTGTCGTCGAGTGCGGCGGTGAGGTTGAATTAAGTTGGCCTCCGCATCCTCTTCTAAATCATGAAACTCATCGGCCTTATCAATAATTTTGTTAGAGGCGGTCCGCCCAAAAGCAAATACCTCTACGTAACAACCTTTATTTTCTTGGAGATAGTTAATTAAAGGCTCATAATCACCATCGCCAGAGACTAGAATGACCGTGTCTAATTTATCGGCCAACTTAATCGCGTCAACCGAAATACCAACATCCCAATCACCCTTTTTAGCACCGCCAACAAAGATCTGCAGATCCTTACTTTTTACCTCGTATCCAGCCCGGTCCAAAGCGTCAAAAAAGCTCTGCTCTTCCTTGATATCGGCTTTAATCACGTAGGCAATGGCCCGGATTAATTTTCGATCGGCCACCGCCTCTTTTAAGACATGGCCAAAATCTAGTTTAGCTCCGTTATACAAATTTTTAGCCGAGTAGTACATATTGGAAACATCAACTAAAACGCCAACGCGTTGATCAGGGTTTTTTACTGCCATATAAGATATCCTAACTGTTTATATATATTTATTTATAATTCAAAATCTAAAATACGCACAATATTATAGAAGAATAGTTAATAGCGCGTTCCACCTCATGCGTCAAAGCGTTCGTGACTCAATTTTAAAACACTCCAGCAATTAAAGCTCAATCGCAATTATTCCAGTATGCGACCAAGCGGTCAATGTGGGCCTGGGCTGAGAAACGAGAATCTTCTATTAAGTGTATTGTAACAAAAATAGTGAACTTAGTTATGACTTTATTTACTCTTGCTGGTTAGTACATCAGCCACGTAGAATAAGAGGCAAGCAGTAAAAACCATGCTATGGATGACCTAATTCAAACTTGTTATCAAAAATCAATTTCGCTATTAAAGCAGAATACAACCCAACACGGGTTCCAGGCCGCTCCAACCAATCGGCAAAAGCCCGATTACAGTATGTTATTTGGTCGAGATAGTTCGATATGCGCAATGTGTGTACTCGATCATACCGATGCAGAGTTAGCTGTCACCGCCGAAATCACCCTAGAATCACTGCGGCGGACTCGCTCGGCTCTTGGTCAAGTTCCGTTTCGGGTAGATATGGGTAATAATTATCGCGATTTTTGGTACCCAGGCAATGTGGATAGTACCTTGTGGTGGGTACTGGCAGCCTTGCGCTTAGTCCAGGTTTACCCCCAAAAAGCCACGATATGGCAAGGCGACATTGAACACTCACTGACGTGGTTGCGGTATCAGGATGTAGCCGAAGTTGGCCTCATCATGCAAGGGCAGCGTTCCGACTGGGCCGATGAAATGCCAAACCATGGTGCCGTACTCTATAGCAATGCCCTGTGGTACAAAGTAGTCCAAGAGTATGGCAATGCCTACGGTTCAAGTGGGCTAATCAATGCTACGTACCGGGAAAAAGTTCACCAGGCCTTTAACCAGGCATTTTGGCCCTATCACGATGGGCAAACGATTGCTCAAGACCCCTCCACTAATAAAGCCTTTGAGCGGGCAATTTCTTGGGCTAAGGCTGATTTAGTCCAGCAACCGTATTATATTAGCTATTTATCTCGTCGTGCATACGGCCGGCGTTGTGATATGTTCGCCAATATATTAGCCATGTTAGTTGGTCTAGCTAATCAAAGACAGCAGCAAGCAATCGAGCAATATTTATGGTCGGTTGGCGTATCCCACCCCTTTCCTGGCAAAGCGTTATACCCAGTAGTATATCCGGGTGAAAGTGAGTGGCAAGAGGGCATGGCTGCCCGTAATCAAAATATACCGTATCAATATCACAATGGTGGAATTTGGCCATTTATTGGCAGTTTCTGGGTGGCTTACGTAGCGGCAATGGGTTTGAAGGCGAATCAGGCTCAAGCTGAGCTAGCGAAGGTAGCGGCGGCTAATGCCCTTAATAATTGGGAGTTTAATGAATACCTGCATGGTGAGTTAGGTAGCCCAATGGGCGTAGCGCATCAAAGCTGGAATGCAGCTACCTATATTATGGCCTACCAAGTAGTGGTTGAGAGGAAAGCCTTTTGGCAAGCTGCGCCTCAAGATAGTAAAGAGAAGTCCAAGCCTTCCAGCGCCAGCACAGTCCTCTCCACCCTTTAATCCGGTAAGGTACGAGCGTCAATAATTTCCCGGGCCGCCTCAGCATCAGATTCAGCCACCAGCAATCGTGCTCCGCCCGCGACCGTCAGGGAGAAGGGAAACCGATATAGTCCACCCATGTCATCGGCTGTAACAAACGATGCAATGCCAGCCGAGCGGAGCAAAGCCTGTCCCATCTCAGCATCAACTCGATTATTGTAGGTAGCAAGGCAAACCATTCTTTCCATTGTATACTATAGAGACAACATCGCTAATTCTAGATTGACATGCAACATAATTGCGCCTATAATTTGGCGATTGAAAGCCTACACTTTGTTGGGCAATTTTCTCCGATGCCACCGGTAAAAACTATGGAAAGAGGTAGTAATCTATGACCACAAAAAAAACTATCGAAATGACTAAAGAGGGAATGTCTAAGCTCCAATCTGAGTTAGACGAGCTTATCAATGTTCGTCGGGCCGATGTCACAGAAAAAATTAAGAATGCTCGGTCGCTGGGTGACTTAAGTGAAAATTCTCTTTACGATCAGGCCCGAGCTGAGCAGTCTTTTGTCGAAGGCCGCATTCAAGAGCTTGAGGCAATTTTAGAACAGGCGAAGGTGGTAGAGGCTGGATCTAAAGGCGAAGTTGGCTTAGGCTCGACAGTGGTAGTGCATATCGACGGGGATGAAGAGCAGTTTATGATTGTGGGTGAGCCAGAAGCTGATCCCGCCGATGCCAAGCTATCGCACACTTCGCCGCTTGGGCAAGCGCTGATGGGTAAAAAGGTTGGCGAAACCGTTGAGGTTGAAGCCCCAGTTGGAAAAGTCAGTTACCGAATCGAAAAAGTGTCGTAAGCCGCTAAAATAACCTGGCAAACAAGCGCGTACTGGCGGGTGATTGTTAAGCAATTACCCGCCAGCTTGTTAATTCAGGCTACGCAGCGGTTGAAGGTTCAACTCGAGCAGCCTGGTTTCCTCCTCCAATTGTGGCCCAAGAAAGTGATGGTAGCTTGTATAGCACCGTTTAACCAACCCAAATTCTTGGGCCAGCGCCAGCGCTTTGGCAAACTCCTTCTCGGCTAAGCAGAAATGTTGCTCGTGGAGTTGGGTTAGCGCATCGGCTGCAGCCACTTCGCTATCGGTAATCCAGCGTCGATGGTGCTGGTGAACCTCATCCGCCAACTGGAGTAAGATGAGTCTGACCTGTGCTTGCGATTCTCTCAGTGGTGGCCCTTGCGCCGGAATAGATTGGAAATAATGGTAGAATAATTTACGTCGTTTCATCTGCCATTGGTTCCGCGCTTCCTCAACGCATATACCAAAAATTTGCCACAACAGTAATCCAACCATCACACCTGCCCCAATCAACACAGTGTTTGATATAACGGCGAACATTGGTGCTCCTCCTTGAAAAAGCCGTCAATCACGTCGCTGAAGTATATGCACCTAGGTCTTACCCGTCAAGAGATGACTGCTTGTCTTCAGAAGAACGTTTGCGGTATACTGCGCCCATGAGTCAATTTTGGACCGAAGACATAGTACAAAAACTAGATCTAAACCAACCACAACTGCTTAACGATTCTTTTACCCCGAGCGGACTCGTACATATGGGCTCGCCAATATCACCAACTATTCACGATGCCATAAATCGCCAGATAGTAGCCCAGGGTGGTCAATCAATCTTCCAGTTTGGTTTCGATGATTTTGATGTGGTAGATGGTCTTTCAGCCGATCTCAAAGACAGTCATAGCCAATATTTTGGCGTACCACTGTTTATGGTTCCACCTCCTCCAGACAGCCAAGCGCAATCATTTGCCGATCACTTTATCCAAATTTACAAAGACCTCGCAAATTTGCTCCATATCCAGCCGCGTTACTATCGAACAAGTGAGTTGTACAAACAGGGAGATTTTGATCCCTATATTAAGCTAGCGCTCGACAAAGCCGACTCTATCCGCCGTATTTATGCGCAGGTTTCAGGATCGGATAAAGGTAGCGATTGGTACCCCTTCCAAGTGATTTGCCAAAACTGCGGCAAGCTTGGCACAACCAAAGTAGTGGGCTGGGATGGTCAACAAGTAAGTTACCGCTGTGAGCCTAAATTAGTAGCCTGGGCCACAGGCTGTGGGCATGAGGGTAAAATGTCGCCACTAAGCGGTAACGGGAAAATGCCGTGGCGAGTGGAATGGGCTGCAAAATGGGCTAATTTTGGGGTAACCTTAGAGGCGGCTGGCAAAGATCATGCTTCTAAAGGCAGCTCTTTCGATGTATCGGGGACAATTTGTGAGCAAATATTTGCTCAGCCAAGCCCGCTCAAAGTCCCTCACGAATTTATACTATGGGAAGGGAAAAAGATGTCGTCATCGAGTGGGGTGGGGGTAAGTGGGCAGGATTTTTTTGCCTCTCTGCCTGCCACATTGGTACGATATTTCTATTTGCGAACTCGGCCAAATGTGGCGATTGAAATGCGCCCCATGACTGAAGTAGTACCAAAACTCTTCGATGACTTTGATCGTTTATCGCAGCAACTCGACGATGAATCGTCCCAGATACTATGGCATCTTTCAACCTTGCGTCCAATCGACACCGCCGTAACCAAAACCATTCGTTTCTCAACAATCGCCCAATGGATTCAGATGCCTAATGTAGAACTGCTTCAAGAAGCCGAAACGGTGTTGAATAGCACGCTGAGTTGGGCTGAGCAGCAAGTAATTAAAACCAAAGCCAGATGGGCGCAGGTTTGGTTAGATACGTACGCTAGCCCCGAAGAAAAGTTTGAAATCCAAACTACTCTGCCTCAGATTGAGCTAACTATGGCCCAACGAGACTATGTTGGCGGTTTGGCCCAAAAATTGACTCAAGTGGAATCAGCCGAAGAGTTCCAGCAGACCGTCTACCAAACAGCCAAAGAAGTAAACCTCTCCAGTCGGGATGCATTTGCGGCCATCTATATGCTATTTTTAAATCGTTCTAGCGGGCCAAAGGCTGGTTGGTTGCTGCACTCGCTAGACCGTCAGTTTGTATTAGATCGGCTGCGGCAAGGCAGTCGAGCGGCAGATTAAGCACGTCAAGTCAATAATCATGAATACTGTTTTAAATTATTTCGAAAGCCCAACCTTTATTGTCTACATGCAGGAGATTGGAATACCGTTTATCCTTATCGCCCTGTGCGTGGCCTTCATCGCCCTATTACTCGAAGTCCGGTTGCCATTGCGCTACTATTGGGAGCTGCCAGGGCATAGTCTACGATCAATCCTGCAAGGCTTGCACATCTTAAAGCCTTACCCAATGTGGGGAAAATGTCTAGTTCAAGAGGTAAACAGACCCTTGCCTCTTGTTGCTTGCGAATTACTAGACGCCTCTACTAATAAAGTGCTCATGAGAACTTACTCTAATCATGAGGGCAAGTATGGCTTTAAATTGGTACCCGGCAAATACTTATTACGAGCAGTGAAAAACCATTATCGGCTCCCAAGCTTTTTGGATCCAGAGAATGTACGAGTTGTGGGAGTTGATGAGTCGTTTGTCGTACCAGTAATTGTTGTTAACAAGGAGGTGGCTCCAGACATAGATTTACCATTAGTGCCAGTTAAACGGTTAAACGAATTATCAACTTGGCAGAGTCTGGCCCATTATGCCCGAATGTTCCTGTTTCAACTAGCCAATGCCTTATTGGTACTCGTCATTGTGTTGGCACTAGTTGGCTTATGGATTACCCGCGACCCCTTCTACGGTGCAACTGTCGTTGTAAGCCTTGCCTTATTGTTTATAAAGCTGTATATACTCGAAACAATTAGTGTTCTGGTCAGGAGTTCTGATGCTTGATTTAAAATATGTTCGTCAACATCGCGATGAAGTTGCTCAAAACATTGCCAATCGCCAAGCCACGGCTAATGTCGATGAAATTTTAGCACTAGACGATCGCCGGTTGGAATTAATTGGCCAAATTGACCGTCAGCGTCAAGAGCTAAAAGCTTCTTCAAAACAAAAGCCAGACCCAGCCAAAATTATTCAACTTCGAGCCCTAAGTCAAAATATTCAACAACAGCAAGCTGAGTTGACAGAGGTGGAGACTAAATTAAAACAGGCGGCTGCCTTACTACCTAACACCTCGGCCCCTAGCATGCCAATTGGTGCGGGCGAAGCAGACAACGTCGAGGTAGTAGCTTGGACTCCTCAAGGCGGTTACCTGGCCCGAGAGCAACTTGGCATCGGCAACCATAGCGCCCAATCTATGCCCAGCTTAGGGTTTTCTGGCCAACACCATTTAGAAGTCGGCGAAGACTTGGGAGTTATTGATGCTAAGCAGGGAGCTAAAGTTGCAGGTGGCAGGTTTGTCTATCTCATGGATGGAGCTGTCCAACTAGAAAATGCCCTCGTCCAGTACTTATCCCAAGAATTATTGCAGCATCAATTTATCTGGATAGATCCGCCACTAATGGTTAAAGAGCCAGCATTATTTGGCACGAGTCATTTTCCAGAAGGCCGTGATCAGGTGTACCAAATCAACACCAACAATGTGGAAGAAGGTCAAGAATTATTTCTCGTCGGCTCTAGTGAACCAGCTTTATTTGCCTTTGGCATGGACCGCACCTTCTCTGCTGAGCAATTGCCACTCAAAATGTTCGCCGTCACTCCCTGTTTTCGCAGCGAGGTAGGATCGTGGGGCAAAGATGTTCGGGGAATCAAGCGAGTCCACCAATTTAACAAATTAGAAATGGACGTGATTTGTGCTCCGGCTGACGCACCCGCTATATTTGAAGAATTGCGGGGATATAACGAATGGTTACTACAGCAACTAAAACTGCCATACCGAGTTATTCATAAGTGCACCGGAGATTGCGGCTACTTAGCTACACATGATCAATATGATGTTGAAGTCTGGATGCCTTCTAGCCAGGAATTTATGGAAACCATGACCGATACCTGGGCCACCGATTACCAGGCTCGTCGTTTAAACATTAAGTATCTGACCCAAGATGGGTCTCGAGAGCTAGTTCACACGGTTAATAACACCGGTGTTGCTTTGGGGCGGATGGTGGCAGCGCTCTTAGATAACTTCCAACAACCAGATGGCAGCATGCTCGTACCCGAAGTGTTGCAACCTTGGGTGGGTACCGATCGGATAACGCCGGGGAAACTTGCGTCTTTAACGAAGTAGAATACGGGATACAGGATGCGGAATACGGTAGAATATCATCATTCCTGCGCTGGCGAATTTAAGACATAATCTACTCATGCGCACATGCTTCCTCAAAGCAAATTGGCTAAATAACCGTATTCAGCCCCCTGCATTCAGTATTCTAACGTAACAGCGTCGAATTAATCATCCCGATGCTTCCATAAAAAATCGACCAAGGATAGTGGACCCTGGTCGTCTTCGATCGTGTTATTTGTACCAACCACTCCACCTTTCACCCCACTCTCGGTCGGATCCAAAATAGGCAAGTCGTCCCTATTGGGTTGGGGTGGACCGGTATGAGATTGTTCCTCAGAGAAGTTTGGCTTAGCCATGGCGCTCACCTCCTCCTATTGTTAAGCTTAGCTTACACTTTTAACCTACAGAGTCAATAGACAAGCCGTGCAATAGCTTTGCTTTTGCAGTCGGGCGTAGGATGTTGGGAGTTGAGTGTTGTCATGGCGAGTCGTAGGCAGGGCAGGCCACGGTCATATACGCTCCCTCGCAATGGCGTAAATCCTCAATGCGTCATACGCAATACTCCATACTCACTACTGTAGTGGCATTGCCGCTGCGCTTGCCTATTTCACTACGTCTAATCTTTATGTCATCATATCAATACAACAATAAAAAGGGGGTGAGTCTGACTATGGTGGATACTAACTATATGAATAACGAGGTTGAAGACAATAGAGAACTCGACGACAGCCAGCTGGACCCCAGCGATGAAGAATTAATGGATGAGGATAACAATTTTGATGCCGACGACGATTTAGAAGACGATCTGGGTATTGATGATGAAGATTTGGATGAGGAAGTGTAAAGAAGATAGGCAGTATAAAGTAAAATTCAAAATACAAAATTCGAAATGAGAAACAAATCTCAAGCTCGAAATCACAAATACCAACCCAATAACCAACCTCCGCCCCCCATCTACGATATACGATATACGATCTACAACCCCTCCCGTCATCGCGAGGCTACGCCGTGGCGATCTTCTCTATCCACCAAGGCCCGCCTGCAACAGCTGCGTAAGCATGGCGGGCAGGTTGCCACAGTCGCTCCCACTCCTTCGCAATGACATATACTACCTTCTCCCGCATCCCGCACCCCGCATCCCGCATCCCGCATCCCGCATCCCGCACCCCGCATCCAACACCCAACACCCTTCCCGTCATTCTGGAACGAAACGCAGCGAAGCGATAGAATCCCTTCCAAAGTCCAAAGTCCAAAGTCCAAAGTCCAAAGTCCAAAGTCCAAAGTCCAAAGTCCCACCCTTCACCCCTTACGTGTCTTTGCCGCCAGATCTTTTACTTCACCAACAGTTAGTGGTCGGATTTGCCCTGGCTTAAGTTTTTTATCCAGGCGAAGCCGACCAATTCTAAGTCGTTTTAAATTGAGGACCCGATAACCAAGCCGCTCAAACATCCGCCTAATCTGCCGCTTTCTGCCCTCGTGGACTGTTAAGTGATAGGTAATATGTTGCGAAGAATAAGCCTCTCTAATTTTAGCCGGAGCCGTCCGGCCATCTTCCAGCACCATACCGCGCTTAACCTCTCGGATCTGTTTATCGGTTAATTCAGCAGCAATTGTTACCGCATATTCCTTTTCGTGTTCATATTTAGGATGAGTCAGTTTATTAGTTAGTTCGCCATCATTAGTCAAGATCAGCAAACCTTCAGTATCAACATCTAGCCTACCCACAGCAAACAAGCGATAGCGGCTATAGTCTTTGGGAACTAAACTAAATACCGTCGGTCGGCCTTGAGGATCATTATTAGTTGTAATCACTCCAGTTGGCTTGTAGAGCATGAGGTAAATCTTGGGGTCAGGGGCTGTTACAATTTTCTTGCCCAAGCTAACCACATCCCGATTTGGGTCAATCATGTAGCGGGGGTCTTGGGTAGTTTTGCCATTAACCTTCACTTTGCCTTGCTTCATGGCTTCAATCATGCCTCGGCGAGAGCCGCAACCGGCCTCGGCTAAAAATTTGTGCACATAGGTAGAAGTACTCATCTGAGGTATTGTAACAGAAAAAGGGTAGTAGTAACCCACTATAGATCATGCTTGCCTTTATGGGGAAGAGTTGCCATAATCTTTAGAGATGATTCCAGATGCAGCTAAGTTACTAAAATTCTTCCGCAACCCACTCAATAGCCTAAGTGTAATTGGCCTCGTAATTACAGCTCCCATTTTAGCCACATTTGCCGTTAAAGGATTTTTTGTCCGCTATATAGCCGATGATTTTTGTACTGCGGGCTCAGTGGTGGAACATGGGTGGTGGGGAGCCCAATTCCATTGGTACAATTCGTGGTCGGGCAGGTTTAGTTTTACTGCCAGTATTACCGCCTTAGAGGCCTTGGGAGGTTGGGTAGCTCAGGTATTACCAACATTAACCATTATTGGTTGGCTAGCTGCGCTAAGCTGGACATTGATGCAGGTATTAAGCCGGGTCGGGATTGCGGTAGGTTATGTCGTAGCGTATTGCTTAAGTAGCCTTGTTCTAATCACATACGTCATAACCAATCCCCATCCTGGTCAAACCTTTTATTGGTTCACAGGGAATATTACCTATACACTCCCTTTAGTTCTGCTAACAGTCGCAATTGGCATGGCTATCAAATCACTCCACAATCTCAACCAGCAGTCCAGCCTCCGTGCCTATCTTCGTAGTCGACAAGCTTGGTGGGCAGTTGCGGCTGGCGGGGTCTTTTTTATGGCGGCTAGTCTTAACGAAACCTATGCGGTATTCCAGCTAGCGGTGATCGGCTTATTTTTAGCTAGCGTAGTACTAGCCCAACTTCAAAAAAGGTCCTTTGGTTATACTCAAATTGTGGTGATCGGCTCGTGGATTTGTCTATCATTACTCTCAACCTTAATTATGTATGTCGCCCCTGGCAATGCAGTCCGTGATGCAGCCTTTCCCGACAACCCCACCATTAGTCAAACCCTAGAGTATGCTCTTAACGCCACCAATACCTATTTAATTAACGATTGGCAATATGCCGTCTACATCTACATCTTTATTATTTCAGCCTGCCTCTTTACTTGGGCACTGAAACAAAGCAGTAAATCAACGCAAAAAGAAAATATTACCACCATTGTGTATCAATCTGTAACAATCCTGGTGATTGCCTATTTATTATGCGTCTTGGTGCAGGCGCCATCCTATTATGTACAACACTACCCAACTGCGGCGCGTAGTTTAGCCAGTATGCCATTTACTTTGTCAGTCGCCACACTGTTAATTGGCTACCAAATGGCACGAGCTGTGAATAGCATAGAGGCCTTTAGTTTGTCCTTGCTTCGACCAATTATCATACTGGCTTTAATGGCGGTAGGGACTAAGGTATTAATGTCACAAACTCTATATCATGTCGATACCACTATGCAGCAGCTGCCCGACTTGCAGCAGTACGCGACATCATGGGATCGTCAATCGGGTCGGCTAATAGATCTGGGTCAAAGTCAAGCTGGTGCGGCAACGGTGGGAAGGTTAGGCCACACCTTTGATTTAGAAGATGTTTCGGTCGATTCGTCCCATTGGATTAACCAGTGCATGGCTCAATATTACGCAATCAGGTCAATTTGGGCTGAATAATGGAGAACGTATAGCAGCAGAAGGATAACAAGCTATGTATAATCTGACAACGTTTATTCAGAAATATATACATCGACAGGATTTATTTTTTAGCCTAGGCGTTGTAATGCTATGGCGATTGCTAGTGCAAGTATATGCTGTTTTCGCCTTGCATCGCTTCCCGCTCACCGACACTATTAACCATCCTTGGTATTGGCTAACAATTTGGTACAACTATGACGGTCACCATTATGTTTCTATCGCCCACCACGGATACGATATCATCCAGTATGCCTTTTTCCCCTTATTCCCATTAGCCATCAAACTCGTCTCGTGGCCGGCAACGTTGCTGCTAGGGGACAAGTTGTCTATTTATATTCTGGCTGGACTCGTCATTACCACCCTCAGTCTAATCGGTGCGGTTTACTTCTTACTACAAATTTCCCGCCAACTATTTACGGTGGAGACGGGGAAGCGGGCTGTTTTTCTACTACTTTTCTTTCCCTCAGCAATTTTTTTGGCTTCAGTTTACACCGAGAGCTTCTTTCTGCTCTGGGTAACGGGTAGCTTTTACTTTGGTTTAAAGCGCAATTGGCTCTGGGCTGGACTCTTTGGTGCCGCCGCCGCAGCTACCCGTTCGGTGGGGGTGGTAATGCTGGCGTGCTTAGCAATTGAGTTTTACCTGGCACATTCACACAACTGGCGCGCTAACTGGCATAAAGCTTGGCCACTACTCTTAGTTCCAGCGGCCTTAGCTGGCTATATGGCATACCAGTGGGCAATTATTGGCACCCCAGTTCAATTCCTGTTGGCTCAGCAAGCATGGGGGAGAGAGGTCAGTGTATCTATTTTTGAATCATTATGGCGAGACTATGCGCGCGGGTTTAATCTATTAGACTTTAACGCAACCAGAATTGCCCCACTCTACGACGGGTTGGCTACAGTCTTTGGCATCGCTTTGGCCATAGTATTAGCCTGGAAGCGACTATGGAGCTTTGCCGTATTTACGGCCGCGGTCACCATGCTCTCCTTATCTAGTGGTACCACCGTTGGGGCAATTCGCTATGTCATCGTCGCCTTCCCAGCCTTTTTATTACTCGGACATTGGGGGAAATATCAAATTGTTTACAGCTTAGTCTTAGCCGCTTTTGCAATATTCTTCGCCTTGCTTTCAATCCATTACCTTAATACCTGGTGGCTCGCATAACAGTATAGTAATACTATTGACTAATAGTTTGGTAAAATGTTATAACGCCTATATCGAGTGAGGCGTAGCCAGTCGAGCCTCAACATGGGCTCGCCAAAAAAGCAAAGCGCTCTGTGCGTTTTTGATGCCAGGGTTTGGCGGCGGACCATTCCTTTGGTTGTCGTAGTAAGTTAATCGCGGCTTGACAACCGCCCAGGGGTTCAGGAATCGACAGTGCCTTGGTTTGGCAGGTCGTCGGTTTTTCGGTGTTCACCCACTTACTGCTCCGACAATATACTACGGCTTCTCGTGGGCGGCCTCTCTACCAGAGAGTGTTCGCCCTTCATTCTTTTGCTTACCCATCCCATTCAACACTTATTACCATCTTCTGCCTCTCATCCAGCCAACTGTACTTGGTTCAGCATCTAGTAGTCATCGGGTCAACTCATTCCGCCGTTTGATTCATCTATGGCGCTGGTATATAATCTGGAGTGCTGCCGTCAGCAATATATGGTGGCCAGCCAGAAAGCAGGTATAGATGTTTGGTCAATTACTCAAGATTTTTGATACAAATGAAAAACAAGTTCAAAAAGCTCAGCCCTTAGTTGCCGCAATTAACGCCCTCGAGCCAGAATTCTCCAAATTAAAAGATCAAGATCTAGCTAAAAAGACCGCCCAATTTAAGCAACGCTACCAAGATGGTGAAAGCCTAGACGACTTATTGCCAGAAGCATTTGCTACAGTGCGAGAGGCTGCCAAACGAACCATTAAGCAGCGTCATTATGACGTGCAGTTAGTCGGTGGTATTGTCCTCCACCAAGGCAAAATTGCTGAAATGAAAACGGGTGAGGGCAAGACCTTAGTTGCCACCCTCCCGCTCTATTTAAACGCCTTATCTGGTGAAGGCGCACACCTAGTTACGGTAAACGGATTCCTCGCCCAGCTTGGTACAGGATGGAATGGTCCAATTTATCATATGCTAGGCCTAACTACCTCAGTTATCGACCATGATCTATCAGCCATATACGATCCAGAATTTAGTAATCAAAAACACGACGACGAGCGATTGCGCCATTTGCGCCCCGTTACCCGCCGCGAAGCCTATGCAGCCGATATTACCTACGGTACAAACAATGAGTTTGGCTTCGATTACCTCCGCGACAACATGGTCCAAGACCTCGACCAAATGGTACAACGATCACTGAGTTATGCCATTGTTGATGAGGTCGACTCAATTTTAATTGATGAAGCCAGGACTCCTTTAATTATCTCAGCCCCAGCCCAAGAGAGTAACGAACAGTACGTAAGGTTTGCCAAATTAGTGAAGCAATTGGGAGCCAATGATGTTGTTCTCGATGAAAAAAGCCGATCCGCTTCGCTAACCGATTCTGGATCCGATAAGTTTGATAAATGGTTAGGGGTTCCAAACATCTACGATGATTTTGCTTTAACACACCACCTAGACCAGGCTCTGCGGGCCGAACTAGCCTATCTCAAGGATCGAGATTACGTGGTTCGCGATGGTGAGGTAGTGATTGTCGATGAATTTACCGGTCGGTTAATGCCTGGTCGGCGCTACTCCGAAGGGTTGCACCAAGCAATCGAAGCCAAAGAAGGGGTAGAGATTCAAAAAGAATCGAAAACGTTGGCCACTATTACTTTTCAAAATTACTTCCGGCTATATAAAAAGTTATCTGGTATGACCGGCACTGCCGAAACTGAAGCCGAGGAGTTTGCCAAGCTATACAAGCTTGATGTGGTTGTAATTCCAACTAATAAACCAATGATTCGCAAAGATGAATCAGATTTCGTCTACAAAAATCAAACAGCCAAATACCAAGCCATCATTGCCGAAATTATAGCCTGTCATAAGCAGGGACAGCCAGTGCTAGTCGGCACCACTTCGGTAACTAAAAACGAACTATTGTCGAACATGTTAACCAAGCAGCGGATTCCTCACGAAGTTTTAAATGCCAAAAATCATGAACGTGAGGCCGAAATTATAGCTAAGGCTGGTGAAAAGGGTGCTATTACTATTGCCACCAACATGGCTGGCCGGGGTACAGATATTCAACTCAGCCAAGGTGTGGCCGAGTTAGGCGGATTACATGTAATTGGAACCGAGCGCCATGAGTCACGACGGATTGATAACCAACTCCGGGGACGGGCTGGCCGTCAAGGTGATCCTGGCTCCAGTCGCTTTTATGTTGCCATGGATGACGATTTAATGCGCTTATTTGGTGGCGAGCGTATTGCGGGCTTAATGGATCGACTCAATGTGCCCGATGATATGCCAATCGAAAATTCTATGGTTAGCCGGTCGATCGAAAGCTCTCAAGTAAAAGTCGAAGGTTTTAACTTCGACACTCGCAAACATGTGGTGGAATACGATGACGTAATTAATAAACAGCGCGAAATTATTTACGCCCGCCGCCGCCGCATCATCGAAAGTTTGGCTGGGTTGAAACAACAACAGAGTGGACAGGAGAAGGATGACGCCTTGGCCACATTCGATACGCTCGCGCATGTGCAAGAGTTGCTAGCTGGCTCGGCCCAAGCGATTGCTATGGCAAATAATGTTGATCATGGCATGGATGCTGCAGCCATAGTTAAAGAAGTAGAAGCAATACTACCACTGCAAGATGCTCAGTCTAATTCATTACAAAAACAGCTAGAAAAGACCGATAACCCGGCCGAAGCGGAGCAAATGATTGACCAATTGTTTAGGCAGGCAGTAGACGCTCGGTTAAAAGTAGTTGGGCAAGATCAATTTAGTTTGCTTATCCACTTAATTATGCTGTCAACTATCGATCGGCTATGGATGGACCATATCGATGTTATAGACGATTTGCGGACAGGGATCCGGCTTCAGGCCTACGGACAACGTGATCCGTTGATTGAGTTTAAAAATGACGCATTTAGGCTATTTGAGCGCTTAATTGGCAGCATCGACTACGAAGTTTCTCATCAAATCTTTAAAGTTGATTTAGTCCAGCCTCAAGCCATGCCCGACATGCAGACTACCAAGCAGGATTTGGAAACAGGCTCGGTGGAGGCTACTCTGCAGGCAGATGCCTTAACCCCCCAATCAGAAACGGGGCTAGACCCAGCCATAATCAGCAAGTTGACCACCGGGGTAGCAGTTAATCGAAATGGCAAAGAAGTTGCTTCGGCACCAGCCATCGATAAAAGTAAGCTTGGACGTAACGACCCATGTTGGTGTGGTAGCGGCAAAAAATACAAGAGATGTCACTATCCAAACTAAGAGCCGTCGCAAGTAACTCCTCATTTTCTGCATCCCTCCCTGCCCGTCCTCCCTCCTGTCATTCCCACTAGAGTTTATACGGCAACTAAATTCAATACCAGAATGACAATAGAAAGTACTAACACCTAACACCCCAAACCCAACCCCTCAAAAAACGTATAGACGCCCGTATAT
>CAZQWH010000011.1:0-34845 GCA_964597145.1 uncultured Candidatus Saccharibacteria bacterium | reverse complement strand
AAATCTGCAGGCATATGAAAGACTGGTGAGTCTCATATGTATGTGGACTTCTTCACGGAGAAGTTGGAGGGGTGTAGATAGATGGAGCGTGAAAGTATTGTTGCTCTGCGCCTGCCTGCTTTGTGGTAAAATAACTGGTGAAATAATAGGAATTCTGCCCATGAATCTTGACAAGCGTCGACAACATGTAACCCAAGCCGTGTCTAACTTAGGTGAGCATGGAGCGCATATCCCAGTAGCCGACCAGATTGGAACTGACCAGCCTGGAAATAGTTTTGCCTATATCCCAGAGAGTAATCCACCTATTGTAGATGAGTCACAGGAGTTGGATATACCTATGGGTGAAGCACCAAGTTTAATTGAGCCTACAGCAGTAGAGGGAGATATACTAACTGAACATCGAGTTGAGCACCCTTCCCCCCTTGCTCCGCAGGAAGTGGAGCATAGCCGTCCTAACCAGCCGGCAACTGAGGTGATGCCAAAGACGCTGGAAGAAAAGTTTGCGGTAGCTATGAATGACCCCGAAGCCCTGGCTCAAGGTGGTGCTGAGGTGACAACGAATGTGCCTGAGGTGCAATCGAGCGTGGCTGCGGAAGAAAATCCCTCATCAATTAAAAATGAATTTGATAGCAGCCCCCCTGAACCGACCCAGGTCCCGTCTGTACCTCATGAGCACTTTGCTAGCCAGGCTTCGGCGGCAGTGATTGAGAAACATGGACTTGAAGATGCTGGGTTTGGGGCCGAGATTATGGAAAAGCGCCAAGCCATGATGCCTAAGCCGGAGCAGAAGGTAGGTTAAACTTGAGTACTCAGTTGCTATTTTTGATCCTTTTATTCATGACCGCGCTTGGTTTGCTAATAGGGTTGCTGTGGTGGATGGCTCACCACGTTCTGGAAAAGCGCCGCAGGCAGTCTTTGCGCCAAATCACGCTCCATGTCCGCTTACCAAATGATGATGAGACAAAAATTGATGCAGCTGAGCAAATGTTTGGCGCATTGCATGGGTTAAGTGATGAAAGTGGTTGGAGTATTTTATCTGCTCACGACAGTATTAGTTTGGAAATTGTGGCGAGCTATGAAAGCATACAATTTTATGTCTCGGTTCAAAGTGAGTATCGGGTGTTTGTTGAAAAGCAGATTCATGGAGCCTATCCCCGAGCAGATATTTTAGAAGTTGATGAGCCAAATATTTTTTCGTTAGGCGGGAAAATGGCCTATACAGCGCTTAAATTTTCGGATAAGAATTATCTACCAATTAAATGCTATAAAGATTTACCAACCGACTCACTCAATGCTATTACTTCAGCTATTAGCAAAATGGCGGAAAAAGAGGCCGTGGCAGTTCAAATGATTATTTCTCCTGCCAGTAATGGCTGGCGCCAACAAGCTCGGTCTTTTTTAAGTGGCCTTGAGAATAATGTTGACGACTCGGGTAAGCCTAAGGTGAAAATTGATCCGGCAATTCCACCAGCAGTGGAGCAGAAGTCGAGCAAAGTTGGATTTAATGTGGCTATTCGCTTGATGTCTGTTGCACCAAACACTGCCCGGTCTAAAGCTAATCTTAAGAATATTATTAATGCGTATGATCAGTTCACTTTACCCCATTTAGGTGGGCTAAAAAGGACGAGAGTCTATTTTAAAAAATGGTTTGTTAATGACTTTGTTTATAAGTATATGCCGCTTTTTCGGCATAAAATGGTGCTTAACATCGAGGAACTGGCTACGTTATACCATTTTCCGAGTAAGGAGGTTACGACGCCTTATATTGAGCGGGTATTGTCGCGAACGGCAGCAGCTCCCCAAAATTTGCCCACCGAGGGATTGTACTTGGGTAGAAGTAAATTCCGCGGTTTAGATAAACCAGTGCATATGCTCGATAATGACCGCCGCCGTCATATGTATGTTATTGGTCAAACTGGTACTGGTAAGTCGGAATTTCTTAAGTTTATGGCCCAACAGGATATTAAAAATGGGCATGGGGTGGCCTTTATTGATCCTCACGGAGATGCAGTTGAAGATATCTTGCAAATGATTCCACCAGAGCGAATGGATGATGTTATTTACTTTAACCCGGCCGACTTGGAGCGACCTTTGGGATTAAACATCTTGGAAGCACCACGGATTGAGCAACGTAACTTAATTGTGAATGCGTTTATTGGCTTGTTGTACAAATTATATGATCCCAATAACACCGGTATTATGGGCCCGATGTTAGAGCGGGCGGTGCGGAATGTGATGCTGACGGCGATGGAAGAGGAGGGGAATAGTTTGGTTGAGGTGATGCGATTATTAACAGATCCGGAGTTTCAAAAGCAAAAAATTGAGTTAATTAAGGATCCGATGGTGAAGCGCTATTGGACCGATGAAATTGCTAATACCAGCGATTTCCATAAGTCGGAAAAGTTGGGCTACTTTGTCTCGAAATTTGACCGATTTGTGACTGACTCTACTATGCGTAATATTATTGGGCAGCCCCACTCCGCATTTGACTTTCGGCAGGTAATGGACGAGCGTAAGATTCTGTTGGTTAATCTGTCTAAAGGTTTAATTGGTGAAGAGAATTCAAACTTTTTAGGCTTGATATTAGTTCCTCGATTGCTGATTGCAGCTATGAGTAGAGCTGATGTTGTGGAAGATCAGCGGCCTGACTTTTACTTATATGTAGATGAGTTTCAAAACTTTGCTACTGAAGATTTTGCCCAAATTCTGTCCGAAGCTCGTAAATACCATCTTAGTTTGACAGTGGGCAACCAGTTTATTAGCCAAATTGAACAGAAGATTAGAGATGCGGTATTTGGTAACGTGGGTACTCTGGCCTCATTCCGGATTGGCACCGATGATGCTAGCTATCTTGCCCAACAATTTGAACCAGTGTTTGATGAGAGCGATCTGATTAACAACACGATTGGCAATGCCTACTTGCGCCTGCTGGTTAAAGGTCAACCTACCGTACCATTCTCGCTAGCTACAGACTGGCCAGCCATGCAGGCAGTTCCCCGTAATAAAGAGACTGCTGAGCACATTAAACAATTATCTCGTACTCGCTATGGTCAGGACAGAGCTGAGGTGGAAAAAGAGATTTTGCGCCGGGGGCAGCTGTAGATGGCGAGATAGCCAGATAGTAGGATTGCGAGATTGCTGAATTGCCAGGATTGGGCTTATGGGGAAAATGGAGATAGTTG
This sequence comes from uncultured Candidatus Saccharibacteria bacterium, assembly GCA_964597145.1. Taxonomy (GTDB): domain Bacteria; phylum Patescibacteriota; class CAZHWT01; order CAZHWT01; family CAZHWT01; genus CAZQWH01. Next base: position 31,663 of record CAZQWH010000011.1, on the reverse strand, counting down.
GGTGGGTAGGAAGATTGGGAAATTGGGTAGCCATTTATCGTGAATCGCTTATCAACTTCATAGTTCAATTTTTAAATATCCACCTTCTCTGTCTTGCGATCCGCCACCTGGCGGGGAAGCAATCATCTGTCCCCAGCCTAGATTGCCACGGCTTCACCTCGCAATGACGGTGGACATCTCACCCTAACTCCCTAATCAACACATAGATTGCCCCTATCAGCACGGCTACTTGCCAGATATCAGAAAGTCCTAGCCTTCGGCCGCCTTCGTTGGTGGCTTTGGCTTTATTGGTAGGGTTATGCCAGTGAGTTTGGCTATGATAGAGGGCTTCTCGCCTGAGCCAATTCCAATTAGGTAGTAGCTCCTTGCTGCGCAATCCCATGAGCAGATCGGGTAACTGGGCTCCGGTGATCCCGGCGCCAACCAGCCAGGTTAGATGGCTAAAGCCTGAACTGCTAAGAAGGTAGATCGTAATGAGGAAGATGGGCAGGATGAAGTCGAGACTAAAGTAGAGCTTTTGTTGGCTGGTTAGCTGCTGCTTGTTGAAATTGTAGTGTCCGTGTGGAATGAGATCCATGACGTAGTGGGAGGCTAGGCTAATCAGGCCCACAGCTGTTACGGCGGCAGGTAGGGGGATGCTGGCTGGTAGCAGTTGGGTTGCTGTTACGCCAATAATTACACCTACGCTGGTATGTCCAATAGCGATCATATGGAAGTAGCGTATAGCGGATAGGGTTTAGCGTCAAGTGGTTGGGGCAGGGGATGAGAGGGTGGAAGATTGGCGGTCGAAGGTCGCGAAGATTGAATTTGGAATGTAGGATTTAGGATGCGGGATGTGGTGATTTGCTATTTAAGTTGAAGAGGAAAATTAGAATGTATTCTTTTCTGCCAGATTGGCGATGGATGAGGGAGAAGTCTCTTTTTACAGAGCAATGCACCTAAGGCTGGTAAAAATATTTCTAAGGTCTCGAATCTATTTGAAAAATTATTTTAAAAAGTATTATATAATATATTATATAATACTTTTGTACTAACAGAGATATTTAATTTAAACAGTCTATATAGTAGGTATGCGTTTAAAATGCGGTAAATGTGGGTAAAATGATGTTTGCCTACAGAGCAGGCTGGTGATTTGTCGTGGCATAACCGCGTACACTTACGTATGTTTTTTATAGCTTTGGCGTGTTTTGTTGGTTTGGGCTTGGCTTATTCGGCTGTGGGGGTAGTTAAAGAAAGGTATATACCCACCGTTTTATGGGACGGTGGGTATTGGTTAACCGTCGATTCCGATCCACTTGAGGTTGCGGAATAGATCTGGTTGCAGGTTGTAGTAGCGTTGTTCACGCGGTGGTTTGGTATCTACGATTTTGATATCAGACCAACAACCCGTCTCGCACGGCAATGGCGCCTTCACGCCCTTTAGCAGCACACTTTCGATATTGGTGCCAATCTGCTTAACTAAGAAGTTGCGATGAACACCATCTAGTAAGAACTGAGCCCCGTTGGTTACCTCGATAATGGGAGGTATATAGTGGGCGAGCGCTTCCTCTCCATTTCGAGTCTGACCGTAGACTATCATTGCGTTTCGCTTGGCGGTACCTCGGGTAACGCAAAAGCTGGCGTCTAGAAGATTACCAAAGTCCTCTAGCAGCCCTTGGTATTTGCCTCGTTGAATAAACGTTTGGCCAACAACCAATTCATTCGGGTCCATTCTGGCGAGGCTGATCTCGCACTCAGCAAAAGGCCTGCACTCCTTGTTCCCTTCAAGGGTTACACTTCGCAGCAACTGGTCGAGATAGTCTTTGGGCATGACTTGTATTGAAGTGATGAGCCCGTGGGTCAAATCACGTAACGATACAATTTTAGTTGCTCGAGCGGTAAAGTTGGGCACAATACCAGTTCGACCCTCGAAATCCTCCAGTCCAATCGGTTCGAACATGTCTATCTCCGTTCACTCTGCTATAATTCAACCTAGCTTACTATACTACATCTTTTCTAAAAAGCAATTATGAAAATTGGCCTAGATTTTGACGGAGTTATTGCTGACTGCAGTCGGCTTAAATCGGAAGCAGCCTTAAAGCTGTATGGTGTACATATTCCTCCTGAGGGCTTTAAAAAGGAGCTAATTGTTGCTCGAGGGCTCTTAACGTTAGAGCGATATAGGGAGCTGCAAAAGCTAATTTATGGGAGTCGTGAGTATGGGTTGCAGATGATGCCGGTGTTAGAAGTTTTTACCTATTTGAATGCCATTACAACGCAGCATGATGTTTGTATTGTGACTTCTAGGAGAGAAGCTGAAGTCTTAATTGCTCGAGAATGGTTGAATATGCAAAACCCCGACATTGAGATTAAGTTTATTAGTGTGGGATATGGGAATTCAAAAGCTGAAGCCTTACAGGGTTACGATATTTATGTTGATGACGATTTAGATAAGCTGCTGCCGTTGGTTGAGGTGGTGCCGCACAGATTCCTTTTTTCTTGGGGGTATAACAGGCACATTGTAGAAGGCAATGTTGCCCAGCGTGTAGATTCTTGGGCGGAGCTAAATCGACGGATAAAGAGTATTGAGAATAATCTGTAGTGCTGACTCACATCTGTTGCTGCTATAATCCACGGATAGAAACCCTAGATTCTTGGTATTTGCCGCTATACCTATGTGGTGTTGAGGGGGTGTACTTATGATTCATATTGAACGCATTACTAATATAAGCCCCAATTTAATTGCTCGTCTAGACCGGGTATTTGTTCAGGGGCGACCAGATGGCAAAAGTGGCCGGTGGGATTTAAAAAACGCTCAAGACTTTGTTGCTAATCCAGATAATATTTTCATTTTGGCTTATATTGATGAGGATATTGCTGGCATGGTGAGCGCCTATAGATTGCAGCGAATGGAAGATCGCAAGGCTGAGCTATTTTTCTATGAGATTGGAGTAGCTGAGCAGTTCAGACGAATGGGTGTGGCGCGAGATTTGGTTAAAGAACTGAAGGAAATTGCTCGAGAGATTGGTGCTGATGAGATGTTTGTCTTGACCAATTGCTCTAATTTACCTGCCATGAAGCTATATGAATCAACAGGTGGCACTCCATCGGTTGAGACTGACGAAGTGATGTTCACCTATAAACTGTGAAGTTAAAGCTGCTTCAATCGTTCAATATCTCTTGCAATTAGGGCTTCCTTTTTAGCTCGAGACTATCCCTTGAGTTGCTTTTCACGCTTCATTGCCTTATGTAGGTTGGGATATTCTTCTGTGTAAACGAGTTCAAATTTACCATACACTCTTGTATGTCTAGCGCCATCACCCTGGTTATGCCGCGAAAGACGCGTTTCAGGGTTCCAGGGCAGGCCAATGTACAGCTTATTTTGTGGATTTCTTAGTATATAAACGTAGCAGGGCATGTAAATAGGCAGCCCTTCGATTCATTTCATTCACTCAGGACATTCGACTCGCTCACAACCCAAACGGATTGAATAATGGTAAATTAATACCACTATCTGGCTATAGCCATGAGCGAGTGTAGCGAGTCGAATGGCAGGGGCGGAGGGGATATCTGCGATTATATATAGTGCGCTTATTCTTGTAATCGTAGTTACAAGAATGACTTCCTTACTTATCGAACCCGATTGGGTTCAATCCATACTCCACACATACGCAAAAGACCTGCTTACAAGTAAAACTTACAACCAGATCAATTTGGCAGGGGCGGAGGGGATCGAACCCCCGAATGCGGTTTTGGAGACCACCGGTTTACCACTAGCCTACGCCCCTAAAACTATTAAATTAGAAATATTAAATCCGAAATTCTAAATAAGCATCCCTGCAATATCAATCTTATCTGTAAAAGTATACCGCGACAACTTGATTAAAACAATCACAATTGAGTTCCGCTCCACTGCTGTCATCCTGAACTTGTTTCAGGATCCAATGCAGACCCACATAAGTTTCTCAAAACCTTAATCCCAATACCGCAGAGCAAGGTAGTAAGCCAGGATCAGATTCTACCCTTTAGGGGAGTCTTTTAATTTAATTCAATAGAATCAGAGAGCTAGGGTATTTGTCTGTGAAAATCTCAGTGCATCAATCAGTGTATTAGTACATCTAAATACATCTCAAGGTGATAACAAGATTCTAATAAATCAGCCGACAGCCGACAAACTACAGCCGACAGTAAAAACGAGCAATGCCCGTTTTTACTTACCTTTTTTAACTTTGGTTTCGGAGTACTCAACCACCTGTCGCAAGGCTGGGGAGTATTTCTTAAGCTTTAACTTCCCTTCGGTGTTGCGTCGGTTCTTGGTGGTGGTGTAGGTTTGTTTTCCGTCTGGGCTGGACAGAATGACAATTATCCGACTGGTTTTCTTGGCCATAACAATAATTCCTCTCAGAGAAACTGCAACGCTGGATAGCTTCTCAATATTTCAATATCAGTATTTTACTTTTAACTTACCACTGAAGAAGCGAAGCTTCTTCTTGGAGCTGACTGAGGGATTCGAACCCCCGACCTGCTGTTTACAAAACAGCTGCTCTAACCAACTGAGCTAAGTCAGCCTGAATCCGTGTAATGCGGTATAGGGAAGAGAAGCAAGATCATAACTCTGGTGCAGGGCGAAGGATTCGAACCTCCGTAGGCCGTTAAGCCGTCAGATTTACAGTCTGATGCGATTGACCGCTCCGCCAGCCCTGCAGGGGTGTGCTTGCGCACAAATTAGAAAGATTCAAAATAACGAAATTCGAAACAAAAGCCAAACAATAAAAACACTAGTGCAACTTTCAGATTTCTTATTTCGAGCTTGTTTCGGATTTCAATATTCTAATTTTATCTTTTTAACTTACAACTTGCCACTTACCGCTGAAGAAGCCTTGCTTCTTCTTGGAGCTGAGGGCGAGGATTGAACTCGCGACCCCTTCCTTACCATGGAAGTGCTCTGCCACTGAGCTACCTCAGCATTATAGGAGGTAGGAGATGGAAGATAGGAGATCGGCAGAACAAGAAGACAATGCCCAGAATTACTAACTACCAACTACTAACTACCAACTACTGGCACGGCAATACCGTGCCTCAGCGCTCCAGATTGTATCAAATTATTACTATTCATACAACCAAAGCAATTACTTAGGCTCCGGTTATAAATCGGGCAATGCTAAAGACACTGCTGGCTAATCGATCTTGAAACAGCCAGAGGAAGACAAATACCAGCATAAATCCGTATGGCTCTATCTGATCGAGCATAGCTTTGTGTTCAGGGGGCAAGATGGTCCTCAACAACCTTGACCCATCTAAGGGCGGGATTGGTACCAGGTTAAATAGGGCAAGTAAAATATTGTAGACGACGAGGCTTTGGGCAATAAATAGTACCCAGCTGCCAGCGGTTAGCCCTAACTCCAGACCCAATCTAAATATGGCGCCGCCGATAATAGCCAGGCTAAAGTTTACGGCCACTCCGGCAAATGATACCCAAAAGTAATCCCGCTCTCCACCGCGAAGATTGCGATAGTTTACCGGGACTGGCTTGGCCCAACCAAAAGCCACTGGGGAGCCAACGAGCCGCAAAATTAAGGGGAGTAAGATCGTGCCAATCGGGTCTATGTGTGGGATAGGGTTAAGGGTTAAGCGCCCATCGAGCTTAGCAGTCATGTCGCCACAGCGATAAGCCACAAAGCCATGGGCAATTTCGTGTAGAATTACACTCACTATTAAAACTGCAAATGAAACAAGGTAGGCTAATAGTTCAACTGGCATAGGCACTTGATCATGACCAACGACACAAACTATTACTCAGTCTTGCACACCGGGAAGGATTCTGGTATAGTAAGCATCGTTTCGTGCTCAATCTATATTGGTTGAACACTGAAACACTAGTATACCATGTCTCCCGAAGGGTAGATAAAGAGAAATTTTATGGCATATACCTGCGATATTTGTGGCCGCGGCCCATTGGTTGGTTTTAATGTTAGCCACGCTCACAACAAAACTAAAAAGCGCCAGCAGCCCAACCTGCGTACCGTACGATTGGTTCATTCTGGAACTAGCAAAATGACGGTTCGGGTTTGTGCTGATGATTTAAAAACCTTGAAGCGTAAAGGTTTGGTGCAACGGTGGAAAGACCTTCCGGAGAACCAGAAGCCAGAAAAAGCTGAGGCTGAAGTTCCAGTTAAGAAGCTGGACGTTACCCCTAAAAAAGCTACTCCAAAGGCTAAGAAGGCTGCTGCCAAGAAAAAAGCTACCAGTTAATTTTTTGTTTAATACTGTGATGATAGTGAAAGACCTTGCTTAAGTGAGGTCTTTTTTCGTGTGTGCAACCATTTCAGATTAGAGTTATTGACACTGGTGATAATATATTTGAGAGACCCGAATGGTTTAATTACGTGCAGGAGTAGATGAGATGGTAACCCCCATCAGCAGCTAGCGACCACTCGAGGCAAGGTAGAGGCGTTGAAGGCGCTCACAGAACGACGGGAGGCTAATCACGGCAAGACCAAGATTGATAACAGCTGTCTTCCGGCTGGATCACCGATGTATTATTATTGCATCAGCTGTGAAGGTCTATCTGATGTTTAAAAATGAAGGCTGGTTCCTTCACCCTCCCAAAGAGCTTTGTGATGAATGCCAAGCCCTTCAGGATTTGGGCTGGTTAGAATAAGACGTACCGCCGCATCGCGGCTCGCTGACCGAGAACGGTCATTTTTTATTTTGCCCCTTGCTCATTAGAGTTCAAGTGGAAAGTCGGGATGCCCTAGCTTGAAGTCAGCGATCGAAGTCAACCTTTTACCTTCCATTTGCACTTTGCCATGAGGTAGCAGTTTAATGCGTTTGCCTTTAAATAAGCCCCATACACCCGGCCAGGGGTGGTAGGCACGTATCATCCGCTCTACGTTTTGCGGCGGATTGTAAAGGTCTATACGGCCATCTTGCTTGGTTAACATGTGGCAATAGGTAGCAAGAGAGTGGTCCTGGGGAACTGGTTTCAACTTGCTTTCAGCATACAATTGCAATACAGTATTGATCTCTTGCGATGCTTTAAGTGATAGTTTGTTAGCTAAAGATACTGTAGTTTCTTGATTATTAATATCTAACTTACTTTGAAAGATTACGTCTCCTTCATCCATTTTGCTGTCCATGATGATATAACTTACACCAGTCTGGCTATCACCATTAAGAATGCTGGCGGCGATGGGTGATGCACCACGGTATTGAGGGAGAAGTGAGGCGTGAATATTTATAGCTCCCAACCTCGGTAAATCTAATAGCCACTGTGGCAAAATTTTGCCGTACGCTACCACAACGACAACATCTATATCTATAGCCATCACTTGTTGTTTAAAATCGTCATTACTTAATTTAGGAGGATTAAGTAATGGAAAGTGGTGCTCACGGGCATACGTTGAGACGGCGGATGGAAGCATTTGTTGACCTTTACCGGCCGGTTTATCGGGTTGACTAACGACAACAGCGATGGAGTTTTGATTAGCAATTACCTCTAGGATGGGCACTGAAAAAGCTGGAGTGCCGAAGAAGGCTACGCGTAGGCTCATTAGCAAACTCTCCTATGTGTTGCCACGGTGTAATTTGGTGGGATCTGTAATGTAGTCCAAGAAAAGCTTGCCATTGAGGTGATCGACTTCGTGTTGAACCACCCGGGCTTCGTAGCCGTATAACTCTTTGGTAAGAGGCTGGCCATGAACATCTTGACCGTGCAATGTGATGCCGAATGGTCTAGCGACTGGCCCCCATATATTAGGGATTGATAGACAACCTTCTTCCATGACTTCGAATGACTCGTCTATCACTGTGATCTTAGGATTGACAACGGCCTGAGATGGTATGGCGGGATGCTGCTTGCCTCGTATTTCAAATGGCTCGGCTATGCCATAGACAAAGATTTGCGCGTCTATGGCTATCTGGTTGGCAGCTAACCCAACTCCATCAGCTTGGTGCATGACGGCGATCATGGTTTTGGCTAACTCGGCTAATGCAGCATCGAATTGAGTAATCGGCTGAAGCGTTTGACGTAGCAATGGGTGGGGTACAGTGACAATCTGAGGTAATTTCATATAAGTAGACTAAATCCGCCTAGTAAAATAGCATGCTGATTTAAGAAACTCAACCCTAGCCGTTAACCAACTCTGGTTTTTAGGAAAGTTACTAGATGGATTTGTCGTAGATGATTTACCACTCGTCTCGGGCCAATCGCGAGTGCGATTAAGCCTAAAATAATCAGAATATCTATAATGACAAGCGTGATTGAGAGCATAGCATGGAGGCAGATTGACTACCTTTACCTCACTTCTCATCATAGCAATCAGACTCCATTGCGTCAAAGATGCGGCAATGCTAAGATGATTGCGCTAGGACCTTAGCTCTTCTCTCGGGAAAAACAACCGCAGTCGTGGTGACTATTAAATTTACTATAGTTATAGATTTGTAGATCATGCTTTTAAACCCAATTTTTAATCTGGTAACGTTTGATATTGGTATGGATTTAGGTACCGCCAATACGGTGATATATGTTAAAGGTCGGGGTATTGTAAATAATGAGCCGACGGTCGTAGCTCAGAATCGTAAAACTAAGGCCACGATAGCAGTGGGGAGCCAGGCCAAAAAGATGATTGGGCGGACACCAGAGAATATTCGGACGATCCAGCCGGTGGCCAATGGGGTGATTGCTGACTTTGAAGCTACACAAAGCTTGATTAGTGCGTTACTTGACCAATTTCACCAACAACATGGCCACTGGACGAAGCTACCTCGCCCACGGATTATTATTGGTGTACCATCTTTGGTGACCGAAGTTGAACGCCGAGCCGTGGTGGATGCGGCCCGTAAGGCAGGAGCCCGAGAAGTATATTTAGTGGATGAATCGATGGCTTCAGCTATAGGGAGTGGACTGTTGACTGGCGAAGCTCAAGGTCGACTGCTCGTTGATATTGGTGGTGGGACGACAGAGATGGCTGTAGCGTCATTAGATGGGCTAGTCGTCAACCGATCGGTGCCGGTTGCTGGTTGGGAAATGGACCAAGCTATTATAAACTTTGCTCGAGACACCCATCAAATCTTGATTGGCGAACAAAGCGCTGAAATAATTAAAATTGAAATTGGCCAGGCGGCTAAACAAAAACAGTTGCGGTCGACAATGCTGAGGGGGCGAGATTTAGTGAGTGGACTGCCACGGGCGGTTAGGATAACCGGTGAAGAAGTTCAAGTAGCTTTGGAGCCGATCTTGAGTCAAATGGCGGTGATTCTGCAGGAGCTGCTTGAGGAAACTCCACCAGAGCTTGCTGCTGATATTACTGAGTCGGGTCTTACGCTAGCTGGAGGTGGGGCGCTTATGCCTGGTATTGATGTCTATTTTGGCCAGCACTTGGGGATGAAGGCGCAAATAGCTCCAAATCCGCTACATGCTGTAATTAATGGTACCGCTAAACTACTGGATGATCCTCCATTACTCAAACGACTAGCCCTGCCTGTCCGTAAAAAGATTACATGAAAACGCTCAAGACCAACACGTTAATTCCCATTTTAGCAATCTTACTGCTGGGATTGGTTATTTTCCTACCTTTTGGCCCGGGCTGGTTGACTACTGCAACTATGCCAATTCGGGCAACAGCGGTTGATGTGGTAAGACAGGTGGGGGAGTATTGGTCATGGATTGGCGATGTACGCCAGCTGTCCCAGGGTCAAGAGCAACTAGCGCAAGAGCGAAATAAATTATTGGCCAAGCTGGCTAAATTAGAAGCAGTAGAAAGGGAGAATGAAGCCTTGCGACAACAATTAAAGCTGGGTAAAAAAGTAGACCAATCTTTGAAAGTAACAAAATCGGCAGGAGTTATTGAACGTGGAAGCGAAAAATATTTACTCATCACTTCTGGCTCGTCTGACGGCATTGAAGTTGGTCAGATTGCCTTGGTCGATCAGGTGCTGGTTGGTAAAGTGGCGCAGGTACAAGAACATAGCAGCATTATTGCGCTACCTCAAACCTCGAGTTCTGTGATTCCAGTTGTGATTAGGCATGAAGGTGGCGTTACTAAAGGTGTGGTGAAGGCTAACTTTAACTTAACGGCTCGGATTGACCAGGTGCTACCTGATGAGCGACTAGTAAAAGGAGATACTATCCTTACCTCTGGCGAAGGAGGAACCTACCCGGCTGATATTGTTGTAGGTACGGTTGGAGAGGTTGCTGCTTCTGACCAGCAAGTGTTTCAATCGGCAAGTATTGTTATACCATGGAGTATTGCTGAGTTAGAGACGATTTTTATTGTTGAGTAATAAGATTGAATGCATGGATGCAGAGAGAGTAATTCTACTATGCAAATAACCCTATTTATCTTGATGGTGCTTGTAGCATTGTGCGAGAGTTGGTTTCAGCCCTGGTTGGCAGTAGCCGGAGTGACAATACCTTTAACCTTAATTGCCCTTTCGTTGATGCAGATTAACATTGACCGGAACTTGTTGCCTTGGCTGGGCTTTTTAGGAGGGCTGGTTATTGACCTGCAGAGTGCTGGCTATTTTGGCGTTAACAGCTTGTATTACCTGTTGGTTGCCTGGATTATGGCCCAACTACTCATTCACCCTCGGTACGGAAAGAACGTTTGGTTAGGAGTGGGGGTGCTATCGATTGCAGCCTTAATTCAACCATGGTATCTATTGGTGGCAGAGCGCCAACTTGGTACTGATTTTGGGTATGTACTATGGGTATCATTAATGAGAACGGGTTGGGTTGTTGGAATCTCGGGGAGCGCAGCGTGGTTTCTATCTCATCGAGAGGCGGCTCATTTATGAATTTTGGCCCACTGTTCTCTAGTCATTTGCAACATATTCCAGAGAAACAACTAAAATCCCGGCGCAGGGTGGTTAAAAAGTTGCAACACTCTGACCGAGAAACACCGCCTGTTCATTGGCGGTGGCGGGTTGCACCGGTTGCCTGTGCTAGCGCACTCTTACTCTTGTTTCTGGCTGGCAGACTATGGCAGCTACAGATTGTAGAGGGAGACCAGAACTTGGCTAGTTCAGAAAATAATAGCTTAGCGCTAAAAGTTATTCCTGCTCCTCGGGGTATTATTTATGATCGTTATGGGTTGGTTGTGGCGAGAAATGAGCCATCATTCTCGGTTGCCGTTACCTATGCCGCGCTCCCTGTAGAAGAAGATCATCGGCAAGCAATTGCTCGGCAGCTAGCTGATGTGCTTAATCTTACCGAAGCAGATATACATACTGTGTTTAACCAAGCTCAAGCTGAGCCGTTTCTGCCGGTGCCAATTAAGAAAAATATTGATCGTGACACTGAAATAGCTTTACTTTCAGCCCAAGATCGGCTGCCAGGTATATCCATTGAACAAGATTTACGGCGTAGTTACCCTTTTGATTCGGCTTTGGGTAATGTACTTGGTTATACGGGTGTAATGAGCCAGCAAGATCAGCAGCAACCTGAGTTGTCGGAATATCACTTGGGAGAAGCTATTGGCCAAGCCGGCCTTGAACAACAATACGAAGCATTCCTCCATGGAGTAATTGGTAAAACCTTCTCCCAAGTGAATGCTCGGGGCCAAATTCAATTTAGCCAGAATGAGATTGCGCCACAGGTGGGAGATAACCTAACCATGGCGATTGATGCTCGGTTGCAACAGTATGTTTATGAGACATTGGTGAAGGCGATAGAGACCTACCACACTAATGGTGCAGCCGCGGTTTTTCAAGATCCTCAAACGGGCCAGTTAATTAGCTTAGTGAGTGCGCCGGGATACGATAATAACCTGTTTGCCAGAGGTATTGATGCCCAGGCATACACTAGTCTGCTTCAAGACCGGCTGAAGCCATTATTTAACCGGGCCATTGCCGGTACTTACCCTCCAGGAAGTACCGTTAAACCGTTGGTAGCGGCTGGGGCGATTGAGGAAGGAGTTATTACGCCAGATACCATTGTCTATTCGCCTAATATTATTGAACGGGGAGGATCGACTTTTGCTGATTGGACGTACTGGTTGGGTAGGTCTGGGCCGGGGAATATTACAGCTGTTGAAGCGATTGCCCAATCCACGGATACATTCTTTTACAAGATTGGGGGCGGATTTGAGCAGCAGCAGGGCATGGGGGTAGATGCGCTTTACAAGTACTTTACCCAAGCAGGCTTAGGATCGCGGACAGGGATAGACTTACCAGGTGAAGCTAAGGGTTTAGCCCCTAATCCAGCGTGGAAAGCTCAGCAATTTCCGGATGATCCTGGCTGGTATGTGGGAAATACCTATCAGCTTGCGATTGGCCAGAGCTATCTTTTAGCTACTCCACTACAGATTAATGCCATGACTTCGGCGATCGCCAATGACGGTGTCCTGATTAAGCCGCAAATCGTGACCAAGATTCAAGATGCTTCTGGTCGAATAGTTAAAGAATTTCAGCCTCAGGTTATTAATCCTCATATTGCCAACCACCAGGGTTTGGAGGTGGCGAGACAGGGGATGCGGGCAGGAGTAACTGACGGCATTGTCTTCCCTTTGCGAAACAATCCAATGCAGGTGGCGGCTAAGACCGGAACGGCAGAGTTTGGAAACCGAGATATTCCAGACCAATACGGAACTCATAGCTGGGTAACTGGCTATGCTCCTTATGACGTGCCACAGATTAGCTTCACTATTCTGCTGGAAGGTGGTGGTACGTCGAGTAACGCGGCAGAAGTGGCTAACCAAATTTTAGAATGGTACCACCGGGAAATTTTGCCTGCACCATCCACAGCTAAAAATGATTGACGACATCCTTTATACTCGGATTTATGCAGAATTTTGATGAGGCTGTTTACTGGTTAGCGTTGCGTATGCTTCCTAGGTTAGGACCAGTCGGGTTGCGACGGAAATGGAAAGAAGTTGGTGATATTCGGTTGTTGTGGGAGGAGTTAGGTGCTCCACAGTCTATGGCGCAAGCCTGCCTAGACTCGGCCTGTTTCGAGTTAGAGAAGGTTGCCAGTTTTGGCGCCCAGGTTTTGACCCTTAGCCACTCCGCCTATCCATTACTCTTACAAGATATCCCTGATATTTCTCCCATCTTGTATATTAAGGGCCAGTTGAAGCCCGATGATATCCAAACTGTTGGGATTGTTGGCTCGCGACACCCTAGTCATTATGGTATTGAAGTTACCCAGAGATTAACGCATCAGCTGGTTGATGCTGGCTATACGATTGTGAGTGGAATGGCAAAGGGGGTGGATGCTGTAGCTCATCGAACAGCTATTGAATTAGGTGGGCGAACCATCGCGGTGTGGGGTAGTGGGTTAGATTGTGTGTATCCTCCAGAGCATAAGGATTTGGCGGAGCAGGTTTTGGATCAAGGGGTGCTTATGAGCCAGTTTCCTCTTGGTACTCAGGCGCAGTCGTTTACATTTCCGGCACGGAATAAGATTATTGCTGGCTTGAGTCGGGTGGTTATTGTTACTGAAGCTCGGGCTAAGAGTGGGTCGTTACTAACGGCTGAAGCTGGATTGCGCTATGGCCGACAGGTTGGGGCTGTGCCGGGGTCAATCCACTATCTTGGTTCTGTTGGTCCACACCAATTAATTCAAAATGGGGCCAGACTAGTAGTTGACGCTGCTGATATAGTAGATACGATGGTGGCAGCCAATGCCCCTCAACATCAAAACCACCCAACAGCCATTCCCGTTACTGCCTCTGAGAAAGCCTTACTTGACCAGTTGCAGTCTGGCCCGCAGCATATTGACGAATTAATTCGTGGTGCGGCCCGTCCAGCAGCGGAAGTTGTGAGCAGCTTGTCGATGTTAGAAATTAAAGGCTTGGTTAAACAATTAGCTATGGGTGAATATTTAAAGAATTAAAAGAGTTAACCAGCATACAGAAATTTGTCATTTTATGAAGAATCTTGTGATTGTTGAAAGTCCAGCGAAAGCTAAAACTATTGAAAAATATTTAGGTAAAGACTTCCAAGTGGTTAGTAGTATGGGGCATATCCGGGCTTTGCCGAGTAAAGAGGGGAGTATTAAGGTAGAGAAACAATTTGCCCCAATTTTTGAGGTGACAACGGATAAGAAAAAAGTTGTTAGCCAGTTGAAGAAGTTGGTTGCCTCAGCTGATACAGTCTGGTTAGCCTCTGATGAAGATCGTGAAGGCGAAGCAATTGCCTGGCATTTGGCCGAGGTACTCAAATTAAACTCGAAGAAGACGCGACGGATTGTTTTTCACGAAATTACCCAAACAGCCTTAGAGCAGGCGGTGGCTGAACCGCGGGATATAGATACCGATTTAGTTGAAGCCCAACAAGCTCGGCAAGCTCTGGATTATTTGGTTGGTTTTGAGCTAAGTCCGGTTTTATGGCGCAAGGTTCGACCCCAGTTGAGCGCAGGCCGAGTTCAATCGGTAGCTGTGCGCTTGATTGTTGAACGTGAGCGGGAGTTGGAACAGTTTACCCCAGAATCACATTTTAAATTAACGGCTACTTTTCGTTTGCCAGACCAGGGCCAACTACCAGCCGAATCACCCAAGAAACATACCCGTAGCAGCGCGCAAGCGGCCCTGGAAGCGTTTATTGAAAGCAATTTTAGGGTTGATGGGGTTATTAAGAAACCAGGCACGAGAAACCCCTCAGCGCCATTTACTACGAGTACATTGCAGCAGGAGGCTAGTAATAAGCTTGGCTATTCTCCGCGAATGACGATGCAGTTAGCTCAACGATTGTATGAAGCGGGGCATATTACCTACATGCGTACCGATTCGGTCAATTTGTCTACACTGTCTTTGGCAGCGATGACTGATTACATTACTAAACAATTTGGCGCCGCATACCATCAATTGAGAACTTTTACTACCAAATCGGCTGGTGCCCAAGAGGCCCACGAGGCAATTCGGCCAACTACTATTACTGTCGAGTCGGCTGGCGCCGATGAACAGCAGCGAAAACTGTATGGTTTGATTTGGCGTCGAACTTTAGCTAGTCAAATGGCGCCAGCACAACTTGAACGAACCACAATTACCATTAGTCCCAGCCAAAAACCTCAGGAGATGCTAGAGGCAAAAGGGGAAATTGTGCTGTTCGATGGTTTTCTTAAAGTGTATGGCCGTAGTGGAGATGATGTATTGTTACCGCCATTGCAGGTTGGAGATTTGTTGACCCTGGAAAATGCGCAAGCTTTGGAGACGCTGTCGCGAGGGCCTGCTCGTTATACTGAGGCCTCCTTGGTCAAAAAACTGGAGGAAGAAGGCATTGGTCGGCCAAGTACTTATGCCAGCACTATTAGCACCATTCAAGCCCGCGGCTATGTGGAGCGGGGCGATGTTATGGGTGAGGAACGCCAGTTGGGCAAGCTAAGTTTGGAGAAAGGACAGGTTGCAGTTGCTGAAGAAACGATTATATACGGCAAAGATAGCAATAAATTAATACCAACCGATACCGGTATTGTCGTAACAGATTTTTTAACCAAGTATTTCGAAGAAGTCATGGATTATGATTTTACTAAAACGGTGGAGACATATTTGGATGATATTGCCGAAGGAAGTAAGAGTCGAGTTCAAGTCTTAAATCATTTTTACAATCCCTTCCATAAACTGGTGCTTAAGAGCGCCGATATTAGCCGGGCGGAGGCGTCTCAAGCTCGACTGTTGGGTAAAGATCCCAAGTCTGGCTTGCCCATTTTTGCCCGTTATGGCCGTTACGGTGCCATGCTGCAAAAAGGTGAACAGTCTGATTCTGAGGAGACCAAGCCAGATTTTGCTCCTATGCCGGAAGGGGCCAAGATTGAAACGGTTACCTTGGAGCAGGCGTTGGCCATGTTTACCTTGCCTCGTCTGGTGGGACAAACCGAAGATGGCCAAGAGATTAAAGCCAATATTGGCCGATTTGGCCCCTATATTCAGGTTGGTAAATTATTTGTATCAATTAAACCGTTAGATCCGTTTACAATTACTTTGGATGAGGCACGACGGCTGTATGCTGAAAAGCTACAAAAAGAAGCTGAAAAGCATATTAATACTTTTGGCCCAATCCAGGTTTTGAATGGTCGATTTGGCCCATATATTTCCGATGGGACCAAGAATGTTAAAATTCCTAAAGAGCTTGACCCCAAATCTATTACTGCCCAGCAAGCTGAAAAAATGCTGGAGGAAGCCCCTGTGGGTAAGGGGCGCTTTCGGCGCAAGGCGGTGGCACCAGCAGTAACTGCTAAAACTTCAGCGAAGAAGCAGAAAACTAAGGCTGTAACTCCAAAGAAGGTAGCTAAGCGTAAAGCTAGGCCAAAGACTACCAAGAAAAGGAGCTGAGACTTGCTGAGTAGCACGCATTTAGATCCTCCCTAATTTAATTGACAAAGTTGTATGGGGTAACGTACTATATGGCGCGTATTCGTAACTGACGGCTATTCGGCGCAATTCTCTCTATCCCACCAGAGTGGTTGGATGGACAGAAAGGATTAAGAAATGCTTCTGGTGAATCATGTGCGGCGGTCGAATCACGAATGCAGGGTACTCGTTGGGCCAACGGGTATGTTGCTGCAATTTTTGGCACCCAAGGATGAGGATGGCAGACATCTGAGTTTGCAAGGTTACCCTGAGCGGCTAGCTGAGGGTTTGCTTGATATGTCGATGCGAGTTGACTCGGATTATTCAAAAATCTTCGTCATCTTTAGTGATGCAGTGCCGACTACCGGATTAATCGTCTCGACTAAAGAGGGATCCGACGAATCCTGGGTGATTCTGAAGATTGAGGGTAACTCAGCCAGTAAACCTTTCAGGCTGGCGCTGCGCGAGGAGGAAGCAATGAAACTTGGCCAAACTATCAAAGATTACTGGATCTACTAACTGTGCCTTAGTTGTTAAATTCTCAATGGTAGGCACATTGCCCCGGCAGTTAATTGTCGGGGCGTTTTTAAAACTAGGCTTAGTCGCTGGCAAGCCGACTTGGCTGCTGTACGCTTTTTATAGGCAGTGTTATCCACAGTGTGGTTTGGCTAGTCTGCCTATCTTTGCCAGCTTCTACCACCTCGTCTCATCAGCTGTTAAATACTCACTTGGGTCTGTGGCTGATAATCGGCATTACGGTCGTGAACCAACCCCAAGCTGGTAAAACTAGATAGCGATTGAATTGACAACTATCTCAGCTGGCTACTAAGATACTTGCATACCCGTGGAGATTTGGTAAGGAGATTGAGATGGAAGCTTATCGAGCGAACCTATCGGTAGCCGAGTATCGTCATTGGCAATTGCTACAGAGATATGCGGCTGTCCTTAACCAGAATTTGGTTTTTCGCCTGGTAACTGAGGGCACTTTAGCCAGGCTGGATCAGCATTGGGGGCAAGTGGATATGTATTTGCCGCTCAACTCCCCTCAGGCACATGCGGTTTATTGCTCGCTCGATATAGCGGCTGGACAGTGGGTAGTTGAAGTTTTTACTACCGATCGTGCGGCACGAATAACCGATCCTCTTATTCGACAACAGCAGCTACGCCAAGCCATTCAAGTTCTTAAGGATGGAGTTGCGACCTACTATCAGCATAACGCCAAAACGGCAGCTGGTTCACTTGGCGCAGTGACGTCTAGCCTTGTTGATTGGAGGAATACGGTCCAATGTAACTGTGGTTGCTCCTGGGAAGAGCATGATGCCAATCTCAATTGCCCCCTCCCAGTCGTTGCTTAGCCACTCGCGTTTTACCCCCAGCCCCACGTACAGGTGTGGTTGGGGATTTTTTATTCAAGATTGCTCTATAAAATCTCTTGGAGACCACCTTTTGCTCTTGCATTATTCAGATGAGATTTCTGATGAGTCGCTTGATATTTAGCCTGCTGAGTGAGAGGTGTTTGAGTCTGGATTACCCGAGATTCCATAACTCACCCCTTAATGGTGAAGATGGTGATTTAGCTGGCCGAACCTGAGGATTTTGAGGTTGGCTAATCTGAATTGCTTGTTAATTTACTGCGCCATTGTAAGTTTTGGTATGCTAAATGTCGTAGGGTTGATTGGCTGATTTTGCCCGTTTCTACTGCTGTGACCAGACTATCGAGTAATGTATCTACGTTAATTTGCGTTTGCGGTTGCTCATTGGCCCTATGGTCATTGACGAGTAGAGTGATATTGTTACCGGCGTTGATTGAAGCAATCACATTAGATACCACATTTTGATATGCGGCCTCTCCGGATTGCTGCAGCATAATGAGATCGTCGGTGACAATTAAGCCATTAAAGCCTAACTCTTGTCTTAAGATATCGTGCCATTTAGGAGACAATGAGGCTGGCTGGGCATCAATTTGAGTATAGGTCAGATGACTTATCATGACTGCATCTGCCTTGGCTTTAATGCCAGCCTTGAAGGGGATAGCAGCATGATTTTGCCAGTCCTGCTTGGTACTTGTGATTCGTGGAATGGATTGGTGTGAGTCAGCGGTGGTTTGGCCATGGCCGGGGAAGTGCTTGATAGTAGCTAAGACAGTCGGCTGTGAGGCTTTTACGGCAGCAGCTACCCGTTTGCCTACCTGGTTGGGGTCGGAGCCAAAAACACGTGGGTAAATGAAAGACTCGGGATTGGCAGTTATGTCGGCTACAATGCCAAAATTAAGGTTAATCCCAGCGTTTTGTAATAGTTGACTGCGCTGGTTAAAGGCTTGTTCTGTAGCAGAAACAGGTTGTGAACCTAAATCTTTGGCGCACGGATAGGTATCTTGCGGTAATCGTTTTACTAGGCAGCCTTCTTCATCAATGGCAATAAATATAGGAAACGGCTTTGCCTCCGCTTGCATGGCGTGAGTTAAGGCCTTGACTTGAGTTAGGTTGGTGGTGAGATTGTCTCCCATTACAATGATCCCTCCGGGGTGATAATCGTGGATAAACGTAGCTATCGGTTGTGGATTGGTTCCTGATACATGAAACATCAACAATGAGGCTAACTTCTGTCGAGTTGAGAGCTGCTCAAGATGCTGGTCGATTGGATCAACCTGAGTAACCGCGGCTGGGACTTGGGGCATGGCGGCTTGATGCGATTGTTGGTAGATGTAAACAGCAGTGGCCAGAAGTGCGACGCTCATGAGAGCCACTATTACAATTTTGATTTTGTGAAGATACTGTCCTGATTCAACCATGCATCCTATTATACCCCCAACCCCAGAGTCTTTTGGGCCTCATTTCATGGCAACGAGGTATAAGTTAATCAAACATAGACTTCAATAATCCCGAGGTGTCATGAGATAACCACCTCCGAGGTGTTAACCTAGATTTGAATTAGCGGATGAATAGGGTTGGTGCAAGGTTCTATTTAACTCTGTAAATTAATTATATAATATATTATATAATTAATTTATTATGGGGCAGATTTACTTAACGTTGGGTTGGCGGATACGTCTGGTTGCGATGACGGTGTTAATTGTGCTATATTCCCGATGGCTTGAAACCAAGCTGAATACTCACACTCCAATACAGGATCTCCTGAGTTTCGAATTTCGATCGTTCGGATTTCAACTTTTACTCCTGGAGTGGCGGCGGACTAAAGTCCGGTTACAACCAAAGGAGGTTATTTTATGCCGCATTCTATTTCTATGAAGGACCTGCTGGAAGCAGGCGTACATTTTGGGCACCAATCAAAGCGGTGGAATCCCAAAATGAAGCCGTATATTTTTACGGCTCGTAATGGTGTTCACGTGATTGATTTGGCCCAAACAGCCCCAATGCTGGAAGAGGCTTACAATTTTGTTAAGAATATCGCCGCAAACAATGGCACTATTGTTTTTGTTGGCTCTAAAAAGCAAGCCCGACATATTGTATCGGAAGAAGCCAAGCGGGTTGGAGCGATGTATATTACTGAGCGTTGGCTAGGGGGACTCCTAACCAATTTTGATTCCATGAAGCAATCGCTGCGTAAACTGGAGTCGTTGAAGGCCCAACGTGAGGCTGGTGAACTGAAGAAGTTTACTAAAAAAGAGCAGGCGATTATTGATCACGAAATTAACCGACTACAGCGGTTATTAGGTGGAGTAGCAGAATTGCGTCAGCTGCCCCAAGCGTTATTCATCGTTGACCCGCATAAGGAAGATATCGCGGTGTTGGAAGCTCGCCAAATGGGAATTCCAGTGGTTGCGATTGTTGATACTAACTGCGACCCTACCTTAATCGATTACCCAATTCCCGGTAACGATGACGCGATTAAAGCTATTAAAATGTTTGTCACTCATATTGCTAACGCGGTAGAAGAGGGAAAGGCTTTGGCTAAGGATAAGCAAGCAAAGACTGAAGAAGCCGAAGTTACGACCTCTGAATCTGAAGCAAGTGCGGACAGTGAGGCTAAAACTAAGAGCAAGGCTGATGATGCGGCCAAGAAAGAGCCAGCGACGAAGACCAAGAAGGCCACTGCAAAAGCAGTTAAGTAAGTAACGTCAGAAAGGATACACACCAATGGCAGTTAATACCGAACTTATTAAAGAACTACGAGAAAAGACCCGGGCTGGCGTTATGGATGTTAAACAGGCGCTAGAAGAGTCCGATGGCGACATGGCTAAGGCCGAAGCCTGGTTGAAGCAAAAAGGTCTGGCTTCAGCGGCTAAAAAAGGTGATCGCGAAACTGGGCAAGGGCTCATTGAAGCTTACATTCATAATGGCCGAATTGGAGCGTTGGTTGAAGTTAATTGCGAAACTGACTTTGTGGCTAAAACTGAAGATTTTCAGACTTTAGCTAAAGATGTGGCTATGCAAGTTGCTGCTATCGGGGCAGAGAATGTTGAGGAGCTACTAGAACAGGAATTTATTAAAGATCCCAGCCACAAGATTTCTGATCTGGTGAAGGGCGCAATTGCCAAACTGGGTGAGAATATTGTGATTGGTCGGTTTACTCGCTACGAGTTAGGTAGTTGATATAAGGCGTAGAGAAATAAATATTAGGTAAAAACACCTCAGCAAATAGCTGAGGTGTTTTTGGTATAGGGCGAGCTGGGTGCATGGAAGGTTTGACCATTATTTGTTGGTACTGGGAAAATGGTGTACTGAGATAAACACCCCCGAGGTGTTAAAGATTGTTTTTGTTGAATCGACCGTTGTGCTATATTCTAGGGAACGTTGAGAGTCGCCAGGCTAGAGAGAAGGAGAGTGAGAGTGAACACAGTAAATGATTCTCCCTTAGTTGAAGTCGTTTGCACGGAAGACGGACGACTTATGGTCAAATCGGTAGTTGCGTTGACCGAGCCTGGAATACCAGCCTTTGGTGCATCACCTGATGACGCAAAGAATGTGTTAGGCTATCTGCGTAGTAGCAGTGTTCCCGCCAAGCTACTTGAGCAGATTGCTAGTATTCCCGGCATGGCGCATATTAGCGTTTATGAGCATGAAGCAATTCTCACTAAACGCTGGTTGGCTGATGGTCAATCGATAGCTGATCAGATCGTGCCAATTTTAAGCCAAGCTCTTGATGTGAGCCTTGACGATATTAAAGTCGAATTGAGGTAGCATCCCCTTGTGGTATGCACAGAAGTAAGTTGATGGATTAACAACCTCGGAGGCAGTGCACAGCTCCTCCGAGGACTCATTTTGCGAGCTAATAGTGTTTTGCCTCAGAAGACTGTTATCAATTAACTCTGATAAAGCTTAACTTTTCCGAAGTGATAATCTGCAGAGAGTTTATTTTGCTTCTGTAGCCCTTTATCTGAAATCGAAGATATGAGATAATCATCAACGAACAACAAGGGGCTATATTTTCTCTGTCAGCTAAGAACTAAAAACCATAACTTCTCAACCAACATATGAGCGAACAAATCATCCAACAAACTAAACAAAAGATGCAACAGGCTTTAGAAGCTTTTGAGCGAGAGCTAGCCAGTATTCGTACTGGCCGGGCGGCGCCGAGTTTAATTGAAAATATGTCCGTTGAAGCTTACGGCAGCCAGATGAAATTGCAAGAGGTGGCTTCGATTACAGCTCCAGAATCGTCATTGCTGGTGGTACAGCCTTGGGACGCAACCATAGCGGGGAGTATTGCAAATTCACTCCGGACTTCAGATTTTCACTTTAATCCTGTGGTTGAGGGCGCGGTGATTCGAGTGCCATTACCACCTTTAACTCAAGAAGGGCGTCAAGATTTGGTTAAATTGGTTGGTAAAAAAGCTGAGGACGCTAAAATTAGTGTTCGCACTATTCGTCAAGATGCGTTTACCCAGCTTAAGCGAGCCAAGGAGGGCGGAGACATTAGCCAAGATGAGCAGTTGGGCTATGAGAAACGTGTGCAAGAGGTGGTAGAGAAGACCAACCGTCAGATTGACACCGAAGCCAAGACTAAAGAGCAAGATTTACTTAAGATTTAACATAAGGCGTCATCTTGAGCTTGTTTCTAGATTTGCCTTCCGATACAATAAGATGCTGAAACGAGTTCAGCATGACAACTTTCAACTCGGATTTCGTTAACCCATATGGACACTTTCCTGACAATTATTATTTTCTTAGTTATTTTGACCGTTTTAGTCCTTGCCCATGAGGCCGGTCATTTTTTTGTGGCGCGCAAGGCTGGAATTAAGGTGGAAGAATTTGGGATTGGCTTACCACCTAAAATTTGGGGTACAAAGCGTGGTGAAACAGAATACACTATAAATTTGCTACCGATTGGGGGGTTTGTCCGGATGCATGGTGAATCACCCGATGGTGTTTCTGTCCAGGATGGCCATGATAACGCGACTCAGGCAGATGAAAGCCGGACGTTTATGTCCAAATCTAAATTGGCCCGGTCGGCGGTACTCTTGGCTGGTGTGGCGGTAAATTTATTGGTGGGTATTGTTATTTTTACGATTGTGTTTACGGTCGGTTTACCCCAGTTTGCGGCGACACCGGTGGTTAGCAAGGTGGCCCAGGACTCACCTGCTCAAGCCGCTGGATTTAAGCAAGGTCAGACTATCGTTGCCTTAAATGGGCAACCGTACGATCAAATTGACAATGGATTCGCCCACGAAGTTGCCGAAGAAGCTGGTCGCCCCGTAACCATTACGGTTGAAGACCAAAGTGGCCAGCGACAAGAGCTTACAATAACCCCACGTCAAAATCCACCAGCTGGCGAGGGGGCTATGGGTATTACCATTGGTGGCGGGGATATTTATGTGGCAAGCACGGAGAAATATCCAATTTACCAGGCATGGTGGGAAGGAATTAAGGAGGCGCTTAACTTTTCCTGGCAAATCTTAGCTAGCCTGGGAGGGATGGTTGGTGGCTTGGTGAGTACGGGGACGGCGCCAGCTGATTTAGCTGGGCCAGTGGGTATCGCTGGTATTATTGGCCAGGCTCGAGAGTTGGGTTGGATTCCGGTATTGTTCTTTACGGGCATTATTAGTGTTAACTTGGCAGTGGTAAATGTTTTGCCTTTCCCAGCTCTGGATGGCGGGCGGTTAGTGTTTGTGCTCTACGAAGCCATTACCCGACGCAAGGCTAACCCAACTGTGGAGCGTTGGGTAAATACTATCGGGATGCTGGTTCTACTGGGCCTGATTGCCCTGATTACTGTTTCTGATATTAGTAAACTACTCTAGTTCCTTCATCGCCGATTTGGAAACTCTCTCAGAACAATTACTCTATTGAAGTAGAATTATCAGAGAGATAACACGTCACTCTTCACCCTCATTGCTGTTTTTAGTATAAGTAAGTTTTCCAATCTCGACCTAGCACTTAGTTTAATTCTTTGACAGGCAAGCATTTTAGAGGTATAATCTGTCGACTTATCAGACGTAGCTTGAGTGGAGGCGAGACAAGATGTATGATTTTACGCCTGGCAATAAAGTTCGTGAGATTATTGGCGAGCATTTAGCCGAAATTTCTGGATCGCTACAACGGACTGGAACCAGTGTGACTTATACCGCAATGACCGATAACGCCCATGCCGAAATGGTCAAGCGTATCAACACGGTGCTGCGTCGGACGATTCGAGATCTTCAAGCAACCCAGCAGCAAGCTCCACGGGTTAAGATGTCCGCCACACTGTTCCGGTACACGGTCGAATTTATAGGCCGGTCACGAACCAGCGTAATTGGGGGAGATTGGGCGGGAGCTGAAGGCAACCTATCCAGTGCTGTGGAAAAATTAAATTACCTCATCCAGGGTTACCGAGGGCATCCAGCCACCCGTTCCGCCTTCTTTGGTATACGGGAAAAGTTGGAGACTCAGCGCCAGCTGGTTAAAGCTCTTGCAGGAGCAGAAAAGTGGGCCCAGGTGCAGATGCTATTAGACCAACAAGCAGCCGCTAAGCAAGAGCTGGTCCAGCTGCTCAGCAACCCATTGTAGTCCACATCAACTTGCAGCAATATGTAACTAAGGGAGTGTTCAGAGATGAGCACTCCCTTTCTCTTTACTTAAACCAACAGACTACATTCTTGGTGCCAATTTTGAAACAGAAGAGCGAAAGGCGTAGAGATATGACTCTGTACGGTCGACCACTGCAAAAAAGTCGACATGACATCATTTTGGTGCGGGACAATCAAGAAAAGAAGCTGGGTAAATACTATTGGGATGCTGGTTCTACTGGGACTGATCCTGCTCATTACCATTTCGGATATTAGTAAATTAGTCTAACCCTCCGCTACACGCTTGACCACGTTATTTTGTATGTTACACTAAGTCCTTACTACGGACAGGATTCATCGTCTTGGCCGACGGAAGAGAGTAGATGACAAGAGAGGACGTGTGGTGATGACGAGTAGTATCTACAAGATCGAAGGTATCGACCCGATTGTCAATCTGCTATCGCGAGAGGAAGCAGAAGATCAACGGAGGCTCCAACGTAAACGGCAGTATTTTGGGATACAATTCCGGTTGCTGCAGAAACAGCTTTCCTATGCTTTGGAAGTTGGTCCCACCTGGAGTGACTTTCGGGTACTGGTTGCCCAAGCCAAGCGCGATTTGGCTACGGTTCGCAAATACCTGATGAGGTTAGAAACCGAGGCTTCATATGAGCTCGTACAGTCGCTAAACATCCAGGCATCAATTCGGGCCATCTGCCAACAGGTGAGTCCGAAGTTGGCTACGGAAATTGAAGCTGGTTTGGAAAATCTTCATCGCTTGTATCGGGATGATCCAGCTATCGCTTCATAACTCTCGCTCCACTTTTTCATCAGGCACTGTCGCCATTTTTGGTGGTTTCGGGTGCCTGATGAACACTTTCTGTTTCAATAAGTCATGACACCAGCTTTCAGATAGGATATAATCAGCCTGATGAAATACAGCCAATTATTTGGAAAAACCACTCGTAATGTTCCTAGGGATGAAGTTGCTATTAATGCCCAACTGTTAACTAAGGCCGGGTTTATTTATAAAGTGATGGCGGGAGTGTATGCCTATACCCCGTTGGGGTTGCGGGTTTTGGAAAAGATTAAGCAAATTGTCCGGGAAGAAATGAATGCGGTTGGTGGTCAAGAAATGATTATGACAAGCTTGCAGCCACGGCAGATCTGGGAAGAAACTACTCGATGGGATGATGAAATTGTTGATGTCTGGTTTAAGTCTAAGCTAAAGGATGACACTGAAGTTGGCTTGGCTTGGTCGCACGAGGAGGCTTTGGTGGATATGGTGCGGCAAAATCTGGCTAGTTAT
This sequence comes from uncultured Candidatus Saccharibacteria bacterium, assembly GCA_964597145.1. Lineage (GTDB taxonomy): Bacteria > Patescibacteriota > CAZHWT01 > CAZHWT01 > CAZHWT01 > CAZQWH01. The sequence goes on along the minus strand of CAZQWH010000011.1, from coordinate 6,144 downwards.
AAAGAATTGCCGATTAATGTCTATCAGTTCCAGACTAAAATGCGCAATGAGCTTCGAGCTAAAAGTGGCATTATGCGGGGTCGAGAGTTTGTGATGAAAGACATGTATTCGTTTAGTACCGATGCTGAGCAGCATGAGGCATTTTATAAAGCAACCATGGATGCATATACCCGGGTATTTGAGCGAGTGGGTTTGGGTGAAGACACTTACATTACCTTTGCTAGTGGGGGAGCTTTTACTAAGTTTAGCCACGAATTCCAAACGATCTGTGGTGCTGGGGAAGATGTAATTTATGTTAATCGAGAAAAGGGCATCGCCGTAAATGAAGAGGTGCTGAATGATGAAACTTTAAAGAGCCTCGGAATTAAGCGAGACGAGTTAGAAAAGGTTAAGAGCGCTGAAGTGGGTAATATTTTTAATTTCGGGACTGAAAAAAGTGAGCAGATGGAATGTGCCTTTACCAATGCAGAAGGGCAAAAACAGTACGTTCATTTAGGCTCATATGGCATTGGTATTACTCGTTTAATGGGTGTTATCGTTGAAAAATCCCATGATGATCGGGGGATTATTTGGCCGGAAGCAGTGGCTCCCTACCGTGTTCAGTTGGTGTCACTTGGAGCCGATACGAAAGTCATAACAGAAGCAGAAAAATTGTATGACCAACTAAAAACGGCCGGGATAGAAGTCTTGTGGGATGACCGTGAAGCCTCTGCCGGGGTTAAACTAGCTGACGCCGACCTTATTGGTTTGCCCTGGCGAGTACTAATTTCCAATAAAACCCTAGAGCAAGGGAAAGTGGAAGTTAAAAAGCGCAATCTAACCGAGGCTGAGATGCTGAGCGAAGGTGAGTTAATTGGCAAGCTAAATGCCTAATCAGGTTCCCATAAATTCAATGAATGATATAGAGAAGGGAGCCGGTTTTCCGGCTCCCTACGTTAGAGTTTAAATTGAGTGCCCTAGTCTCAATCGTAGTGTGTTTGAAGATACTCTAAACACACTTGCAACCATTGCAACCTATCGCTGCTATAGTCAGGAGAAGAGAAGCTAAATCCGGTAGTATGGTCTTGGCTAAGGTCCCTAGTGACTTGGATCAGTTCTCCAGCGCTAGTGAGAAAGGTATAGGTCGAACCACCTGGCACCCTCCGTGCATTTGAGCCAAAATTACTACGAGTATGGGGGATCTCCCATCCTTCAACTGTTCTGCCGAACTGCTCTTTTATTGTTGAGGCATGAACACCTCTTTTTACCAGCTCATCAGCCACATTTTTTGCTAAGTTGCTGATCATGACCCGCACTCCTTGTCTCTGCTGCCTTAAGCCTGTGTTGGGCTGATCCCGAAGTTCGAGATTGGGTGAGTTATATCACAGTAACAGTTTATGGGCAAGCTAAAACATACAATGATTATTGACAAACTTATAAATTTACTTATAATACTAACCACTCGAGATCTTTCGAGGATGTGATTATTTAATTGTCGCTAAGACAAAGGAGAAAGACAGATGGCCATCGGAGATGTCCCTCAGCAGCCGCAGACCTCAGAGGTTCGGCAAGCTGAGATTCAAAAGTCCGGCGAGCGGATGCAGGATGGGGCAGAAGCTGCAACTGATGCCTTCAAGCGGGAAGAGGAGAACAAGGATGCCATGCGTAATGGTGTCGACTTCTCCAACCGAACCAAGGATCAATACTAGGCAGGAATAACTGCCTCGTGTAATCTGCGGTAACTAGAGCCCTATCAGATACGTCTGGTAGGGCTTCCTTTTTGAAATACTAAGTATAGAGAAGGGAGCCGGTTTTCCGACTCCTTTGTGTGTGAGGTGTGTTAGTTGACTGTTCTATCTCTCGTCCATGTAATCAAGCCGTTTTGCAATGATTTGAGCGAGCTTGGTATCGTCCAAAAGTTGCTCGGCTGTTTGAAAACACTCTACTCGGAATGTGTAGAGCCATGATCGAAACGCTTTGTTGCCCAGGTACTCGTCGGGCAGAACCAGCTCGGCAAGAGGCCCGTTGAGGATTCCTTCTGTCCCACTCACCATCTGCTCGCTTTCGCCAAGTTTGGCGCGGTCATACACGCTGATCTGGCCGGACTTTAGAGTGACTACCACATTGTAGCTCGAGACGAGTAGTACAGAGGTAAGTTTGGGGTAGCCATGGCACCCAGCGAGTATTGCTGGTATTGGCTGGTGGCGCTGCGGATTCCCTCGCATGCTAGCTGTGTAAAACAAGTTCGCAGCAAGGCTGGGCATTTGCCTATTCAAGACATTGAGGTTAGCTTCAATGAGCCGGAGATTATGCGAGTGCTGTTGTGCCAAAGGGGCAAGCCTCTTTTTGTCTTCGGCTAAAGCCACTGTTTGTTGCTGCAACTCTTGGGCATGGCTCATTTGAAGCGCGCGTAGCTCGGCAGCCTTTCGTGCTTGAATCTCAGCGATCATGCTGGCAAGTGAATCACTCTTGTCTTCCTTCTTTCTTGTCTCTGCCAAATTAGACCAATGGTAGGCTCATCCCGGCTTGGGGATGTGGCTGCCTTATACCACTGCCTGAGATAATATGTCAATTTTAAAGGCCAGTTGTTGTTTATTTCGAGGGCTGTATTAGCAATATCCTGGATTAAGTCCAAGATGACATGAAAATAACCGCTCACACCAACCAATTTAAAGCTTAGATTCCGGATATATATCCGCGGGTGACATTACGTTAAACTTTTTTGGTTTCAGCTTTTAATTTGCATTTTTGACCTCTGCTATTTGACTTTCTTGTGCTTCTGTCTTGAAAAACTTGGACTAAACCTGTATACTCCGTAACTGGATTATTGTCCGCTATGGGCAGAGGTAATTATTGGTGGACTGCATATTTTGCAATATTGTACAAAAAAGTATTCCAGCTACGTTAGTGTACGAAGATGGGCAGGCGATTGCTTTTGAAGATATTCATCCCAAAGCGCCTATTCATCTATTAATTATACCTAAGGTGCATATACCCAGTTTGGCCCAGGCTAGTCCAGACCAGGAGCAATTACTAGGCCATTTATTACTGGTGGTGCAAAAGTTGGCTCAAGATAAAAAAATTGCTGGCTATAAAACTGTAATTAATACGGGTAGAGACGGTGGTCAAGTGGTTGACCATCTCCATCTCCACTTGCTGGCTGGTAAAAAACAAGCCGAAATTTAGTAGTAATTGAAAAACGTAGAAGAACCCGATCGAAAGGTGGTGTGTTAAACACTAATCATGGCACAAGTGCAATCAATGCCTAATGAATCAATTGAAAGCCTGATTCGCCGCTTCACTAAGGAAGTGCAAAAGGAAGGTATTTTAACTGAATTCAAAGAGCGTGAACATTATAAATCTCCTGCTGAGCGACGCAAGGAAATGAAGAATCGACGTAGTCGTCGTTTTCAGACTGAGGATTAATATATGGTAGCAACCATTCAACAAGATTTAATTGCTGCAATGAAGGCCAAAGATGAAACCCAAGTGGGTACATTGCGGTTGTTGTTGTCGAGCTTAAAAAATAAGCAAATTGAGTTGGGCCACGAGCTTAATGCAGACGAAGCGATGGCGGTGGTACAAAAAGAGGTTAAGCAACGTAAGGACTCGATTCAGCAGTATGTACAAGCTGGGCGCCAAGATTTGGCGGATCAGGAATCAGCTGAGTTGAGCGTGCTTGAAGGGTATATGCCAGAACAAATGGATGAAGCCGCGATTGCCGTAGAGGTTGATAAAGCCATCCAAGCTTCGAATGCGACGGGTCCCAACGACATGGGTAAGGTTATGGGGCATCTGGCTAACCTGAAGGGGCAGGCTGATATGGGATTAGTTTCGCAGCTGGTTCGCCAGAGGCTGACACACTAAGGGCTTAAAGTGTAAAAGGTAAAAACGCAAACGAAATGCTTTTTTCATTGCGAGGCGCAGCCGTGGCAATCTTGATCGAGTATAGAAGATTGCCACGGCTGCAATACTCCCTCGCAATGACGGTGGGATTGTATAGATAAAAACTCCATCAAGTATTTTAAACTTTTAATTTTGATCTCTGATATTCAATACACATGAAGATCCATACAGGTATAAATCTCACTAACGATACTAAGACGAAGCAGCTTCATCGGGAGCACTTTGCTGACGCTTCTACCACCGATACTATGTCTTTTCCCTTTAATGAAACTGATGAAAATGGTGATTACTACTTGGGTGACATTGTGGTTAACTACGATCAGCTTAAACGCCAAGCTGAAGAGTTGTCTATTTCGGAGAAGGAAGAGCTGGCCCGGCTTATTACCCACAGTGCCTTGCATTTAATGGGTCTAGATGATGAGACAGAGGTGGGAAATACTGAGATGAAGGCCTCGGAGAACAATGTCTTAAAAAAGCTGCTGGGTAAATTTACTCCGCGTTAACTATTTTACATTTAGTTTAATTAAGGTTTGATAAAGAAAAGTACGCAGCCACCTCCGAAGAGGTGGCTGTATTTTGTGCGGTTGGCTTGCTAGCTAGGCGCATTTGACTGGTCTCTCCTGGAGCCAGATATAGCTTTGCGGATGCCGCTGGCAGGTTCCGTGCCACAAGGTGTAAAACCGATGGCCCGTTTCGAATGTTTGGCTTGGGAAACCGTCACCAAGCAGTTGCTGGGCCCGTTGGAGTGTAGCGCTGCTATCGTAATAAGCAAACTGGCTGTAGTGATTTTGCCATTCAGCCAGAGAGGACGCTGCACTAAATCCTTGATCGCAGCGGGGGCAAGCAGCCACGATTTGATGACAATTGCGACAGACGGCCAAGGGTGGCTGGTCTAGGCGCAATATGTTGGCCTCCGTGGTTGAGTGGGCCGATTGAGGTTCAATCTGTCGCAAGTAAGGACGGTCACAGCAGTTGATAAACGGGGTCATTGCCCGCAGCTGGTTAGCGACTTTTGACTCGACCATATCCTGACTATTTATAACCATTGCCCGCCTTCTCCTGATTGAGCGATATGGGTCATTTCTCCGAACGTGCAGCCTATGGTATAGATGGTTGGGAAAAATGTCAAATGGGAGGTTGGTGAATGCGGGGTTTGGTATAACCAAATCTGGAGGTCGCGTTTCGGAGATAGGAGATAGAAGGATGCAGGATACAGGATGCGGTAGACGGGAGATGGGAGATTGGACTGCTGTAAGATTAAAATACGAAATTCGAAACAAATTATACGTTGGAAATCAGAAATATCAAAACCTAAAAAATGCGAATTACAAAGCTCTTACTCAGAAAAGTTGACGCCACTCGTCATTGCGAGTGAAACGAAGCAATCTTGTCTGAAGTGTAATCCAGTCTAGATTGTCGCGCTATGCTCGCAATGATTTGAGATGTAGTGCTCAGATTGATGTCATGGCCTTACAGGTTAATAGTGATGAGAACTGAAAGCTAGGTTCCGTAATATGCTCTAATAGTTCCTATTAGAGAAATAGCGAATTTGCCCATAATTTAAACATTGAAATTTCTCTATTTAAATATCGTTTCCTTATTTCTTGTTTGTCACTCACTATTGATGTCTGTGCATTTTTCGGGTGGTTGTGTTTGGATAGCCTGTGAAGACAAAAATGGGTCGATGCGCGTTTTTGGCGCAATCGACCCGTGAAATGTATGTGTCCCTTTGGTTAAGAGCAATAGGCAAAGCTAGGGCGGATGACAAAATAGCCATCCTCATCCACTTCTTGCCATCGGCTGAGAATTTTCTGTGTTGCTCTGTCGGGAGGATAGGGCAGAGATTTGCGGTGGCTATAGGTGATATTGCGCACTTTCCCCTCTAACTCACCATAGGTGAGACCTCGGCACTCGGTCAGGTGCTTCATAGCAAAAACGTACAACCGACCCTTGATGCCGTTGGGTCGATTTGTGGCTGTTGACGAGTTGGGTCGTATTGACGGCTCCACAACCAACACCGAACCGTTTGCGCACAGCTCCACCATAGTTGCCTCTCCTTGTTGGGGTTGAACAAAGACGCGCACGTTAGATGACGAAGGTTCTTCCAACGTTTCCTCCTCAAATGAAGGTGTCTCTTCCTACACCAAAATGGTAGTTGGATGATATTACAATATCATCCAAGCGCTGTCAAAGACTTAACCAACTAACGATGCATGTTTTGAGTAATCAAGGTACCCATCTCAATTATAGTGACTGTGC
>CAZQWH010000010.1:0-39667 GCA_964597145.1 uncultured Candidatus Saccharibacteria bacterium | reverse complement strand
AGCTTAGTCTGCACCCCCACCGAACCCACCAATCCTAGTACTCCACTATAATAACCATGACTAAAATATCCTCTCTCTTCTCGCATCCATCATCCCTACTTACTCCAATCCAACACTGGCTAAAAGCCAAAAAGTCGTGGTTTAATTATAAAAACAAACTACTATGGCTCTGCCTTGGCTTAGTTGCAATTGGCCTCGTGTCCAGCCTCACTATCTATCGCCTGCTCCACCCCTCAATTACTGTTCAGCCAGACATAAAACCATTCGAGACCGTTCAAGCCTACAACCAATTTATTGCCGATAACCCCCTATTCACTGCTGCAGTTCCCGAAGGCAAGACATTCACTAAAAGCGTCGAGATTCGATCCGATAAAACCGCTATATATTATATAGAACTCAGCCAACGCCCTTTAAAACCACAAATGGATCAGGCATACATCCAAAGCTACCTGGCGTATCTTAATCATTCTCAACAGCAAGCCAAACAGTGGATTCAAAGTCTCGGGCAAAATCCAGATGAGTTAGCCATAATCTGGCGTCCAAACCCAGAAGAAATGCGTCAGAAGTTACTTGGTGAATCAACCAAACCCTTCCCTCAGAAAAATAATCCGCCTACTACTTCACCCTCATCCCCACCCACCCCAACGCCAAATCCAACCTCGCTCTTCCCTCACTAATTGCCCTGGCAGACAATACGTATTGTCCAGCAGGCGGCCATGTTATACTGACATGGAAGTGTAACCAACAGTTACTATGCTTCATGATACACGAACCAAAAACTCGTTTGTACACGCGATTGCCCTATGCGGATGCACACTATTCCACAAAACGTAACTGCTTACGAAGACCGAATTGTAGGCATGCTAGTCGGACGTCAGTTTATTTATCTGGCGGTAGGTGGCGTGGTTATTTTTATTCTTTTAAGTACCAATATTGGCCCAATTTTTATCCGCGCCTTCATCAGCATGCTCATCGCTGGATTTGCAGCCGCTCTCGCCCTGTTTAAGCCCAATGATCGAAATTTTGATGGATTAATACTAAGCTATGTTCAAGCTATATTCGGCCCCACCGAATGGGTTTGGCGCAAAGACCAACCCCCAATCGAAAAACTGCGTTTAATTACCGACCAACTTGCTGGCAAGCCGCCAGCCAATGTCCAAAACCCATCCTTTAAAGCCTCGCGCACTAGTCATGATAATCTACTGCAAGTCTCGCGCTTTCAAACCTTTGTCTCGGAGCGAGAATCAGGTATCGACAACGATGAGTTAGATTTTATTGAACAGTTAAACTTTAACGAGCCTGTCCCGCAAAAAGCCTTTATCACTGCTGCTTCTACCGAAAAAGCTCCACCAATGTTAACTCGAAACAACTATGGGCAGTTCAAATCTAATCCAGTGCCTCCACCAGCACCCATCGCGCCACCTCACAATCAACCCAAACCACTCACTGCCTTGGCTGGAAATTCAAATCAGCTAGGGGCCACAGTTACCATTCAAGGACGGCAACAAGACGTGCATTTGCGCCGCAATTTGCGTACCAACCGGTCGTTATCACGACAACTTCTCAATAGCGGCGTTATGACGCTACCTATCCGTGGTGAACGGCAAATCGACCTCTCCAATGAGTTTAAAGACGAACTTAAACAAATTACCAGCTATATACAATCAACCAGCGCACCCCCAACACCATCGACCACACCAACCACAAGCCAGCCAGCTCCCGTCTCTACCACCACCGTGGCCACCCCTCCACCAATAGCCGCCCCAACCCCAGAGACAACCCAGACATCTCAGCCTATCCGCAGGTTTTCAGACTACGACAATTCCGGCACGCCCAGTATTAGCCGTCAAATTTCAATGCTTGGTCAAGCCCTACCCAATTCTGGTATAACTAAAGGCAGTCCTATGTCCGATACCACCTCATCGCCAACGCCACCAAACAACCAAGCTTCCCCATCTCAGCCCAGTTCGGTAAAAGTAATACCCAATTCATCTTTATCATCCTCATCTGGCCTATACGACAGCGATTTAGAGCAAGAAGCTCGCCAGGTCGAAGCAGAGGCGCAAAAAGGTATTTCCCAACTAAATCAACCCGCAACTCCAGCGTCACAACCCACTACAACCACAACCGAATCAATACCAGCCACGAATATCCAGCAAAGTCTTGCTCAAGCAGCTCCAACTACCGAAATAAAACCGCAGCCACAAACTCAACCAACAGTGGCTCCGCCGACCATCACCAACCAGCCGGCCAATTCGCATCCCCAGTATCTGCCTGTGCCTCAAGTTGCCCCAGTCATCCCAGAGCAACCAGAACCAGCTCCAGCACTTTCATCTCCTCCTGCCTCCACGCCAACTGCAGCAACACCACCCTTAAAACCAGCAGCACCCACCTCAACATCGGAATTGGAAGAGCTCGATTTACAAGCCAAAATGGCTGCCGCCGGTGTAGGCTCCACCGAGCCAGCAGCCGCAACCAATCCTCAACCAGCGGTCAACCCCACCAACGACAGCTCAGCCGCTACTCAAAAAACGGTCGCCTTAACGAATCAACCCAATATTATTAACGGAACAGTCGTTGATGCTCAAGGACAGCTGGTCCCTGGGGTAATTGTGGTAGTTAAAAACGCCCAAGGCGAATCTAAGCGGGCCCTTAAAACCAATAAATTGGGACAATTTGTGGTCACTACCCCACTAGCCAATGGCACCTATAGCGTAGAAGTCGACAAAAAGGGATTGAGCTTTGATATAATGAAGGTCGAGCTGACTGGAACAGTCTTGCCACCGATTTCGATTAAATCTAAATCGGGCTAGTCAGGTTTAAAAAAACTCAAGGAACTGCCCATGCCCCAACGAGCTTCAACACAAAGTACACTCTCTATTATCGATATTAAGCAAGATATCGTCATTTTAACTGGTAAGCGTTACCGGGCGGTCTTTCAGGTAAAAGCCATCAACTTTGACTTATTATCCGAAGACGAGCAAGACTCAATCATTTATGCCTACGCTTCTCTAATTAATTCACTCACCTTTCCTATCCAAATCTTGATTAAGACTCGACAGCTCAACATTAATGCCTACTTAGAGTATTTAGAGCGAGCCAAACAAGCCCAACCGAGTACCGTCTTAAAAAATCAAATCTCTTCATATCAGGATTTCGTCAACAAACTAGTGATTGAGAATAATGTACTATTTAAAACCTTTTACGTTGTTGTACCATTTGATGGCATTTTAACCAACAAGGCTTCTATCTTTGATCCTCTAACCAATCTGGCTGCTGGCAAGACGGTTGATACCAATTATTCCGCCAAAGACTTGGCCGAGGCTCAAGAGAAGCTTAACCAGATGTGTAACGATTTAATTGCACAATTCCAACGTATTGGCTTGCGCACCGACCGGTTAACCAGCAAAGAACTCATCGGACTCTACTATTCGCTCTATAATCCCGAAGAAGATAGTGTAGAACAACGAGTAGGGCAAGAAATTGAGGGCTATACCAGCACCATGGTTCATCCATCAGTGCAATAGTTATAAAGGAAGGAAATCTGATCAAAGTCTAAATTTAAAAATCGAAACTCGAAACAAGCGAGAAATTGAAATTATACCTAATTTCCGATTTCAACTTTGTTTAGGATTTCTAATGTAAGATTTCTAATTTTAACCTATTATGGCCGATTTATTAAAAGACATTACCAACAACTTACCGCTGCCAGGTAAAAAAACCACTGCTCCAGCCGACCCTACCTTATCTGAGGCTGAAAAAATTGCCCGGGGCATGATCTCAGTCCGCGATGTGTTAGCTCCCGGGGCGATCGAGGTAGATTTTACCTACTTGCACGTTGGCGATATGTACTACCGCACCTTATTTGTGGCTGGCTACCCTCGCCAAGTTGGTGCCAACTGGCTGTCGCCACTTATCAACTTTAGCACCAGTCTCGACATTTCTATGTTCTATTACCCAATGAGTACCAAAACCGTACTCAAAAAATTACGCCGTAAAATAACCGAGATGGAAGCCTCATTAATGTCGCAACAAGAGGCAGGAAAGTTAGCCAGCCCCGAAACCGAGCTCAATCTTGAGGACGCCACTCATTTACAAGATGAGTTAGTCGAAGGCTCCGAAAAATTCTTTCAATTCTCCCTCTACGTTACGATTCCTGCCCATTCCTTAGACGAGTTAAACTCCACCACCAAGCAACTCGAGAATATCCTGGGCGGCATGATGATATTAACCAAACCTGCCACCCTGCAAATGCCAGAAGGGTTTAAGTCATCTCTACCCACCGGCGAAAATGCTCTGGGAGTCATGCGCAACATGGATACCACTTCCTTAGCCACCACCTTCCCTTTCACTTCGAGTGAGTTAACCTCGAATGAGGGGGTTATGTACGGTCTAAATGAACATAATGGTAGTTTAGTAGTCTTCGACCGGTTTAACCTAGAAAATGCCAATATGACTATCTTCGCCAAATCTGGAGCGGGTAAGTCGTACGCGGTTAAATTAGAGGCCATGCGATCATTAATGCTTGGCATCGAGGTGATCGTTATTGATCCCGAAAACGAGTACAAAAAAATGGCTGAGGCCATTGGCGGATCCTATATTCCGTTCGATTTTAATTCGCCAGCCCACATTAACCCGTTCGATTTATCAACTGTCTATGAAGAAGGCGAAAATGAGTTAGGGTTAAAAATTTTAAACCTCCATGGTTTAATTAAAGTAATGTTCGGCGACCTTTCGCCTACCGAAGAAGCTGTACTCGACCGAGCTCTAGTCCTCACCTACAAATTAAAGGGTATTACCCCCGATCCCGATACCCAAAAGAATGAACCACCCTTGCTCGAAGATTTGTATAAAGTATTCCTTGGCATGGAAGAACCGGAGGCGTCTGGCCTTGCCGATCGCTTAGAGCGCTATGTTAAAGGCTCGGCCGCCGGCCTATTCGATAAACCCTCAAATGTCGATTTAAACAATACCTTTACCGTCTTTGGCGTCCGCGACCTCGAAGACGCGGTTCGCCCTATCGCCATGTATGTCATACTGGACTATATTTGGACGAATATCCGTAAGAGCCGCAAGAAACGAATTCTGGTTGTCGACGAAGCTTGGTTCCTCATGCAAAATCCCGACTCAGCCAAGTTCCTCTTCTCCCTAGCCAAACGTGCTCGAAAATACTTTTTGGGGTTAACTACTATCACCCAAGATGTTGAGGACTTTATTGCCACCGATTTAGGTAAGGCCATCGTCACCAACTCAAGTTTGCAGTTCCTTATGAAACAATCAACCTCATCGGTAGATAAACTCGCAGAGGTGTTTTATCTTTCTGGTGGTGAAAAAAACCTCCTCTTATCCTCTAATGTAGGGGAAGGCTTATTCTTCGCTGGGCCTGCCCATGTCGCCTTGCAAGTCATTGCCTCCCCCGATGAACATCGGTTGATTACGACTAACCCGAAAGAGCTTAACTCTATGGATGAGCAAGATTCAAGTGAGGCCCAGAAGATTAATCTGATGCTCAAAGAGCAAGCCACTGGAACCATGATTGACTCTTCTCTACAATCGTCTTCAGCTGCCTCAGCGGCCCCACAGTCGCCTCAAGTACCCTTAGCCGGCTCAAATCAGGCAAGCAACCAAGCCGAAGCCGCTATGCCCCCTCAAGCGCCCCAGGCCGCCACAACCACATCATCAGCCTTGCCAAATAGCCAGCCCGAAGCGCCCATAGTCAAACCCGCTGATACTAGAATTGGAAGCCCAGAAATGCCTTTACCTACCACTCCGCCATCACCATCACCTAGCCAATCCGCAACAGTTACCCAGTCCTCAGCCCAACCCCAATCAGTTCCTGCCGAAGTTGAACCAAGCCAGCCAGCTTCGCCTGCCTCACCACCAGAACCAAACTCAGTGTCGGCCAATGATTCGGGTATGATTGACGTGTTTGCCGCTAATTCAGCTAATTCGGCCAACTCAACCAACGCCAATCAAACGAGCAATCCACCCACCCCAAGCCAGCCTACCTTCGTTCAACCCAATGCCGCCGCGGCCACACCTACCCCATCCTCACCACCCCGCAAGCCCCTAACCTTCATTCAACCCAACGACCAAAACTCGTAAGTCTGTCTATAGCACCTACATCATTGCAAAGAGGCGCTAGCAACTGTGGCTAGCTTGGTAGAGTTTAGTACATCCCGATCTAATCAGGGTTTAAGAATCTAGATTCCCGATCAGGTCGGAAATGACGAGGAGGGGGGGCGTATATCGTATATTGGGTTTTAGGTTATGGGTTAAGAGTTGATCGTGAATCAGTTATCGTGATTGATTAATAACCTCTAAGGTCTACACTTTTGAACTTTGACTTGTAATTTTGACTTTTGACCTTTGCATTTTGCCTTATACGTTCTGCTCTCTATCTCCCACCCCCTATCTTCTGCACAATCTGCTTGCAACATTCTTCTTGCGGTAATTATGCGGTTAAAAGTGCGGGTATTGTGAAAATTAATTATATAATATATTATATAATTAATTAAAAATAACACAGGTAAAAATAGTTAACAGTAAATCAACAAGAAAATTGTATTTTAGTTAAAAACAACCTCAATCGTAAGCAAATCTATCTTAACCAACAAAAAAAGCAGCCTCAGCTGCCTTCACTTCTCCTACCCTATCCTTACTTGCACCACCTAATCTTCCCGCAGTTTCACCACTAACCGTCGGTCTCGACCTTCACCAATCGACTCACTTACCACATCTGTTTCCCGTTCTAAGGCCAAATGAACAATACGGCGATCATACGATGACATAGGCGCCAAAGTTAACGGCTTCTTAGTAAAACGTACCCGCTCAGCACTCCGACGGGCTAATGCTTCGAGCGATTCCTTTTGTCGTTGCCGATAGTCACCCACATTAACCACCACTTTGTACCGGCCCTCGTCAGTATCGGCTATGTCTCGGTTAATTATCAGGCCCACCACTGTTTGCAAAGCCGACAACGTCTCACCGTGATAACCAATTAATACACCCAATTCTTCACCGTCAATTTGGACTTTAACAATAGTAGACTCATCCAACTCAATAGTTACTCGGGCCTCAATCTCCATCAACTGGAGCAATTTCTCGATTGTTTGTTGAATGGTTGATAGATCTTGAGCGTTCATAAGTTCTTACTTTTTACGTTTCTTTGATTTGGTCGACTTTTTGGAGGGTTTTTTCTTGGTTGGTGCTTCAGCTGGTGCATTCACCACTTCGGCTACCGGCTCAATTACCGCAGCTATGTTCTGGCCCATCCCTGGCATCTGGCGATTTATATAGGCCTGCTGAATTATACTAAAGATGTTTCCGGCAGTCCAATACAACCCCAAACCTGCGGGGAAGCTTAAGTTAATCAAGAAAGTCATAATTGGAAAGAGATACACCATCTGACCCTGGGCTGCAGCCAACGAATCCTCCAACGAAGATTCGGCTTTCTTCGCCTTTGCTACCGGTGGCGTCTTTGGCGTCATCATCTTAGTCAACACAAATTGGCTCAAACCAGCCAGGATCGGCAAAATATATAAATGGTCAGGCTTCGATAAATCGACCCACAAAAAATGCAAGTTTAAATCCGTAAGCGAGTTTAAATAGAGCCACGAGTTGTAAAGATGGTCGTTTAATTGAGCCACGTCCTTCAGATCAACCACAAAGCGGAAAGCCGCGTATAAGCCAAACAAGAAGGGGATTTGCAAAAGGAGAGGCAAGCAAGAACCAGTTGGGCTAACTCCCTCAGCCTTATAAAGATCCATTTGGGCTTGAGCCAAAGCCATTCGGTCTTTACCATGAACATCTTTTAATTTCTGTAGCTCCGGACGAAGTTGCTGCATTCGCCGTTGTGAGCGCAGCATTCGTAAATTCAATGGCAGGGTGACAACTTTAAATAAAATGGTCAAGGCAATAATTGCCAATCCCATATCACTACCTAACAATTTGTACAAAAAAATCAGTAGGTTTAAGAAAGGGTCAAAAAAGAGTAGGTTTAAGATTTCCATATTGTAAATAATATTTTCTGTAAATTCATTTTTATTTCATGGTTGGCACAGGATCGGGGCCAAAACCACCCCAAGGGTGGCACCGTGCCAATCGCTTTAAGCCTAACCATCCACCAGCAAGCACGCCGTATTGCTCTATCGCCAGTTCCATGTACAGCGAACAACTAGGTTCAAATCGGCAAATTGGACCGCGGTGTGGAATTATTTTACCAGCAATTCCATGGTCTAACGATAAAACCCGACGATAAAACCGCAACAACCCAATCACAACCTGTTTCATTTCTTCTCTCCTACTCGCAGCATTCGCCGTAATTCTTCTGCCACCTCACGGCTAGTTTTTTGACGTAAATACGGCCGTGGGATTAAGACCACATCCAACTTTACTTGGGGGAAGCTGGTTGTTGCCTCGGCAAATGCTGCTCGCAATACTCGTGACAACCGCTTTCGTACCACCGCTTTCCCCGCCTTAGCCGAAACAATCACCCCAAGTCGTGAAGCCGGCACTTTCGATCGGCTTGGCATAGTTAAAGCAATAAAAGAGGCAGATTGCCACTTTCTACCTTTATTCCTCAGGCGTTTAAAATCAGACGCCGTATGTAAACGCTGTTGGCGTGGAAGCATTAACTACAGTCTACTACCGTTTAGCCACCGATAACACTGTTCGGCCTTTAGCTCGGCGGCGGCGTAAACGATTTTGTCCACCATTAGTCCGCATTAAAGCCAAAAATCCGTGCTTACGCAATCGACGCATTTTTTTAGGTTGCCATGTTCGCTTCATAAGTTAAATCCTAAAACTTCCTTTTTATATCTCTAAAATCAAAGCGTCGGCAGTATACCCTACAGATAATTAAGCGTCAAGAGTAAGGAGCTGGCCATCAGCCGCACTTCTGCAACCAGAATACCACTAAATAAACAGCACCAGACGCATAAATTCATACACACCTAATGCTATTCACCAAACAGGCAGAAGTTCCAGTAATCGTGTAGAGAGTGTTTAAGTTCTTTTGCCCAGTAATTGTGGATAACTATTGACCAACGCCGCCTAACCTCGTACTATGGTCATACTAAAAATACGAGCTCAAAGCAGCCTTATATTTTCTCCACTGCCCCTACTAGTTAAGGATCGACAAATAATGGAAGACTATCAGAACACGTGGCAACGTATTCTTGCTGATCTACAACTCAATCTCCCTGCCGGAGTCTATAAAACATGGTTTGCTCGGGCAGTTTTCATTAGTGGTTCTAAAGACGAATTCTTAATTGGTTGTCCCAATAAAATGGTTATAGATCAGCTCAACGAAAAATATCGAACTAAGCTCGAACAATCTGCTCACCAAATTATTGGCCACGCTATAGATTTCCGCTTTATAATTCAAAAATCTGAACCGCAAGAAATTGCCAGTCCATTATTCGACGTATTACCCGAAACCGACCATACTATCCCAGAAACATCAACCTCTAACTCGATTGCCTCCTCCTCAACAAGCTCCGCCATTCCATCGTTACTCAATCCTCAAAACACTTTTGACCAATTCGTGGTTGGTAACTCCAATCGTGTAGCCCACGCGGCTGCCTTGGCCATCACCGATCGGCCCGGCCAAAGTTACAATCCCCTCTTTCTCTATGGGGGGACTGGGGTTGGCAAAACACACTTGGTTCAAGCGATCGGTAACGCCTTACTTACCCACAAACCAGCGCCTAAAGTATTATATTTCTCGATTGAGCGGTTCATGAATGAATTTATCGATTCTCTACGGTATAAAAATACCAATGAATTTAAGAAAAAATACCGCACCGCCGACGTCTTAATTGTGGATGATATTCAATTTATTAGTGGCAAAGAATCAACCCAAGAAGAATTCTTTCACACATTCAACGAATTGCACGCTTCCGGCCGACAAATTATCCTCTGCTCCGATCGTCCACCGCGCGAAATTGCCTCGTTAACCGACCGGTTAACCTCTCGCTTTGAAGGCGGCTTAACCGTCGATATTTCCCCACCCGACTTTGAAACTCGCTCAGCCATTATTCGAGCAAAAGCCCAACACCTCGGTTTACTTATTTCCGGTGATATTGCCGATTACCTAGCCTCATTAGCGGCCGAAAACATCCGAGCTATTGAAGGTATGATGCTAAAACTACAATCGTTATCTTTATCTACTAATCAACCCACTACCTTAGAAGCCGTTAAGCAACTATTCGCCGCTCAACAACCAGCGACTCCAACCAAACGCCAACCAAATCCAAATGAAATTTTAAAGATCATCTGTGAAACTTATGGAGTCACTTTAAAAGAGATTACTGGTAAAAAACGCACCAAAAACCTGGTTGACCCACGTCAAATTGCCATGTACTTACTCCGTCAAGATATTGGCCTCAATCTTCAATCAATCGGACAACTCCTCGGTGGCCGCGACCATACCACCGTTATGCACGGCATCGAAAAAGTTTCTAAATTAGCCCAAACCGATGAAAATACCAGAGCCGCTATCACCTCACTACGTCAGTCATTTTTACGATAAATCACCACAAAAACCACTATCCGCAAAGGCGATTATACCTCTTTACCAACTTCGTCTCAGAATAACAGGACAGATCTACTATCTTCCCCCTTCTCCCTTATCGCTTACACCTTCCTCCCCTTCACAACTTATCCACACCTATCCACATTCAGGGGTAAACTATGTGCATATCTCGTGTATAACTACGAATTATGGCAAATCCACTGTGTATAATTCTAACAATGCTCACCATAGCCAGTCACAACTATCCACAACTTATCCACACGTTATACCCAAATAAATTTACTGGCAGCTAAACCAAATATTAGCTAATACTCCAGTAATAAAGTTATACCCAAACAAAAATCACCAATTTTGGTTATAACAAAAACAAACTTCTCCACTTATAAGCATATCCCCATCCCCTACTATAGCTACTATTCTAAAAACTTAATTATTTATATACATAACTTATGCACACGGGTATACAAGAATCGAATATAAACGTATAGCCACAAATTACTGTTTTTATAACCTTATTTTGTTATAATGGCTGTACTACTCCTCTAACTCAGAGAATCTAACCTCTATTAGTTTGTAGTCGTGAATACAATTAAAATAATTATAGGGTTGTATATATGCAAGTTACTTCGTTAAAAGAAAATCTTCACCGCCCACTCACCGTCTTAAGTCGGTATATTAATACCCGACCGGCCCTACCAGTTTTAGCCAATATTTTAATTGAGGCCGACCAGGATGGCCTAGTGTTATCGACCACCAATCTCGATGTAACCGTTAAAGCTCGTATAGCGGCTACAACCAACCAAACGGGTAAAATTACCGTGCCTGCCCGATTACTCTCTGAGTTAGTAAGCACACTTCCCGCTGGAAATATCGAATTTACTGCCACCGACACCCAGTTAAATGTCACCTCCAATACTACCGAAGCCAGTCTAAATACCATACCTGCAGCAGACTTCCCAGTATTACCGGCATTTAATCAGCAAAACGCCGTAGATATCCCACTAAATTTACTAAACGAAGTAGCCCAGAAGGTCTTATTTGCTGCGGCCTCCGATGAATCACGTCCAGTTTTAACCACCTTAATGCTCCAACCCCAGACCGATACCCTTACCTTTGTCGCCACCGATGGCTTTCGGCTTTCAGAAGCTATTAAACCAGCCAATAATCTAAACCTAGACACTAATAAACCTCTCCTCTTGCCTGCCAAAATTATTGGCGAAATGATTCGGTTAGGTAACGACGCTCAGGCAGATAAATTATGGATCGACATTACAACCCAGTCTAACCAAATTGCTATGAAGGTCGGCGAAATAGAATTCTTCTCAAAATTTATAGATGCAGCCTATCCCGAGTACAAACGAATTATTCCCAACGAATTTGTTACCAATATTGAGGTAGAATCCGAAGAATTACTCCAGGCAGTAAAATTAGCCAGCGTTTTTGCTAAAGATGCCGGTTCCCTAATAAAGTTTGAAGTTAATCCTCCTACCGGCGAACTAAAGGTTGGCGCGCAATCCGCCGCCTTAGGTCAAAACCACTCTACAATTACAATTACGGGAGAAGGGGAAGAAATGGCCATTGCTTTTAACGCTCGGTTTCTCTTAGATGCTCTCAACGCCTTTTCTAATGGGAAATTAGTAGTTAAATTTAAAGGTCCACTGTCACCAATGCTTATCCAGGAGCCAGATGCGCCAGACTTTCGCCACATCATTATGCCAATTAAAGTCGAAGGGTAGAAGTAATAGGGTAAAAGCAGTCAAAACTCGCAGCATCTACCACTCAATAACGAAGTCTAGTTTTGCAACCATATTTTAAGAATCAGTTTTTTAGCTAGCGAACAACATTCCAACAATTCCGTATCCTTCATTGGAATCCACTTGATCAAAACTAAACCAAGGCTGGCCATCTCTCAATCCGAGCCATTAGACCCAGCCCATAGAGTCATCTTCATCTACAAACCATATAGCCTCTCAACACTACCATAAACCAACTCTCGATCATCTACACCACATTAAGTATAGCGTCTTATGCATCCATCTCTTTGCCTATTTATATAGCCAGCAAAGTCGAGCCACACCCAATTAAATAGCACAAGCCGGGCCTATATACGTAATTAGTCGACAAGTAACATAAGTAGCCTCACCAACCTCAATAGCTTTAGTTTAATAGGGGAGTTGTAATGTAAGATATATTAAATTTTATAAGGGAAAATCTTGCCAGGCTCAACCACATAGATGAGTGCATCGTTGAGTAATTTTTTGGGAACGTCCGACAACGAAGCGGTAGTTAAAATTGATTGTTGGTCACCAAGCGTACTCAACAATTCTTGTTGGTGATCTGCGTCTAATTCACTCAATACATCATCAAGGAGCAAGACAGCCTTAGAATTAGTATTTGAATGAATAATCGACAACTCAGCTTGCTTTAAGCTAATAACTGCCATCCGTTGTTCACCCCGGGATCCGTAAATACCCAGGTTACGCACTTCCGGTGATAACTCTTCTAATAACCAATCATCCCGGTGAGGTCCAAGCAAGGAGTGACCAACGATGCGCTCCCGCTCATACATGCTTGACTGTTTATGTTGGAAAACAGCCAAAATGGATTCGTGGTCCAAAACGAGGGGAGACAGGTAATTAATCTGCAAAGCGGGAAATAAAATTTGATTCAGTAATCCTATACCGTTTTGTCGCGACTCAATAATCGAACTACCATGTGTTACCTGGAGCTCATTCCAATACTCCATTTCGGCTGCGGTGGTTCGGGGCTGAGAGAGTAATCGATTGCGCTGTTTAACAGCCTTGTTGTAGTGCAAAAGGTGGTTAAAATATCCAGGAGAGAGTAAAGACAGATGGGCATCCAAAAAAGCCCGGCGTCGGCTTGGTGATCCGGCTAATAAATCAACTTCCTCCGGAGCAAACAGTACCGATAAAAATCGGCCCACGTAATCTGTTGCCGCCACAACCCTTCCGTCTACCTGCAACTTCTTCGACTTGTCGTAAAAATAAACAATCGACTGTGATTGACCTTCTCGGTTAATTAATCCTTCGACACGGCTATACTCCTCACCCCATTGTTTTAATAAGTCATCTTTATGCCCTCGAAAAGACCGAGGAAAAGACAGGAGGTGAACCGATTCCAAAATATTAGTTTTTCCTGCGCCATTTGCCCCCAAAAAGATTGTCAATTTAGGGTGAAAAGTTAATGAAGTCTCGCCAATATTGCGAAAGTGGCTTAATTTTAAAGTCTCTAAGAGCATAGCCATAGTATAAGGCAATCGCCTAAATTACGTCAGAAATAACAAGCAGTCGTTTATAGTGAAAAAACATGTAATAGCCAGCTGGCATTAAAAAAATGAGCCTAAAGTTCTATATTAACCGCAAGGCTGCTATTAGCATGTTAGGATAAAATAACAGAGATAAATCATATTAATTATATAATTTATTATATAATTAAATTAAAATTATTATCGCATTATTAACGCACAATTACGCAGGTGTCAGGTGTCAGTTAGAGCCCCTCTTAGCCCCTCTTGCCAATTTGGGAATAGGCGCATAATAAATCTTCAGTGGAAAAGGTAAGCTGGCGCATATTTCGCTGCTATTGCAATCGATGTTGCACTAGCGTTACATCATACTAAAAGAGCACTGCTTCCCTCGCCATAGCCAGAAGCGATCTCGGGGTCAACCTATTTCTTGAGTAGAGACAAACGGTTGTAAGTAGTATTTGCGATATTCCCAGCATTAGCAAGAAAAACGCGTTTCTCCTAAACCTATACTCTCAAGCTAAAAGCTTTATTGTTTTAATGACAATAAAAAATGAAGATAGAGCCCATCCCTCTAGAGTCCAGACTTTTAAAACAACCCTAACTCCTCAGATTTCAGGTCCACGCCCGGAATAGCCAGACAAGCGTCCCACCTCCAATCCCCAATCTTCTACCTTCCAAGCAACTCCACTGCTCATTCTCACACCTCTGCGCTACAATAAAAAGTAATGTCACGCGTGCTCCTTATCCTCGAAATATTATTCTGGGCCTCATTCTGGCTTCAAACCCGCATTAATCTACGGGAATGGTGGCCAAATTGGTTTACTGTCCCGCTCAACTCCGACTATCTTATCCCTTTTATCTACCTGTCAGATATCTTACTTGTCCTCTTACTCACGCTTTGGCTGGTGGAGAGAGGCTTTAGGCTTCAGATTTCAGGTTTCAGAAAAAAAGCGATTCACGCCTGGCACCTGGCACCTGAAACCTGGTACCTAATCCCCAACGCTTTAATGAAAAGTACATTCCTTTGGCTTAGCTTATTCGTTTTATCCGCCTTAGTTTCGGTCATCATTAATGGGGGAGAGTGGTGGAGTTGGTATGGATGGTGGCGAATTCTTGAAGGAGTTGGGTTAAGTATCTATATTTACCATCGCTGGCAGAAAGCAAATGTACGACAATATGCCCTAGGCGTGCTGTTGTTGGGGCTATTAGGCGAATCAGTCATGCTAATCGGGGAGTGGCTGAAACAAGCCTCACTCGGGTGGCAATGGGTAGGGGAGTGGTCATTCACCGTATACACTCCCGGCATTGCCAAAATTATAGTCAATGGACAAGAGTATCTGCGGCCATACGCTACATTTGCTCATCCCAATGTTGCCGCCGCTATCCTGCTACTTAGCTTAATTGTGGTTGGATGGTGGTTATTAAATAGGTTGCAATCGCGTCCACAACAGCTTGCCAAATCGATCAACCAAGACCTGAATGGGTTATTACCAGGCCAAATAAAGTCGCTATATCAACCAACTGGTTGGAGTGGGGTGTGCCTGCTGATAATGAGTAGCAGTTTACTTCTGGCGGGTTTATTCATTACTTTTTCTCGTGCAGCCTGGGTGATAGGAGTAGTCTGTATTGGGTTACTACTCATCTGGTTTGGCCGATCTGTTCACAAACTACTAGCCTCGCCAACTAGCCGGATCATACTCATTATTGGTGTAACTTTGGTAGTGGCAATAAGTGGCCCAATAGTCTGGAGCCGGTTTAGTTCGTTAGACGGCACAGATAGACTGAGTATAGAGCGGCGAATTCAACTCAACGATGTTGCCCTTAACCTGCTCAGTCAACAACAATGGCTCGGAGTGGGCCCAAACAACTTTATTATCCACCTCGCCAACTTTGGTCCACTCTATGGAATTGGTATTTGGCGGGAGCCAGTCCATAACCTATATCTACTCATTGCCGTAGAAACTGGGCTGGTTGGTCTAACCTTATGGGCGACTGCTCATGTTGTGATTTGGACTCGTTTAGGGTTGCGCATCAAAAGGGGTAGGGCAAACTCAAATCTACTATTGGTAGTAATTTTATGGCTAGCTCTAGTGTTATTAGGGTTAATCGATCATTATTGGTGGACCAGCCAACCTGGAAGACTAGCTTGGTGGATAGTGGTAGGCGCTTCTTTGGCGCTGTTAAAGAATAGCGAAGGTAGAGAGTAGGCGATAAAAAGAACGTAATTACATACTCCATACTCCCTACAATCCCGCTTGGTTGATAGTGCTTGTGGTCTGTGATAGGCTTAAGCCATGATGATTGTGTTATTGCGGATAATTAGCTCAATCTGGTATGTACTGTTTTTTGGCCTTATTTTGCCCATAACTTTGGTCTTGGTTGGCCTAACCCTAGACGAGCAATTAGCCGCTCAATTTGGTATCCAATTAACCCGGTCGTGGGTCTTAATTGGTGCAGGTATAATCCTAATTGTCGCCAGTTTTAGTTTAATGCTACTTAGTGTGGTTACCTTACACCACGAAGGCAAAGGCTTCCCATGGTCATTTGGGGCTCATGTGGCCTACAATCCGCAAAAATTAGTCACAAGTGGACCATTTGCGGTTGTCCGCAATCCAATGGCCACCAGTTATTTACTGTTCCTCTTAGCCATTGGTTGCCTGGTACCATCATTAATTATGGTTGTCTGGCTCGTACCCCTAACAGCCGGGTTGCTATATGAATATTTTGAATTTACCGAGGAAAAACGGCTACTAAGTTGGTTTGGCAAAGAGTACACTAAGTATCACCAGCAAACTCCATCATTGATACCCCGGCCAACTGCTTTGTGGCAGGGTTTAGGTAAGCGGGCATGAGTAAGTCGTTGCAAATGTGGACCGACGGTGGGTCGCGGAGCAATCCTGGTCCAGCCGCAATTGGGATAGTTATTAAAGATCATGATGAGGTAGTGTTTGAATCAGGAGAATTTTTAGGTCATTCGGTTAGTAATAATCAGGCCGAATATCAGGCATTATATCGTGGCTTAATCCAAATCAAACACATGCAAGCAGTAGCCATCCAGTGCTTTTTGGACTCACAACTAGTGGTAGAGCAAGTTAATGGCCGGTATAAAGTGAAAGATACCGGATTAAAAGAATGGTGGGGGAGAGTTAAGGGATTATTAGAAGGTTTCGAGCAATGGCAGGTTGAATATGTCCCGCGAGCTCAAAACGCCCACGCCGATAAATTAGTCAACCAGGCGCTTGATGAAGTCTTATATAATTAATAATAATTCAATATGCCTGGGGCTACAGCTAAGTAGCTAGGTAAATATAAGGATGTATCAATGGAACTATTTGCGTATTTTAAATATCTTATAACCTATTGGGTATGGTTGGTGTCCGGCCTGCTAATTGGTGCTATAGCCGCCGCTGCCATTGCTTATACCACCCCCGATGCGTATTTGGCTACAGTCTCAATTTATGTCCAAAAAGAAGCCGCTCCACCCAATGCCAATTACTTTACTTACGAAGGGTATTATGCTCAACAAACAGCTGCGGCCTATACCGAAACCGCCCTCAAGCTGTTGGAAAACGATGAAATTATTAAACGGGCGGCTGAATCTGCCAACTTACCAACCGATGTTAATTCAATTGCCACCTTAAAAGGAAATATTACCAGCAAGCTCGATGCGCCACAGCTCATCCAAATCGAAGTTACTATGCCCAAGCTCGAGCAGGCAGCCGGATTGGCTGAGGGGCTATCCCAAGCTGTTCGAACGCGAACAGCCGAGATCAACAAAACCGGCGATGCTTCGTTAACTATCGAGCAAATTAATCAAGATCCTTATGTGGTTATGGTTAGGCCAATACTCTGGCTATATGCCACAGTCGGTGCGGTAATTGGCTTAATCTTAGCTGCGATTGCCGCCGCTTTTTGGACCTATATTCGCCACCATTACCCAAAAGGAAAATAGTTCGCCACAGTCAGCAAAGCTGCGTAACCGTTAAAATTTACTGCCCATGCCTCGTTTAACAACTGCCAAACAAAAAAGAAATAGGCCCTTGGTGGTGATTGCCGGCGGAGCCGGATTTATTGGCTCCCATTTATCCGAATCCCTCCTCAATTCTGGGGTAGATGTTATTGGTTTAGACGATTTGGCTACCGGAAGTATGGCTAATATTACCAGTTTTCGTCGCCATCCTCACTACGAATTTATTGAGTGCAATGTTAACCAGAAAATTCCCGATGCAATTCTTGAACGACCCATTACCCATGTTGTGCATGCCATGGGCCTCGACACCCATTCATCAACTAAAAATGCGACGCTAGCTTCATTACTAACCGGATCCTTTGGCACAAAAAACCTCTTAGATATAAGCGTTAAAAAAGGCGCAACCTTTCTATTACTCTCCACCGTTAATATTTACGAAGGTATGGCTTCGTCAACCAGCCTCAATCATTACTATGGATCAACCGAAAACCAGCAAGCAGAGTATTCCCATGTCGAGGCTAAGCGGTATGCCGAAGGATTATGCCAAATGTATGCCGATGAGTACAATCTAGACGTACGGGTGGCTCGGTTGTCAGAAATCTATGGTCCAAGAATGGATGTATGCGACAACACCTTCTTAGATACCATGCTCCAGCAGACCCTAAACGGTTCCGATTTAATTGTTCACGACGATGGTAACCAAGAAATTTATCTCACCTATGTTGACGATGCAATCTATGGAATAAGCAAACTATTATTTGCCGAAGGTGAGCAATTCCGTCGCTCAATTTACGCCCTCGTCTCTTCAGAAAAAACCTCAGTCATTAGTGTGGCCTATACATTACGGACATTCTTGCCTCCAGGTAAGGAAATTAAGTTTATGCCACAGACCCATAAGCCAGATTTCCAACTACCTAAAATCTCTTTTGATCGGGCTAAACGAGACTTAGATTGGGAACCATCGGTTAATATTACCGACGGCCTAAAGTTAACCGTTGAGTCCTTTCAAAAAGGCAGTTCACAACAATTACGCCAGCATCTAGTCGAACGGGAATTACTTGCCACTACTACTCCTGCAGTCGATCCTGTTCGGCCAGCCGCCGCTGTCCAGCTTATCTCAAACACCAACAAAAAAGCCAATCCTCCAGCTCCAGCCGAGCCTATTCCATTACTGGCAACCGATAACTCAGAGTCTACCAATAAATTACCATTCCGCGGCAAACCAGATCCAACTGCATTGAAAGTAGCGAAAGCTGCCGTCCCAACCCCAGTCAGCAAAGATACCGCCAACCTTTCGGCGGCGCAAAACAAAAAGTCATCCTCAGCCAAGGAACCAGAAGTCAAAAATGCGGTCAAAGTACGAAAGCGCCCCGCTAGCTGGTGGAAACGGTTAATCTTCGCTGCAATTTTAGTCGGACTGTATATATCGTTGGGTCGGCCAGTCTTGCACACCCTTAGCTATACCTTGGCTGGTGGACTGGCCTTACAACAGGGGAAATCGGCCATAGAGTCACTCGACTTTCAAGCCTCGGCTACCCACTTTACCCAAGCCCGTGACAAGTTTAATCAAGCTCATCAATCGGTTAAAGGTTTAGCTTGGCCAGCCTCGGTCATTGGGCTCGGGTCAAGCCAACGCGAAGCCGAGCACGGTTTGGCCGCTTTAACAGCAGTTGCCGATGGCCTAACTACTCTAAGCGTAGCCGGCCAGCCCTGGCCAGAGCAACTGCACGCTTTACTTCAATTTCACCATCCTTCCTCATCACCAGTAGATATACAGGCTCTCGTGGATCAATCTAAGATCGGCTTACAGCAAAGCCAACAACAGTTTAGCCTAGCCAGTGGTGTATTATCTGGTTCAGGTTCAACTAAGGTGGCTGGGGCCGCTCTAGCTAGTGGCCAGGAGACAATTGGTGAAGCGGGTTTGTTTGCCGGATTCTTACAATCGGCCCGGACCCTATTAGCCCAAACGCAATCAACCCTAGCCCAAGCCAGCCAAGCCCTCGATGTCTTGCCTCAAGTATTAGGCGCCCACGGCAAAAGAACCTATCTAGTTGCGTTCCAAAACAGTAACGAATTGCGGCCAACTGGTGGATTTATAGGTAGCTATGCCTTAATCCAAGTTGACCAAGGTAGAATTTCTGCATTTAAAATCGACGACATTTACAACCCAGACGGCCAACTCCATACCGACATTCCAGCGCCAGCCCCGCTCCAACAAGAACTAGGGGTGGGCCAATTGTTTATCCGCGATGCCAACTGGTCTCCCGATGCGATTACGTCCGGCCAACAAGTTGCCGAGTTATACCAGGCAGCAACCAAAGAGTCAGTCGATGGAGTTATATTTATAACCACCAAAGCCATTAAACCTTTGCTAGCCAACTTAGGCCCGCTCCACCTGGAGAACTTTAATGAAACCGTCACCGCCGACAATTTCTCCATGCTGGCTCAAACCCACAGCAATGTTGGCTTTGTTCCTGGGTCAACCGGAAAGAAAGACTTCTTAAGCGTATTAGCCGAAACCTTATTGGCCCGGATCGAGCAGGGTAATAGTGGAGATTGGCTGCAAGCCGGACAAGCACTTGCCCAAGGCTTAAGCCAGCGCGAAATCCAAATCTATGTCAAAGATCCGGCGGTAGCCCTACTCATCGATCAGCAAGATTGGTCGGGACGAACCAAGGTCACCAATGGCGATTACCTGCGGGTAGTCGATGCTAATATTGGTGCAAATAAGTCTAACTACTACATAACCCGTCAAACCGATTACTCTATTAATGTTGATCGTAATAGTCACTTAACCGGCGTCGCAAAAATAAGCTGGCAGCATGCCGGTACAAGCGGCACTTGGCCTGGCGGAAGCTATCGTAACTATGTCCGGTTATATGTACCCCTCGGCACAACCTTAATTTCGGCCAGCAATTTTGACGTCGAGAATCTCGATGTATTTACTGAAGGCGATAAGCAGGTATTTGGCGGCTATGTTACCGTGCCTTACGATAGTCAAAAAACAGTCGAAGTCGCCTACACCTTACCATCCCGGCTCGGGCTGCTCGAAAACAACGGCAACTATAATCTGTTATGGCAAAAGCAATCAGGGATTGTCGATGAGAAGCTGAGCGTGGCTTTTAATCCACCAGTATTCCTTAATACCACTCAGATATCTACAGGCGGCGAAACGAAAGACGGCAGAATTATCTGGCGCCAAAAAGGTAGCAACGACCTAACATTTAGCGCTCAACTCCAACAAAACTAAACCTTATTTTTTGTGGTTAGCTTTATGGTTAGCAGTCGACCTGCTAACCGATTTAAAGTCTTCGTTAAAGTTTCCTTTAGTTTTCTTTAAATACTGGTACGCATCTAACAAGTCATCAGTGCCGATTGAATCCAGAGGCTGAAATTTAACCGATTCAGACTGTTTTAAGTCGGTAGGCAAACTAGGATTGGCCCCACCCAGAGACAGGGTAACAACACTCTGGTGCTGGCACTTAGCGCAGGTGATAGTGGCCAGTATTGCCATTTCTGATTCCTGCAATACGCCGACTTCACTATTTGCATACAATTGGCCACACTGTGGACAGTGGAGCATTTGTAGGGATTGATGCATAAACGATTTGTCCATATGACAATAACTCCTTTGGCTTGGTCATCAAGACTTCAATACTTACTATTATACGTGAAGGGTCAATGAGCAGAAGAGGCATGCAGCTGCAGACGATGAGAGGCGAGTAAAGGAAGTCTGCAGTTAGTAAATAAGGAAAGGCAGACGTGGGGGGACATAAGGCGCTGTCTGGGGGTTGAAACCAGTAGATTCGAGATAAGGTAGGGGAGGAGAGAGGAGGCTAGAGCTATATAAGCAAGAAGTACCCCCCCCAACCAAGAAATTAAGAATTAGCAACCTAACCGGCAAGTAGGTTATATAATCTAAAAAAGTCAAAAGCGTGCCCTGGTTTTTAGACCAGCTTTGACAAGCACGGCATCTCTGTGATATATTCCTCCTTGGATTTTAGTTAAATAGAACGAGTCTGGCACGTAAAGTAATTGACCAGCTAAAAGTTTAGAATATTTCAACAAGGATTAATTTATTATGGCAAAACGACAGGCATTAGCGGTTGAGAGCCGAACCGTATTTGGTAATAAAGTTAAACAGCTTCGTCGCGATGGGTTTATCCCCGCAAATATTTACGGAAATAACGTAGAACCAACCGCAGTTAGTGTTGATGGGCGAACATTTCTCTCCACTTTTAAGGTAGTGGGAGAGACCGGCTTAGTTGATTTAAAAGTATCGAGTGAAAGCGCTGCTCGTCCTGTCTTGATTCACTCAATGTTAAAAGATCCAGTTACTGCCGCAATTTTGCACGTCGATTTTTATCAAGTAAACCTGAAACAGAAGCTAACTACCGCGGTGCCGCTCAACTTTACCGGTGAATCGCCACTAGTTAAGAGCAATCAAGGCATCTTGCTAGAACTGCTTCAAGAAGTTGAAGTTGAGTCATTACCTACAGATATTCCCTCATCAATCGAAGTTGATACCACTAGTATTGTCGAATTAGACGAAGGTATTTTTGTTCGAGATTTACCCCTTCCTAATGGAGTCGAAATGAAAACCGACAGTGATGAAATGGTCTGCAAAGTCGGTACATCACAGATGGAAGAGGAGCCAGAGGAAGCAGCCGAAACAGTTGAAGGCCAGGTTGATGAAGCAGAAGAATCAGCTGTCAGGGAAGACGCTTCTGGAAACGAGTAACCATTTTAAGGTAAAATAGTTATAGGACAAATAACTTTGTCCTTCAACACAACTCAAAGCAGTTCAACAGTGGGGCACGTAGGCAATAGTCTCTAATTGCCAAAACTGCTTGCAGTGAGTGAGTATGCATAAGTTAAACCGAAAGGTGGTGAATGTTAAATGGAAGCATATTGTGTAAAGTGTAAAGAAAAGCGTGAAATGCAGAATACTGAAGAAGTAACCATGAAAAATGGTCGGAAAGCAACCAAGGGTACGTGTCCTGTTTGCTCAACCGGCATGTTCCGCATTATGGGTAAGTAAACCCTCTCATTCTTTTATTTAAACCGTTTTAATCCAAAAAGCCTTGCAGATACTGCAGGGTTTTTTGGATTTTTAGAGTCCGACTTGCTTTAGTGGTGGCGATTGATACAATAGCAAGGAGATTGAACTCGTTTTTGGATGGAGTTCATTGAGAGGAGGATGATACCTATGGCTAAAGACAAACAATCCAAAGAACCAAAAAAGTCCGGCAAATCAATTAAAGAAAAACGAGCCGAAAAACGAGCTAAGCGCAATAATAAGTAGGCGGCGTCGTTTTTAGTTTTTAATGCACCTTAAGCTCGCTTAAGGTGCATTTTTGAAATAACGGGTAGCAAGAGTGGGGTGGGTGGTATAAAGGTGTCCGAATGGGAAAGAGTTAGTAGTAAATTGGAGGCAAGGGTGTCGGCGGTTTTAGGCAGGGAATGCTTAGTCTTTACTGATCGGTGTAATAGTGATTGCTAATTTTTGTCCCAGCTGTAAACCTTCCCGGTCGCGAATTTTCTTATTAATAACTATCTGGGCAGAGCCATCTGCCCAGGGCAGTAAACTACCACTCCATGATGAACTACCAATAGTAGCTGTTACTTTAATGTGGCCACGCTTCTCAAATAGCTTGAGTTGGTGACGGATTTCTTGAGGTACATGGGCATACCACCATGTGCCATCCTGGTCTTGGTTGAGGATTGAGGTAAAGCTAAGTGAGGGCATATGGTTAAAATGGCTAGAAAAAATACCGTCCGACTAATCCACACTAATGATCGACCCCGCCGACTGTGTCGGCCAAGGAGAAATCATTAACGAGACAAAGGTTCGGTCGGGGTGGAGTTGACTCCATTGCTGGTTAATTTCTTCGGTTACAAATGGCATGAAGGGGTGTAGTAGCTGAATTGAGGTTTTTAGCACATGGGCTAATGTCGGCTGGGCTGCTTGTCGGCGGTTTTTGGTTTTTTCAATATATTCGTTAGCAAAGTCATTCCAAATAAATTCGTATAAACTTTCGGCAGCCAGGTGGAGCTCGTAAGCGTCAATATTCTTAGTGACTTTAGTGATGGTGGCGTTGAGCTTAGTGATTATGTCGGCATCGTCGGGATGTAAGCCGGGTTGCTGGATGGAGTCATTTTCCGGCCGCCTCGCAATCTGGCCGACTCGCAATCTGCCAGAGTTACTCATTTCTGAAGAATTCTGGCTTTCTGACAAGATAAATCGCGCAATATTCCAGAGCTTGGTGGCGAAGTTGCGGTAATTTTTTGCACGTTCGTCAATGGTTTGATTAGACACCCGCCCGTCTCGACCAGGGATTGAGTAAGAAAGTACGGTCATGCGAGTAGCATCGACGCCCCAAGTTTCGAATAGTCGAATTGGGTCAATGCCATTGCCAAGTGACTTGGAGAACTTTTGACCTTTAAGGTCACGGAGTGTGCCATGGAAGAATTGGGTGCGAAATGGTACCTGATCGGTAAACCAAAGCCCAAGCATAATCATCCGAGCAATCCATAGGAACTTTATTTCTGGTGCGGAAGTCTCTAAGTCCCATGGGTAGTATTTTTCAAATTCAGTAGTCTGGTTGGGCCAACCCAGCGTCGACATGGGCCACAAACTAGAGGAGAACCATGTATCGAGCACTTGAGGATCCTGTTCCCAGCCCGATCCAGGGGATTCAAACGAAACTTTTTGTTGATCGTCTTTGTACCAGACCGGAATTCGATGCCCCCACACCTGAGATCGTGAAATAGTCCAGTCGTGAATACTCTCCAACCAACGGGTAAGAATCTCATTGTAATTATCGGGCAAGAACCTGACTTTTCGCTCAACTATAGCCTGGAGGGCTTTTTCGGCCAAAGGCTTCATTTTGACAAACCATTCTTCAGAAATCAGCGGTTCAACCGTGGTTTTGCACCGTTCGCAAACGGGCACCTGGTGGGTGTATTCTTCTTGCTTGGCAATCGCTCCTATTTCCGCAAGTTTTGCGGCTGCTTGCTTTCGCGCTTCATCAACTCGGACTCCCGCCAAGTCTTGAGCTAAATCGGTTAATTTACCGTCCTTACCCACAACGTGCAAAATAGGCAACCGATGGTCGGTCCCAATCGTGTAGTCGAGCGGATCATGACCGGGGGTAATTTTAAGGGCACCCGTTCCAAAATCTTTTTCGACCCGATCATCTTCAAAAATCGGCACCAATTCACCATTCAACGGATTTACCGCTTTTTTACCAACAAATTGTTTAAACTGGGGGTGATTGGGGTATACGGCAATACCCGTATCGGCGTAAATCGTCTCCGGCCGAGCTGTAGCGATGACAATTTCGCCGATAGGTGAAATTGTGGACTGCTGGACTCCCGCCTGCCGTAGCTTGCCGCTTGACATAGCGAGCAGGGCTGGACTGCTGGACTGCGAAGCGGGTGACTGGTGACTGGTGACTGGTGACGAGGTCGCTGCCTCCTGGTCGCTGCCTCCTGGTCGCTTTCGATTGTTGTTGGTGTCATCCTGAACTGACCCCATGTCATCCTCAGCTTGACTGAGGATCTGTTTCAGGATCTGGCTTGAATGCTCCTCATCAACCACCTTGTATTTAATGAAGTAGAGTTGCTCGGTTCGTTCCTGGTACTCAGTTTCGACATCTTCAATGGCGGTACCGCATTTGGCGCACCAACTTACAATATAGGGTCCTTTATAGATAAGACCTTGATCGTAGTAGGTTTTGAATTCAGTGAAAACGGCCCGTTGAACCTGAGGGTCAAGGGTGAAGACCTCACGGGACCAATCAGCCGAAATACCCGTTTGCCGGAAGGTTCTGGCTACCGAAGCGTAGTTCTGTTCCTTAAATTCCCAGGCCTTTTCTAAATACTCTTCCCGTGAAAGTGCTTTTGGATTGATCTTCTCTTTGCTTAGTTTTTTGTCGAGTGTTCCCTGAAGCTGAATACCAGCATGATCGACTCCGGGTTGGAGTAATACATCAAAACCTTGCATGCGTTTGTATCGGGCGATGGAGTCCATAATGGCATGCTCCATGACATGGCCAAGGTGCAGATCGCCGGTCAGGTTAGGTGGCGGCATGAGGATAGAGAAGGCTGGCTTTCCTGATTGGGGGTTGGCTTTGAATAAGCCTGCCTCTTCCCAATACGTGTACCACTTTTGTTCAATTTCAGATGGAGAATAGCGTGATTCCATACATATTCCTTACGGGCTGGATTGTATCAGAAATAGTACAGCCATTCAATTATGCTATAATTCCCGGAAGTAAATCGATTGCTTTCCTAGTGAATGGGAGTGAGTCATGCAAGTAGAGCAGCAACGATTTCTGACGGGCAAGATTGGTCTAATTTCCTCACTGGATCGCTGCATCTTAGCAGTGCTTCAGAAAGATCAAGCTAAGCAGGATCCCATTGGCCAACACGGCTATTGGATCTTTAAGCAAGTAACGAGCTATAACCAACAGCAACCTGTGTTGGCTCAGGTCAACGTCTCTGCCGTGTATAAAGCCTTGATCCGCTTACATCAACTAGGCTTTATCTCTAGATTGACACATAAACCAATCAGCCAGTCTGGGAGAAAGCCATACCATCCGGCTCGTGGTCCTTTCTACCATATTACCGAGGCGGGATCCCAAGCCTATCACCGGCAAACCGATATGCTCAAAGCATTATTGGCCTGGCCATCAGGGGAGAATGAAGATGAAGAAGGGAAGTAACGAGACCCTACGGCAGGTTTCTTTTACCAAAGAGGATTATCTTGGGCTAGAAAAGGCTGCCGAGCAATTGGGTATCGAAGGCGGGGCCCAGGGATATGTGTACCAAGCTCTAAAACAGCAGTTAGCTCGGGATAATATCTTCCCTAGGCAGACCTGGAGAGAACGTTTTGGTAGGAGACTGCTCACCGTTCCTACCTGGATTGGTCGACACCTGCGTCAAATGCTGACGCGGTAGTCATCAACAGAACTCTCAGCCTTGGTTGCGCTTCGCGCGCCAAGGCTTTTAATATTAATTATGCGGGAAATAAGCGGGGAATAGTGCGTTAATTAATTACTGTTAGATTAATAGTAGTTAATTATTACAGAGATAAAATTAAAGAGTTATATAATATATTATATAATTAATAAAGATCAGTAAAAATACTAATTAGTAGTCACAATATTTCGGATTTACGACCGTCTTCAATCCCCCGTCTAGAGCACAACCCAATAACCTCGCGCTGTCACAGAATAACCTCCACCAAGGCGGTAACTTGTCAGCCAATTCTTTTCTGGTACACATAATAAGCAAAACCAAAGCAGGCAAGAGCAATAACCATAGTTCCGAGGGCAAAGCCGTTCGGGTGCTGCCACAACTCACTCACGCCCCGCTCTCCAACATCAACCGAGAATGCCATTACCGACACTAATATATTGGCCAACCCCAAAACACCTATCCCAACCACCAACACCAATTGAACCGGATTTTTTGTAAACATGAATATAGTGTAACAGAATCAGCCCGCATAAGACCTGACGACAAAATATAGCAACAAGGGTAATTCTCAGATCTACACTCAGCTTAGCCTGCGAGCGCTAGAAATCCAAGGGTGCATATAAATCACTCATAAACTCACGGGACATTCTGAGATAACCCCCGGAGGTGGTATGTAATCAATACTATTTTGAATATAAATAAGAGATTACAGAGCTAGTGCTAATATTAATACATGATCGGCTAAGCATTCTATAATTTTCTCCGTCTATCGCAGGAGCAAAAAGCAGCAACCCTCAAACTATTCATTCTCATAGTCCCAATTTTAGTTACAGGGGTGTTGCTTATCTTTGCCTTAATTGGCGATTTCATAAAATATGGGCCGATTGTCATGACCGATGCTCCGAGACCCTACCGCAACACCACTAGTTGGTATGCCGAAATGAAGGGGATTTTCCCTTTCACATCTGTCCGTAAAGCTACTTTTTCTACAACAGATTCCCCTAGTGCAGTAGTCACATACTATGAGAACTCTCTAAAGATTACTGTAGGCTGCACAAAAAGTAAAAATTACACGCTAACTCCAATTCTACTATCGATATCTCCGTACCCTCAATATGATGATGAGCAACCAGAGAAGCAGGTTCTTATAATGGGCCGGGTTGGTTGCAATTTTAACTGGAGTGGCACAATCAGGGGTGGTTACACGTTGGTAGCTAGCCGAGAGGCGCCCAATGAGCTGACCAGTGTGACTATAGTGCCAAATGGTGTAACCTGTGCCAACCTACAAGATGAGCTAAACAAAGACTCAGTAATCTATGGGGCTAATTGGCAACGAGTTATTCTTAATGAGCCTTACTGTCGTTAGTCGCGGGATAGGGTAGTTAGATTAGAGAGCTTGAAGTGATTAAAGGCAGTTCAAGGCTGGGATCGGCTTGGACTTCTGCCCACGGCTGAGAGTGATTGTGAAAATAGGCCGCCGAAGCTATAACCGCAGCATTGTCGGTGGTATACGCAGAATCAGGGATTTTGCAGGGTAGGGGATGCAAGGCATGGGAAAGCTCCTGTCGCAACAATTGGTTAGCCGCAACCCCGCCTCCCAGAACAATCTCTTTAGCCTGGTAATACTCCACCGCTCGCTTAGTTTTAGTGACCAAGGATTTAACTACGGTGTATTGAAAACTGGCGGCGACATCGGCCGGGTTAGTCGTTGGATTCTCTTTAAGATAATTGTAGAGCGCCGTCTTTAAACCGCTAAAGGAAAAATTAAAGTTAGTTTGGCCCGGCATAGGCAGGGGAAAGGGGATGGCCTGAGGGTTGCCAGATTCTGCCAACTTAGACAAGGCTGGGCCACCGGGATAAGGTAGCCCCAGTAATTTAGCTGCTTTATCAAAAGCCTCGCCGGCGGCATCATCCACCGTCCAGCCTACTTTGTAAAATTTCTGATGTGACTCCATCAAAATTAGCTCAGTATGTCCACCCGACACCAATAAAGCCAATTTGGGCCAAAGCTGTTCCATAGCCTGCCCATGGGTCAGCCACGCTCCATAAATATGCCCCAACATATGATTAACTGGAATCAGTGGCTTGTCCCAGGCGAATGCCAGGGCTTTGGCCGTTTCCACTCCAACCAATAGCGAACCAATCAGTCCTGGCCCCACCGTTACTGCTAGCGCATCAATTACAGTAGGAGTTCGGAGTTCGGAGTTAGGAGTTCGGTCATGCCTTTCTATCTCCGATCCCTTATCTCCGATCTCCCGCTCCAGCGTTGCTTGCAACACGGGAACAATACTTTCAATCTGAGCCCGGGCAGCCACCTCAGGTACAATTCCGCCGGTAGAAATATGTTGACTAAGCGACGTAGCCAAGGATTGGTTAATTAAAGTGGTCCCGTTTTTCACCACGGCCCCAGCTGTTTCGTCACAGCTCGATTCAATGCCTAAAATAATCATAATAGTGTTGTGTAAATCAAAATAGTGTTTAGCACCGAGAACGCGGCCAAAATACCAATCAAAGCCGATAGAGCCGCTAATAATTGAGCAGTCGCAGGGAAGCGACGGTATAACACAGAGCCCAAAATAACATTCACCACTAAACAGCCAGCAGCCACACCAGGAATAATCCAAAGGAATTCGGTAGGCGCGAGTCGGTCAATTGGCGGCTGAGTATACCAGAGCGCAGACTCATTCGGCAGCTCACCAATTTTTAAGACCAACGGCCACAGTGCAACTTGTAGTGCAATCAGGGCGATAGTAATAAATAATAAGAGATAACGATCTTTGAACATAACCTCATCAACTCAAAGGGTAAAAGGTAAAGCACAAAGCCATAGGGTCAAGTGTAAAGCTTTGCCTTTTGAGCTAGAGTTTTGACCTTTAACCTTTAACCTTCTTGCTTTACGTAAAATTATATCTCAGTAAAGCAAGGTTGCTATTCCTTATATACTTTCTCCGTTACCCGATACTCCATATACTTGCCCAACATTAGCCGGGTATGGGCATCTAAGCCGGGAATCGCGGAAAAAAAGAATCCCACAATTGGCAGCAGTAGAAATTCAATAAAATCAATAAATTTGCGTACGATCGAAACTTCTTCGGGTCGGGCTGGGCGTTGGCGGAATTCAACAAAAATAGTAATTAGTAGCGCCACTAAACAAATATTAAGAATATAGGCAGAGAAGAGCGGCAGGTTGTGGCCAAGCACGGTATCGTGAAAGTCAGGATTAAGTAAAATGGGAATGGTGGCTCCGAGTGTAACAATAAACCAGTTGACTGGCCACAAAAAGTGCTCCTCAACCACCTTAATCACTCGCGCCGTCTTAGACCACCACGGGATAGAAGGGGAAGATAGCCACTGCTTAATCACATACGCGTCATCGGAGGTTCCCCACGCCCAGCGCTTCATCTGTTCGTATTGGCCAACCATAGTTGACCAGAATGAGTCCCCCTCAACCGCATCGGAGTAGATTGGTAAGAAGAGGGGATCAACCCGTACTTTACCCTCAAGGGCAAAGAAACTTTTAAAGAAAATACGATAATCTTCGGGGATGACATCTACGTCCCAGTAACCAACCTGGTCAATCATTTTAAGGCTTGTAGAATAGCAAGAGAAGTTTACCAAGTGATCTGGAGTGGATTGAGTTGCGATGTTGTTAATCGAGGAAATAGTGCTCAAGACACGAATCGGTGCCGGTACTCGCCAGATATTGTTGTAAAACATAATTGCCGCCTGAAAGAACCGGTGGTGACGGTCGGGCTTAGGTAGGCTTAGGAAGCGATGGCTAAGACAGGCCAGATATTTTTGATGCAAAATAGCATCGGCATCATTAGAAGTAATGGTCGTATAGTCAATATCAACCCCTTCTTGATCAATTAAATAGTGTTTAGCTTTGCGTCCCGCCCAGGCCTCATTGGAAGATTTGCCTTTCACTTCGCCATCAATATCAGGATGAAAAGTAGTCATAAAGTGGCCAAATACCTGACCATAAGTAGCTGTCAAACGGGTAGACTTTTGTTTCGCCTCAGCTTCGCGTTCTTCAAAGGCTAACACAACACAAATCTTTTGCAGCGGATATTCTTGTAGCGCTAATTTAGATAACGTTCTCTCCAGCAGCTCAAGCGGTTCTTTATAGGTTGGTATGAGAATAATATGGTGCACCTTTTGCCAGTCGGGGAGCTCTTTAACTGCAGTTAGCCAATCCACGTCTTCGGCCGCTTTAATTTTGATATGAGAAATAACCGCCGTAATTGCCAGACGTATTGATTTATAAAGCCAATACACATCAAAAATCAGAATAAAATAGGCCACATAGAATACGCCGTTTGGGATAAATAACGTGGCCCAAATAGGAAAAGTAATTAACGTCCACGATATGGCTCCGGGTAGAATCTCCAAAAAGCGGTGAAAAGAAGTGGATGTTTGCATATGAATAAAGGTAAAAGTCTCGTCCAGAGGGTAGCCAACCTCCAGCTGAAAAGGCAAAAGTTAAAAATAAAAGGAGAAAATCAAAAGTCCAAGCAAGCAATAGCACCTTGAGGAGTTAATAAATTCTTGGTAATGTTTACTTTATCTTTTTTACCTTAGATTTTTGTCTTTTGATTTTAGTCAGGCAAGTTAAATAAGCGGCGAGCGTTTTGCGTGGTTGCTTCAGCAATGGTCTGGAGCGGTTCATTCTTTATGCTCGCTAGCTTTTCGGCCGTCATTATAACATATTTCGGTTGATTTACCGGGGGACGGGCAGAGCTTCTAGCTGGCTCGGGTGTGAGATAAGGCGAATCGGTCTCAACTAAAATTTTATTAAGTGGTGCCAGTCTGGCTGCCTCCACAATATGCCCCGCCGATTTATACGTCAAAATACCCGAAAATGAAATATAAAAACCTAGCTCAAGTGCCTGATGTAGCTGATCGGGCGTCCCCGTCCAACAATGAAAGACGCCAGTTAAAGGAGTCTTAGTTTGCAGGTCTTGGTTTTTAGTTGACAGAGCAGGGAAAATCACCGACCCTACTTCGTCATCCCCGCGCAGGCGGGGATTCCGAAGCTTGGAATTAGAAGCAGAAGTCTTGGCTTCCTGACCAGACGTCGTAAATTGCTTAAGGATCTGAACCAGATCGTTAAAACAGCTAGTTTGGCCTGGTAGGTCGCGGACATGAAGCGTAACCGGCAGGTTAAATGCCAAGGCAATCTCAAGCTGCTTAATAAATAATTCCTGCTGTTTGGCGGTTGGCGCTTGGCTAGAGTCTAGGGTGTAATCCAGACCAATTTCGCCAACTGCCACAACTTTCGGACTACTGCGAATAAGACGTCGTAAATTATTAAAATCTGCAGCCGTAACCGACCGGTTGGTTTCTAAAAATAATTCGGGATGAATTCCAGCCGTAGCAAACACTTGGGGTGATTTTTGAGCCTGCTCTATTCCCCACTCTGTGCTCGCTAAGTCACCAGCGTTATTGATAATAGAGCCAACACCAGCTTCGGTCGCAGCCTGGACAGCTTCGAGCCAATTTTCGTTAAAGCTGGCGTCGTTAATATGTGCGTGCGAGTCAATAAATTCCATATACAGCTATAGGATAATAAATAGTACTATAGTAATTTAGTATATATAAAGAATATATACTATAAGGTTTAATATTCTTGTTTACGCCCCATAGAAAAGTTGCTGTCCAATTATGTTTGGGGATTGGACAGCAACTAAGATGGCGGCTTAGGCATTGGTATCGTCTTCTGGGCCGTATTCGGGGAAGCGAATGTGAGCTAAGACCGCCAGAGCAATTAAGACGGCAAGTAAGATGCCAAAGGTGCCACCAATCGCGTACCAGTTGGTACCAATTTTCTCCGGCCAATCACTAATGGCCAGAACAAGCACGCTTTCCATACCAACTCCTCTCGTTAACTTGCCGAGATTTGGCTAGAGTATAACACAGCTGTTAGTTAGCCATTAGGTGAGTTTCAAATTTGGTGTGGAATTAAGCCAATCTAATAGTATTAAAACTAAGTGAACGAGTTTGATGCTGCTTGGTGAAGCCGTGATAGTCTTTTGAAATAGGGTTCTAATGAAGGTTTTAAGAGGCAGGCAACCTAGGTTCAAAGCTATGTAACCTCGGGGGTTAAAATTCTCTTAGGCGTTAACCCATACAACGATATACCATTCTAGTGCTTAAAATAAGTTAAATGGTGAAACAATTGAGAGGTGGATACTCTCGATCCCAAGAGAGATCGAGAGTATCGATAGCGCGTACTGACTCTGGCTAATCTGACGCGCAAAAGTATCAGCGTAAGCTCACATCGAAGCCAATGCTGATTGCGGCTAGTGGGCCAAGACTTCCTCGATTGATTGCGTACCAAACCTGGAGTGCAATCAATAGCGATAGAAATAGGACTCTAATGGCGTTAAACTTCACGTCCTCTCCTTGCACAACTACATCCTCGATGTAGTAAAAGTGCCAGCAGAACCTCGGGCCGTCACCGGCTCGGAAGTTGCAAGGCTTGGCATGCTGCTGCAAATAAGGAGTGCATGATTAACAACCACAGCTCCCAGGTTGAGGTCAATCGCGATCGAAATTCCGAGAGTCCATCCGTTCTCATAACCTACCCACATCAAGGCTGCTATCGCAATACATCCCATCCAAATGAGAATCATTTGGATGGGATGGCCATGTCTAATGTTCCTTTCCTAAAGCCAGCGAAGTTTGCGTAGCATAGCAATATTACGAGCCTATAGTCAAGAAAGTCGTGGGAATAGTGGTTGGGACGATTGGATCTGGCTAGTCGAAAATTGAGACACTATTTTGGCACTGGTTGCCGGCAAGAATGGCTCTAACAAAACGGCAATCGAAACGATATCATTCACCAGACCAACCAAAACTTTGTGCAATTCCGCACCCTTAAGGGTCCAAGGTTTAGTCGTGTCCACTGTCTGATCGGCCGCCCGAATTAATGTCCACACATAATCAAGAGCCAGGTTGAGTTGGAAGTTCTCAACATATTCAATAAACTGTGGGTGATCTTTAGGACCTGTAGGTTGGGCTTCAAACTCAGCCCCAGATTTCTCGCACAACTTTGCCACTCTGGCCACCAAATTACCTAGCCCATTAGCCAAGTCGTCGTTATAGCGATCTCTAAAACGATTCTCCGAATAATCACCATCACCAGTTGTGGGAATTTCACGCAAGAAGTAAAAACGAACCGGATCCACCCCATACTGCTCAATTAAGTCGAATGGGCTCACCACATTGCCAATTGATTTACTCATTTTTTGGCCTTCAACATTAATAAAACCATGAACGTAAATCGCCTTAGGTAAGGGAAGCCTGGCAGCTAACAGCATAGCCGGCCAATACAAAGCATGAAAACGGACAATATCTTTGCCAATTAAATGAACGTCAGCCGGCCAAAAGGCATCGAATAACGCATGATTCTCACTACCGTAACCAAGTGCTGAAATATAATTGGTTAAAGCATCACACCAGACATACATCACCTGCTCTGAATCACCTGGTACCGGTACCCCCCAAGGCAGTTTATCGGTCGATCGAGAGAATGAGATATCTTCCACCCCTTGATCTATAAAATTTAGGATCTCATTTTTCTTGCTTTCAGGTACAATTTTAATTTGATCCGATTGAATCAGTTGCCGCACCTGGTCGGCATATTTAGATAGGCGAAAGAAGTAGTTTTCCTCCTCTATCTCCTCTATCTTAGTGTGCTCGCGGCCATTATCCTCATCAATTTCCTTCTGAGTCACAAAGCGCTCAGCACGGACAGAGTACAATCCACGATATTTTTTTCGGTAGATATCACCATTATCAACCAATGTCTGCCACAGGTGTTGGGCAGCTGGCCAATGACGGTCGCGATCAGTTGTTTTAAGGTAGTCGTCATTAGAAATAGCAGCGGTCTTAGTTAACTGTTCAAACATCGCCGACCGTTGTTCCACAAACTCCAGGGTGGAAATGCCCTGTTGGGTTGCTGTTTGATGGTTCTTCAAACCATTCTGGTCAATACCAGTTAAAAAATAAGTACTATCCAACAGCAGGCGGTGATAGCGGGCCAAGACATCGGCCTGAATTAGCTCCATCGCAAAACCGATGTGCGGATCACCATTAGCATAGGGAATTGAGGTGGTAATATAAAATTTGCCCATAGTATTAGTTGTTTTTAGATTTCCTCTTTAACACCGGTAATCGTGGTGATGAATTGGTAGGCGGCTGGTTGATGGTCCTTTGCAAGCTGCGTAGGATCCATAGACAAGCCCCAATAATAACCAACCATAACAGAACATTCACTACAGTGGCTGCCCGCAGCAATTGTAGCACGAGCAATCCAGTAATCCCTAAGCTAACTAAGCTAGAGGCAACCAGGCTATCCCGGATTAAAAGATGAGGCAATTTATGGCTCGGTCTAAATACCTTAAATATACTTATAATTAAGCCAATCGTTAAAGTGAGGGCGGCAAACGTGGCTAATAAAAAAATAAGGACGAGGTGGGTATTAGATTGGCCATGCGCCAAAAATGGGTCAGTTAGAAAGGCCAGGCTATATACCGCCACATTGGCCGCTAAGGCAAAGATAAATAAATAAACCAAGGCTCGTCTCATGTCTAGCTATAATACGGGTAAAGTGCAAAAGATGCGAATAGATCAACAGTCTGCGTGTTGATCTAGGATTAATAGTATGATACTATAGGTTGAAAATCATCGATTGTCTGCCCAGATTTTAGCTAATCGGAGGTGCAAAGTGTCCCTAAGAGAGATTAAACTTCTTTCCCAGGATGAGGCAATCGTGCGGGGCCAAAAC
Organism: uncultured Candidatus Saccharibacteria bacterium; assembly: GCA_964597145.1. Lineage (GTDB taxonomy): Bacteria > Patescibacteriota > CAZHWT01 > CAZHWT01 > CAZHWT01 > CAZQWH01. Next base: position 4,116 of record CAZQWH010000010.1, on the reverse strand, counting down.
CTGTATCGGAGCCTCGCTCGAAGGAGTTGGACCGGCGGTTTGTCGATTGAGCTAGCCGAGCTAGAACTAGTACATGGGGTATTAGATCAAGTCAAGCCGTACCGCACACCTCGTCGCATGGCTGCCAACGATCCTCGCCAAGTCTTAGCCGAGATCCCCTACCAGATGTTGGAATATTGGCTAAGCAACGATGCCCAGATCACCCTGCAGCGAGCCTTAGAAGGCCGCGAAGACATCTTTGGCTTAATGCGGGTATTGGATATCGTCGAGCGGCAGTATCGATTAGAGGATTTTCTCAGAATCCCCCGTAACGATATCGAGGCGCTGCGCGAAAAGCTACTAGCCCAAGAGGTGTTCCGTCAGTTACAGGAGCGCCGCCAGGAACAGCCATATGTCTATCCCTATTTCCCCGATCTAGGGCAAGTTGCCAGAGAGATCCATCAGCTGAGCGACTTCATCTGGAGCGACTTCTGGCCCGATGACACGGCAGGATTTGTCGAAGACCTAGCCTCAAGAGTATCGGACAGTTTACCGATATTCTTTTCCCGGGAGCCAGTATAACCCCTTCGTCGCGTAAGATTTGCGAACCAAGCCCTTGGCTAAAAATTAGTCGAGGGCTTTTGCTATTGTTCTAGGCTAGTCTCGCCGGTTTGACAGCAGACAATTAAGTGCGTATAACCAAAGGCATTCCAAGCGAGGAGTTAGATAGCTATAAGCCAACCCTAAGGAGGTGTGGCGGTGAGCCAGGTCCAATACGAAGTAGCACTTTCGGGCCTAACTCGGCGGAGTCAGGTCTTAGAATTAGCTAGGCTGTTAGAGCAACGACCTATCAACACCCAAGTCATTCTAGGATTCTCAACTGGCTATCATCTACCTACCGATTCAGAGCTAACGCGACGTTCTAATCTCTACGTTCCATTAGCAGCGGTAGCCAAGTTGCCAGCCGAGGTTTCAGCCTATTACCAGGCACACTTTACTCCTAACTTAAAGATTGGGGTGCCAGTAGCCGAGCAGGTTCGTGCTCTATATCTTTGGTCCGGGTCGTGGCTAAATAGCGTCCAGATTAATACTCCACAGGTAACACCCCAGGAGTTACATCAGATAGCCGAGCTGGATCCCAATAGAGAGGTAGTCTATCCATTGGGAAGGTCGCGGATGCGACGAATACTACACGACTTTACCCGCAGTTCGGTGTGGCTGCGAAATCTAGAGGATGCTGGCGTTGCTACTCTCTTACTAGATAACAGCGCGGGATACGGCCCACCGCTCAGCTATAGAGAGGTGGCTGGGTGCCTAGAGAGTCTGCAAAACAGCACGACGCTTAAAGTGCGAATTGCTGGTCGGCTAGGAGAGAGCCAGTTAGACAAGCTAGAGAGGGTAGAGAGACTTCTGCAAAATTATCCAACCACTTCATTCGGCTGGGAGGTTGAATCTCGCTTACGAGATGAGCAAGATCGCTTTGACATAGCCCGAGCTCGGCAGTACCTAGCCGAATCATTCGCCTTGATCGAGCAACTGAGATAGCCTTGATCAACCACCAGCGCCCCCGTCGTCAGACGGAGGCGCTTTTTTCTATTTAAGCTTTGACAGCCGACAACCGACAACAGATTCTATCTCTTCGCTACACTCTGTTCCAGAATGACGGGAAAGGGGGCGTATCTCGTATTTCGTATATTAGGTTTTAGGTTATGGGTTAAGGGTTGATCGTGAATCGGTTATCGTGATTGGTTAATAATCTCTAAGGTCTAAACTTTTGACCTTTGCATTTTCCTTATACGTTCTGCTTCCTATCTCCCACCTTCTTTCACTTGACACATCAAGATCTATGCCCTATAAGCTAAGCGGGCACTGAGAGGCAGTGCTTAAACCAAGGAGATGAACAAATGGGCACCGAAGCGCGACCTCCTTATGTTGGCGTAGCCGCTACGGTCTATCCGTCCCATGTGAGTGGGATCCTGGGTATGGCTACTATCTTGTGGAACCAGTACTCAACCCGGCGACATATAGCTGCAGGTATTCAAGTCAGCCATGACTCATTACATGACCGACCAACCGCATATCCAAAGCGATTCCCATCGGTAGAGAATTTAGAGCGATGGTTGCCGAGAAACTTCAACTATCTATCGGATGGATACCAAGTCCGACAGTCGGTAATTCATCGCAACGAAATTCACCTCCATTTCTCGCCGGGTGCTAACGGCCGACAACATTTGATGGCCGATCTGGACGAACTGGGAACAAGGTTGGGTCATTGGGTGCACGGCATTCAGGTCAACGACAACTTTCCCAATCCAGATGCCTTAAGGGAATGGTCGGAAAGGTTTCCCACCCACCGGATCATACTAACGGTGGGTCGAGAGCGCACCGAGTCAGGGCAGACTCCAGAGGAACTAGCTGGAGAGATCAAGGATCTCTATAGCGCTGCAACCAACCTCCTGTTTGATCAGAGTGGTGGAAATGGAGAGCCATTAGAAGTTGCTGTAGCCTCAAGATGGCTGGCGGCAATCTCACAACAAAATCCTGAACTTGGTTTGGGTGTGGCTGGTGGGTTTGGGCCAATGCGACTGAAGGGATATGCACAGCTTTTGGCGAAGTTTAACCAGCTCAGCTTAGATGCTGAGCGCTGGTTGCTGTATAGTGAAGAGCACGGGCTTGATATGGTAAGAGCAAACACTTTTATCGCCCAGGTCGGCTTTCTTGACTATTTGCGTGAGGTAGCCCCACAGGAGTTGCCTCAATAGTATGGCGTAATAGTTAGACCTCCGGATTAGCTTTGGCGTCCGGAGGTATTTTTACTTTTAGTATTCGGGTATTTTATGGTAGTATTTAAAAGTAACTAGTGTATAGCGTATAGTGAAAACAGAGTAAACTAAGGGGACCTTATAAATGAGCCAGGAAGCAGTTTTAATTTTAGGTGTGATTATTTTAGGGTTTATCGGTTTATATTGGCTGGTAAGCCGACGCCTGTCTTCACCTGGGGCTGCGGTTGACTCTAGCCAGTTAGTGCAAACCGTTATTGCTGTAGCCAAGGAAAAGCTAGAGGGAGATAAGCAGCAAATCTCAGCCGACGTTACGGCCAAAAAAGAGGCCATTGAACTGCTAGTCAAAGATCTTAAGCAAGACATCGAGGAGCGCCAAAAAGAGATCCGCCAACTCGAGCAAGACCGCAACCTCAAGTTTGGTGAAATTTCCAAATCAATCGAGGAGCATAAAAAACTAACCGCCGATTTACACACCTCCACCTCGGAACTTAGCAAAATATTATCTAACAGCCAATTGCGGGGCAGCTGGGGGGAGCGCGCCGTACAGCAGATCTTTACCAGTGTCGGCTTATTAGAAAATCAACACTACTTCGTCCAACGGTTTTTAGGTGAATCTTCGGTCAAGCCCGATTTTACGGTGCTTTTACCTGGCCAACGAAAACTAGCGGTTGACGCCAAATTCCCCTTGGCTAACTTACAAGCCTATGTTAAAGCCGAGGCCAAGGATGATAAATCTCGGCTAGACAAAGCTTTTGCCGAGGATGTGCGGATGCGGGTCAAAGAAATCGCCACTAAATATATATCAGACGAATATGGCACTTGCGATTACGCCGTCATGTTCGTCCCATCCGAAGCAGTTTTTGACTACATCAACCGAGCCCACCCCGAAGTCGTAGATGAAGCCATGAACAAAAAAGTCCTTATGGCCTCCCCTTACTCCTTAGTCGCTATTTTACGCACCATTTCCGAGTCGTACCGCAACTTTTATTACGAAACCAGCATGCGGGAAATCGTCAAAAAGGTGGATGTCTTCCTCAATGACTGGCGCTTGTTCGAGGATGAATTTAGCAAATTTGGCAAAGATCTCAACGCCACCGTCGCCGATTACGAAAAAATCACCAACACTCGCTACCGAATGATGAATACCCATATTAAACAAATCCAGGATGCGCGAAGCGGTGCTAAACAGCTAGATGACACCGAAGCTCCTTCTTTACTCGAAGGATCAGTAGAAGAAAATTAAAACCTTGCTCGTTCCATGTTGCAGAAGAATATATCTGTAAAAATATATAAATTATATAATATATTATATAATTTATAAGAATTAAAAAACTCACCTTATTTCTTCTATGGC
>CAZQWH010000009.1:39985-40092 GCA_964597145.1 uncultured Candidatus Saccharibacteria bacterium | reverse complement strand
CAGACTACAGACTACAGACTACAGACTACAGACTACAGACTACAGACTACAGATACCCTTCCCATCATTCTGGAACGAAGCACAGCGAAGAGATAGAATCCCTTCTA
>CAZQWH010000009.1:0-39885 GCA_964597145.1 uncultured Candidatus Saccharibacteria bacterium | reverse complement strand
AAGTCTAAAGTCTAAAGTCTAAAGTCTAAAGTCTAAAGTCTAAAGTCTAAAGTCTAAAGTCTTTAGACTTGAGCTTTCCCAGCTGAGCCAAATGCTTGAATCTTGCTTTCTACCACTCCTTGGACCGCGCTAATTACTTGTGGCATTAGCTTTATTACTGCATATTCGTCGGGGTTTTCTTGTAGCACTTTTTCGAGTGTTTTGCGATACATATAGCGCATATCGGAATTAATGTTGACCTTGCTAATGCCAATTTTGGCTGCATCAATGTAATACTTATCTGGAGTTCCACTTCCGCCGTGTAGGCTTAGATTGCAACTTAATACATCCCGAAGTTGTTGCAAAAGCTCTAAATCTAGCTGCTTAGGCACTGGATATTTACCGTGTAAGTTTCCAATGGCCACCGCTAGCGTATCAATGCCGGTTGCATCCACAAACTGCTGAGACCCTTCGGGAGTGCTAAAGGTTTTTCGGATAGTTTCGTAGTCAATGGCTTCATCGTGGACATTACTGCTGCCGCCAAAGTAGTGCGGCTCGCTCTCCACCATGGCACCAGTGCGCTTGGCATACTCCACAACCTCTTTAGTGGCGGAAATAATCTCCTTATCAGTGGCATCTTTCTTGGCTTGTGAGAGATCGATATGGATAAACTCAAAACCTGCATCAACCCCAACCTTGGCGGCCTCTACGCTAGGACTATGGTCGAGGTTTACATACATTTCAATCCCATTTTCCCGTTTATAGTTATCTACCATGTCGCGTACATTGGCTAGACCTATCATATCCACCTCGCTTTGACTAACTTCGACCAAAACCGGAGAGTTTAGCTTCTTAGCGGCGTTAACTACGGCGATTAGTGTTTCTTGGTCGTCAATATTAAAAGCGCCTACGGCAAAATGTTGTTCGCGGGAACGCTGCATTAAGGTTCTCGCTTGCTGGCAATATCCCTGAATAACTTCGAGTGAAAGCGACATGGTAAAACCTTTCTTGGTAATAAAATATTTCTCGTCTAAATTTCATTGTAAACGCTTGCTTGGCAAGTTGCAAAACAAGCTATGCTATAATTTAGCCAAACATCAAGAGTGATGGGTAGAGTTCCGGCTTGTTAATCCATCCAGCAACCTAGCCGCCAATTGGCGATCAAGGTGCTCCAACCGGCCCAGGCCTGGGACTGATGCGGTCTAAATGTTAGACAATCACGGACAACCTCCGGCTTGGTAACGAAGCTTTAGGAGGTATTTTTATGTCCATTTCCTATTTCACATCCGAGTCGGTATGCGCTGGTCACCCGGATAAGGTTTGCGATCAAATCTCTGACGCAATTCTGGATGCTTGCTTAGTGCAAGATCCATACTCTCGAGTGGCTGTGGAAACAATGGTCAAGCGGAAGCTTATTTTAGCTGGTGAACTAACCACCCAAGCTGATCTTGACCCGGCTGAGATTGCTCGGTCTGAATTACGTCGCCTGGGATATATTGACCGAGCTGTTGGTCTAGCGGATGACTGTGAAATTGAGGTGCATCTCAGCCAGCAATCTACAGAAATTGCGGTTGGCGTAAATGATGCGGGGGCCGGTGATCAAGGGATGATGTTTGGCTATGCCTGTAATCAAACCGAGCAATGTATGCCATTACCTATTGCGGTTGCCCATGCCTTGGCCAAGCGGATTGATGAGGTGCGCGAAAATGCTGCTCTGCCCTATTTGCGTCCTGATGGAAAAACTCAAGTAACAATTGCCTATGAAAATGGTGTGCCAATCGGGGTTGGTACAATCGTGATTGCTGTCCCACATGACGAGTGTATAGCCCTTGCCCAGCTCACCACCGATCTAAAACAGCAGGTGATCGACCCCATTTTGGAAAACTACAACCTGGTATTTAGCACCGGAAATCTGGTCGTCAATGGCACTGGAGTCTGGCATGGTGGAGGACCGGCGGCAGATGCCGGATTAACGGGTCGCAAGATTGTGGTTGACGGGTATGGTGGTTATGCCCGGGTGGGTGGTGGGGCGTTTAGTGGCAAGGATCCAAGCAAAGTCGATCGATCTGGTGCCTATGCCGCCCGCTATATTGCCAAGAACATTGTAGCGCATGGTTTAGCCGAAGAGGTCGAGGTACGACTGGCGTATGTGATTGGCCAATCGCAACCGCTGATGCAGCAGATTGAGACGTTTGGTTGCCAAACAGTTTCGGATGCTGCCCTGTATGATTTTGCGGGCACATTGCTCGATACCTCGGTGGGGGGCATTATTGAAGGGTTGCAGTTGCGCCAGCCGATATACCGTTCAACGGCAGCATATGGCCATTTTGGTCGACCGCAGTTTCCTTGGGAAGAGGTTGCGGCTATTTGAATGATCGATTGTCTAAAGTCTGTGCCGGTTAATTCTCAGGGGTAAAGAGTAACCCCCACAGCCACAGACTGTAGGGGTCGACGATTAAGGGGTGGGTTTATGCCGGGTGCATCTGGCGAGATGGCGGCTGCGGTTGTAAAATACTTGGTGGTGGAGTTGCTTGAGGGTCTCCTCTTCCGGTTTTGGTAGCGAGAGCAATTCCAGCAGGTAGAGAAATGGCTGGTATGGAATCCAGGCTACCTCACCGTTTATCCATTGGCGCAGCCATTCTACTTGTGCGCTTCCCCAGCTGTGGGCCAGGAAGCTCCGGCATTCCATGGTCGACAGATCAATGTTGTTGTTGGCTAAAATCTGCTCTAGCCTACACCCAAGGCACATTGGAATCGGTTTGGTCTGGGTTGGGTTGAGGTCAAACGGATGGGTAGGTGCAACGGGTTTGGGTTGCATAACTTGGCCTCCATGGAATTTGTGACAGTCGTAGCCAAATTGGGTACTAGTTGGCTATATACTGTACAATACTAGTATAACATATACGGAAATTCATACGTGTATCTATTGGCTTTTATTGCCTTACATAACTTAGGATTTAATTATGGCAGATTGGAGTAAAATTCTTAGTCGAGGAACCATTCAAGATCGTCGGGGTCTATCTGTTGCTGGCGCTGGTGGCTTGGGCGTGATTGGGGTTTTAGCGGTGATTGCCTTTAATGCTTTTACTGGGTCTTCTCTTAATCCAGCGGTGGTGGAAGATGTTTTAAACCAATTGCAGCCAAGCACTTACCAGTCCGCCTTGCAACCAGAAGCCTTCCGTGGCGCGGATGACTATGAGGTTTTTGCTTCAACCGTACTTGGTTCGACTAATGAATTATGGAGCACCGTTTTTTCCCAGAGTGGTCGGAGTTATACTGAGCCAACCCTGGTCTTATTTCGTGAGGCTACTACCTCTGGTTGTGGTGGAGCTACGAGCCAAATTGGCCCACATTATTGCCCAATCGACCAGACTATTTATTTAGATGAAACTTTCTTTACCGTATTGCAGCAGCGGTTTGCAGCTCAAGGTGGAGATGTTGCCGAAGCTTATGTCATTGCTCACGAAGTTGGACACCATGTTCAGCAGCAATTAGGTATTACCCGAGACACTCAACAACAACAGCAGGCCAACCCCAGCCAGGCCAACCAGATCTCGGTTAAAGTTGAACTCCAAGCCGATTGCTTGGCTGGCATTTGGGCTAATTCTATCTCACACCTGAAGGTTTTTGGCCCCAATGAAATTAACGAGGCCATAGATGCTGCTGCTGCCGTTGGCGACGACCGGATCCAAGCCAAGGCCCAGGGGCGGATTGATCCCGAAACCTGGACTCATGGATCATCGGCCCAACGGGTAGAATGGTTTACTAAAGGGTATGAATCCGGCAACCCAAGCCGCTGTGGTATCTAATTTCAGAAGAAGCTTGGTACGAACCCACGTTGGATAAACAAGTTACCAGCTGCCCCCACCTCCACCACCAAAACCACCGCCTGAACTACCGCCACCTCCAGACCCGCTCCCGCTTGGCGCCGAGGCTATGCTACTCGATAACGCCTTTGACACGGAGTTGAGATCGGTGGAAAACTGACTTAGGCTAAAGGCATGGACGCCGGTATACCATGTGGGTGAATCGGGTTGATAACCAATTTGTTTTAGGGCTTGGGCGAATTTATTGGTTAAGCCAAAGAGCATGGCGTACGGCAAGGCCTGGGTGAACGTATTTTGGCTTTCAAAAAAGCGTTGACGGTATTTTTCGGCTGTGGAAATGAATAATTTATAACCCAGAGCCCGACGGTACAGCTCAAAGCCTAAGGCGGTACGCTGAGGCATAGCCGCAGACAAGATGCTTAGCATGAGGCCAGCTACTCCGAACGATGCGGCTACAACCAATAGCCAGGCCCATACTAGCTTATACCCCATAAATGCTATGCCTGCGGCTATAATGAGTAGGCCAAAGCCTACAGCTAGGTGCAGATTACGGACTTTTTTAGGATTATCGATAAAATATTTTCGCTGCATTAAATCGTGATATACATCATCTTTTATTTCGGCTAAATCTTTATAAAAGGTGTTTTTAAGCGATGACAGGTTAACCTGTGAACGTCGGTTAAATAACCGGCTTAGGAGCTTTTTCTCATAGGGCAACAGGGCTGTTTTTGGCTTGTCGGTTGCCTGGAGCTGATAGTCATTGGAGCCAAAAATCCAGGTTTTAGGCAGCTCTTTGACGGTTAAGTGCCCGCGACTGGCTAGGTCGATAATAGTTGAAGTAATATCTATGGTATCTGCCCGTTGATCGAGCAATACACCAATTTGCGCTGGCCGAAGTTGATCGGGCGGCTCAAACTCGACTACCACTTGCGGCTTGCGACTCAGTGGCTTGAGCCAGGCGGTTTGGTTAGATTTTAATCTGGCTGGAGTTGGCCACCACCAATCTCGTCCGTGACGCCACCACCACCAGAGTGGACCAGCAATTCCGATGAAGATGGCACCTATTGTCAGCAGCCAGTAGGGTGGCTTGGAAAATTCGGCGATTAAAATTTCGATGGGTTGTTTAGGTTTTTGTGGGGCTAAAATAGGGACCATACCTTTCGTAAATCCCACCGCAATGGTCATGCCTTCCCCACTCTGCGACAGTTCGTTGGTAGAGAAGGATGCTTGGGTAGCCGATATCTTTTCGGATGAACATGGCTTGGTTGAGCCACTATACCCTTGGTAGCAAGCTAACTGGATTATGCCCTCTTGAGGCAGGCTGATGGCAGCTGTTGCCTGGGTAAGAGGCACATCCCAGTTATTCCCGGTTGCATTCCAATATAGCTCGTCGTAGGTATTAAATCGGCGGATCACTCCGGCTACGGTATAGGTTATAGTATAGGTGTGACTGCCAGAAATGGTTGCATGTTTTGCCCCAATTTTAAGCCGCAGATAGGTATCTGATTTAGATTGTTGGTAGGGTTCGTCTTTACCATCCCGCATTACTGTATCAATTTTGACTTGTGTGTAGTGAGTATCGGTTTTTTGCTGATAGAGAAAAGGAATATCCCTATATATTCCGTGTTTTTCTGATCTGCCAAAATCTACTTTTAGGACTTCCTTTACTGCCACCACCCCATTTGACTGTAGTGTAAGGTGGGTTTGAAAGCTGTTAATACTCCAATCGGCTGCCTGAACCTTTGCCGGGCAGGCTAGGGCAAAAACACAGACTAGCGCTAGAATACATAAAAATTGTCGTCGCATTTAACTTGAATTACTGCTGGTATTGATGTTGGGTGTGGTTGGGGTGAGATTAGGTGCTTTATGGGGAGGAGGTGGATCCAGTCTGGACTGTCGTTTAGCAATTAACTTAGATCCGATAAGTAACAATATTCCGCTACTTATAACTGCAGCGGTGAAAATAATTTCTATGGTTACGTAGTTTGAGAATAAGGACTTTACAACTGCCTGGCCAATACTGCCAACGACTTGCGCTTGACCAGGTATTGCCGAGACGGCGATCTCTAGTCCGACTTTTAACACAATTAGATAAAAGAGTGTGGCTACGATTCCGTTGACCACGCCCGCAGCTACAAGTAGCCATCCCAAGCTTTTAACCCGGCTTAGCCATCCCCTGGTGCTTAAGATTAAGCCGGCCAGAAGGATGATGAGTAGGGCGGCCAGGACTACTATCGTAATTTGATAGTACTGGTAAAAAGTATACAGTGGGGCTAATGCGTGGCCTAGGTTAATTCGAAAATCACCAGCTACAAAGTTATCTAGGCTGCCTGCCTTTTGGAGTAGGTTGGCTATCTCTATAGTTGATGTTGATCCGTCGGACTCAAATCCCTCAATTCCATCAACGGGCATAGGATGATCTTGCAGTTGCTGTTGTGCCCTAGCCAATTCGGATTGGAGTTGATTTATTTGATTTTGGGCATCGGGATAGGCAGTTACGATACGATTTTTGATATCGTTGAGATTCAACTCTGGCTGTGCGTCGGTCTGATTAGTTAACCAGGATGCCGTGTCGTCGATCGCTTGGTTGGCTGTGGTTTCGATGTAGTCGGTGGTTAATGCGCCGCGCAAGACCACTAGCGCCTCATCGGTTACCTCGGCCTGAGATGGCGTTGACTGGTCGCTTGGTTGATGGAGAATGGTACTGAGTTGTTGGTATGCTTGGTGTTGCTTGAGTTGCTGTTTGAATGAATCGGGGCCAAAGCCGTTCAATTTTGGGACGAGCAATAGCCACCAAATCGGGACCAATAACACAATTATTACCGATAGTATCCATTGTAACCAACGCATGCCTTTAAGTATAAACTACTTTTTTGGTCGCAGGCAATTTATTAAAACTTGCCATTGGTTACAATTTGACTTACCATAGCGGCGGTTGTTATCTGACTGAGGAGAATCTCCTGTATGGCTCGTAAACCACTTGATCTAATCACAATTTATCACCCATCTATGGTTTTGCTGTGGCTGGGGCGACAGCTGCATCGTCACCAGGCCCGTACCACTTTGATAAGTGTTGGTTTACTGGCGGTCTTGGCAATGAGTTTGGCCTGGTATGCTGGTTGGCCCAACGTATTGGGGTTAGCTAGGGCACCCCAATCCAAGCTAGGACAAGATACGGCTGCTATTGATCCACAGTCTCACCCAACTCTATTACCAAGCGAGGAGACACTGGACTTGTCTCTTGGATCTGAAGATAGATCAGCTGAGCTGGCAGATGATTTCCCCTCAGATGTGCCAATTTATCCTGGTGTTATTACCAATACAAGCCGGTCGGTAGTGGCTGGGCATAAGGCGTGGACGCTCACCGTTGCCTCAACGGTGCCTATTAATCAAACGGTTAGGGAGATTCAAGCATCGTTAGAGGAAATTGGCTGGCACAAGGATTCTGAGCTAGTTGATGACCAGGGTGTGACGTTTGGCGTCTCCAAAGATCAGCGCTCTATCGTTATTTATGTTTCCTCTGCCCGTAACCAGACAGAAGTAAACTATACTGTAACTGAGCAAGCAACATCTCATCGCTAATTCCCTCGAGCTCTTGTAACTGCAGGCTTTTGCATACCATTGGCTCAGCCAATGGTGGTACACTTGAGTTATGGATAGGACTTTTTTATTTTATGATCTGGAGACGACTGGTAAAGATCCGGCTGTGGATCGCATTCTTCAATTTGCCGCCCAGCGAACCGACCAACAACTACAGCCAGTGGAGGAGCCAGTTAATATCCTGGTTCGGTTAGACGACGATATTTTGCCCGGAGCGGGCGCGGCGGTAGTGACAGGGCTAACCCCGCAAAAAACTCAATCAGGCATGAGTGAGCTTGAGTTGGTTGCGAAAGTCCAGCACGAACTTTTTAGACCAAACACGATTGTGGTTGGTTATAATAATATCTCTTTCGATGATAACTTTATGCGGTATGCATTTTGGCGTAATTTTTATGATCCATACGAGTGGGCCTGGAAAGACGGCCGCTCGCGCTGGGATTTGTGCAATGTCACTCGCATGGTACGAGCGATTAGGCCCGAAGGAATTACCTGGCCCTTCGATGAGAATGGCAAGGCCTGTAATAAATTAGAAAAGTTGACCGAAGCCAATGGCCTTAACCACCATCAAGCCCATGATGGGTTAAGCGACGTGATAGCCTTAATCGAATTAGCTCAACTGATTAAGCGTCATCAGCCGCGAATGTTTGATTACCTACTATCCATGCGAGATAAAAATAAAGTCCTTGAACTCGTTAATTTGGCTCAACCGCAGCAATTTGTGTTTACCACGACACGCTATGGCCATATTCACAACTACACATCGGTGGCTTGCCCAATTGCTGAAGGCACCACCACTAATGCCATTTTAACCTACAATTTGCGGTACGACCCCACTCCATGGCTGCGATTTAGTTCGGCTGAATTAGCCGAGCTTCGTTTTACTTCATATGAAGATTTGGAGGCGCGAGGGTTAACCGCCTTTCCTGTCCATAGCTTGGTTGCTAACCAATGCCCGGCTGTTGCTCCAGTTGGCGTTTTAAACGAACAGGAAGGCTGGAAGCGCCTTGAACTTAATCCTGACACCGTTACACATCATCAACAGATCTTGCGTCGTAACCCCGAGTTTATTGAGGCAATTAAAGAAGCGTATCAGGCTGAGCCATACCCAGACCACAACCGCGATGCTGAGCAGCGTTTGTACGATGGATTTTTAAATGATGCTGACCGTCAGACGGTGGCGTCGATTCGTCAGGCTGATGCAGCCCGATTGGCTACTTGGAGTCCCTATTTTCACGATGAACGTTTACCTGAATTATTCTTGCATTATAAAGCCCGCAACTATCGGGACACGCTCAGCCAGTCCGAGCTAGAGTTATGGAAAGAGTATCGACAGCAAAAGCTGAAAGCGGCTGAGCCAAAATTTAACGCTGAAATGGAGATCTACCGACCAATTGTTGATGCAAAACAAAAGGTGCTGCTCGAGCAACTTCAGCAATGGCATGATGAAGTGGTGAATCGTTAGTTATTATCGGGAATGCTTGCTTAAGTGTTAAATATTTATATCAGATAAATATTTAACACTTATTGGCTGCTTGGTGATAGATATACTGTAGACCACGCAGCGCGAGCCTAGCCTTATGGGGAGCTCTCCTCTATTTGGTACGTTGATTTCGGGCTTTTCTTGTTACTCATAATCCCCCCCCATAAACTCTTCCGGTTTATCTCGATGCCATCTGGTGGTTAGCGGGTACAGGTTGTCAAATGTGGATGGTTGGCCGTTTACCTTGAGGCCGCCCTTTCTTAACCAGCGAGCCTGGCTTTTATTGGAAGATAGATCGGATTGGTTTGCAGCCTATTCTTAAGATTTGAGTAGTCGCTAGATATATGCGCTCATTTGGTAGTTGTTTTACGGCTCGTTGGTTATCTTGGTGGTGTATTAGATAGTTGTGACTCGTGGTAATTAGGTATTGGCAATCGAGTTGGTGATGGATGATGTCCGGTGCCGGGACCTTGTTCGCGTTATGGAAATTCTTGGCGAGAGTGGCGCGTATGTTTCACGAGCAAGGCGCGGATGGTAGTTGATATACCCTACTTGATACCAGCAGGGTAATTACCCTACAGTCGAAATTGGATTGAGTTGACGCTTTTTAAGAAAATTACCGTGTTTATTGCCCATATTGACCAAAACTTTTTTGAAGCTAGTTGGTATCTAGTGATATCCATTTAACTACCTCGGCGCAGCTACGTTTGTGGTTACGCTTGCTTATGGTATCACTTAGCAAGCATTCTCTGATAAATGAGTCTAAACTATCTCAGACAACTACTGGTATATCCCAGGTAGTGGCCAGAGGCCGTTTATCACTTAAGCAACCATCAATGATAAAGAATAGGGCCTCATATTGTTTCGTTTGTGATCCTCGAAGTTGTGCTACAATCGATTCATGGCTAGTCACCAAATAAGCAACAGCAACGAAGTTGAGCCTAGGCCATGGAAGAGGATTGCGGGCCAAGAGTTGCAAAGCCGCGCGGCACAACCTGCAACTTCGAATATATCCACGGCTACTTTACCGCCTCGCGGTTGGTTGCGGCATATAGTATCTCAGCTGACTCTAGCAATCTCGAAACTTTTTATTGGGGTAGTTCATCGAATTGCCAAGTCCGTTAATAAGCCCGTGATTGATATTGGGCGCGAGTATTCAGTTTCGGCTTTGAATGAGCGCATCAATACCTTGGAAGAAATTTTGGTTAGACAGTGGTCGCAGTTTAAAGATGAGGATTTTTTAACTGCACATGACGAGATCAAACAATATATTGCCGCCTGTCATGTCGCGCGACAATACGACCGTATAACCGCGCCGTTGCTTTCGAGTCGGCTGGGGATTCGTCAAGCTAAAGCCGAGCAATTAATTGACAGGCTCATGGAAGATGAAGTTATTACCGAAAGTTACACCGTTACCTACCATGATGTACGTCGAACTATGGTTGATGCAACTATAGAGCGTCAATTGCAGTCGATGCGCAATGTTGCGCCCAGCGAGGCTGCGAACCAAAATTTAATTAAAAAACATTAGCATCGATCGTTGGCGGTGAATGATAGGGCTATAATTTTTGTTAATTGATGAATATCCACGTCTGCTAAATGCTTAATATAAATACAGCCCTTACCAATTTTGTGTTTTCCCATGGCCTGTAATTCGGTCGCGTATTTTGCGGCGTCACCGGTAATATACAAAGATAGTTTGTCCTTTCTCGGCGAAAAACCTAGTTTCATCCAATCTCCTTCACGGCCGCTGGCGTAGCGGTAGTGATATGTTCCAAACCCAATAATGTTGCTACCCCACATTATTGGAGGCTCGCCAGAGATTGATTGCATAATATGGATAAGTTGACGGCTATCCTGTTGTTGCTGATGGTTGAGCGAAGCCAGAAATGCCTCGACTTTGGTTGCGGTTGGGAGTGTTTTATTTTGAGAATTCATTTCTATTTGCAGTATAAACGAGATGTATGCCATTGCCTAGTGAACTTGTTTTTACAGGGTAGGCGTACGTAATGGGCGATTCTAGGAGAATGTGTTGGAGTGTAAGGTTGGTGCACCCTCTGGTAACTATGTCCAGAAGAGTGCACCTGTCCCGCTACTTGTTAAACTCCTGTTTGTAGCAGGTTCCGGGCCGAGTCTATAATGACTCGGTCTGGTAGACGACGTGGCTGCACCTCAACCCTGATGATATGCTGTAGCAGCTGCTCTTCAATGGCTTTGCCGCGCATGCCATTGTTGGCCAGTTTAGACTGCAGCTTGTCATCTATCACCAGATGACGGAATTCCTCCAACAATTGGCGGATAAACGTAGTGGTGAAGTGGCCATTTGGCGCCGCTAAACGCAATTGGGACACCAGGCTCAGCTGAAGCTGAGTGTCGAATTGATGGTCGCGAGTTGATGTACCCCAACAGTTGTGATCGATCAGTTTTTGCCGTAGAGCGAGGATGACTTCAAAGTTTCTTTTCCACCCCTGCTCTTGCTCGCGATAGCTCTGTCGAATACTTCGCCGTAGCCGAGACCACATCTCTTCATAGATATGGTTGATCTTGCGGCCACCAATCAAGACTGTAGACACGTTATGCTACTCTCCCTTCGTATGTCTTTAACGTGCATTGGCTTAGCCAGCCAGGGATTATGTATACCATATAGTGATGGATAGAACAAGGCCAGTTGATGAATACTATATGGCATCTTGCAACCAAGCACTATAAAAAATTGAGAAGATGGTTGGTATGGATTGGTATAGACCTCGAAGCCTTTGAATATCTGTAGCGATGCTAGGATAGTGACCTTGATTTAGGGGTGTCATAGTGGCTGCGGCTGCTTTGAGTTTAGACCTTTGATTGCGTATGTGCAGTGTAAGTTGGTCGCGCTCAATCGTTGAGTTGATAGGCTTAAATCGTGGCGCAACTGCTAAGTGCTTAACGTTCGTGCAGTTCTGGAGGGCGCGTCTATTCATCTCGCCGGCTCGAATTGGTTGAATTTACGATAAGAGTTGCCGCTCTATAGGTAGGTGAGCAGTAATTATACGGGGGTATATTCCTGTTCGGGTTGGAGGAAGCTGATAATTTGGCCAACGATGTGGTCTAGTGGTGCCGCCGCATCGAGCATGACTGCGCCAAAGTTGCGATAATATTCTTCGGCTGGTTTAAGCCAGTGTAGGACATGGTTTAGCTCAGCTTCGGTTTTGCCGAATGAGTTAGTGTCGCGACTGGCTAGACGATACCGTACGGTTGCTTCATCGATGGTGAGGAACATCACGTGCTCAAGCAAATCGTGAATGTCCTCATCGTTGGCACTTGTGCCACATAGAAAAACTGGTTGGCTTTCGGCTTCCTTGGCAATTTGCTCCACCCGTTGTCGAACGAGTCGCCATTCATACTGTTGATACCAGTCTTGGCTTAAGTAGCCAGGTAGATCGGGGCCGTAAACCGACGTATCAGTTGCGACATGGTGCCAGCCAGTAATCCCATCCAGGTCGGCATCGTAGGCTTTGTATCCCAAGGTTTTAAGGTGTTGGCGGATGGTTGACTTACCAGTTCCGGCCACCCCAGTGATATAGATTAGGGCCATACTTTTCAAAATCCTTTAAAATTTAGACAAAATAATACCCCAGCAATTGCAACATTGGGGGTATTGATTAGGTACAGCGAATATAAACAATCAATGAGGTGTCTGTCAATAGTTTTTTAGTAGGCATGCCCATTTAAAAGCTACAAGTTAAAATTCAAAGCGCAAGACCATACGGCAAGGGTTGAAGCTATAGCTGTTGCTGCACAAGTCACCCATTTCGATGCATTTTTTGATTAGTCGGGAAGATGATCGCGGTGGAATCTGTGCTAGACTCGCTCACTATTGCGATAGATATATAAAGTATTCAACGTCTCACCGTGATAGTGTTTGGACCCTAACATTTGCGTTGTAGCTTTGAATTTTGAACTATGAACTATGCGCTTTGTGTTAGCCAATCATTTAATGATTGACTGCACATGCGCTTTGACTTGTTGTTGGATATCGCGGACTTGGTCTATTGGCATATCATACGGGTCATCGATATCCCAGTAAACTGTTTTAGGTGAATTGAGGATATAATTGGGTAGATCATCTTTGAAGGTCATGACATAGACAGTGTCGGCCGCATTAACCATATCTTCGGTTACTAATTTACAGGTTTGATGTGAAATATCGATACCTTCTTCAGCCATGACTTGAACGCCGTGCTTATAGGGAGCAGTAAATTGCTGAGGGGTTTGAGGATCGCAACCGGCACTGGAAGCATTTTTAGTTTTCGTGAAGTGGTTAAAGTACCCTTCAGCCATTTGGCTGCGCATCACATTTCCGTGGCAAATAAACAAAGGTTTTAGCATATATCCATAACTATGGTACCATACTTGCCTGCTGTGTTACAGAAGTAATTTGTTACGTGTCTGAAGTGGCTGGATTTACTACACTGCTGGTCGGCTCATTTCAAGTAAGATCTAGACCATGAGGGGTGAAAGATCTGTGAAGAATAAAATATGAAGGTTTCGATGCGTAGCCCAATTGACTACCAAACTGGTCTGGAATGAGTAAACGTCTTCCCTACACCAATCGCGTTATTGTTGCCAGGTTGAACCATAGGGGACTTTGCAAAAGATTTAACTAAAGAATTGAGCGCGCCATTGCCGTCCATCGTCATCAGATTATGGATTAGGAATTTCCTTAACCAGACAATTAACACAGTAAGCTGGATGGTCCGCGCTTGAATTTCGGTGAGCCTTGCACGGGCCTTCCATGCAATAAAATACACTACTTTGGCTATCGAAGTTTTTGGCCCACTCTAATTCTGGAAAACGGCAATTACTGGGATTGTTTAATTCGCAAAATCGGATACTAAATTGATAGTACTGTTCACCGGTGTCTGGGTCGTAAATATTGTCCCAGTCGTAGGTTGTTGGCGGGCCCCAGGGCGTATTTGGCCAGTCGCCCGTCTTTAGTTCCGTCTCTAGACCCGAAGGGATGCCTCGGTCAACATCGGCTGGATATACCCCGTTGTGAACGATTAAGTAAGCTTCCATGGCATTATTAAGCAAGGTTAGGTGTTCTTTGGCTTGGGAAAAATGGGCTTCGTCCATAATACGTCGCGGATTTATGGTTATAAGCACCACTGTGGATAGCACTCCGATAATAGTGATGACAACGAGAAGCTCAATCAGCGTAAAGCCTGCTTGTTTCATGTAGTAAGTATGGCACAATTTTGCATTAATCAAAATATGCTTGGCTGTAGTTTTAAACTATGGTCTAAAAGTCATGATACCTATCAGACTGGTTAGTCTTTCATGGATCAGCAGATTTTAACGTTCTGCGCTATCCGGAATCAAAGCTGGCTACTTATATATAAGGTTAGTTGTGACCTATGCTTCTCGAGTGATTTGATGACTTCGCCAGCTACATTTAGGCTTGAATGTATTGAACGGTATGAACCAGTGGGCTGAGCGCTTAATAAGTTATATTTAAATATAACTTAATCGTCTAACTCAGGATTTTGGCGGAATAGATTAGGCTTCGGTTGTAACCAAGGTGCGCATTTTATGAATAAGAGCATATTCAGCCACGGCAGTTAGGCTGAGATAAATGGCCATTTTGCCACAGAAAGCAACCAGGCTGCTATCCGAGGCTAAGACATACATAGCCGATCCAGTTAAGATTTCGACCACAGTGGTAGCGGCGAGTGAGACTGCCAAACCTTTATATATGCCGGTTTTTGCCGAAGAGCGATACAACGCGCCTACGGTTACCATTAATAATAGCGATAAGATAGTGGCGCCGATGATATGAAGTTGTAGAAGTAAAGAAAATAAGTCCATGGTTGCCTCCTGTAATATGTATACTATAGCTAAAATCTGTTCATTTGCCTAGTCGTTAGAATTTTATTGACAGAATCTCTTTCCAGCCAAGTTTGCGGTTATATTCGAGGGTTCCATAGCGGAAGGTGTGAGTGGCAATCATGAGAGCGGCTAGGCTGCTGACGAGTAAGATTGTGATGCCGATAATTGCCTCGGTGGTTGATAGGTTTCCGACCGCGTTGCGTACCAACAAGGTTACGGGGGCGGTTAGGGGGAAAAAGCTAAAAATTTGGACGATAAGTTGGCTGGGATCAGAAATAATAGCCGAGATGGTATAGAGTGGGATAAACATAGAAAAGATGGCAACGCCAAAAAAGCTGTTGGCTTCTTTGGCCGTGGGTACTGCCGATCCGATAGCGACCAGGATGCCGGTAAAGAGTAAAAACGATAACACAAATATAATTACACCAATGAGCATTGATCCAAAATCGATCGGTAAATGGCTGAGCTCTATGGCGGGTAAGCTCAGCTGGTCTTTAAACAATAGATATCCGGCAATTGTTGGCAATGAAATAACCAAGACTTGGACGACACCAAGCATTACCAGCGCCAATATTTTGCCCAGAATTAAGGTTTTTGCTTCTAAGGTGGTTAAGATCATCTCAATTACCCGGTTTTCTTTTTCCTCAGTAGTACTGGTTAGCATTTGGTTGCCTAATAAGACGATAATGGCGTAGAAGAGCACTAAAAATAAACCCGGAGCTATGGCTCGTTCAAAACCAGCCACCTCTTCCCCATTTTCAAAGGTGGTTAGAGTGGTGTTTATATCTCCCCTGATGACCGAAATTAACTGCGGTGAATCGATAGTGCTGGAAGCACTCATCCGGAGTAGCTCTTGAGCCACCGTGCTGTATTTTTCGTTTTCCATTAAGCCGGTATCTTTGGCATAGATTTGGATTGGAGCTTGGGTGGGGTTGGGAGGGTAATAAAAGAAGGCATCGATCTTCTGGCTCTTTACCGCAGCGATTCCGGCTGCTTTGCTGGGTGCAACGGTTGCCTGGATACTTTCTAGCGCCTGAGGTAGTAGTAGGCCTGAATCATCCACAATGGTAGTGGTAAAGCCTTCTTCTTTGCGCTGTTGGCTGGCCTGGTCGGCAGCAACTGAAGATATATACATGACCCCGGCAATTATGCCAAAAATAGCCGGAAAGGCTAACACGCTGAGCCAGAAGGTTTTCTTTTTGATGGTACGAATAAATTCAAAAGCAATGACCGTGGATAAGTTATGCATGTGGTTTGGCTCCGCTTTGGCCATAAATTTGGACAAATATATCATCGAGCGATGTTTGGGATAGCTCGAACCGTTCAACTTTTAGTTTTGGTTGGGTGGCCAAGGCTTGGAAGATTGCCTGGCTGGTTACGTTGTCTTTAATCAAGAGTTCGGCTGAGCGCTGGGTACGATTTTGAATGGTGTAAAGTTGGTTGTTTGGAGAAAGTGTGCCGCTAAACTGTAGCTGAATTAGGTCGGTGCTGTATTCTTGCTTGACCTCGGAAGTTGTGCCATATAAACGACGTTTACCATCTTTAAGTAACATAACTCGATTGCATAAACGCTCGACTTCTTCCATCTGGTGGGTAACGAGCACCACCGTGGTTCCGTGGTGTTGCATTTCTTGGACAATGTCCATCATTAAGCGGCGGTTAACGGGATCGAATCCTTTGGTGGGCTCATCTAAGATTAGGAGATCGGGTTGGTTCATAATGGTTACGCCCAGCTGAATTTTCTGTTGTTGGCCACCGGATAATTTATCTAAACGAACTTCGGCCTTATCTGCCAATTCTACCCGCTCTAAATAATGAAGCGACCACTGGCGCGCATTTTGGCGAGACATGTTTTTTAATTGGCCAAAATAGACCATCGTATCTATAACAGATTCCTTTTTGTATAAACCGCGTTCTTCGGGTAGGTAGCCAAGGGAAATTGGTGAGGATGGGGTATATTCCCTTCCTTTAATATGTAATTGGCCAGTGTTGGGACGATATATTCCAAGTAGGGTGCGAATAGTGGTGGTTTTTCCGGATCCATTTGCTCCTAGAAAGCCAAAGACATCACCTTGGTAGATTTTGAATGACAGGTCATCAATTACCCGGCGTTTGCCAAAATAATGAGAATAATTTTCGACGGAAATAATGGGAGATTTATTCATGAGTGATTACTAGATCAATCATACCACATGCGCGTATTGATCTGGTTAAGAGGATTAGACTTTAGGTTAGTGACAACAGCTGTCCGGCCGATTGGCGGGAAATGTAGTTACGGGCTATTTCTTCTTGGTAATACTGGAGTAGTTTTCGATGTTGGCGATATATCTTTTCGGACTCTGCTGTATTTTTCTGAATAAAGTACTGGTGTTCCTGACGCACTTTTTCGGTCATGGCGATTAGCTCTGGTTTGTCGATAATCTTGACTATATGATCGAGGTAGGCGAGCACTTCCCGACTCGATTGGATTCGGGCTTTGAGCAAAATATAGCGGTCTAAAATGGTACTATCTTCGGTTGATCTAAATAATTTGCCGAGTACGGGTATATGATGTCGCCAGCGTCGCAACTGAGTTAGACGACGACGGAAAGAAGATTTGGTGTTCATTTGGCCAAAACCATAGGTTCCGGTGTCATCGGTAAACGTGTTGTACTCGACAAAATCCTGTTGCAGGTCTAACTCGGAGGAAAAATCATAGAAAGAATCTTCATTAATTAACCCCTGCCGAAGCATTTGCGTTAAACTGGCACGTTCTATTTCTAGTCCTTGAATTTTTAGACTACGTAAGAACTCTGGCGCATTTGACCTATTTAATACATGCTTGCGTAGTTTATCTTCTTCTTGGCGTAATTCTGCGGCAATCTGCTTGAGTATGCTTGGATCCACCTCGGTTCGGGCCAACTCTTCCAAAGCGGTTAGGGCTTGGTGTATAGAAAAAATCTTCTTTTCGTTGGCAATTATTTCCTCTTCGCGTTTAGGTAGGTGAAGTCCGAGCTTTTTGAGTAGCCAAGCAGTAGTTGCACCGTTTACGACTAGGGTAAACATGACCGATGACAAGGTTAGGGTGACAATTAAATCTTTAAACTGGTAACTATCTGGAATGGTGAAGACTAAAACGATGGGTATGGTGCCGCGCAAACCACCCCAATTAATCAGATGCTGCCAGCGTAGCGGTACGTTGGGTTCGTTCTTAAACAGTGGCAATTGGTTACTTATGGCAAACGTGATATATACCGATAGGCTGCGGGCAACCAGAACCATGGCTATCGTGGCTATAATTGTGAGCGGTTTGGCGATTAATAGATATGGATTGTAAATCGCTCCAATGAAGAAGAAAACAATTGAATTGGTGACAAAGGCAACGTAATCCCAAAAGTCTTCGATAAAGTCGGAAATCTCGGCAGAAAATTTGGTCATACCTAGATTGCCAATTACGGTTCCCACCATAACTGTTGAAATAACCCCCGAGACGTGTAGGTAATGTTCGGCCAGGATGAACGTACCTAAAGCAGTAGCTACGGTGAGAGTGGTGGCAACGATCCGATCTTGGCGAGCTTGGGCGAGAACCATGGTTACTCCATACCCAACCCCTAAACCAAATAGGATTGCGCCCAAAAATACATAGCTAAATTGAGCCAGACTGCTAAACATGTTATTGGCATTAAAGGCAATGCCGCCAATGACTAGGCTGGAAACGAGCTTAAAGGCAATTACCCCTGTTCCATCGTTGAACATTGACTCGCCATCAACCAGTAGCGACAGGCGGTGTGGCACTGGTAGGGTTTTAAATAAGGCTAAGACGGCAACCGGGTCGGTAGCCGAGATTACGGCACCGAATAACAGTGCAACTTCAATGGGTAATCCAATGAGTAAAGGTAGACCAGCCCCAATGACAAAAATTGAAACGAGCAGTCCGAAGGTGGAAATGAAGGTAATGGTTTTAAACTGGAGCTTAAATTGGTGGAAATTAATATGGAGGGCTGATTCAAATAAGAGTAAGGGTAATAAAAAGTAGAAAATGAATTCAGTTGGCAAATAGCCATGAAGGCCGATTATTCCACCTAAATGAAAAGCGGATACGGCAAAACCGATTAAGAAGAGAATGACGGTATAGGGTAGGGCATATTTCTTGCTCAGACTGTGCAAGCCAGCCGTTATTGCCAGAAATATACCTGAAAATAAAGCCAAATTGATGATTGCGTGGCTATCCATAATAGGTGAACTTTGCCTTAAACACTTGCTTGCGGCGGAAAATAACGCGAAGTTTTTATTATATGCCGCCTGTCAATATTTGAAAAGGGGCGTGGGCTTGCAGCTATTAATACCTGCAAACACCACGCCCATTCTCTCCTTTCTTCATTTAGCCTAGAGGAACGGTTGTTGAACTACCCAGATTGCTATTCCGGCCAGATAGGCAATTGAGACTGGCACTGTGGCCAGACGCATGTAGGTGAAGGTGTTGAGCTCCTTGACTCTACCCATTGCAACTACGCCAGCGGCGCTCCCAATGAGTAGGTGCGATCCGCCGGTACCAACCGTATAGGCAAGTAGCGACCACAAGCGGTAATCTGAAGTTGGCACCGTATCGATCGCCACAGCGGTGAGCGGGACGTTGTCGACCAAGGCTGACCCCCACCCCATAATAATGTTTCCGGTTGCAATTCGAGCAAAGCTAGGCTCTGCACCGAAGAGTGCTTGGGATAGTTGGTCGAGAATGCCCAATGACCCTAGCGCCGAGACACTCAATAGAATGCCGGCAAAGAACATTAATGAGGCGTAATCGACCTGCCTGAGTACATCTTCGATATCGTGTTCGAGGCGGGTATGGTGCCCGGGGTTGGAGATGCTTTCACCATGAGGGTGCTGGGCACTTCGTCCCATAAAGCCGATGATTGTCGCGACCAAGCCAAACCCCAGCCCCAACCCAATGAAGGGTGGCAAGCTGAATTGGGTGGCGATAAAGGGCAGTGAAAAACAGGCTAAGGCAGCGCCCATCAGGATTTTAGCCTGCGGTGTGAACTGCAAGGGTAGATCCTCTTGGCTATCTATTACTTCCTCCTTGACCAATGAGCGGGCTAAGAGCCAAATTACAACGGCGCCGTGCACAACTGAAGGGAGGAGGACCTGTACAACTACTCCACTGGCGCTGTACTTGCCGGCCAACCAGAGCATAATTGTTGTCACGTCTCCGATGGGTGAGAAGGCCCCGCCGGCATTGGCTAAGGGTACTATTCCAGCAGTGGCTACGAGCAAGTTGCGCCAACCAAAGAACCTGCGGCAGATTTCTACCATGACAATGGTAGTGGTTAAGTTATCGAGGATGGATGATAGGAGATAGGTCATAACCATCAAGGCGATGAACTGCTGCTTGTCCTTCCAACCCCTCTGTTGCAATTTGACGCGGACGAGCTCGAAGAAGCCAAGGCGGCTAATCAACTCAACCAGCGCCATGGCAAACAATAGGAAAAAGACGATCTGAGTGATTTCCCATCCACCTTGCTCAAGATGAGATTGAAAATCAACATCTGTTTGAGAAACGAGTATCCACAATATCCCAGCCATAACTAGGGCAATGGGCCCTTCGAGGAGGCCATACTTGTGCGCAATCGTTATGAGCAGATACCCTGCCACAAAGATTATTGCACCGGCAATTTGAACCTCAGACATGCGCCACACTCCTTTTCCCTTTACTTACGGTGATGGATTTGGCGCCTAGACGACACCAACCTGCGCCCTTGGCTATACCAGGGATGCAGGTTGGTACCATCTAAGCTGGCGTAACCTAGTGCCTGGTTGCCTATTGTTAAGGTACTTCGTAAAACGATAAGTATTATAGCACCAGGCTTATAGTAACTTCAAATGACGTTACGTTCTTGGATTATGCCATCAGCCTGCTTGCTTAGGTGGTCGCTGATTGCGTATTATTAGCGGTATGACTGGCCTCCAAGCTCTTGACCAATTATCGACGAGTAACGATAATCGACTGCGTAAATTTGGGGCGGTCGGGCTACTACTTTTACTTGGTTATTGGTCATATCAACTGATCCAGCCCTACCCCGTGGGGCAAACCCCATGGATCTTTCTCGACTTTCTCAATCTATTGTTCCATGAGGCGGGCCATTGGCTATGGATACCGTTGGGTCAATTTTGGTCGATTGCGGGCGGGTCATTGACCCAAGTATTGTTGCCTGCTTTAGTCCTAGTTGCCTTTATCCGCCAGCGAGACTTATTGGGAATTAGCTTTGGCTTGTTTTGGGTGGGTAATAATTTGGTGAATGTGTCGTACTATATTGCTGACGCCCAAGATCGGGTTTTGCCCCTGTTGGGCGGTGATGGGGTTATCCATGATTGGCATTGGTTACTTACCCATCTGGGATGGTTAGACTATGCCGAATGGATTGGCTTAGGGGTGAGAGTGAGTGGAATTGGTTTATTACTATTGGCGATTGGCGGTGTGGTTTTGGCCATTTTGACGATGCGAGACAGTCGGGTATATGTCTAACGCGGCTTGGTTACGGTAAAAATGCGTCGATAGAGATTAATAGGCAGAATAGTAGTAGCATATTTAGCGCGAAATGAAACATTTTTTTGGCCCAAACCTCATGCTGGTCGGTACGTTGTCCGGCTAAGGCCAGCCATATCCAGTAGCCTCCAGCGATGGCCATGCCTACCAAATAGGTTAGGCCGGTATAGCCAAATGCGGTTAGAAGTAGACTAAAAACGACAAAAGCAATGGTATAAGCAGCGATTTGACGCTTGGTTACCTCGACTCCTTTAACTACCGATATAACTGGCACGTTGGCTGCTTGGTATTCTTTGAGGCGGTAAATGGCAATGGAATAAAATTCGGGCATTTGCCAGACAAAGAGTATGGCAAAAACCAAGATTGCCCCCAAGTCGATTTGTTGGCTGACAGCCACGTATCCGGCTAAAATTGGGGTTGCTCCCGAAATACTTCCGACTAATGTGCCATGCACCGACTTGCGCTTTGACCAGACCCCGTATAGCCAAACATAATCGATATACCCAACCAACCCAATTAACGAGACGAGTGGATTTACAAAAACTATGACGAGGCCAAAGCCAACTAAAGCGAGTACGACCGAGAATAAGACCGCTGCCCTACCCGATATTGTTCCAGTAACCAACGGCCGCTGCTTGGTTCTTTCCATGTGGGTATCTATGTCTTGGTCGAGGAAATTATTAAGGACGCAGGCTGAGGCGATAATTAGGGTTGTGCCGCTAAAAACAGCCCCCAACAGCCACCAGTCGATAGCACCTTGACTAGCTAAGAAAAACCCAGCTGGAACCGTTATGGCATTTCCGAACAATACGCCCGGTTTGGTTAATTGTAAGAGGGCTTTGAGTTGTTTCAGAATCCGCCGGTCCCCTCTTCGATGGCATATTTCTCCATGTCGGCCGGAGACATCATGCGGTAGTTTAGACTATTCATAATCCAAATGGAGGCAATCACAATTAGCAAAATAATACTAATAGTGTTGAACAAAAATAAGGTGTTCCAGTGTGGCTTATCTTCTCGTCCGACGTGCAAAAAGAACCACAATTGACTGCTGGTTTGAATGATGGCCAGCCCGAGCAAGACGCCAATTAATACAACGCCCGATAATACCTGGGCATAGACCAAAGCAAAGGCAACTAAGGTGAGGGCTAAAGCTAAGCTAAACCCTAAAATATACGATGTAATAGTGGCTAAATGGGCTGGCCCAGAAGTTTGGTGTTGGCTCATGTGGAAACTCCCATTAAGTAGACAACGGTAAAGATAAATATCCAGACAATATCGAGAAAGTGCCAGTAAATACTGAGTAGTCCCAACTTACGAGTCGCGCTGTTATTAATACCGCGGCGTAGGATATAGACCAACATAATTCCCAGCCATAATAACCCAACGGCAATGTGCAGACCATGGGTTCCAACAAGCGCATAATATGAAGATAGGAATCCGCTTGTCTGGGGGGTGTATCCTTCGTGAATGAGGTGGTTGAACTCAAATATTTCTAAACCAAGGAATGTGGCACCGAGTACAAAGGTCGCGCCAAATAAGAGGAGGGCTTTGGTAACCTGTTCGCGGTAAACAAAGAGCATGCCTAGACCACAGGTTAAACTGCTCAATAGCAATGCCATAGTTTCCCCGAGGACTAAAGAAAGGTCAAAAATGTCTGCTCCGGCCGGTCCACTAGCAGTGCCATGGCGCAATACGGCAAAGGTGGCAAACAATACGGCGAAGACTAATAGATCGGTTAATAAATATAGCCAAAAGCCAAAGGTGACGGTATCATTGTAGGCTGGCTGCTGGTGAGTGGTGGTAGCAATGGCGTTAGGCACGGGCATACTCCTTCTCCATTTGTTGGACTTTCTGGGCAGGGATGATATACGAAGTGTGTTCGTCAAAGGCCCGTTGGATAAACACCACTAAAGCGCCCAAGAAACAAACAATTGCTACCCACCAAATATGCCAGACCATAGCAAAGCCTAAAATAAATAAGAAGCCGGAGATATAAATGCCTGAGGCGGTATTTTGAGGCATATGGATATCTTCAAACTTGGGTTTCGGCAAGCCACCTTGCTGCTTAATATCCCAGTAGGGATCGCGACTTGGTACTGGCGGAATAACGGCAAAATTATAGACAGGCACGGGGGTGTGCGTAGCCCATTCCAAGGTGCGTCCATCCCATGGATCATCTACATCTACCTTGAGCTGATGACGCATTCGATAGCTAACCGCAACTTGGATTAACTGGATGAGCAGGCCGAGGGCAATGAGTAACCCACCGAGCATAGCTATAATAAAGAGTGGTTGCCAGCCCTGAGCCATATCGTAATGGTCTAATCGGCGAGGTGTTCCCATTAGGCCCAAGACATACAGTGGTACAAAGGCTAGATAAAACCCAATCAGCCAGCACCAAAAGGCAGCTTTGCCTAGCCCTTCGTGTAGCCTAAATCCGGCAATCTTGGGGAACCAGTAGGCAATACCGCCAAATATACCAAATAGAGCTCCACCAACTACCATATTATGGAAGTGGGCTACTAAAAATAAGGTGTTATGAACCTGGTAATCGATTCCTGGAATACCCATCATGACCCCAGTTATGCCGCCAAAGCCAAACGTGGCAATAAATCCCAAGAACCAATACATCGGCGTTTTGAGAACAATCTGGCCTTTAACCATAGTCATTAGCCAGCTAAATACCAGCATGGCTGTAGGAATGGCAATGAGTAAGCTCATCAGGCCAAAGAAGGCATTAACACTGGCTGCCGCGCCCATGGTGAAGAAATGGTGAACCCACACCAGCATTGAGAAAAAGGTGACTAGCCCGCCGGCAATAACCGTTGGCTTGTAGGCGAAGTAACGCTTTCCAGAGAAGGTTGAGACTATTTCCGAGTAAATACCATATACCGGCAAAATGAGAACATATACTTCGGGGTGGCCCCAGGCCCAAATTAAGTTTACATACATCATCATATTGCCGCCCATATCAGCTGAGAAAAGATGCATACCCATAGTGCGATCGAGCCAAAGCAAGGCGGTGGTGGCGCTGAGGATGGGGAAAATGGCTAATACCATTACCATGCTGTATAGCGATAGCCAGACAAACAAGGGCATTTTCATGAGCGTCATGCCTGGTGCCCGCATTTTAAGAATAGTCATAATAAAGTTGACGCCGCCTAAAATGGTGCCGAGTCCCGAGACTTGAATGGCCCAAATCCAATAATCCACGCCCACTCCAGGGTTGTAGTCTATTCCAGCCAAAGGCATGGTTCCAAGCCATCCCACGCTAGAGAAGGTGCCGCCAAAGACAAAAAAGACGTTCATTAATAAACAGCCAGCCACATATAGCCAAAATCCCAGCGTGTTGAGCAAGGGCGAGGCTACATCTCTGGCTCCGATTTGCAAGGGTAAAATAATATTAAGTAAGCCAAATAAGAAGCCCATGGTGACAAAGACAATCATAATACTGCCATGGGCCGAAGTTATTTCTTGGAGATGGGTAGCGTTTAGATATCCTAGTCCCATTGGGGCCAAGACTTGTTGTGTCCAAATCATGATGGCGTCGAGTCCACCCCGACCGAGCATAAATAAAGCGGTGATTAGGTACATGACGCCAATCTTTTTGGGATCGGTCGAGGTGAGCCAGGTATCCCATAGCCACCGGACGCGCTTTGTTTTGATTAAAAACGCGACAATGGCAACTCCGCCGAGCATTGCGGTAACAGTGCCACCCAAGGTGAACCATTCATGGGGTAGGGCTTCGAGGGTTAATTTTCCAAATATAAGTTCTTGCATAGTTTAATTCATGACCTCATTGGGGTGATGCATTTGGTTTTGTCCATTGAATGTCGAATGACCGTCTGGCATAAATTTAGCTAAAATGTAGCCAAATAATGATGGGTCGGTAGCGGCGAAAGAGCGCACCTGGGTATTGGCTGAAGGTTGGGCTAGCTTTTCGTAGGTTGATCGGTTTAGTACTTCGTCGGCTAACTTGACCTGGTCCACCCACTGATTGAAGTTGGCGGTTGAAACAGCCTTCGTTTTAAATCGCATTCCGGAATAACCCTGGCCATTTATTTCTGTATTCATCCCCTCAAATTCACCAGGACTTGAGGCTTGAAGATGGAGCTTTGTTACCATGCCCTCCATGGTATATATCATACTGCCAAGTTTGGGAATCCAAAAAGAGCTCATGGGGGCATCGGCCGTTAGTTCAAATGAAATAGGAGTGTTAACGGGTATTACTAGCTCATTCACCGATGCAATATTTTGGTCAGGATAGATAAACAGCCACTTCCAAGGCAATGCAACCACTCGAACGTTGAGCGAGCTATTTATATCTGATACTGGCTTATAAGGGTCGATGGCAAAAGTGCTTTTAATCATGAATACAGCCAAGACCGTAATAATGACAACGACAAATGTTGCCCAGATCCATGAAGCGAGCGGTTTTACCTCCCCGGCACGGCGAGGATGCTGATGAGGGTTACTATCCTTGGCTCGATACCGGTACACAATCGCGAACGTCATAATAAAGATTGGTATGAGGGCAGTTAGACCTAGGCCTATGGCTAACCAAAATAGATCCCGTTGATGACTAGAGATTGGCCCTTGTGGTTCCAACACGGCTACACCTTGGGATATTGCGTAGGCAATAATTCCCCCAATTGCGACGAGGATCAGGAGCGATAAGGCGATGTTGAATTTCTTCATGACGTGATTTGCCGGCTTGCTTCAAGCAAGCATCATATAAACTATACCACTGTTGCTACCAACGATTCTAGTGGTGGTATGAGTCGGATTGGTTGGTGATGAATTTTTTGACGGCGGCTGTAAACTGACGTCCTCGGTCGTGATAATCTTGAAATTGGTCAAAGCTTTTTGCTCCTGGGCTCAGTAGAATTACCCCATTTGCCTCGTGGGCTAGGATAGTGATTGCCCAAGATATAGCGTCATCGTACGTTGTCGGCTGATACAAGATGGGTAACTTTGAACCACAGTTACGTAGCGATTGCCTAATCCGAGGTGCTTCATTTCCCATAAGCACTACTCCGCGCAGATTACTGTGGGTTAAAGCCTGGGCCAACCTATCCCAGTGAGCGTGTTGGTTAATTCCACCCAAGATGACAATTAATGGCTCAGTAAAACTTTGGATGCCAGCAATTGCTGCTTCGGGAGTGGTGGCGATTGAGTCGTCATAAAAGCTGATTTGGTTGATGTGGTCGACTAATTCGAGACGGTGCGGCAGTGGTTGGTAGTCAGCTAGCCATTGAGGTGCCTGGTTGAGATTAACCCCAGCCAGTTTGACCGCGAGTAAGGCAGCCGCTAAATTTTGGGTATTGTGTGAGCCGCGTAAGACGGTATCGGATAAATGGGCCAGGGCAATGTTAGGTTGGGCGGAGTCGTATAGCGCCTCACCTCGAGTGAGGACTCCACGATCCACAGTGTGACGGGAAACTTGCCACTGCTGACCAGGCATGTCTTGGGCAATCTGTTGGGTGTAGGCGTAATCTACTAGCACAACTGCCTGGTCTTGAGGTTGCTGGAACTGGAGTAAATTTTGCTTGGCCTGCAGGTAATCATTAAGTTGGCGATGTTGCTCTAGGTGTTCGGGAACAACCATTAATAAAACAGCAAGATGTGGACTAACGGTCGCGTCCCATAACTGAAAGCTGGACAACTCCGCCACAGCTAGGCTGTCTTGGTCCATTTTGTCTATTATTTCTAATAATGGTACGCCGATATTCCCTCCAAGAAAGGTCTTTCTGCCGGATTTGCGTAGCAAGTGATGAATCAGGGTGGCAGTGGTGCCTTTACCTTTGGTGCCACTCACCCCAATTGTTTGATTACGCCAGCGCTGTAAAAATAACTGCGTCTGGCTGGAAATCTGAGATGGTAAAAGATTAGCTAAGGCGGGATGGTGTGGGGAAAAGGTGGGAGTGCGCATGACCAAGTCGTAGTCGGATAACCCCTGGAAGGCAGCCTGCTCGGTGATGAAGTTAACGCCTTGTTGTTGGTGCGATGCTACAATTTCTGTTGGCAATGAGGCTAAAGGTTTTTGGTCATGCACTGTAACCACTGCGCCATGACGCAAAAAGTAGGCTACGGTTGATTGGCCTTCAACTCCGTAGCCGAGGACGGCTATTTTTTTATATGTCCATTCAAGATTTTTCATGATGGTTTTCCTTTGGCTTAGACAACGATTGCTCAACTGCTTTCACGTCACTCCAAGGTAGTTCTTGGCCAGCCACCGACAAGCTTTGCTCGTGACCTTTGCCGGTAATAAACACTACATCTCCGGGTTTAGCGTGGTGAATGGCCCAGCTTATAGCCTGTTGGCGGTCGTCAATTCTGTGGTAATCTTTGCCTTCAATTTTACCTTCGGCTTGTAGTCCACTCGCCAGCATGGCCTGGATACGATCGAGCGATTCAAACCGAGGATCTTCCATGGTTAACACACTTACATCGGCAAATTGAGCAGATAGCTGGCCCATTTGGCTGCGCTTTTGTTCGTCCCTTTGAGCAGCCGAGCCAAAAACGTGAATTAACTTGCCATTTTTGGTTACACGTCTGCGCGCCGTTGGCAAGGCAACTTTAAAGGCCTGGGGGGTATGCGCGAAATCGACAATTATGGTAAAGGGGTGCGACTGAAGGATTTGCCAACGGCCAGCTACCGATATCTTGGACAGTCCCTGACTAATGGCAGCGGGAGGTACTTGTAAGGCCACGGCAGCAGCAGCAGCAGCTAAGGCATTGCTGATATTATATTTCCCTGGTAATGGAATAGATACGGTAATTGCTACTGGTGCCTGAGGATAGCCAAGTTTAAACCGCGAGCCAGTATCTGTAATGGTAATATCTGTCGCGACTACGTCGGCTGGTTGATCGATACCAAACAGTAATTGGGGTATTTGCCGCTTATTAAGCTGGGACACGATTGGGTCATCCGCATTTAAGACTGCCAGGCTGGCCTGGTTTAATAATTTGGCCTTTGCTTGAGTATAGGCTTGCATGGTGAGATGGTAATCTAAATGTTCAGGCGAGATATTGGTAATAATTCCAATATCAAAGCTCAAGCCAAATAAGCGACGTTGGTCCAGTCCGTGGGAGGTGGTTTCGATGACGACATCCTCTACCCCTTCCGACTTCATCGCGGCCAATAATTGATAAATCTGGGCTGGTCCAGGAGTAGAAACGTGTAGTCCGGTGTCGATCTCTTTATGGTTTATTGTGGCACCGACAGTTGAAATTAGGCCAACTTTGCGTCCTGATTGGCGCAGAATTAAGGCCAACATGGTAGAGGTGGTGGTTTTGCCATCGGTTCCGGTTACTCCAATTAGCCGCAGGTGACGCTGGGGATAGCCATACCTACGCTTAGCCTGATTGGCTTGCCAGACATTGAGTGCAACTCGGCGAAGGTGGCGGTATTTTTTATAGATTGCGGTAGACTGGATAGCGTTCATGTTTGTTATTTCCCTTGCCAACGTCGGCCTATGCCCTTATGGATCTCCGATGCCAGAATTACCAACCCAATGCCAACTAGGCCGGTTAAGACTAAATCATAATGGGAGACATTGCTTAGGTGCAAGATATCTTGTAATGGGCTAAATAGCGCAATTAATTGGATGCCGATTGAAATGACGATCGCCAGATAAAAGATTGGATTGGTAAAGAATTGTTTGCTAAAAATGGATTGCCATTCGCTGCGAGAGTTAAAAGCATTCGCCCATTGCATGACAACTAAAAGATTGAAGGCTATGGTTCGGGCATAGGCGGTGGAGTGGGATTGCCAATAGTACACAAACACGCCAATAGTTAAAATCGCCATTAAACTTGCAATGATGGCTATGCGCGTAATCATGGGTTTGCCTAATATTGGCTTACGAGGGTCCCGGGGTGGGCGGTGCATGACTTGGTTCTCGGCGGTTTCTAGGCCTAAAGGAATAACTAAGGTGCTATCGGTGGCAAGATTAATCCAGAGAATCTGGACTGGAAGCATGGGGAGGGGTAGGCCAATCAGTAAAGCTCCGATCATGGTTATTACTTCGCCGGCGTTGGTGGCGAGTAAGTAAAATAGCATGCGTTGAATATTATCGAAGACAATGCGGCCCTGGCGTAGCGCGCTAACAATACTAGTAAAGTTGTCGTCGAGCAGTACAATATCTCCTGCCTCTTTGGCAATTTGCGATCCACTGCCCATGGCAATGCCAATATGGGCAGTGGTTAAGGCTGGGACATCATTGACTCCATCCCCGGTCATGGCAATAATATGCTGGTGCTTGAGGATGGTGACGATCCGGTGCTTATATTCGGGAAGGACGCGCGAAAAAACCTTGGTTTTGTGAATAATTTGAGCTAGCTTTTTATCGTCGATATCGGCCATTTGACGACAATCAAATACCTCATCTTTAGTCTTCACTAAGCCAAGTTGTTTGCCGATGGCATAGGCAGTTTCGAAATGATCTCCAGTGATCATGCGGACGGTTACTCCAGCAGCTTGGGTCGTGGTAATTGATTGGATGGCCTCTGGGCGTAGTTCATCGGCTATGGCGAGTAGTCCAACAACGGTTAACTTGGTGGTTAGCAGTTTGGTTAGGTTGGGTGGTGGCAACTTAGCATGAGTGAGTGTGGCAATGGCAATAACTCGGTAGCCGTCTTGAGTGTAGGTTAGCACTTGCGCTTCAAATTGACGTCGGTCGGGAGCAGAGATGGTGGCATGCGCCAGTATTTGCTCTGGCGCACCTTTAATATAGGTAGTGTAGGTAGTCTTTGATTTCCAGGTTACCCCACTCATGGCTAGCTTTTGCTCGAATGGAAACGACTGGACTATTTTTTGGGCGACCGGTGGGGCTGTACTTATTTGGCCAAAGTCGTTTAGGGCGGTATCAAGCGGGTCATGGATTTGGCTGTTTTGGCGGTTAACGGCATAATAGGCTGCTTGGTTTAGCGGCTGATTGTGATGGCTGCGGAGCGGCCATGACTGTTGGACTTGTAATTGGTTCTTGGTTAGGGTTCCGGTTTTATCGGTGGCAATTGTGGTAACAATACCGATATTTTCGATGGCGGCTAAGTTTCGAATGAGAGCTTGGTGTTTTGCTAGCCGTCGCGCACCGACCACCAGTACCACCGAAATAGCCACGGGCAATCCTTCTGGTACGGCTGATACGGCTAAGGTTAGTACAAAACGGATAGATTCGGCTAACCCTACTCCACGGTAAAGACTTAAGATAAACAGAGCAATTGAAACTACCCCAACCCCGATGGTGATTTGGGTAATTAAGTGGTCAATTTTTTGTTGAACTGGACTAGTTTGAGTCGATTTTTCGGTTAGGCTGGCTAACCGGCCAAATTCGGTAGCATTGCCTGTAGCCACGACCAAGGCTTTGGCTCGGCCAGATATGATGAATGAGCCGGAGAACAACATGTTGGTTTGCTCATAAATTGGCTTTGGCTCGGCTAAACTTAGCGCTTGCTTGCTTATAGGAAGCGATTCGCCGGTTAACAGTGATTCGTTGGCACGTAGGGCATCGGCTTCAATTAGGCGGCAGTCGGCTGGAACCTTTTGTCCTTCGCGTAATTCAATACAATCACCCGGCACTAACTGGTCGGCATTTAGTGTAACTAGGGTGCCATCGCGAACAACCTCAATAGTTTGAGTGTCAAAACGACGCAAGGTTTTAAAAATTCGCTCTGAGGTATGTTGTTGGATGTAGTCGATGGCAGCGGAGGCAGCCATAATGAAAATGATGATTCCCCCGTCCAGGACTTCGTGGGTGCTAATGCTGACAATGGCCGCCACCGCTAAGATGAGCATGAATACGTTTAAAAAGGGGGCGATGATTCGATGCCACCATGGTCGGCCTTTGACTTGGAGTCGGTTTAACCCATATTTTTTAATCTGCTGGCGAGCCTGCTGACTACTTAAACCAGTTGGAGCACTGCTGAAATGTTTAAATAGTGATTCCAGATTGCTCTGATGGTAGTTCATATGAAGGTAGTATATCAGGTGCACGGAGGATGAAAAAGCTTACCTGATCGTTCTGGCCAAGCAGGATGCTGTTGCAGGGGCCGTTTGTGCGATAAAATACATAGGTACATGTCTCGCTTATCCTTACCTAATAAAAAAATATCTACCCGATATCTCTCGGTCAGTATCACGATTGCCTTGTTTGTGGTCATACTTTATTTTACCCAGTATTACGCGCAGCCAGCTGAGCTTAAACACTTTATCCAGCAGTTTGGGCCATTAGGGATTGTAGTGTATGTGTTAATCGTGGTGCTGGCCAATATCGCCGCGCCAATCAGTGCCTCACCCTTTTTGTTTTTAGGGTTCTCTTTTTATGGCAAGAATGCAGTTTGGCTGTTTGCCTTGGGGAATGTACTTGCCATGGCGATTAACTTTTATCTGGCGCGCCGATTTGGTCGAGACTTAATGGTGAAGTTGGTTGGAGCGGCTAGTGTCGCTAAAATTGATGAGCTTTCTCGCAATTACGGATTGTTTGCCTTGTTTTTGGTTAGGATGTTTTTGTCTGGAGTGAGCGACTTAGCCTCATATGCATTTGGCTTAAGCCCGATTAAGTTCCGCCCGTATCTGATCATCTCAATCATCGGCTCGCTGCCGCCGTATTTACTGCTCTACTTCTTCTCGAGCCAAAAGCAGTCACCACTTGAGCTTTTATTAATGCAATTTGCTATTGCAGGTGTATTATCGGGGATTTATCTACTAAGCCGACAGCTTAAAAACCGTTTTTTGCAGTTATTACTTAAAGGTACATAAGATTGTTGCGACGTTATGATTGACCTGGGCAAGCTTACTAGCCCCTCGACTGGTCGATGGCTATAGCCGCTTGAATGAGGCGCTGGAGGGCTGCCTGGTCAATTTTCTGGCCCTTCTTTAGGTTGATGGAGCGGTGTTGTTTAGATTCTAACCCGCTATTGAATAGGTGGTCGGGATCGGCAAGTTGGGCGCCCTGTAAGAAGTTTATTTTGACATGGTCCGTAAAAGCCGAGATGGCCAGAACCATTTTGTTTAAGGTAAAGACTGGCACACCCCATTTAAATTCCTGGTTAAAATCTGGGTTACACTCTAGAATTAACTGCTGCAGCTGTGTAAGCTGTTGGCCGCGCCAATCTGGATACCCCTCAATAAATGCCTCTATTTTTGTGATATCGGTCATGTATCTCAGTATACAGGTATGCTATTTATCCCGTCAAAAAAATGGCGAAAAGATTTAGCGTGCCTTGTGGCAGCTATAATGAAGACTGGTGCCAGCTTATACGTTTATGACTTGACGAGTGGCGGGGTTATAAATGGAGACAACCTGGCGACCCTGGTCGTCGCTTAAGTGCTGGGCACTCGCCAGCGCGGCTTCTTGGGTAGAAGCTGTGGCAATAACATCAATATAACAATGATTATTATTGGGGTTAATCCACGTGCCAAGATAGAGCTGGTCGTTGTCGAGCACGGTGGCGTAGTCAGATATAAAATGGGCTAGCTCGGCCTCCAGTTGATCGACAGGAACTATCTTAGTTAGGCCGGGAAACTGTGGATACAGCCAAACATCGGCTGGTTCCAACATCAGGCTGTTTTTAAGGCTATAGGTGGCTCCGCCATCGGCAATCGTCCGCGCCATAATTCGATTAATCACTGGTTGGCTATCCATACTCTATCAGTATAGCATGCTCCGATAACAGCTACCTGTGGCGACTTTGTTCCAGATTGTCTGTCACAGCACTTGCGTTTATATGCCGCTCATATATCGAAGTTTACCCGGGATATTCTCGCTAGATAATATAGCAGGCAACCTAGGTTCAAAACTATTTAACCTTTGAGGTTGGACATCGGCTTGATTTAGTTTATAACATTTGCTATAAGATAGATGTTTACGAGCGCCTTCATCAAAGGAGAACGACATGGAACTGGCGCAAGTATGTAGCTGGCTTCTTGGTAAGCCTTTCGTCTTTGGCTGGCGTCGATGCTTGGCCATACTCGTGCTGACCGCAGCAGTATTGGTTATCGCCTTGGCATGGAGTCCGCAAGTCTTGGCGGATGCGACTTCGGGAGTGAGCAATTCCAATGATTTTGGATCTTCACTGCCTGGAGGGTCCGTTGCTAGCTTTATCGGCGGGTTGGTAATACTTTTTGTATTCCTGACCGTACTGTTCCTCGTCTTTCCAGTTGGAGCCATAATCCTCCTGATTGCGGTAGTGCTTGCCATTTTCATGTGAGGACTATGACACCGTTAATGTTGCCCCCACCTTTTAAAAGGGTGGGGGTATATTTTTGACTAGAATACTGTTATTGACGAGTATTGGTTGCTGCGGACCTGCCGCTTTGGTATAGGTTTATAGTATTTTTTGTCTTAAAATGGATACTTAGAAAGTGCCGGAAGCAGAAGTTACTGAAGAAATAAATCCCAGTTCAATTGAGGCTCGCCACGAGTAGGCTAGTCAAGAAACGTTACGCGCCATGGGATACCCATTGGGCAAGTGCTGATGATTATGGGCACTCCTAGTTTTTAAATTTAAGCAATTAGCCCCAACGCATACCTAATTAATAATCGCTGGCATTAGGCCAGTCATAGATTCTAGCAGCATACGTGCCTGATTCTCTTGGGGTTGACCAAGGAAGTTGGTGGTGATGGCGAGAAGATGGTTGTCATTGGAAGTCATGTTTACGCCTATCCAATTTTCAACATCACTACACGTTCCCAGCACTGTGGCTGGGTATTGGCCGATTTTCAGGTTGGGCTGGTCGGCTAGGTCATAGGCTGGCATGTCGCAGCCATCATCGTCGCCTCGATAGCCGTAGATTCCCAAGACTAATGCGTTGTTGCCATCTTTGATTAGGATGTTCGGTTGGTTCTCAAACCCTTCTACGGTTGCCACTTCGACTTGCCAGTCGGCTGGATGGTGAAAGGTTAGTCCATATTGGTCAAATTGGTATTCTTCCCAGCCTGCCATGGTCTGGTGATCGTGGTGGTCTTGACTGCCCTGGTTAGATTGCTCAGTAGGGTTGGTTTGGTTATCTCGCTGCAGCGATTGCATTAGGACATATCCCGCTCCAGCCAGAATGGCTACGATAACGATAGCCACAACTATTTCTATTACCCCAAAGCCTTTGGTGTTTTTCATATCACCACTCCTTTAGTTTATTATTTATCTGAAGTGTACCACGAGCGACACAAATGTAGTCAAGATAAAAATGGCCTACCTACTCGGTAAGATGGGGCTCGTGAAGTTATGAGTAGGGACAGCGTCATGGCAAGAATCTGATACGCCAAGAGGTAACTATCCCAGGTGGTAATCTTAGATTTAAACCAATTAGCGTTTTGGAATATGTTCTGCCAGTACTTGGTGGCAATCTGGTAGATTAGATCCTTTTTTGAATTGCTTCACAATTGAACTTGTGTAATCGCGAATATATAGTTTTCATTCAGAGTCTTAATCAAAGTTTCCAGGCGTTTATCTCTTCTAGCGGATAGCTATGTTTTTAGTATGGGGTTGGCATAGCTTTCTTGCTCTACGTGGATGGTTAATGGTATATACGTTTTGTGGACTTGTTTACGTGAATGGTGAGGTGTCATCATGGATGAAGCGGAGTCTCTGGAAACGTTTGTTGTTGAGAATAATGTGGGCGAACTGTTCGTTGCCTGTAGTTGGGCATCCGTGGAGAATGGGCCGGAGGTGTCAGTAGTTGCCCTAGGAGAGTTTGTTCCCACACATCCTTCGATCACAATCACCAGGGACGTGTTCGATGAGATGAGTACTTGGATTGGCGTTGAAGTACAGCCCCTTGCCAAGTACCTTAGTAGCAGGATGCCCACCGTGGATGCCGAACGTGAGGAGGCTAATGCTGGGTTGGTTGCGGAGATAGCCCAACAGCTGGTTGAGGGGCACGTTACCTCAAATCGTCTCGAAGCCTGGACATCGGCAAACTTATCGTATGAGTTTGTCTCTATGCTATCGAGTGGCATGCCAATCATGGAGCTTCGCGACTTGATTCTTGCGCGAGCCATGCAGATCATGCAATTTCAACAGATGTTTTCGCGAATCGCTGGCGGAGAGATTGTTACCAGCGATCGAGATCTGCTCCGGAATCTCCTCAGGATTCCGTAAACCTATATCCAATGGCGAGGCGTCTCTCAATGACGTCTCGCCATTAGCCTATTCCCCTTATTAATTAACATTGTCAGCAAAATTACTCGCCAGGTCTGGATAAATACAAATAGTTAAGATAACCACCTGGGAGGTGTTAGAGGTGAAATAAAAATGTATGACCAATTTTGAGATTTAACCTGGGCAATGGTGCACTAATCGAATGGTGTACTGAGATCAACACCCCCGAGGTGTAAAAGAGGTTGCTGGTGTCGTGGGTAGAGATGGGGTGATGGTGAAATCTCGATGTGCTAGGCGATAATTATCATCCCGAGGTGATAATTTGCTCGGGAAGAGGGTTTTGCATTTACCTATAGGATGAGAAGGGTAGGCAATGCACGCGGCCTACCCCTCTCTGGCGATGTGCGCTCTTTTCTAGTCGAGCATGTGGTCGTGCAGCCGTTGGGCTACCTGAGGAATATTCTCCCTCAAGGTATCAACAAAGCCCTTGGTCAGTTGCTCGGCGACATCTTCTCTGGCTATTTTGGATGCTAGATCAACCAACGCCAGTATAAGTGGCAGTGTCAACTCCCCGGCTAGCATGAGGCCGTTGTCTAGCACTATGCCCTGCTCGCTTAAACCGATAATGCAAAGGAGGTCTCCTCCTTTATCCCCATAGAGCTCGTTGGGCACTAGCTCATTAAGTTCATTGAGCCACAGTGGCGATAGGATTTCTCGGAATACTTGGTAATTGCTTGGCGCTGGCCGGATTATCATGCGTTGGCCGCAAACCTCCACCTGATGGACTTCCACCAGGTCACCTTTCGGCGACTCCACCCAAAGACCATTATTCATCTCGTCATCCTCTCTGGTTAAAACAAAACCCACCAAGTGGTGAGCAGTTAGGGGTATTATAACATCTCAGATCCAAGTGAGAATAAATACGCTGGATTCAACTCTCTAACGCAATAGTCCTTTCAAATACTTCATAGGGAGTTTCCCACTCCAAGGCTTTACGAGGTCTGCCATTAAGTAGATCTTGTACCTGCTTAATTTCCTTCCGACTTACTTTGGTGAAGTCAGTACCTTTCGGAAAGAACTGTCGAATGAGGCCATTGGTATTTTCATTAGTGCCTCGCTCCCAAGGACTTTGTGGATGAGCAAAGTAGACGCGGACCTTGGTATCTTTGGTAAAAAGTTTGTGTTCAGCCATTTCTTTACCTCGATCATAGGTCAGGCTCAGCCTCATTTCTTTGGGCAGTTGTTTGATGGCCCAGGCAAAGGCTCGGCGCACGGTGGTGGCGTCCCGGGCCCTGAGTGGCACCAGGATGGTCGTACGGGTGGTACGCTCTACGAGTGTGCCTAAGGCACTCTGCCGGGAGCGACCAATGATCAAGTCTCCTTCCCAGTGGCCCGGCACTGTTCGATTGGCCACTTCAGCAGGTCGCTCCTCAATAGAGAGCATGTCACTAATCTGGCCTCGTTTTTCATGGGCATTGCCGCGTCGATGCCGACGCTTTCGATCTGAGCGCAGGCAGGAGAGTAACTCTTTCTTTAGTGCTCCCCGGGGTAGGCAATACAGGTAGGTATAGATAGTTTCATGAGACACCGACATGCAAGTGTTGTACTCTTTTTTAAGGCTGTGTGCAATCTGTTCAGGACTCCATTTGAGACGCAATTTAGTCTGGACATAGGTTTCAAGCTCAGGATTAGTGGTAATCTTGTTGCGGCTCCGACTGGCTTGGGCTCGCCTGGCATGTCGTTGTGCCTTGCCTGCCCGGTAGGTGTGGGTATTCATCCGGGCTCGGCCTATCTCCCTGGACACGGTACTTGGGGCTACGGCCAGCTGGTGAGCAATGGCCGTCACGGAAAGGTGCTGGGCTAATCCCCGGCTGATCTCTTCTTGGTCGCGAAAGGTGAGTCTGGAATAGTTCATGGCGCTTATTCTAGCTGGTGGGCCAGTGTTGCGCTAGGGGTTTGAACCCAAGGTTATATTTAAATATAACTTAGGGTCTTGCCCAGATAACACAATATATAATGACATCTATGACTGTCATACCAAGTAGTTATGGCATTGTAAAACGGATTCGCATTTTAGCTCACAAATATAGGCTGCTTTTACGTTGCTTTGTTCAGGATATACCAGCCGGTAAAGCAGTGGGTATTGCCCTCGTTAATCTTAACACTGCTCAGCGATACTTTGCTTATTGGAGACGACTCTTAGTCGAAGAGGATCTACGAGAGA
The DNA here is from genome assembly GCA_964597145.1 of uncultured Candidatus Saccharibacteria bacterium. Taxonomy (GTDB): domain Bacteria; phylum Patescibacteriota; class CAZHWT01; order CAZHWT01; family CAZHWT01; genus CAZQWH01. Next base: position 2,284 of record CAZQWH010000009.1, on the reverse strand, counting down.
GGCAAGACTTCTCCGTGGGTAATGGTGTTGAAGCTGACGAGAGCTATTTTGGACCCAGACGGGTGCGGGGTCGGCGTGGTCGTGGAGCGGGTCGGAAGGTGATTGTCTTTGGTTTAATCTTACCCCCTTAATTCCCCGACCGTCAGGTCGAGGGATGGAGGTCTCCCCACAGCTTTTTGTCAGGACTGGTACAATGCTTGAGAATGGAAGTCATCCACCTTTCTCACTGTGTCTATCACTGCGATTACCATCTGGTACTCGTCACCAAATACCGCCGTCGAGTATTCAACCAGGGAGTTTTTGCCTACCTTGAGACAAGGTTGGCGGAAATCACTGAGCACTACCCAACTATTCGCTTTAAACAAACTAACCATGACGAAGATCATCTCCACCTACTTCTCTCCATTCCGCCAACCATGCCGGTGGGAAAAGTTGTCGGTATCATCAAACAGAATACTGCTAAACACCTCAAGCAAAAATTCCCGTTCGTGAAAGAGGTCTACTGGGGCACAGATTCAGTTTGGTCAGAAGGGTGTTTTGTTTCTACCGTAGGAATCAATGAGAAGGTCATACAAGACTACATAGCACATCAGGGTAAAAAAGATGTGGGGCAAACCCGACTCGGGTTTGAAGCAGGCTAATACCCCGACCGTAAGGTCGTGGGAAGTTTATTCTATGATAATCTAATGTAATAGAGGTCGTGAATATGATCGATTTACCAAAGGCTGAAAAAAAAGAACAGATTAGCACAGAAGACTTTGTTCAGTTGGCAAACAAGGTTAAATTGATCATGGTTGAGGAAGAAAAAATCTATAATGACTCACACCCCAAAGAAGACCCAGATCGTCCTGCCTCACGACTTTTATTCTCACTTACCTAGCCATATAATACTCGATACCAATGTATTTATTGAGACACTGGTATATCCTACTGAGTTTAAGCACTTTTCTCACAACTTCATCAAAATGGCAAAACTATCGTTACTATCCCAGCTGTCAAAACTGAGTTTATCGTTGGATCCCAGGCGGATCAAATTATCGCCACAAAATCTGATTTAATTTCTAAGACGATAGATACAATGCTTCCATTTAAAATTAATATTTTTGAAAATGTCGATGAGTTAGTTGGTAGGCTGGGTATTGAAGGTAATGGCTCTTCAATGACAGATCTTTTATTGGGGGCAGCATTAATGCAATATCCAAACAGTATCGCTTTAATGACTAAAAATACTACTGATTTTCCAACTAATGTTTTTAACCTCGCCACACATATGTTGCTGTATAAACGTAAGTCTATAGATAGTTATGGGTTCTATACATACGGTTGATTGGCAGGCAGTAAATGTAATGTCATATTAAGCGATTTAGGCTCAACGCTGGTTGACGAAATGGTTGCGCAGGACACTATTTTGTATTATTTATCAAGGATATAGCCTGCCAGTGTGCGTTGGCATTCAGACAGATTGGATCCCTTCTTAAACTTTTTAATAAGAGGTCCTGGATAATCACGAATATACAGCTTGAGTTCAGAGTCGAGATCAAAATTACCTACTGTTTCGACGCTAAAATGACTAATATTTTTGTAGGGTATAGAATGATACTCCACTTTTGTGCCGGTTACGCCTTGTTTATCAATTAATATCAGGCGCAGATCAGTAAAAATAAAATAGTCTCTAATCAATTTCCAAGCACGTTCCACCTTCTCACCATCAATCAAGTAGTCGTTTAATTGGGTGTCTAATTCCTTAACATCAATTTCGGAGGCATTCCCTAAAACTGCATTAATTAAACTCATATTCACCCCTTAATATTTAACAGTAGTTGATAAATTCCACAATCAGACAGTCGAATTATAGCACAAGAAAGTAATCAGGAATAAATACTAATTTAAATTATAATTTATAAAAATCTTACTGAGATAATTGGACTTAACATCAAATCAGGCAATCTAGGTTCAAAGTCATTTAACCTTTGAGGTTGTGCGAGTTACTCCTTGACCACGAACCCAGGTGGGTTCTCATCACTTCCAGAAACCAATAAAAACACCCCAGTTAACACTGAGGCACTTTTATTGGTGGCGGACTAGGATACTTGCAGATATTTAATTCTTACTATTTATATCGTTGTATAAACTAGTACTCTTCTAAATAGCGAACTGGCGAAAGTGCGCGGCGAGAATCCAGTTGTCCAATAACCAAATAAAAGTACCCTAGACAAGCTAAGTTACTTTTATTTGGTTGGCGGACTAGGATTCGAACCCAGAATAACAGGACCAAAACCTGTCG
>CAZQWH010000008.1:0-42649 GCA_964597145.1 uncultured Candidatus Saccharibacteria bacterium | reverse complement strand
AAATCTGCAGGCATATGAAAGACTGGTGAGTCTCATATGTATGTGGACTTCTTCATCTTATTTTGCTTCGCGGGTTGGCGTCCGATTGGTACTTTTGCTATTGGAATCAATTTAGAAAAGTCATTATTCAGCGAACCAACATTTGGTTTGAGGCGTAGTTCACGGAGCTATGAAAAAAGTCGCCTTTAGGGCAACCTTGTTCATGGCTTTCGCAGGTAGGCAATGCTAGAACCTACTTTAGTACATCCACAGTACTATAAATAGGCATAATGATAGTCATGATAATCAGAGGTATAGTGAGAACTGCGGTAAACAACCCTGTAATAATAAGTATTTTAGTTCTTTTATCCCCTAACGTTAAATCATAAGAAAGAAATCCTATTACAATCTGAGATAAGGCGACTATTAGTGCAAAAATGAAAAAAATTAAACCAATGTAAGGAATAAGAGTGTTTATTTCAAGAGTATTTTGCAGCTCCAACAGAGGCAAAAGCGCATAAAGAGCTACAGCAGGGAATGGGAGCTCTAATATGCCCAAAATAATCAATACAATCTTTTTAGAATGCCGCTGTGAAGTATAGTTAATAGATTCAGCTGCAGGAATAGTTGCTGCGTCTGGTGAGCTTACTTGAGTATCCACCTGAGTAGTGTCTCAAAAAAGTATGGGCAAATCAACCATAAAAGTTTTGCCCAACCAATAGAATGATTTTCGAACTTATTGCGAAGTAACGCCAATAACACCATCTAAATGTCTATTTTTTATATAGCCATGATATTTAGGCAATTCAGGTACTGCCACATCGTGAATTTGGGTAGATTTGGAGAACATGATTTTCGAGTTGTATGCTAAATCTAGCATCGACAGGGGTCTTTCACACTTATCAATGTCCCCAGAAATAATTAAGCGATTCTTCGCCTTAACTCTCTCTATCACTTCATCGCCAAATAACTCAATATTTTTAACAAGAACTACCCTCTCTTCAATATCATCCAATCTATCAACAAGGCCTAAGAAAGATTCAGTATTTTCCCTTGTTATTAGAATAGCCTTTTTTGATGAATCCGGTATTGAGTTATTCCATGGGTATCTAAAAATGTTATCCTGCTTACCAACTTGCTGAAGAAATTCTTTGCTGGCCATCTCAAAGCCAGTCAGGCATAGTAATTTGAATCCGGATTGATATAAATTTGCTACCAGACTTATGGTGAATAAAGAAGCACCAGAACCCTCTTTACCATGTATAAGCATGGGAAAACCTGAATCAGATGGCAAGTAGTCTACACCATTACATGTAATGCGTTGCAACATAGAGAAAGTATATCAAGGGTAGGCCTCTACAACAATTACCCTCTGTCCCAACACTTCCCAGCAAGACGTGCAAGGCATGAAATTAATTATATAATATATTATATAATTAATATAAAATATCACAGATATTTTTGAATAATAAGAGCGAAGGTAGGTATAAAGACGATAAGTTTCTGACTCACGGGCTAGATACTTACAGATCCTTAGTTCGCACTATTGCAATCGACGTTGCAATAGTGCTTTCCCAAGAAGCGAACCTCCACCTGGTAGCAGATGGTTAAATCCGATACCCAGAAACAAAAATGTAGAGAAACTATGCACAACTGCTCAGATATAAGCATAAACCCTATTCATAAATAGCGAGACATTCAATCTTAGTAAACATAATCTAATGAAGCAGTTGACATAATAGTTAACATATACATATAATTATGTTAACATAATAGTTAACATATCAAATATGTAAGTTAACATAATGTAAAAATCTATGGAAAAACTAACTACCGAAGAACAAATCATTGGAACCGTCTCAATGCTAGGAAAAGCTAGTGTATCAGAGATAGTAAACGCTTTGCCTGAAAAAAAATCGAGACCCTGGATAAGTAGGCAGCTAAAAAAAATGGTCGTAGAAGAAAAGCTTAGAAGTGCACCTGAAGGTCGCTTTGTGTATTATGTTCTTCCATATCGAGCAGATTTACTAAGCCAAAGAGTAGCTAAAAATTTTACTAACAAGGACATCAACGAAGATATTATCTTCGACGAGCTAGCATCCTCTGCCCCATTCATGAGTGAGATTTCTGAAGATGTAAGAAACATACTGCACTATGCCTTCTCGGAGATGCTTAACAATGCTATTGAGCACTCTAAAAGTGAGAGTATTGAAGTTTTTATTGAATGCTTTGAAAATAAGGTAGTCTTTGAGGTGCAAGATAAAGGCATTGGTGTCTATAAGAACATTGAAGCAAAAAAGAGACTTAAGTCGGAGTTAGAATCAATTCAAGAGCTAATGAAGGGCAAAACCACCACCATGCCCCACTCACACAGCGGCGAGGGCATATTCTTCACCTCCAAGATTGCAGATACGTTCATCCTGGATAGTTTCACCTATCGCCTAAGAATAGACAACCAAATAAGCGATATATTCGTCGAAAATCTAGGCAGCAATGGACCTAAGGGGACAAGAGTTAGGTTTGAACTAAGTCAAAATACTGAAAAACATCTCAGTGATATATTCCGAGAATTTCAAGCAGAACCCGGCTCTCTCTCTTTTGACAAAACAAAGGTTCAAGTCAAGCTATTTCTAGCTGGTACGGTTTATATATCTAGGTCTCAAGCCAGAAGATTAATGACTGGCCTGGACAAATACAAAGTCATCGTTCTTGACTTCAAAGGAATAACAACCGTTGGCCAAGCTTTCGCCGATGAAGTATTTAGAGTATTCCAAGCTCGAAACCCAAAAATATCTATTGTCCCTGTAAATATGTCAGAGACAGTTGAATTCATGATTAGTAGAGCAAAAAACTCTAATTAAAGTTATTAAGAAATCTCTACGGAAATACCCATCCTTAGGGCAACCTTATTCATAACTCCCGCGGGCTGGATAGCGACCTTGTCTTCTTTACTACGTTTCGCCGCCCCTGCTTCTGCAAACTATTCCGGGGTGTTCTCGGGAGTGCCACTGGACACAAATAATCCGTTATATACTCCTAAGTATTCTGCTCCATCTCAGCGAGGTTAGCGTGCACACTATTCATTAGGCTATGCTCGTTGGCATATTTTCCAGGCAAAATCGTGCGAGTGAAAATATATACCATAAAAGCCATGCCTGGTACAGATTTGCCAACTGCAGTTATCTAATTACCCACCTTAACTTAAGGACGCAAAAGCTCCTGATAAAGTTGAATGTGGTGCCGCGCCATAACATTGGCACTAAATTGCTCCTCTACGCGATCTCGGCATTTCTTACGTTCTATGCGCTCTATCTGTCTTACAGCGTTACACAACTCTTCGAAAGTATCGCAGAGAAACCCAGTGTCCAGTGAGACTATTTCTGGTAAGGAGCCCCAATTAGAACCAATGACAGGAGTGCCGCACGCCATTGCTTCGATATTAACCAATCCAAAAGGTTCGTGCCACTTGACTGGCGAAAGCAGCGCCTGGGCATTTCTTAGAAGCCTGACCTTTTCCTCTAGACCAACTTCGCCAACAAACTCAATCTGATCTCCATCAATCAGCGGAGCAACTTCAGACTTATAATACTCTTCATCTTCTATGTCTATTTTAGCAGCTATAATAAGTTTTTTATTTGTAGCCCTGGCCATCTTGATAGCTTTGACGGGATCTTTGACCGCAGACATTCTTCCAAGGAAGAGGAGATAGTCCTCGGGCACGTCATTGTACTCATAGGGCATGAGGTCGATGCCGTGGTAAATGTTTTTTACATAATTTAACTCAGGCAATGTACGTCGTTGATCCATGCTGATACTCACGAATGGGAGATCCTTAAATTCTTTGAGCATCAAACCCTTAACCCATACTGCCTCGTAATTACTATGGCATGTCGTAACTACTGGAGCGGAGAATTGTTTATGGAATGGAAGAAGGAACCAGTGCGCATGGTTGTGTATTATATCGAATTTGTGTTCTCTTAAGTAATCAGCTGCATTGACCGTACTCCTGAAATCATAAGATAATTCGAGCTCGGGATTAACCGAATGAGCTTCGCCGCGTGTCGACTTCTCCTGTATCGGATAAAGTGTCGCGCTAGTCTGTGAATCACCGCTGGCGAGGAGTGTCACATTATGACCCTGCTTGTGCAACTCTTCGGCTAAAATAGACACAACGAGCTCAACACCTCCATACTTTAAAGGAGGAGTTCGTAGACGGGTATGGCTCACAAGGGCGATATTCATATGGTAAGCATTATACTACAAGTTAACCTGTTAACCTTTTTACTGAAAATAACCACAGAAGGCGATCTAAGGTTAATTTCCTGGGATGAACCTTCGATAAAAAGAAGCTGTCGATAGCACTTACCAACGGCTAGAAAACAGTAGACAATCGACAAATAAATTATTGGCTCACCCATGGGACGATTTTCGAACTGGGTGATGGTGGCTGACTTTGTAACGCTTGCTAATCTAAGAATTAACTTCAAATTTTAAAGGATTTTGATTCTCGTAAATTATTACTTCATTATCACGCAATAATTCAACTTTATATTTACACCCTTTAACGTGCGGCTCAAGTGTTTCCTTTAAACTATCTTCATAATGCGCCGACACCACAAATGGAACTATTCCCAGCGCCGTCAAATCCTCCAACCCAACAATGTCTCTGTCTTGGTGCTTCCACCGAGCCATCTCAATAGTGGGGCAGGCCACATAGGCTCCTGCACTTTCACCTAAGTATATCAACCCCTTTTCAAGCAACTCCTCAACAAATAAATCAAACCCACTCTGACGCATAGCATTAAGTAAGTAGAAACTATTCCCACCCTTCACATAAATTACATCTACCCCATCAAACACTCTCTCTAGGTCCTGAGTACTCTCTAAATCAATCATTATTACCTCAAAACCAGCTTCTTCAAATATACTCTTATCTACAAAGACATACTCAGGATCAACCTCTAATCGAGGCTTCTTGGCATCAATAATATAGGCGATCTTGCTCACGTCTTTATTATTTAAAAAATTAATTACCCATTCTTTCACAGAAGTAAACTGCGAAACCAAAACAATAGTCGCCATAACCGCATTATAACAAAGCACGAAAATAGCCACCTTTAGGGTGGCCATATTCATAGCTCCACGGGCTAGATACTTACAGATTCTTAGTTCGCACTATTAAAATCGTTGTCTTAATAGCATTCTCCTTAGAAACGAACTTCTGCCTAATGACAGATGGTGTAAATCCGATGACCGGCAAAACAAAAAAGGTAGTAACGATCTGGAGGGATCATTACTACCTTTTTGGCTCGCCCGATGGGATGATTTTCGAACTTCTGTTGATATTCAGCGAGATGATGTTTCAAGTTTGGCAATATTATTTAATGTATTAGATATGAAAACGGGCCACCTCTTGGGTGACCCGGGTCTTATTCAAAGGGAAAGACTAGCCCTGCTTTATTACTACTTATTTGCGTTCACCACCGAATGCACAGAGGCGACGAAGTATCTAACGCCGCCATTCCGTCCGGGTTGGGCAATATACATACGCACCTTTTGGTGTCTTGTGCGCCCAGACTTTGCAATCTCTGGCACCGACTTCCAGTCGATAATGCGATCGAAAATGCCAAGTTTTTCGCAGACACTCTGCTCAAACTCGTCATCCTGGATGGTGCTCACCACCACAACACCTCTGCGAGTACGCTCTAAAATGGTCGACCTTAGATCGTCACGCGAAACACGTTCAAGGTGAGTCACTCCAGACAAGAAATCTTTTCCAAGATCCAAAAAGAACTCGCGCCCATCAATAATCAGATCTGGAATCATTGCACCCTCCTTGGGTGTAGTGCGCTAAGCGCACCAGGTTCACTGGCTGTTTGCCAAGCAAACATTGGAGGAGCACATCTCCCCCATATAGTTATTGTTAGATTAATAAGAGTCTAACAATACCTAAGAGGGAGAGACGTAATTTTCAAGTGATATATTATAATTATACTATACTATAGGTCTTATGTCAAGTGGAATTTGTGCTCCTCTACCACATACTGCCTATTTGTTTATTGCAGATTCACTTGTAAATTGAAAAGATAAAAAAATCCCCACAGATACTGATTGGCTGTGGGGAATTTGTCGCTACTTGTTAAAATCCAACACCTGTCGATGCTTGCTCATCTCTGCAATAAGTTCTTCGACCGAAACTCCAGCAGCTTCAGCATTCTCAATCAACATGGCAGCATAAAGCTCCCTGCCGCTTAGCCCCTGAGATTTGAGTCGCTCAAGCCGCGCCTCCCCTTCTCGTTCGCTGGCCTGAATCTCATGCGGAGATAGCCCATAAGCAGCCACCTTTCGAGCCATATCGTCGTCACTTGCACTCATATTGTCTCTCCTTGGTTACTGGCAAATACGACTTGGTTTTTATACCAGTTACGTTGGGAGATTGCAATATTATTTTATATACATTAACAGGGACCTAGTGAGTGCTGGACTTTCAGCTAATGCTGAAGTCTAGAGTGGCTCACTAGCAGCTTTGTTCGAGCTACGTTCGCTCCTCTAGTGCGAACCTAGGTGGCACTCTATATACCGCAAAAACAAGAAGGTGGTAATAATCTGGAGGGATTATTACCACCTTCTTGGCTCCGCGGGCTGGATTCGAACCAACAACCTTGAAGTTAACAGCTTCCTGCTCTGCCATTGAGCTACCGCGGAATATTAAATAGAAATATTGAATAACGAATAGAAGAGTACAGAGTTTGCTTATATCTGCAAACTCTATACTGCTTTATTGGTTAAGCTCCAGCATTTTAGCAAGTTACATCTGTAAATTCAAGCTGCTGACTGTTAGATCCTCAATCAAGTTGAGGATGACAAGGTTGGGGGTTGAGGATGACTGGTTGAATCCCAAAATGCAGCGGGGTTAGCCGCTGCTTTCTGAGTTGTTCCGTTTCAAGACTAGGTCCTGACTAGATCCTCGCTTACGCAAGGATGACGTCGCAATTATTCAAGGTAATCTTTAAGTTTCTTCGATCTTGTCGGGTGCTTTAACTTTCGCAGAGCCTTGGCCTCGATCTGACGAATACGCTCACGAGTTACGCCAAATTCCTTGCCCACCTCTTCTAAGGTACGCTGTCGGCCGTCTTCTAGGCCAAAGCGTAAAATAAGTACCCGGCGTTCACGTGGAGCCAGGGTATCCAGCACTTCTTGCATTTGTTCCTTTAAGAGCTCATGTGAAGCAGCATCATCGGGCGCCATCATAACTTCATCCTGGATAAAGTCGCCGAGGCGTGAATCTTCTTCTTCACCAACCGGTGTTTCCAGCGAAGTTGGTTCTTGGGAAATTTTGACAATTTCGCGCGCTTTTTCGACCTCAATACCCATTTTCTCTGCCACCTCTTCGGGTGCAGGATCGCGGCCTAAATCTTGGGCCAAACGACGCGAAGTTCGAATAAACTTATTAATAGTTTCCACCATATGCACCGGAATCCGAATCGTCCGGGCTTGGTCAGCAATCGCTCGAGTAATAGCCTGGCGAATCCACCAAGTAGCGTAGGTGGAAAACTTGAATCCACGACGCCAATCGTACTTTTCAACCGCTTTCATCAGCCCAATATTACCTTCCTGAATTAAATCGAGTAAGGTTAAGCCACGACCAACATACTTTTTGGCAATAGACACGACTAATCGCAAGTTAGCGTTGATTAATTTTTGCGCTGCCGCTTTATCCCCTTTTTCGGCAGCCTGAGCCAACTTAATCTCATCCTCAGCACTCAAAAGCGAAACTTTTCCAATTTCGCGTAAATACATACGTACTGGGTCAGAGGTGCTTTTGGCCTCTTTGGCAGTAAGTTCTTCCAGTTGCTTCTTTAAGCTCTCCAGCGGGTCTTCTTTGGTTTCAACTACCTCGTCTCCAACTTCAAAAACGTCAATATTTTCTTCCAGTAACCGAGCATAGACTGTATCCAACTCTTCGACGTTTTCTTCAGCATTGGGGAAAATAGCCAAAATGTCTTTATAGGTAACAAAACCTTGTTCCTGGCCCATTTTGAGCAGCTTTTTAACCTTCAAAGCTCTGGCTTTATCGGTTTCTTGGGTGGTTTCGGTTTCAGATTTAGTTGTGGTTGCGGTTTTAGCTGGCATAATATAGCTGGGTCCCCCTTACCTAGTGATCTTCTATATAGTGGTTAATCGGTGAATGTTGATTAGAGTGCATTAGATCCTCGCCGCTGCGGGGATGACGTAAGCGTTTTATTTCATTTAATAACGTCTAGGTCAACTGTTAAATAATAGCATGGCCCACAAGATGCAGCCATGTTAAAACTACAGTTCGGCTAACTCCCGACTAAGTTTAATGATTTGATTTTGTAATGTTTTAACTTGGCTTTTGTCGAGCACTTCGGCTTGCCTCAGGGATCGAGTTAAATGGTTTAGCTGTTGCTTAATCTCCAGCTTCTTGAGTTCTTGAATCGCCTGGTCGAGATCGCGTAATTGCTCGTCAATGCTATGGCCTATTTTACCACCATCAGTCAACCCAGACATAGTTGGGATCAAGTTTAATCGATCAAACTCCTCCAACTCAGCTGGCGATAAACCCTCGGTCAATCGGTTGAGCGCATAATGACCAGTGCTCGCGAGAGCCTGGCGAGTATTAGCCAACAAAGACGCATAATTCAAAAAAGTATCGGGGTGCAACAAGTCAATCTGTTGCAAGACCTTGCCCCGAGGCGCATCTTGTGCCACCAAAGCAATAACTTGACTCATAATATATTCAATTAAAATATGGTGACGATCGGGGGCTGGAGCTTGGAGTTTTGGAGTTTGAGCAGTAGAGGTTGAGGGCTGGGAATTGTCGCCTGGAGCCTGAAACCTGGAACCTAAAGACCTGAGCTGCTGACGAATCGCCTGCTCATCCAAAGCCAAGGCATCGGCCGCCCGCTGCACCAAGAACGATTGAGCCACCGGGTTAGTAGTAGCCGCAATGAGAGGCACAATCTCTAGGCTAGCTTTAATCTTGCCCGACTCTTGGTTTAGGTCAAAAGTTCTATTAGCCCAACCAAGGTAATAATCAAATACTTCTTTGGCTCGATTAAGGCTTGTAGTCCAATTGGCCGGATCGCGTTTAATGCAATCATCTGGATCCGAACCTTCAATCAACTCCACCACCTTAATTTCCAACTCAGCTTGCTTCAACAACTCAATACTGCGGCGAGTGGCTTTTTGCCCTGCGCTATCTTGGTCAAACGCTATATAAATAGTTGTAGCAAACTTTTTAATTAAGCTGACCTGCTCGGGGGTTAAAGCCGTTCCCAACGGCGCCACTATCTCCCCCACTCCCATTTGGGCCGACGACAAAACGTCGACATTCCCTTCAACTAAAATAAGTCGATTGGCGCGACGGATAGCATCTTTAGCCTGACTTAAGCCATACAGCAATTTACCTTTATGAAATAATTCGTTCTCTGGGCTATTCAAGTATTTGGGAGATTTATCATCCTCAATCAGGCTGCGACCACTAAAGCCAATCACCCGACCCATCACGTCGGTAACCGGAAACATTAACCGACCACGAAATCGGTCATAGGGGCGGCTATTTCCTTGGCTACTCATGCCAGTCGCCGCAATTTCTTGAGGAGTGTAACCCTTCTTAACCAGATACTGCGTTAATGATTGCCAAGAATTAGGGGCAAACCCCAGTTGATACTTTGCAATCATCTCGTGACTAATATCCCGATCTTGGGCATATTTTCGCGCAGCTTCACCCAATTGATGATTGGTGAGTAAGTAGTGATAAAATTCGGCAGATAAGCTAAGAACCTCATACAATCGCTGTCTAGCTTTTTGCCGGCCATCTTGCCCAATACTCGATTTTTTTAAGGTAACCCCGGCTTTTTGGGCCAACTGCTCTAGGGCCTCCATAAAGGTTAGGTTTTCATATTTTTCCAGAAAGGTAATCACATCACCATGTTCACCACAGCCAAAACAACGCCAGGTGCCTCGCTCAGCCGAAACCGTAAATGACGGTGTCCGCTCAGAGTGAAACGGGCACAAACCCTTATAATTCCGTCCCGCCCGAGTTAATTTTACATACGGCGAAATTATCGCCAAAATATCACTTTTTTCTTTTATTTCCTCAACTTGGGATTCCATGGGCTGATTGTAACATGAACAAGGCGCAATCTTGTTCTGTAGTGAATAGAGAATGTCAGGCAAGACAAGTAAGGTGCGAGGTGCTCGATAACGGGCTGCTAAAGAGGCTAGGCCTAATTAACAAAATATCTTCACCACCACAAGGGTTATGAAGATATTTCTGGCGGAGAGGGAGAGATATTGAATAAAGTATTTCGCCTACTCTTTTGCTCGCTGGCAAAGAGTGCTTTATACTTTTCCGAACTCTAAAAGAGTCTTCATCATACCCGCACTCAACCATAAATATTTCCATAACCACAAGGATTATGAAGATATTTCTGGCGGAGAGGGAGAGATTCGAACTCTCGGTGCCTTGCGACACACACGCTTTCCAAGCGTGCGCACTAGACCACTATGCGACCTCTCCAGGTCGAAACTTGTTTGAATCCCATTTACTTTTAAACTTTAGCTAATTCCCACCCTTGTATTCTAGCAACTAAACCTAACTACTTCCCAAAATTAAGATCATCCTTGCAAAAGCCAGGATTCACTCCACCTTATCGATTATAGTCGTCTTCTAATCGTTCGTTGTCATCTTCGGTCGATAAGTTATCCGCATCGCTATGTCGCCACACTTCTGCAACCAAAACATAGTCATTAGATTGTGAAATCAGACGATGGCAATAGCCTTGCTCAATCTCAGTCAAATCATCAGCTTTAGCCGTAAATACCGGTTGCTGGCCTGGGTTGGGACTTTTACTGTAGGCACCTCCATCCGTCAAAAATCGCCAAACTTCGGACCTTCGTTGATGTCTCTGCCAACTAAGCCGTTGATGAGGTGATACCAGTAGAAACTTAGGGCTCAAAGGCAAGGCTGCGCCGTTGGCGTCAGTCACTTCAAGCTCTATATCACTAAAAAACTGCTCAACAAAGGCAGTTGAGTCCTTGGTGCCAAATCGGATAAATCCACCCCAAGGCCTCGAAGCATCAACATCAATAATAGAATAGCCGGCATTTTTAGCCTGCTCAATAAGCTGGTCAATTATTTGCTCTTTATTATCAGATGCGTCTAGCAAAACCGAACTATAGTCAATCATAAGTCATCTATTTATTTGGCGGAGAGGGAGGGATTTGAACCCCCGGTGAGCGTGAACCCACACCTGTTTTCGAAACAGGCGCACTAGACCACTATGCGACCTCTCCACAGGTCTACATTTATTTAAATTTTGCCTTAATCAACCTTACTAATACCTCAACCTGTATGGCCTAGTAAACTAGACCGAGTAAAAAATATCTGAATCGAGGAAGTGGTTTTAAACTACTTCTGGCGGAGGGGGAGAGATTTATGGCCTTTGGCCATACTGTCGAGTACGCTTATTATGCAAATCGTTGTTTGTATAATAGCTGCCTACGACTCCGAACTCTAATAAAGATCGAACCAAGCTCCACGTTCAACCAAATGTTTGTCTACAAGACGAGCTTGCACACAAACATTTGGCGGAGGGGGAGAGATTCGAACTCTCGAGGGGAGAAACCTCCCCTAGCGGTTTAGCAAACCACCGCACTAGGCCACTATGCGACCCCTCCAGAAATACACCTATTTATTAAGATTGCAACGTACTAACTACTTCACCTCTATTCCCTACCGCCGTGGCCTAGCAGATTAGACCGAATTAATAATCTGAATAGAAACCGATTCTACTCAAGGTGATCCCTCCGAGAGAAAAGAGATGTAAAGTAAAGCTTGAAGATGTCACGGCGTAATTTCTTATATCTTTAATCTTGTTTAGGAATGACAACTTTAATGCTTATATCTTTCAGCTAAAGCGGAGTAAGTATAACAGAGAGGCTTTTTCAATTCAATCATAATAGCGATTATAGTTGCTTCGTGGTAAAGTATTTATATAATCACCATGTTATGCCAAACGAACTGCCCGTTCCAAATCTAGACCAATCAGAGAATCAGTTGCAGGCAAACCAGGCGGAGCAACAACGAATTGCCCGCGACAAACCAACCGAAGAGCTGTTGGTATGGGATGCTCCAGGCAGAGTGTTCGATCCCAAGTCGGCCTCATGGTTTCTTAGCTTATTTGCGCTAGGCTTGGTTTTGATTGTTGGTTTTGCCTTAATCCGTGAAATCTGGCTCATTTTATTAACTGCCTCAATTATCTTTGTCTACTATGCTCTACATCGGGTACAGCCGGCCGATATTGAGCACCGTATTTTATCAATTGGTGTGGAAGTAAGCGGCCGGCTATATGCCTGGGAAGATTTAAAGAGCTTTTGGATTATCAACAACTCCAATCCAGCCATTCTACGTATTGAAACCAAGCTCTTTCTCCCCCATGTCCTTGAACTCGTATTGCCCGAAGATACACCTGAAGCAGATTTAAACGATCTAAAACAGCTCCTAATTGGTTTTATTCCAGCCATAGAGAAGCCACACAGCGAAGCTGGTAGCGCTGCCGATCAAGCTATTATGGCAGCATATCGAGTAATTCCATTTCGCGGTCGAATGACAAATTGGCTTGAAAGCCACTTAAATCTTAAGTAAACATCCATCCGGGATTAACTTGCACAAGTAGTGTAAAATATAATTCGTCTTCAAGTAATTAATGTGCTACAAAGCACCCGTAGCTCAGTTGCAACAGCGTAGCTGATATATAAATAATTCAGCGCAACTTGCGCTCGATGTATAAGCTGCGGTAAAAGTAAAACTATCACAATAGAATAAGCTTTATTAAGCACCCGTAGCTCAGTTGGATAGAGCGCAACTTTGCGGAAGTTGAGGTCGCAGGTTCGAATCCTACCGGGTGCACCAAAAAGTCCTCAGACTATTCAGTCTGGGGATTTTTTGTTGGATCTAGTTTATTCGAGCCTATTCAGGTTCGCCTCTTAGGAGATTGCTAGTGCAACAACGATCGCAATAGTGTGAACTAAGAACCTCCAAGAGTATCCTACCGGGTGCATCAGAAGTCTAGCTACACCTACAAGCCGCAATCAAGCAACCTAGGTTCTCGCATGTTTAACCCCCGAGGTTAAATAAGTTTGAACCTAGGTTGCTTGATCATATATTTTATGGGCCAACGGCTGTGTATTCGCTATTTGTAATGAGTGGGGTGGAGTGGATTTAGCGGACTGAATTCAGTTTAATAAAAAAACACCTTGCGTAACCATTTATAGGGGGTTACGATAAGTTTGATTTATGCGTATTGATCGTGGCGCGATTGTGATCGAGGCTAATCTTCTAGTGTATTGGTGGAGCACATTGGCTGGACTCCAGGGGCGGGCTATGGCGAGCGCGTTTTATCCCTTTCTTTTTACGACTAATAGGATTCCAGCCGATAAGCGTGAAGCCATTATTAATCATGAGTTAATCCATTTCGCCCAACAAAAAGAACTACTCATTGTTGGCTCATGGGTGCTTTGGCTTATTGAGTGGTTTTATTGGCGCCTAATTAAAGGTAAAACCACCAAGCAAGCCTATTTATTACGCTGCATGGAACAAGAAGCCTATGATAATATGTTCGATCCAAATTACCTAACAAAACGAGCGCCCTTCTCACACCTAAAGCATTACTGGAAGAGCAAGCCAGTAAAAAGCGATCTCGCGGAAAAGGTCTTGTAACAGTAGTACTCATTAACCACTCTCTCAAATAATACTTTAACCAATAATACAATGAGTCACTCAATCGCTAATGCATAAAGAAAAGGAGCGGTGCGAAGCACTGCTCCTTGAGTCTACCAAAGACTACTCTTGAGGCAAGCCATGAAGGGCCAGCTCAACATTGCTATATCGCGAATCGTCAGTTACCTCTTCTACTCCTTGAATCTGCCACAAAGGTGGCAATTGGTAAGCGTCGGCCGATTCAACGTTAGCGAACTCCCGCTCAAGGGTCGCATGACCTTCAGGCCAACCAAAGACGTCGAGAGACAACTCTTTGGCGCCATCTCTAAAGTTATAGCGGGTCTTGCGGATAATGTGCCCCTTAACATTCTGCTTTTCCAACTCATAGGTAAAGGCAGAAATGTCCGGAATTTCCTCCTCTCCTCGCGATAGACCTGCGCCGGACTTGGTGGTCATGACATACTCAACCTGGCTACCCTGCGTGATGCGCCGGTAACGAATATGTCCTTGCCCAGAGATTGAGGTATAGAACTGCTCAATCTCTTGCATCGAGGTATACCCCTGGATAAGCGGTGGTCGGGTTATTAGCCACTTGCGCTCAATCTCTCGATTCATCATCCGACCAATCAAAGCGAGCACGAGCTCCACTACCGACTCAATGCCTAATTCACCGTCAATCAACTCCCACTGAGGATGGTTCCGCCACACCTCCTGAATCCGATCATCCAAGTCGATTGCTTGTTGCGGATCAGATTCCATACGATGAAGATTGTTCGCCTTACCAAAGCGTTCTGGGTAATAACGCGCCACCGTTTGCAAGTTGATCACTTTGTCAATTTGCTCGTAAACTTGCGATAAATCCTGATCCAGGTACGACAAAATCCTTTCCAGGCCATTATCTACATAGGCCGCACCATCCAGCAAGCCACGATCATAAACAATGACTTTGGCACCTTGCTTTTTAGCCAAAGCTAACAATGAATCCTGGTTATACTGCTGCAAAGGAATGATCACTTGCTGAAACAATTCGGTAGTCTCGGTAGTCGGAGCAGGTATACCACTCCCCAAAAGCGTCGTAGCCGCTTCAGGAACCACCACCACTCTTCTCCCAAACCGTTCAACAATACGGTTAATAACCGTCGACTTCCCCGCAGCCGGGCCACCAGTTATCACCACAGTGGTGACAGTTTCGCTGTGAGCCATAGGTCTCTGCCCTCTCTCAATCAAAGCACTCGTGTGCCCTCGCAAGCCGAATATACTCAATCAAACCTAAATAAGCAAGCTAATCTTGGGCTAAAGTAAAACCATAAACTCGCCAAGCGCCAGATCGCTTGAGGACTTTAGCCGCCTCACGCAAGGTTGCGCCAGTTGTATAAACATCATCCACTACAATAATTGGGGTATTTTGGGCAAAACACTCCGCTAAACCTTGCGTTGCCTCCTCAGATAATTTAATCGCATGTTGCATATTCTGTCGGCGCTCTTGCTTAGAGAGTTTGGTTTGGGAAACAACTTTTCGCTGACGCTCCAGGATGTTTGGAATATACGGGTACCTCAACTGTCGACTAAGAATTTGTGCCATAATTTCTGATTGGTTAAAACCACGACTCCTGCGGGTGCGGGCATCAAGTGGAATAGCCGTAATAAGTCCAGGAGGCAAAGTAATAGTTTCGTGCCCTTGGTAAGCGACAAGTAATTGTTCAATTAATTCTGTTATCACCGTAGCACCAGCATATTTTAATTGTCGAATTAATGATCGAATTGGTCCACGATAGTAGGTAATCGAGACCAATCCATCCATACCCCACGCAGTCCTGCATCGTGGATGGGTTAAGCCGCCAATTGAAGAGTGCTGGCAAACTGGGCAGCATTGGTCATAAATAAATTGGACCTTAAGATAACATTTCTCGCACAGCAGGCTCCCCGGAGTTTTACACCCAACGCAAAAGCGCGGAAAAATTATTTCGGATAAAGATTTAACTATCCCCGACAGCATGAGGCCATTATAGACCTAGAGTCAATATCGGAGTTTGGAGGTAGGAGATGGGAGTTGGGAGTTGGTCATTGCTAACTCTTTTCTCTTTTTTCCCTTGTGCACCTCCTATGACGTCTCTGTCTTGCTGGGATAATAGTCTGGTGCAAAATGATTGTCAATGCAGCTAGGGTCTGACCCTCAAAAAATCGCTTAGAAACGCAAAAAACCCACCTTTAGGGAGGGTTTTTTGTGGTGGAGATGCCCAGGTTGATCTGGGGTCCGAGAGATAAACACTAATCCGGTACTTACAAGCTTATCCAGTAGGAAGTCGCCTCCGCCGTTGGCGGATAGCTGAAAGCAACAAATTGTAACCTGCTGGCCTGACGCAATTGTTGCTGTGGTTGAATAATTCCAATCTTACTAATGTATCAACTAAAAACACTAGCTCGATCCTGGTTAATATGACACGCCGTCATTCCCCACCAGGAGAAAGAATGCAGCGCGCTGCTTAGGCGTAAGCGTAAGCAGGAGCATAAGTAGGAGCTACCAAAGAGGCAACTGCCGACTTAGCCTTAGAAAATGCGGAATTGGCATCTATAAGAGTCATGAGATTTATTAACGTCAGCTCTCATGAGCTGCGGCTTGCCGTTATTAATGTACTATCTTCCGTCGATGCAATACATCCCCATAAAAAAACGCCTGAGCGTTTTTAGTAGTTAGTATTTTGTATCTAGTAGTTAGCGATTCGAAATTCTAAAGCTGAAACAAGCTTAAAACAGAAATTCGAAATACCAGATCCTCGCTTTCCAGCCAGAGGCTGGCAGGCGCAAGGATAACTGGAAGCTCTTTGTCATTCTCGACCTGATCGAGAATCTAAAAGCCACTACCAATCAGCAGCGATTAACGAGAATCGTCTTTGCCACGAAGGGCTCGGTCAATATCTCGCTGAACGTCTTTCCGCCGCAGAGCTTCGCGCTTATCGTAGCGTTTCTTGCCTTCAACAAGAGCTATCTCCACTTTGGCCAGATTGCGAGCAGTATATACCTTTAATGGTACGATTGTCAAATTCTTAGTATCGACTTTTGCTTGCCAGGAGGCGATTTGCCGCTTATGGAGTAATAACTTCCGCGAAACCCGAGGGTCGTACTGTCGCTCAAATCCTCCACCCCAGGGAGCAATATAGGCATTAATCAGCCACGCCTGGCCATTCCTAATCCGAACAAAGCTTTCGTTAATCGTGATCCGCCCCGCCCGAATCGATTTAATTTCGGCCCCACTCAAGACAATCCCCGCCTCCACCTTGTCCAAAATAATGTAGTCGTATGTAGCTCGTTTATTAGTCGCAAAAACTGGCATAAGAGTAGAAATCAGAAAGTAGGAGATTAAATCTCGTAAATAACTCCCACTAGGGAAAGAGTATACCATGACCAAAGTTGAGGTCAAAGCGCAAAAGTTAAAGTCCAAAACTACAGATTAAATGTTAAAGCTTTAAGCTAAACTCATAAATCCTAAACAAGATTCAAGATTAAAACGTATAGAAAAAATTTTAATTATTAGTCTTAAATCTTTACTCTTGTCTGAAATGTAGAATTTTAAACTTTAAACTTTTAACTATGGTTTTACGTTTTGAGCTTTGAGTTCTGCCTTTATTTAAGGCAGCTCAGCCTGGACTAACACATTATTCACCACGGCATACAAAATATTGTTTTCCGTATCAATCGTGGCCATTTGCCATGTATCTTGGCTCGCAAACTGGTACTGCCCAATATACTTACCATCCTTATTCCACACCACCATTGCCGAATCTAAGAGCAGGTAAAGGTGGTCACTATCAGGGCTAGTAAACAAGGCCCGACCGCCACTGGCCAGGCTTGCTCGCTCTAAAGCAAGCACCTGCTTCTCTCCATTAAGATACACATCAATCGTACCGTCTTGGCGCAATAAATAAATACGTCCATCAACTACCACATCTACCAAGGCCGATCCGCCAATTGGGTGCTGAAAATAGGTACTCATTGAACCAATATGGTCACCTTGGTGAGGGATTCTATAAATTTGGCCAGCAGCATCAAGCAAATAACCATTTTGAGCAAAGCCGGTTAAGGCAACTGGTTGAATTGTATCCAACAATTGCTTCGATTCACCAATTTTACCATTGGCGTTTATCGGCACAGCCTGGCCACGGGATGTAACCATCAAACCCGCCTCAGTGCTGGTCAGTAATGCGCCTTGGGCAAAACGAAAGTCCGAGCCAACCACCTTGACTTGGCCATTAAGCGAGATCGCTATCAATTCCTGTTTTTGCGTATCTATGAAATAATTTGCGCTGTCATAATAAGTCAATTTTATCTGTGATGGCTGGGCGTTAACTGGCGCTATTTCCTGCGTCTTTAGCTCGGTTACAATTAAAATTTGTCGCGTTACCCGATCATGCTTAGCTTGCAGGTCAAGTAAATCTGGGTTTTGAGGGTAATCAGATAGGCCTTCTTCAATATAGTCATTAGCTTGACTTAGTAAATCTAAAGCCCGGTCGGGATTAACACCAGCCACCTCTTCTGCCTGGGTAATTGTCGTTGTCGCACTAGCGATCAGGGCTTGATTGGGGCCAAATTGGGGCTGCCAATCTTGCCCACCATATAAAGAAAAATACAAAGCAACCACCGCTGCCACCACTAAAAATACGGGAACAACCGGAATAAAACCAACAATCTTCCACTTAAATAAATTTATTAAGCCACCAAGAAAGGTGGTCGGCAGTCTCAACCAATCACGGTTACGACGTCGAGCTTTAGTAGTCGGTACCGTAGTTAACCCAGAATCAGGGATATCCGGATCAGTAATCCGAAACCCTTCTTGCCCTGGAGAGGGCACCTGTTTAATGTCTACCGCCAAGATAATCGCCGACTGGTTCTGACGCCCTGGTCCAGGGTCAAGCTCAGCTTCAAGTGCCGCAATAACCTTATCTTGAGGCAACGATAAGGTCTTTTTAAGGGTAGTCCGGTTAAACCGCTTAAAAAACTGATTCGTACCTAAAATTACAGTATCCTCAGCGTGCAGCACTCCCGAAGATAAGTACAGATTAGTGGTTTTCTGTTCACCTTCATCAATATCAAATAACTTATCATTCCGCAGCAAAGCCGCCCGAGAAGACCCAAGCTGGCCAAAATACAAAACCGTCCCCCAACTAACCGCTGTCAAAAGGTTAAAGTTAAAACCCTCAGCTAAACGCTTGTCCTCTTGCCCCATCAGGATGAGTTTTTTATGAATGCTATCTAAGACTTTTTCTAACGTCTGTAAAATTGAACCGGTCGTCTGTTGAAAATATTGGCTATGCAGCTCTTCTAAAATAGTCTGCATAATCGCCGTAAAATCTATACTAGTGTTAGCCGATAAAGACAAAACCGCATACATCGTACCGCGAGTTTGCAGCACTTCGGCCTCTGCTGGCTCATAAATAAAAATTTTAACCCAACTATTCTTACCTGGATGGGCCTGGTGGTTAATCAGCAGCGGGGTAATACTAAAATCTCGTTCCATATAGCTTTATCTATACTACACGATGGCAGCCATAATTAGGGCAAAAGTAATAATCGTTAAGGCTGCATAGCCTAGAACCACGGTCTGAACTATTGGCGATAAAGTAGTGGGCAATACGTGCATCATTTGCCTGGCCTGCCGATACATTAAAAAGCTAAACCCCATCAAAATGAGGGCAAATCCAGCCAACATAATGAGCCCTAAATCTGGAGTTGCCGCTTGAACTGAGTTAACCACATCCAGCAAGCTGGTTGGTCCGGGAGCGTTCATGGTTTTGCCTTTCGCTGACTAGATCGGGCCGAGCTTGATTCCTTAACTGTCACCCTACCCCGGCGGACGTCTTCAGGAATAGGTAATAAATCGGTAACTACATCAGCTACTCGGGCGGGCAGTGGCACCCGCTCAAAATCAAGGTTTTGCCGCGTACCAGAGGTTTGAATATGGACCGTGCCATAGCGGAACAAAAGTTGCCACAATCCTCCTTGACTATGACTAACGTCCTGAATTTGATGCAAAGCCGCTTCGTCGGAAGCGTAACGCATTAGCCCATGAAAATCGACATCCACAATCCGCCGGTTAGTAATTAGGTAGACGTTGTAGTACCAAATTAATAAATTTTGGAGTACATAGCCAATAATAAAAGTGTACCAAAATAATCCGGCCAATAACCGAATATGGGTTGGGATCTGAGAGAGAATATCTAAGCCAACCGCAGACGACGGAATTTGGGCTAGGGCGAATGGTAGACTAATACCAACCGTCGCCAAAAAAGCCCACCGAAAGTTAGTAATCGGATGGCGTCGTAACAGAATCGCCACACACTCACCCTCCTCCTGATCCTGGTACGAAACACCCTGAGGCAACTCAGCATAAGACTTAAGCGGATTCCGCGTCGTATGCAAATTTTTTAATTGAGCAAGAGTATCTTCCATAATCAAAACCAGATGGTTGCTTGCTTAGTAGTATAAACGTTTATCGACCCCGATAAAAGTTTGCGCATAGTTTATTGCTATGGTAGTCGCTCTCTACCAGAGCACGTCCTCATCCTAACCCCTTTATGTTGGACGAAAAGCTCATACATAATTCGCTACTATGAGCATTGCGACAACAACGCTTCCTGCCTACCACACCAATAGGCCGACTGGCGCGGCCGACGTCCTCATCTTAAACCTCCTAGGAGAAACTTCATTTCAACTCCCAAATCGCATCCTGAGGAGCATTCGTTAACTGGCGACGGTAGGACAAAAGGTATAACTTTTTGGACGAAAGCAATGTCGTAAAAGGCAATTCTATTACCGGCTGATAATGAGTCTTTATAAATTGCGATAATTGGTTATCCGAGCCAAAGGCAAACGGATTCTCTTGAGGCAGGAATACAATTGTATTAACCCGGGATTCTTTCAACCGAGAAACCGCATCAGTGAACATCCAGTCTGGGTTATAGCTAGGGGTCAACTGGGAGTATGGTATAGGTGAGCTTCTATGAGTTAAAAACTGGTACTGTGCAGCAAATGGTCCAAAATATACTGGCTCATTTGGCGCGGTGTTTGTTGTAACATAATCTATGATTGTTTGAGCTTTATCTGACATTTCGGGCCGCGCATACATAGTGCCAGCCGGCGAAGTAACTTTGCTGGTAGCAAGGGCAGTATTCCTCCAAGCCGCAACCGTATCAGCCACAACATTCACACCGCCAATCACTACTAGACTAGTAAAGACCAAACCTTGAATAATTCTCATCGGAAGTTGAAGGCTATTAGATAAACTCCTTACCCACGCACCCCAATTAAAGGCTACCATGCAGCCAAGTACAACAATAGCCGGAAAAAAGCCATAGCGTGTAACCACGGTGGTATTGGCGGTAAAAATAAAGCACAACTGGAATAGCCCTGTTGCAATTAGCCAAAGTCGTGCCATTTCGGAAGGAAAGTGCTTAAGCCAAAACCGACTCACGACCGCAATCACCAATAATTGCGCAAATTGAGTAATATTACCAAAATCGCCGTTCACACTTCGGTATTGCGTTACCGGAAAAACAACCGTACTGTACACCAATTGATACAGTCCATTCTGAGTTGCAAAGTATAAAATAGTAGTGAGAATTGGCACAACGCTAACACCCACCAACACCAACCATATTTTTATGTTCGATTTAGTTACTGGTTTAAACCATAGGAGGAGAACTGCTAAACAGGAACCTATGGCAATCACACCTTCGAGTTGCACCGATAAAAAAGTTAAGCTTATTCCGAATCCACTCCATGCAGCCCAAGCCAGAGATTTTACTTTAATCAGCTTTTCGAATGCGATAAGTGTCAGAAACAGAAAAAGCATGCCTAACCAATGATGGTTCATCTCAACAAAAGAGTACGTAATACCAATAAAGGCAAGCAGATTCAACAAAATAAACAGCTTTTTACGACAAATATGACGTAACAAATAGTACACACATATCGTGTTTAAGATGAGCAATACCGCCGCTAATGTTCGTAACGTAAAAACAGTAACTCCAAAGAGAGAGAATGCCGAAGCGGTAATATAGACCGACAGCGGAGTCCAAAACTCAAAGACATCACGATACAACACCTGTCCCTGAGAGATATTAAAAGCTGTGCTGGCTAGCATGCCCTCATCCAGCATTTTGACGAATTTGGGGGAGGTCCACAGCAATAACGCCAGAGCAATAGTACCAACAGTTGCCAAGGGCCAATGGTTTTTTAGAATTAAAATTAGCTTACTGCGAATAAAGGACATCAAACCTCAGTATTTGCACAAGTGCAACTCATAGGGCTACGCAATTTAAATAGTATAGCAGCGATTGGTTACGAATAACCAGCAAATAACATTCAATAGTCATCAAAGATGCTTGTTAGTATCACTATATACAAAAGTTAACAGAGATAATATTAAAGTATTATATAATTAATTATATAATACTTTTTAGCACGATTAAGGATAAATTATGTCAAACAGCTTTGAATTGAGGAAAATTGTGCCGGGAGCCCGAACATTAACTGCCGCATAGACACTGGCCGCCTTAATATTCACCGACCCTCGGTTACCACCCCATACCCGAACCGTCACCGTTTGCCCAATTCCCTTATTATGGTAAACATCAACCCCGCCAAAATCGGTAATTGGATTATCCACCTTAGCTCGTAATTCTTCATGGCTATACCCGCCACTAGCAACTGTAGCAATCCGGCCATCTCCCCCAAATGAGTCGCCATGCTGCTCGTAGTAAAGTGCCGTATTAAACAAGTCAATTATCTCTTCTTTGGTTAGCCAAGGGTTACACGTTGGACAGTTAGTCCCTGTGCTAGTTTCGGCTCGTCCATAGCGATCGCCCCAGGGCTTGTGAAACCACGGCGAAATTGCATCGTAGCAATTATTAGGCCAATTGCCATTGCAATCTTCGGCAATTTTTAAATAGGGCAAATCGTTATACCAAACTTGACCAGATTGCTGAGTAATTCCCCCCGCCACCGAAGAATAATACGCACCAATTGGAGAACCATTCTGAGTAATAATAACTCCTTTAGTTTCGCGCACCGCCTGGTACCAACGCTGGTCATACACATTAGAGCTTCCGGGTTGGTCATTATGGTACACCTGACACGACTGAGTCGTACAAATAGCTCCACCCGGGTTATCTCGTAACCATTTCACCGCGTAGGTTCGGGCTAGAACTGCCTGGGCCTTTAGCGCTTCCAGCGACCACGAACGAGGCATTTCGTGGATACCAATCATATACATATCTTCAAAATTCATTTCACCAAAACCCTGCACCGTAATCGTAGCCGGCACACTACCCGAACCAATCTGGATGTTCGTAAAGTAGGCGTTTAGAATTTGCTGGTAGCTTTGCCCGGCCTGAGCTCGACCATACGCCCCATACTGGCTTAAACCCACCCGGTGTGGCACACCATAAGAAGCGAAAGCATAGGCAGTCCCCGAAAAATCAGGTGGGGCCGGAGTCATAGAAGTTGGAACCTTATCCCCCAAACTACCTCCAGCTGCGTTAGCCGCCGCTTTGGCTGCCAGTATTTCTTGTTGCTTAGCAGCCAATCCTTGGATATCTTTATTAAGGTTGGCAATTTGGTTACTCGAGCTATACTGTTGGTTTTTGGCTAAATTAATTTGGTATCGCAGGTTAGCAACTCGTTGCTGAGCCAACTTTTTGGCATCTTCAAGGCTAGCCAACTCTTTTTGCAGCTCTGTCCGCTTTTTGTCAATTTTGTCCACCTCATTATTTAAAGTAAGGATAAGCCGCTCTTCTTCGGCCAAAATTTGCTCTTGGTACGCCGAAATCTTGGCAAAGGTTATCAAATTATTAGCATCCAACAACGAAACAACCTGGTTAGCCTTATCCGAAGCTATTTTTTTATACAGCTCCCGCACCCGCACATCCCGTAACTCCTGTTGGTGCTTCAGTAATTTCTCTTGCCGATCAAGATCCGCCAACGCCGCATTTACTTCTGCCTCCTTCAACTCTACCTCGGCAATCGCCGTGTTAAGCGAAGCTTGGAGCGGATTAAGCCCACCTGCCAGTTCAGTCTCCCGCTTTTTGGCCGTTTCCAGAGTTTCCTTAGCCTTTTGCAACTCAGATTGCTTTTGGTTTAGAGCATTGGTGGTGTCATCCAACTCATCTGCCCAGGTTACCACTGGAAAAAGCAAGATAATTATATAAATAAAGGGCAGCAAGCGTTTCATGCACTATATATAATAGCTTATTTGCTTAGCTGGGCTCAAATTATTTTTCTGAAATAAGTTGAAAAGACGAGAATAGTTGAGTAATCTATAGCTACACTTATCAGGCAACCACATGTCCCTTCGTATACAAAAACTACTTATTACCTTTATTGCTCTACTCTACGTATTAACTCCTTTAATAGTTGGGAGTAACCAAAGTGTAGTTATAGCTCAAGAACGACCATGCTCGGTTAAAGTTGAGGAACTAGCTGACAGACGGAGACGTATTATAGTTAATGTAGTAGATGGTGATAATGTTAACGCCCTACAAAGGATACAGCCTCAGATCATACACCCCGATTCTTCGAAAACGGTTAATGCAATAAAAGATGGCAATCTTATGCCAAACATCGATGGTACAACTACAATCAACTTTGTCACCGATAAACCGCCTGTAGCCGACCCCAGCGAATACACTTTAATCGTTGACTACCCTACCGATGGCTCGACCGGCAATGTATCGTGCAGCGGAGCTACAGATTTAACCACTGGGAGCACAGATACCGACTTAGATGGAGACGAAACTGAAGGCCCTTCGGCTGACTGCTATGATCGTACTAATCCTACTATTTATAACTCAGACGAATGTGTGGAGGTGAGAAATGATCTGCCCGATATTGACGTGGGTGGTGTTGAAAGTAATGATCCGACATTCTATTGTCATAACCACACTAACCCAATCCTCTATAACTCTGAAGAGTGTGAAGAGTTTCGCTCGCGAGAGCAAGTCCCAACTGCTCCTTCAACCGCCAAACCAAAGGATCCCTGTGCAAACAAAACTGGAGCGGACAAGACTAGTTGTAAAGCAAGAGAAGCCTGCCAAACCACTACCAACCGTGAAGCAGGTAAAGTCTTTGCCCGAGCCTTTAATAATGCCTGCGTTACTCTACCAGAGTTTATTACTACACTCATTAATTACGTTATGATGTTTGCCAGTGTTATTGCTGGGTTTATGTTCTTGCAGGGTGGGATTAAAATAATCGCTTCCCGGGGCAACCCTACTGCCGTGGTGGAGGCTCGCAGTACGCTCTTGCATGCCGCCATTGGATTGGTGTTGTTAGCCACGTCGTATGTGATTATTAATTTCTTAAGTAACTCCTTTGGGTATGGAGTAACCACCGATATTAACCTACTTGGGCCTTTTGTGCCCTAGATCAGCAAAGCACATAAAACAATTAACTAATCATTCATCAACTCGACAGCAACTTTAGCCATCCAACACACCTAAGTATAGACGTGTTGAAATGGCTGCCTGATTACGATAAGCTGGCAGTAGCACAAACCTAGGAGGTTTTAAACCTCTTGCACGTATGCCTATTCACATTCAATCTACTGTTTATACTGTTTTGCTCCTTGTAGTAGGCCTTACCAGTCTAACTCTTAATATAATTGGAGTCACCTCGCAAACTATTGTGCATGCTCAAGGTCAGTGCAGTGTTACAAACGCAACCTATAACGGCTCCAGAGGGACAGTCAGTATTCGCAACGCCGATCCAGGAAAGTCATATGGAGTCAGACTTGGCCCCATTACTCAATATGGAGAAGCCAATAGCAGTGGCACTGTTAATATAACCTTCGATACCATGGGCACATCGACTGGCGAGCCAATATATGTATATAAAGGCGTGGAAGGTGGTGCGCCTACGGCATATTGTTCCGGTGCTTCAGCTCCAGGCTCTGGAGAGGTGACATTTTCCCAACTAACCGCCACGTTCCAGCCACCAATAACAAATGATGAGGACCTAGAAGAGGCATGTTTGACCAATCACACTAATTCAGCAATATACAACTCACAACAGTGTCGCAATTATCGCAACAATAATAGCAGTGCCACTACTATTAACAATGGGCCCCAAGACCCATGCGCAGGCAAAACCGGAGCTGCTCATACCAGCTGCCAAGCCCAAAAAGCCTGCCAAACCACTACCAACCGTGAAGCAGGTAAAGTCTTTGCCCGAGCCTTTAATAATGCCTGCGTTACTCTACCAGAGTTTATTACTACACTCATTAATTACGTTATGATGTTTGCCAGTGTTATTGCTGGGTTTATGTTCTTGCAGGGTGGGATTAAAATAATCGCTTCCCGGGGCAACCCTACTGCCGTGGTGGAGGCTCGCAGTACGCTCTTGCATGCCGCCATTGGATTGGTGTTGTTAGCCACGTCGTATGTGATTATTAATTTCTTAAACGGCGCCATTAGTGGCGGCGTTACGCCAGATATTAATTTATTAGGACCATTTGTACCATGAAAGTCCATACTCGCTTAATTGTATTCTTTAGTTCATTAACCACATTCATGTTCATACTGGCTCAAACAGTACTTGGACAAGCTGAATTTTTAAAAACCGGCACCGATGATAAGGGTAATGTTACCACCGATTTAGCCAACCCAAATAGTGCCTATGGATTATTAGGCAACCTCATTAGCACCTTAATTTACATTATTATTATTGGCGGAGCCCTAACCGCCTTTGTCTTCTTTATTATAGGTGCTATCCAATGGGGCACAGCCGGCAGCGGCGATGGAGCAGCCAATGGGCGCAAGACTATGATTTACGCCGCAGCCGGCTTGGTTACTGTAGCCTTGGTCTATGTGTTTATGATATTTTTTAATAACATACTCCCTGGCGCTCCAACAAATTGTAATTCATCTATTGATCCAGGATGTCAATAATTAACAAAATATATATACATATATATCTAAATTATGTTTAAGCTAACATCATTAAAAATCAGCCATTTACTCTTTACTATTGCATTCCTTACCCCACTCATAGGCATCTTTGGAGTAGCTACAGTTCAGGCAACCCAACCACCACCCATTGTCATTCAGCCAGTAATTGGGTTTACCTCCGCTCAAGAAGCTGTAGCGACCCTAATGTCGGTAGTGGGCTATGTTGGTGCGCTTCTCTGTTTTGCCTATTTGATTTGGGGAGCATACAAGTACTTAACCGCCGGAGATAACGCATCCAACACCGCTGCAGCTAGACAAACCATGATTAATGCCGTAATTGGCTTAATTCTACTAGGCTTAGTCGTCGTTATCTTCAATTTTGTCGCCAGTTTTATTCCTGGACTTAAAGACACATTTTAATTTAACTTGACACATAGGGAAATAGCTCTGTACACTTAGCTTGGCTGATAACTAGTTTCGTAGAAATCCAATAAATACTTAATTGACTGGGGGTGAACCACTACATGAATAAACAACTCATACAACGCGCCGGGCTGGTTGGTTCAACCCTAACATTAGCCTTAACCTATGCTTCAAGCGCTTACGCAACAAGTCGGTTTGACCCAAATAATAGTAAAGTTAATGTTGACCTAGGCAGCGCCGATTCATTTGGCTTTAACACCTTAGGTGAAGCGGTTTCAACCATCATCTCAGTTGTCTTTTTCGTCGCCGCCCTAGCTGCCTTCTTCTTCATCCTCTGGGGCGCTGTTAACTATGTTATGGCTGGAGATGATAGCAGCAAGACCGAGGCTGCCCGCAAGCGAATTACCAACGCCGTTGTTGGTTTAATCTTGGTCGCCTTGGTCTATGTCATTTGGTTGATCGCCGCTCAAATAGTTGGTATTGAAAGCTTATTAGGCGGTTAAATTAGCTAAGCACTAACCGTATTGGAGGTAGGATACATGAATAAACAACTCATACAACGCGCCGGGCTGGTTGGTTCAACCCTAACATTAGCCTTAACCTATGCTTCAAGCGCTTACGCAACAAGTCGGTTTGACCCAAATAATAGTAAAGTTAATGTTGACCTAGGCAGCGCCGATTCATTTGGCTTTAACACCTTAGGTGAAGCGGTTTCAACCATCATCTCAGTTGTCTTTTTCGTCGCCGCCCTAGCTGCCTTCTTCTTCATCCTCTGGGGCGCTGTTAACTATGTTATGGCTGGAGATGATAGCAGCAAGACCGAGGCTGCCCGCAAGCGAATTACCAACGCCGTTGTTGGTTTAATCTTAGTAGCATTAGTCTATGTGATTTGGTTGATCGCCGCTCAAATAGTTGGTATTGAAAGCTTATTAGGCGGCGGTTACGGTTAAACTATCCACCAGTCTTCTTATATAGTGAACCTCAAAAAATCTACCTTGCTTGGTAGATTTTTTGTTATCAGTGAAGAAGCTGCTTCATTTAAATCATTATAGGCTTTACTATTAAACTTAGCTGTGCTATAATGCACCTACAAAAGTGATGCAGCCACACAACTAAGACTGCACCGCACCTTAACCTGCCTTTCCCCTTCTCTCCCTCTTTCTTTTCGTTTTCGCAAGGAGTAACCGTCATGAAAACGCTGCGCAACCTCTTGTTCGCGCTCATCGCCTTGATGAGCATCGTAGCCTCTCCGATGTTGGTTGCAGCCGACAGTGGAAAACAAGAAGCTCTCTGTGCAACACTCGAGGAATGCCAGACAATGGTATCCCAGTATGCAGAAATGTACGGCCCCCTGCCTATTCCTACACCAGTGTCGGAGTCAGCAATTAGCCCCGACATTGAGATGACCGGCGGTGAAGCTCCACCACAGGACGTGGTGAATCAAATCCACGTCTACGAGGGCAATCTGCATCAGATTGCCTTGACTTTCTGTACCGACCCATACTGGACAGAAAGTGTATATGCCGATATATACTTTAGCGGCATCGCCCCGGAAGACTCGGTCAATGATCAGTCGACGTTTAAGGCTCTGGGTTGGCAGCCTGAGTACAATACTTACCAGGCTTACTTGTTGGAGCAGGCTAAGGACTTTAGTGTCCCGAGTCGCCCACCAACCCTGTGGGAACTAGTACAGCAGTATCCGGGCTGTGAGACTGGTGAGTACGAGGCGCCAGAAGGCAAGTAAACAAACAACCCCGACAGATTGGATATCTGTCGGGGTTTTCTTATTCTTCATATAGTCTGATAACATTTTATACTCAAGCAAAATTGACTTTTACCCCTTAAAATTCTACACTTACCTTACTATATGCTTGCCTGTGGTACGTCGGATAACGCCGACAGTAGTTCGTAGTTAGCATAATTAGTTTATTAAGTTTACATGAAACGCTCTGTCCGCCGGTTCTCTTCTCTATTATTAGCTTTTACCATAACTACCTCATTGGTCGTAGCTGCGCTGGCTCCATTATTTACAACTCCAACTGAGGCCCAAACCAATCCCCAAACCACCGACATTTTTACTGGCCAGTTTATACCGGCCTATTTTGGTGCAGCTTACGACCCGACCGAGGCCTTTAAACAAATGGCTGGGCTAACTACATATGTGTTTGCCTACGACACCTGGGGTAAAGTGGTCAATAATTTTGCCTATAAAACTCAAATAAAGGCCGATGGTAGTTTCCAAGCAGCTGGGCTACCTAATGCTAGCCATTATGGTGTATGCTTCAAGGCATCGGACAGTGCAGTAACCGAGTATTTTAGAGCCCCGCTTCAAGAGGATGGCATCCAAAGTGCCTTTGCCTATAGTCAAGCCACGCTTGCCACAGATGAAAATATAAACACTCAGATAGCCGATAAGCCAGTTAATTTCTCTTCTTTTAATGGCGGTGCAGGTTGCCGAGTATTTTTAACCTCCAGTCGCCAGGTTGATATTGCCAACCATATTAATATTTTTCCGTTGGTACCCAAAAGCATACTAAGCGTAATAATTACTGACCAATCGGCTGGCACGACCGATTTCTATAACTCAGACAAGCCTTATGAGATATATGCCCAACGGGTGGTGATCAATAATACAAAGAGTGAAAGTAGACTTGATGAGGCTTATGGTTCGGGCAGTATTTGCGTAGATGCTGACTGCCAAGCTAATCAGAATGAGTTGTTGTCTGATGATAATACCGTAGCCGTTGGCCCAGTCATCCGCGGTCGAAGCATTCCTTATACGCCTACTACTGAGGATGGGGCAGCACCACAGGGCGGCGGTACCATTTTCCAGGCCTTTGCCCCGCGTGGTATGTATGCTATTACCTATTGGCGGCCAGATTCGCGTAGTGCAAATGCCAATATGACTTATCTGGCTTACGATGGCATTTCACCACTGGACACTCCTTACAATGGTATAGCCATTGAGGAGGTAGAATACCCCACGCCAGGAAATTGGCAACAATTATCTACCCGCAGCGCCCTAGAAGCTGGCCATCAAGCGTGGGTGGCCCAACCTTATACCGCTAACGCTTGGGGGATGGCTACCCGAGGTAAGCTGGGTAGGTTAGTGCCACAACGGAACATTGAGTTAACAGTTAGTGATTACCAAGTCGGTTTTATGGATATTTTTAGCCGTGAATGTGTTAGCGGAGGTGGAGCTCAGTCGCATAAAACCTCTGTAGATGGCCTTTATATTCTAAGTAGCGCCTGCGGCGATAAAAACAGCTCATCAGTCCTTACCCAGACTGGGGGCAGCATTAGCACCCGTATAAGTGCACTATCTTCTAATATATCGGGAGAAGAGAGTAATGAACGATATGGTATTGACATTCAAATAAACGGTCCAGAAGGTCCTTCGCGCCGCGATATCCAATTATCTCTTGTGCCAAGCAATGTCCAGAGTGGCACACTCATGCGAGATGGTCACTCATTCTCTTTTGCCAGAGTAGATCTAAAAGTAGACGGCAAAATGTACAAAAACGTCGCCCAAGCAGATTCCACTGGTTTTTTTTATATTCCATCTAGCTACTTTAACAAGAACCCTTATGCTCAATATGAGTTATCGGTTCGACCTCCCTATAATGCCCCAGATTTCGAAAATCAATATCAAAACACATTTGCCCTAGACAATTCACAAGTATTGGCTGCCAATCATGGCATGGGGGCTGATTTAGGAATCATCGCTATTAACGAACGTCAACCTGGCCAAGTCGAATCATTCTTGGCCAACTTGTCGTTAGATAGCATCTTTAATGTATTACGCTTCCCCACCGCTTACGCCCAACGAAAAATTGGTGCTGATCCTAACGATGAACATGCTGGAACTCTGGAAAAAAGCATCGATGACATTTGGAAATTCGAAATTGATTTAGAGGCGCTCGGAGACGCTAAATACTACTTTACTCCAGCTAATTATAAACTAGAAACTGTAGAAATAAATCCGCCCGAAGTGGGCTTGGAGGGTTCCGGTATCCCGAGTGAATATGAGTACTTTAACCGCGCTCCCGAGTCTGAAGATAGCTACGATGGTTCATGGTTAGAAGGCACAGGCAGCGACAAAACATCGCTCCAAATTAAAGGGGTGCAACTAAAATATAATGATGGAAGGGAGCTAATTGCTGGTCGCTTTATAGATTTAAACACCACAAAACTCCGATTTAATCTTCGGGTTCGCTTTGAGTACAAAGCAGAGTCCACACCAGCACCAATAACAGCAATAAATGACCAACCAGTAGAAGTTCGAGAAGGTGTAATCTCAAGACAAAATTCTAGTTCCGGGCAAGAAAATGGACTGCCTAAGATTCTAGAGGCAACCTGGCCAATTGAAATTGAAGCCATAACTAATGGCGATAATTTGCAAGACGCCTCAGCAATTACTTCGTTTAATGTTCGTTACAACCCAATCGTATTGGATGTGGCCGCACCAAATTGTGGTGGAGGTAGTTTACTTAAAGACGGCCTTACCGATGTCATAAAGAACGGTTTATGTAAGTTAGTAATTGGTGGAATTAACGGGGTTAAAAGAGTTGTAAATTTCTTAGCCGACAACTTTCTGTCAATCGATCCTCTTAATTATCCTGGCGCAAATATTGTCATTAAATATTGGAATGTCATTAGAAACCTAGTTAATAGTCTTGCCGTACTTATTTTACTGGTTGCCGGTGTGGCCATCATGCTCCAATACGAGCCAACCACCTATAACTTACAATCAGTGTTAAAAAAACTCATCATATCGGTAGTATTGGTCAACTTTAGTATTTTACTCATCCAAATCTCAATTGATATAGCCAACGTGCTGGCTCAAGGTGGCTATTATATGCTTAACAGCATGTTCGAGGCCGACTCATCTGGACTAGCAAATAGTAATGCAGCGATTGGCGCTTTATCGGCCTCGCTAATTGGAATGTTAGTCGCCGCGGTAGCCAGCGGATTTACCGGATTCATGGCCGCATTTGTCTTCTTTGGTGCAATTATCTTACTGCTCCTATATGTATGCTGGAAAATTATTATCCAATACTTCTTCCGTATGGTAACGCTGTGGATTTGTATTGTCTTAGCCCCTGCCGCCTTCGCCGCCCGCGTTTTACCAGGCACCGCTTCTTACTTTGGTAAATGGAAAAATGTATTAGTGGGCACCTTGGTAGCCCAGGCAGCGCTAGCTCTCATGCTTGGACTCTCTTTGGCTTTGATATATGGTATTAAAACTGCATCTGGCGGCATGGAAGCATTTGTTCTAGTCATAGCTGCATTCGCCCTACTCTACATGTCAACCAAAGTACCAAACAAAGCCGCTGCCATGATGGGCACCGACCTTGCAGGCAGTTTGGAAAGCAAAGCGATTGCTGGCCTGGGGACTGCCAGTAGTGCATGGAAGAACGCTCGCATTGCCCGACGACAAAATAAAATGGCTAAGGAAGACCGAGAGAATATGTTGGGTATCGGTAAGGAAAAGCGAACCGAGAATCGAAAAGCACTGGAGGAAGATCTTAAGGCTAGAGGCGTAGGTAGGGTTGGGCGATTTGTCGCCGGCCGCCGATTTGCTCTTGGTCAGAAATCCTTAGCCTCAGCCACTATGGGAGCTGACTCATACAACCGTAAATTGCGTGAATTTAAACGAGTCGGCCGCTTAGACTATATCTCAGGTGTGCGAGGGTCTGACGTGGACCACGCCGAAGAAGAAGCACATAAGGCCGCCGATGCGATGTACGTGGAAGAAGGGTTTGCCAAGTTCCCCCATCGAGCCGCAAATGAGCGAGATGAGCAAATTAAAGATTTAGCCTATAAGCAGGCCGATAACACCGCCGGCATATTTAGTCGAGGTAAGCTGACTAATGCCAGAGATAATATGGCATTAGTAGATGGGAGGTATGGGGCCAACCTGCACCACCTAGATGCTAGTGGCAAAATAAGAACCGATGGACTTGGAAGGCAAATACGTATGGGAGATCTCAGTGGTTTTGGCACAGCTACAGCTAGCGAATACTCAACTGGGTTTAAGCAAGTGTTCGACGATCAACTTACTAAATTAGAAGAAGGAGAATCACGAGACCGAGGTACTGCCGCTGTATCTGCACTCAAAGCACATATCACCTCTAGCGCCGGCACAGCCAATGATATGAATGATAACTTTAAGGGATTCTTTGAAAACTTCTCCTACGGCGGCGCCACAAAGCATAAGGCATGGGCAAATCTGTATCGTGACTTAGGTGAAGATATTAACCCAGAGGTGGCAAAATATCCAGATATGTACGGTAAAGTTGTAGATGACGTAGTATATAAGTCCGCCGGTAAAGCTGATTCTTCTTGGGAAGCCAGTTTACGCACTGCTAATTCTCAGTCCAAGAACGGTGCTTCTGACCGATCTATTATCACAATTGCCGCGGGCAGCGAATACGATGCAACGCCTCTCCTCACCACTAACACAGGGGTGCACACTCCAGCCGATCTTGGACCTGGACTTCCATTGGTTCATGGCAACCCCACCTCTGGCACTATTACTGGTGGTAGATCAGCTCAAGAAATTGCCCGATGGCTTAAGCTGGTATCGACAGCGTATCAATATGTGCACACCTCTGGGAATGAGCTATCGCAACCTAATTCCCCCGTAAGACCTCAAAATTACTTAAACGCTGTCATCGGTCTCCAAGAGGCTGGTTATCAAATTACACCACCATAAAAATCTTATTTTGATATGATAATAAAAAGAGTTTTTGTTGTTTTTGTTGTCTCATTAATCCCCGTAAGCACGGCATTGGCCCAAACAACTCCCACCGAGCCAGGCCAAGACCCTTTCGCCCTCTCCCCCGAACTGCTCCAACTATTCCAAGGCTACGAAGGTGAAGACTCATCAAACTCTCTGTTTAATGGCGACAATATGAAGTTAAATGGCTTATTCGCTCCCTCAGTCCAGCAGTTGGGTGGTGCCTCGCCCGATTTAACCGCTCCAGTTCGGGACAACCAGGTGGAAGTGCAGCAAGGGCCTACTTTTCTCGTTATCCGCTCCGAGTACACCCCATCGGGCGATTTAACCAAAGACTCGATCATCACCTTAAAAGTTACACTCCGCAATATCGGCGAACACAGGGCCGAAAATATTACCTTTCGCGCAATGCTGCAGGATAACTATATTGTATTGTTAGACGATCCAGCACCCGCCCCCCCATTTACCAACGATCCCAGCCAAACCATACCCGATCAGCAAGCCGAGGATGAGGCAGAGTCCAATAATGCCCCAACCCCAATCCCCACCATCAATGACCCAACAGTCACTAACCCCTACCTTACATTAATCTGGGACAAAGTAGTGAACCATCCTAACCCCAATCCAGTCAACATCAATTTAGATCCAGGCCAAGAAACAACTTTTAGCTGGTCATTCCAACCGCAAAAAGACGACGTCGTTATTCGGTGGCGGTTTGTGGCAGAATTCGGGGCAGGCGAATCGGTTCTGCGCCAGTGGATCCCCGTTAAAAACCCTAACCCAACCGGAGTTCTCGCTCCTGGTGCCGCGGCCGGCGGCATACCCGTTTCCTGCTCCAGCACTGGAACCAATCAATCTCAGCCATTCCCTCAAGGCCAAAGCGGCGCCCAAATTGTGGCCGCCATGGAAGGCCGTTGGAAATTCGACCTAATTGATGGCAACCTCAGCTGGGCGGACTCACGCTTTTTACCCGTTTTAAAAATTTGGTGGGATACCTTATCAGCCGTAGAATGCACCCCATTCATTAATGAAATAAATCGTAAAAACGACGGCAGTTTAAAAATTATGGCCACCAGCTGTATCGGCGGGCTTTGGGGAACCTACGGCTTAGAGTGTTTCCCTGGTGGCTTAGCCATAAATATTGCCAACCAGCAAGGCGGCATAGACAGGGGCATCCCTCACACCGTCACCCAAAATATTATCCACGAGCTAGGCCATGCCTATAACAACGATCGCGGTAGCAATCCGCCCTACTGGACGCAATACGTTAGCATTTATAACTCAGTTGGCGGATTATCCGGGTATGGTAGAAGCAGCATCACCGAAAACTGGTCCGACGTACTCGGTTTTTATGTTGCTCGCTGTGCCGATGAAGTCTTTAGTGGCTCAGGACCTAACCCCTATTCAATCGGCTATACCGAGTTTTATAATTTTGCCAAAACCCAAGTCTTTGGCGGCGTAGAGTTTGGACCGCCGGCCCCAAGTACCGTAACATGCCAATCGTAATAGTTAAACAGATAATAAAATACTGGAAGTTAAGCCTGCTTATAGCAATCCTGCTTATAGCCGGAGTTGGTTACTATATCTCAACTCAATTCACTCCACCCAGCCCATCCACCAACACCCTGGAGTTACCTTATACCGATATTCACCCCGGCACTACCACCCATCAACAGTTGATCGATGCCTATGGTGTATTCACCTCAGAATATGCCGATGGTGATTATTTAGTCTATACCTATCCCTCCCACTACTCACGCTATGCTCCAGATAAATTTTATTTGCGTCAAGATATAGTCTATATGAAAGAGTTGTATTTTAACCCTCTACAATATGTACTACCACCTCAAAAAATCTACCAAACCTTTGGCCAACCAACCACTACCATGTATACCGACGCTGCCATTGGGGCGTATAACTCGGTCTTGGTCTACCCCGATCTAGGTGTAGCCGCCTATGTTATTAATGATATGTATACCACCCGAATCCAATATTTTGCACCACTATCGCTCCAAACCTTCAAAGATGTTTGGGGTAAAAATCTCCGCCAGTCAAAGCCTCAACCCGCCACTCAATCGCCCCACACCAAATAACCCAAATAACAAAACTCAATGCATCCTTGCCATAGCAACGAGGTGAGCAATAGCGCGAAATACGAGATCGCTCTTCAGTAGCCGTCATCCTGGAGCAGAAGGCGTATTTTAGCTGCGTAGCAGCTCGTGCATAAAGCACCTAGCGTCTCATGAGAGTTACGGGTAGGAGATCCTATCGCTATGCTCCAGGATGACGGCTGCTAAAGAGTAGTCTCGTAACTTACTCTAATTAATTTCGAGCCTAACAAGCAGACATGCTATAATTTGCTTACTGTATGCCAAACAAATACTTGCTGCAGCGATCACCATGCTAGCTAGTCTGCCCCATAAATTACATTTCCCTTTTCGTCTATCTGCTCCACGACCTATGGTTGGATTAATCTTGGGATCATTAATTCTAGGTTCAGCCACCTACACCGTCTTCGCCCAAGTCAACACTAACGACTCCTGCCCTAACGAGGAGCCAATTACCGTTCCTGATGTTGAGCAAAAATACATTCAAACGGGCATATCCCGACCAGGCACCTGCATTACCCCCGACATGATCTTTATGCACGCTACCGAAGGAGGAAGCCTCGATAGCAACTGGGATTTATTTAATAACGGTGGTCAAAATCAAAATGGAACCAACGCTCACTTTATTATTGGTCAGGATGGGCAAATTCTTCAAACCGTACCCCTCTATCAAGAAAAAGTAGAGTTCGCCAAAACTAATACCCCCATGAACGATCGCACCATCGGCATAGAAATGGTTAATCCCACCATAGATTTTGAAGGTGGTAAATCTGGGATGCCCTTAGAACAATACAATGCCGCTCTAAAATTAGTCTGCTATTTAATGGGCCAATACAGCATTCCCCTCGGCACCAACGAGGCCGACTGGGTTAGTGAACGCAATTTTTGGGCCGAAGACCCAGCCTGGTCACCCGGCGTCTATGGCCATTACCAAATCGGTCGGCCACCAGTCCACCAAGATCCAGGCAAACAGTGGCTAACAGACTTTAGGGCCGATTTAAAGTCCGGCAAATGCTCGGTTGCTACCAACAGCACTGGAGGCAGTGGCGGCAGAATCGTACCCTACGATGCATTCGCCCGTCCCTATTCTTGGCCCACCACCGGTGTCATTAAGCAACCGTATGGATTTACCGAGGAAGCACAAAGCCTTGGCGCTCGTTATCCGGGATATTACCCACTTGGAGATCCAAGTGCTATTTTTTCCACCACCAATCACGATGAACCACCAATCGACCCAGCTACCGCCAAATATATTAATCCCAACATCGACATTGCCCCGGCCAATAACACTGCCTCAGCCAGAGCAGTCTATGCTACCCAAGCCGGCTGGATTACCTATGCTGGTTGGGCTGGCCCAGAAAAAGGCTATAGCATTCAGATAGAAAGTGACGTTGAAGGTGACGGCCAAGCCGACCTAGCCACGCGCTATATGCGGTTACAAGCCCCACAAGACGGCTACTTTGCTCCAGATATCGCTGAGTATTACCCCGAAACCACCCCTATCACTAACCCAACCGAACAGGACCCAGAATCAACCGAGCAACACACCCCTCCGCCATTCGTGCTAGAAGGCGAACACATGCAAACCCAGTCTCCAGACTTAGCCGTAGTGGACACCAGCGATCCCACCGCCAGCAGTGGAGCCTCTATGCGCCTACAAGGCCAAACTGCTATTCGTCAGCAAGATGTAGAGCACAAGGCCGATCAGCTCATGATTAAAGCCAAAATGACCAAAAATATTGCTTGTGCCGATGGGGCAAAAATGGAAGTTTTGGTTAACAACCAGGTCATAGACACCATAACGGTCAATTCCACTATCTGGCAAACATACCCGCTCACTGTCGATGGGCTAGATGGCTCCAGCCATACCATAACTATCCGGTTTGCTAATCCATCTCTCCTGCTCTGCCAACGTCAGCTCTGGGTGGACTCAATTTACTATGTAATTACTAACCCGAATACACCAACCGTTGAAACCGTAGCCTCCTCACGAGTCGAGGCTGAGGACTTGCCCGATGCTACCCAAGGCGACAAGCATGCCGAGGTCAAGAACGATACAGTTGCCAGTCAAGGGAAATATGTGGCCTTCACTTCCAACAGCACCATTGAAGGTGAAGTAGAGTTAACCGATTCTAACTACTTTTCTATCCGCGCTCGAGCCGATTTATGCGGTGAAGAAGTACCCATCCTCAGCTTTAAGGTAGATGGCAACGAGGTCATTGCCCTAGGTGTTAATCAAGAAGATTGGACGGAATATTCATATACCTTCAAGCCAGGACAGTCAGTCACCGCTTCAAGTAGCACCGAGCCAAGCACCGATAACGGCTCAACCGCCCCTCCTCCTAGCCAATCTGGTCCAACAGTCCAAGGGGCCACTACTCAAGGTGGCAATGTATTGCAAGCTGCCGACGAACAAGCTCCACAGGCAACAACCTACAAAATCTCTCTCGAATTTACCAACGATCACTACCAATCTCCACTCTGCGATCGAAATGTCTATGTCGATGTGCTCACTTTTAAGACTTTTGCCGTAACCCAAGCTATATACAGCAAAACCTCGCTAATTGGCAAAACCAAGTATGTTGCCTTTAACCAGTTAATTGGTTACGTCTCTAGTTCGCGTGGTACAGATGTAGAGTGGGAGCAGTATGTAGAATCCAATGCAATCGACTACAGCCAGATTAATCCTGGCGGAGATGGAAGCCAAGCCGCTGAGCAAGAAAAGCTGGATCGCGAAACATTCATTAGCCGGGTTCCCAATACCCAACAAACCTACCTGTCCTACCGGATTATGTATAACAACCCCAACATGACCACCTTCCCTCCACCAACCGAAGTCGACCGGTACATTAATGCCAAGGTAGATAACCCTTATATTGTAGAAACAGAAGATAATAAGGTAGCAGGCAGCCTAAAAACAGCTTATGATGAACCAGAATCACCCATGTTCTTCTTCTGCGCCTTACGCCAGCGTGGGGATAATGTTAAGTGTATTTTTGAACCCAATCCATAAGACAGAGCTGCAAGCAATCAGTCAGTAAGATAGTCGAAATATGAAAAATAATTAACATGAAAAATAGTGAATAATAAAAGAGCAAAGAGGAATCACACTTTTTACTTTTGAATTGACTTTTTTGGCCAGAGGCCAATCGTCCTCTGGACGAGACCTTTGACTTAAACCTATGAGGATATTTAAACGACTAACAATTTTAATACTGGGCTTATTAATGGTAGCGGGGATGTCTGCCCCCCCGCCGTTGTATTCCCAAACCCAGCCAGCGGACACCAACCCAACCACCACCGCGCCGACCGGTAAAACCATGCAGGATTATGTTAATGAACGTGGCTTTTACTCACCAACCGGCTCCTGGATAGCCGATAAAATTAGTCAAAATCGAGCTAACTTTGACATGGTGCGCGATTATGCCTTTAAGTATGCCCCTCTAGCCGGAGCCGACCCCGTCATAGTAGTGTGGTGGGCCTTTGTCGAAACCGGGGCACCAGTTAGCCCCTATACTTGGAACAATTGTCACAATCAAACCGACTATGCCCCCGATTATCTCTGCCCCGATGACGATTGGCAGGTAGCCTATGGCCAACAATTCAACGTTGCCTACAATCAGTTGGTTCACGCCTTCGAGGCAGTATATGGCAGTCCAAACGACAAGCAAAAAGTCCAACAAGTTATTCAAGAGGTTATTACCAAAGCCAACCTATCCTTAACTGCCCCCAGCAACCTAACCGTAGCCGACATCCAAAACAACAGCCATTCCGGACAATCCAATCGAAAATGGGCCTTATTACTCAGCCGCGATCCAGGAATTAGCGTGTATCTCCTCTCCACCGCCTTGGTCAACTTTAACCGCCAAGAGGCTTTTGGTTGGGGTAACTATTACCGTAACGAATGGCAAAACTATTCCAATGCTTTAAACGATGTAATTACCGCTTGGGGTGCCCCTGGCACTCCGGGAGGCACTGGGGCTGGCTCTGGGTCCGGCCCTACCGAGCCACCAATCAAGCTAGAGGTGCCAGATTGTCCAGGAGTGACTCGGGAAATTAACGCCTACAATCTACCACCAAGCATTTATCCTAAGCCAAATTGCGGTGGCGGCACTCCAGGCAATGGTGGTATCGGTAGTCCCACCGGCGAGTATGGTACCGGCGACGGAGCTCCACCAGCCAATTCCGTATTCTGGCTCATTACCAATGGTCAAACTTTTCCCATTAGCCAGGGATACGGCCTAACCGACTATGCCCAGGGCCAAACAGGGCCGGGTGGCATATATGAATACTGTAATGCTTATAATACTCCCGGACATTGCGGCGTTGATGTCAGCACGCCACTCAATACCCCTGCCTATGCCCCACTGCCAGGCACCGTCATCTGTGATGGAACCAGCACCTCTCGTGGCGGTGATGAATGGGAAAACTGCTCAGCTTTCGATAACAATACCGTTGGCGGATCTCATAAAGGGCGGTTTGAGATGAAGCTCGATAACGGCGATTACCTCATTTTAGGCCACCTAACCACCATAGATGTGCGCATTGGAGATAAGCTCAACCCAGGAGATAAAATCGGCACCACCGGCCAAATGACTGTCGAAAGTGGCCCTCACTTTCACATTGAATACCGCAGCGTCGTTAATGGCCAGCTCACTACCTACGATCCCCGAGAGATGCTCGGCCAGCCGGCCTCAGGTAGCCAGCCAAGCGTCAAAGGTGTATCAACTAAAAATGGTCAAGTCTTACAAGCTACCACCGCCAGCAATTTTGGGCAATTTCAGCAAAAATATGGCTTTAACACCCCAACTAGCCCCAGTCAGGTTGATTTTGATACCTACGCCGCCAACATTGCCACCTTACGGGATTTTGCCGTTAAATGGGCGCCTAAGTTCAACCTTGAGCCAGAGATGGTAGTAATGTGGAGTTTGTCGGAAACCACCCCTCCTTACGACTCTTGGAGTTATAGCCACTGTCATAACATGGGCGGCGTAATTGATCCAGGTGAGGTCTGTGGTGACAATAATTGGCAGATCGGGTATGGCCAACAATGGTCCACTCACGACGGACTAGACGAGGCATTTATCGATATTTACGGTGCAGATGACCCAGCCAAAGTGCAACAGGTTTTGCAAAATTCGGCCAGCAAAGCTGGGTTGTCCCAAACAGCGCCTCGCCTAACAGCCGCCTCTCTCTCCACCGGGTCAGACAGGTTTTGGTCCATGGTATTAGGTCGAGACCAAGAAATTAGTGCCTACATGGTAGCCAAAGAAATAGCCGGAGACGCCGAATACGCAAAAAGCCTAGGCTACAACAATTTATTCGAGCACGCCTGTGCCAATTGGGGCGCAGGCTATTGTCCTGGCGATGGCTACTTTCAAACTCTTTCCAACACCATGAACGATGTATTACTACACTGGGGTATTGCCGGCAGTGGCCTAACTGGTCAAGTCTGTCAAGCTGGAGTGCCCTCGGCTTCGTCAAATTGCAGCACCATGCCCGACAGTTTAAACGGTCTAGACACCGACGAGTTCATTCGCCGGATTAATGCCAATCTACCAGCTTATAAACGCATTGCCGCTTGCGCCAATGTTCCTTGGGAAATGATGGCCGCTATCCATCTACGGGAAACTAGCCTCCAAGCCGATTATCACGGCGATGGGCTTAATGGCGCCCAAGGCCCCTGGCAAATCGATCCAACCGGCCCTGGCTGGGGCACCATTGATCCGTACGACTTTGAAGGGGCAGGATGCGAGCTAGCTAAAATTGAACTGCAGGCCAAAGCTGCTAGTGGGCCAGTTGGCAGACCACTAACCCAAGACATGGATCCAACTGTAAAAGATAACGAGTACAGTATTAAAGATGCCTTTTTTGCCTACAACGGACGAGGCGGGTTTGAGAGCAATATCGACCGAGGCTGCACTCCCGATGTAGATGGCAACCCCGATTGGGACTTTGATTGCTCAGCTTATGTTATGAATAATTGGGACAAAGATCACACGAATATGTGCATTAATGGCAACATCTGCCAGCCAAACGACGGCACCTGGAAAGTCTATTATAAACTGCACTTTAGCACCTACGATGCCAACGGAGCCCTGCTCGTCTATGGCGGACGCTGCACTGCTGGCAATGAGGTAATTAATGGATTTTCAGC
The DNA here is from genome assembly GCA_964597145.1 of uncultured Candidatus Saccharibacteria bacterium. GTDB lineage: Bacteria > Patescibacteriota > CAZHWT01 > CAZHWT01 > CAZHWT01 > CAZQWH01. The sequence continues at coordinate 555 of CAZQWH010000008.1, read as the reverse complement.
CCCAACCAAAGCCGGCAATCAAATTTCAAGTCAATTTTTTGCCAATAACCACCCTGGAATAGACATCGCGGCCGAGCCAGGCGAGGGTGTTTTTGCTATTGCCGATGGAGAGATTGTTGAGAGTGGTTGGAATGAAGCTGGAGGATACTACAGCATCCTCTACATCCCAAGCACTTCCAACTCACCCGAGTGGTGGGTATACTACGGTCACTTAGATCCAGAAGATATAATCGAAGCCGGTAACGACCATGTGGTGCCAGTTTTGGCCGGGCAGCACATTGGGACGGTTGGCAAAGTCGTGGTGACAGATCCAAATGGAAACCAAAAACCAAATGGCACCATCGATCAACCTCAATTGCATTTTGATATTCGTCTCCAAAAAAACGAATCCAGCTCGATCGATGACCATGTTCATCCCTGCACTTTAGATATTCTACGCAACAGCTATACAAGCTTAGTCTGTACCCCCACCGAACCCACCAATCCTAGTAGTCCACTATAATAATAACCATGACTAAAATATCCTCTCTCTTCTCGCATCCATCATCCCTACTT
>CAZQWH010000007.1:0-53591 GCA_964597145.1 uncultured Candidatus Saccharibacteria bacterium | reverse complement strand
CGTGGTGGCGGTTAAAGTAAAAAAGCTGAGCCTTAAGTGGCAACTGCTCATGATCTCGCTGACGAAGCATGCTGATAAATGGAGTAATGCCAATCCCTCCTGCAACCATAATTGGATAATAATCTTCTGGCCAAGAGAAATCTCCATCCACAGTATGAGCCTGGATGGTATCGCCTGGTTTTAAATCAAACAACGCTTGCTTAAATAGACTATCGCTTTGACGGATGGTAATTTGAATCTGCTGTCGATAAGGGGGAGATGAAATCGAAAACCAATGCTCATATAATTCCAACACGGGGCTGACTTTAGGCATAACTAAGGCAAAATACTGCCCTGCCCGCCAGTGTAACCCACCAGTACTAAACGTAAAAGTATAGACATTATCCGCTTCAAAGTGTCGCGAGTAGAAGGTTAGATTGGTCATACCATGAAGAATTGTATCATGAAGCTTGAGACCAGAAAGTACGATAGCTTTGGTTTAAAAAGAGTCCTCGTCGTTAATTAGTAAAAGCGACCACCTCTTTTAACTGTGCTATAGACCGTAATAATTTTATATAGACATCCCTCAGCAGCCAATCTATAATGCTACATATGGATTTAAGCAATACAGCGATGGTTATTTTTAGCTGGTTAAACCAAGACGTAGCCAAACGCTTGCTCGACATTTCGTTTTTGGTGCTCGGAGCTTTAGTCATCCAAGAAGCCTTACTCATTATTTCGGGGAGATTTCGACGGAAGCTAGAGGTAGAAGGCACAGGGGCAAGAAGGGCCAAAGCCGCCCGAGCTAAAACCTTAACTAATGTTTTATTTACCTCAATTTCAGTTGCTGGGTGGGTAATACTGATTATTCTCGTGTTAGATAAATTAGGCGTTAATATTGGCCCACTCTTAGCCAGCGCTGGGGTAGTTGGGCTAGCCATTAGTTTCGGTTCTCAAGAGATTGTAAAAGATTTTATTGCTGGGTTCTTCTTTTTGTTAGAAAATCAATTTAATAGTGGCGACATTATTGAAGTGAAGGGTAAAAAGGGGAAAGTTGTAGATATGAGCTTTAGAACTGTGGTTATCCGAGATCTAGATACCGGCACCGAGCACATTGTCCGCAATAGCCTGATTGATGTTGTGAGTCGTATACATACCATGCCAGACCAAGAAGGTATAGAAAAAAAATCTGGAAATGAAAAAAAGTAATCTTACAGGAAACTTAGTCATTATTGTACCACCGCTTCTCTTAGTGATTACAGGGATAGCAGTTTATATTGCGGTAATAAAAATTTTAACTCCGGATTTAAAAACTATTTCTGCTACACCAAACCCAACCCAATCTAGCGCATCTGCTACTCAGTCACCTCCAGAAGCTTCATCGACTGCCAAAACCAGTAACCCCATAGCCACCCAAGTCACACTGCCCAGCGACTCAGATCTGAATCAGTGGCAGGCTGACGCCGATAGCGGCAAAGACGTTTGGCGACTTGATCCAATCTCAGCTGCTGAGCATCAAGCCGGTGTATATGGTTTTATTCCAGGAGATCAGCTCACATTAGTTACTCATGATCTCCAGAGCGAGACGCCATCCCAAACGACAACTATTAGTGCCTCGCATTATAATGTGGAGTATCAACTAACCATGATACAGCCGAAGAAAACTGGTGCAGGCGGAATTTGGATCATACAATCTATTGAGAAACAGCCATGACCCAGCGGCTGGAACAAACATATCGTCAGTATACAAATCTTATAAATACCCACCCCCGACTAGTCTGAACCATCTTGGTCATCTATTTAATGAGTCTAGTCGTGGCCATGCCATCTCTCCACGCCGCTTTCCCATGGCTAGTTTTATTAACCCTCTGGCATGTTTTTGGCCGCAAGGCACTGTGGTCTTTACCGTACTGCTTAGCACTTTGGTTGAGCATTATGTATCTCGGAGAGCACTACGCCATAGATGCGGTAGCCGGCATTGCCTATGTCAGTATAGTTTACTGGGTTGGACTAAGAGCGGTTGAATGGATAACCACGCCCTTTAATGGTAATAATCAGCAAATCGAGGGGGTGTAGGCAAAGAAACGGTACCAATTAGTTACGTTTTAAAACTTCAATAGCTTGATTGGTAGTTAATTTTTGCTCTTGGCCAGACGCAAGGTTGCGTAATACCACTTGGTTGTTTTTAGCCTCATCTGGACCAACAATAATCACATAGGGCACGCCTTTTGCTGCAGCTAGTTTTAGTTGCTTACCTAATCCACCAGCCTGGTAAGAAGTTTCGGTGGCTATACCGCCTTGGCGCAACGCATGTGCTACAGTTAAACTCTCATCTACTAGCTCTGAGTTAAAGACAGTCACAAAAACTTGGGTAGTAGTCATAGCCTCTGGCAATAATCCTAGTTCTTCCATAGCTGACATCAAGCGGTCTAGCCCCACCGAAGCGCCGACTGCCGGAATTGGCTGCTTAGCAAAACGGCCAACTAAACCATCATACCGACCGCCAGAAAAAATTGAGCCAAACTCGGGAGCGTCGGTCAAAATAGTCTCAAAGACAATGCCCGTATAATAATCAAGGCCGCGCACAATGGTAGGATCAACTTGGTAATAATCCTTTCTTAACCCAAGAGCTTCAGCTTTATGGAGAACTTGATATAACCTTTGACTTTTGTCTTTAAATTCACCCATACTCTCTATGACTTCCAAATAGTTTTTGTCTTTAAATACCTCTAGGCCCTGGTCATGCCAGTATTGATGCACCCCTTCGTTACCAATTTTGTCGTATTTATCCAGACCAGTGAAGAAGATCTTTTGTTGGGTGTGATCAAGCTTGAGCTTTGTAGCAACTTTGAGCATTCCTTCACGGTCATTAACTCGTATGGTAAATGTGCTAATCCCCAGTGCGACTAATATATCCTGCATTAGCACTAAAATCTCAGCATCAGCTATGATAGAATCGGATCCGACAATATCCATATCGAATTGGTAAAATTCACGGTAGCGGCCGCGCTGAGTGTTATCGGCTCGCCAGACTGGGCCAACTTGATAACGTTTAAATGGTTTGAGCAGATCGGGGTACTGAGCGGCCACACGAGCCAGCGGTACCGTAAAATCGTAGCGCATAGCCACTTGTCGGCCACCGTGGTCAACAAACTTATACAGCAATTTTTCGCCTTCATCACCAAGCTTCCCTTCCAGTATCTCAGCGTACTCTAAGGTTGGCGTTTCAAGGGGTAGAAATCCAAATGTAGTCAAAGTTTGGGAGATTAGTTGGATCAACTGGTTGCGAGCGAGCAAGCGATCGGGAAGAGTGTCGCGAAATCCCTTGAGCAATCTTGGTTCAATTCGATGGTTATCCGAAGGTGGCATAGGCTATATTATAGCTAATTATATTCTCTTCAGCTAGAGGGCTAAAGAAAGGTAGTTGGTAATTATAAATATCTGGGGTATGATGGGCGTATGTCAATTGCTCGACAGTCAAGGATCATCGTTGGACTAACGTTCGCCATGTTGATACTGGTAGCTGTCATAATCTGGCAGCGAGCGTCATCTCCATCCCAGTCACAATCCGAAAAACAAGCAAGTAACTCGGCTCTTGTCAGTCCCACACCAGCCTATCTCTCCAGCGATCAACTACCCTCACTTAATCTAGAGCAAATCTTATCCAGCACCCCGGTAGTTGAACTAGATCGGCTAGACCCCAAGCAACTCCGGACAATCGTTGTAACCGGGGACGTCATCCCGGCCCGCGGCGTCGATGCTAAAATCCGCCAGTATGGCCCAGATTATCCCTTTGTCGGGCCAGGTATCTCCGATATATTACAGTCTAGCGATGTAACCATTGTTAACCTAGAGGCACCACTGCTCAATAATTGTCCCGTGCATAATGAAGGGTTCACCTTTTGCGGCCAAGCAACATTCGCCCAAGCTATGGCTTCAGCCGGTGTTGATGTGGCAACACTAGAAAACAATCATGTTGGCAATTTCGGCCAGGCTGGTATTACTGAAACGATACAGCACCTAGTATCAGCCAATATTGACTATGCCACCTCGAGCCGTTTATCAATCACAAATATTCGCGGATTAAAGGTCGGCATTTTGGCCTTCACCGGGGTTGGTGGCCAATTCTATCCAGATTCAATCAGGACCCAAATAGGTAAGGCCAAACCTCAAGTTGACCTATTGCTGGTGGCGTTCCATTGGGGTAAAGAGTATGAATTAATTCCAACAGCCGACCCCAATATCGCTCCCGACGATCCTCGGGATATAGCCCGAATAGCCGTTCAGGCCGGGGCCGACATGGTTATTGGCAATCATCCGCATTGGGTGCAAGGAGTTGAACTCATCAATACTAAACTCGTCAATTATGCATACGGTAATTTTATTTTTGACCAATCTTGGAGTACCGAAACCATGCAAGGCTATATTGGAATATATACCTTCTATGGTCCAAAACTCGTCAAAGTCAAAATGCAGCCAATCGAAATCCGGTCACAGGCCCAACCCAATCTACCTTCTGCAGATATCGCTCAAAAAATTCTAGATAGAGTGCAACAATCTAGTCAGATTCTAGTCAATATGTCTATTAAATAACCAATAGTCTGCTTCTCAGACACTTAGCAAGGCTATACTGATACGCTTTTAGTACGTTATTGTTTCATTATCTATCCTTGACGTTGTGGCAGTCCAATATGGTAGCGTAGCAACATGTCATCTGCCCTACTTCACAAAAAAGCCTTGGTAGCGCTCGGAATTGGCATAGCTACAGGCTTTGCTATGCAACTATATTTAATACTCACCCACGCGGTATAAGCCATCAAGATAAATGCATTTTGGTTGCTGGCGGAGTCATAAGTATGCCCGTATCTGTAATATTCCAAATTTGACAGTCAAGCATCAAATACGCTAGCCTGATTAGCAGATTAATATGGAACACGATTCATCGTCTCATAGATCACATTTAGCATCATTCTCATTTACCTTCCTTAGCCAAGCCGTATTAGTTAGCGTACTAATTGGCGGTTTACTAGTGCTCTCTGCCAGTCCAATCTACGCTTGGTGGTTCGATTCAGGCAAACCACAGCGCAGCGTTGCGCCCACCCACCAAACTGGCCTTGTATTATCTCCTTTTATTCAATCGATCGTACCTCAATTTATTTTAGAACCCCTCGTCACAGAGGAGGTTGAAGCGCCACCAACTATAGAAGCTACACCAGCAAATTCCAACACGATTGTCTTAACTCCAGTAAAGTCAACGCCGAACCCTTCACCAGCAGCTGCCTTAACCAAGCCTTCATCCATCGCCGAAACTATGCTCCGCGCTGTCAACGATCAGCGGGCAAAATATGGCCTAACCGCGCTAAAACTCAATTCACAATTAACCAAATCAGCCCAGTCCTACGCAATACAAATGCAGCAACAAAACTTTTTCAGCCACACTGGGCCCAACGGTGACACCTTGCGCAATCGCAACGAGGCGGCCGGCTATACTAATTGGCGGTGGATGGGGGAAAATATTGCTTATGGTCAAACATCTATTAATGAAGTTGTTACTGCCTGGATGAACTCAAAAGATCATCGTGAAAACATTTTAAGCAGCGATGCCCGAGAGTTGGGGGTGGGGTATGCACCCGGTGCAACACCTTATTGGGTCCAAGAATTTGGAGCGCAGTTTTAGTAGAAAGCCGCACATTGTCAATTGAAAAACTCGTCAGCCCATCGCTGCGATGGATTACCTTAGAGAACGGTGCTTTTAGGCCACTAAAGAATGGGATGTTATGATCTAACGATCCTTTGCTCTAAGTAAAATTCCCTCAAACGGCTCCTACGGTTTCGCCCACAGGAGCTGTTTGTGTATTTAAAGGGCTTATTATTAGCACTCTTTACATTTGAGTGATAAGGTTGTACACTATAGTTTATGATAAAACCAGATCAATTAACCGAGAAGTCAGCGCTAGCAATCCAGGAATCTTTACAGATGGCAGCTGAACATCACCACGCCGAGGTCACACCAGTTCATTTGCTGGCAGCATTATTAAATCAAGCAGATACCGCAGTCATCCCATTACTGCAATCAACTGGTGTTGAAATTTCTGAATTATTGCAACAAGCATCACACCAGCTTGAGAGTTTACCTCAGGTGTCCAACATTACCCTCGATCAGGTGCGGCCATCACCCGCTTGGCAAGAAGTCTTAACTGAGTCGGAGAAGCAGATGCATAGCCTGGATGACGCGTTTATAAGCACCGAGCATATATTACTCGCCTTAGTCATTCAACCTTCCGCGGTCCAAGCACTGTTACAGCATGCTGGAGTTACTCACACAAAATTGAAGTCACACTTAAAGGAGGTGCGAGGCACTATGAACGTAACCGACCAAAACCCCGAGAGTAAATATAACGTCTTAGAGAAATATGGCCAAGATATTACCAGTCTGGCCGAGCAAGGCAAGCTAGACCCAGTAGTTGGCCGAGACGAAGAAATCCGACGGTGTATGCAAGTTCTTTCTCGACGCACTAAAAACAATCCCGTTCTAATTGGCGAGCCAGGAGTAGGGAAAACAGCTATTGTCGAAGGATTAGCCCAACGGATCATCGATGGAGATGTGCCTGAATCGCTTCGCCAAAAAAGGTTAATTTCATTAGAGATTGGGTCGTTATTAGCTGGTGCAAAATATCGAGGAGAGTTCGAAGAACGGTTAAAATCGGTACTCAAAGAAGTGGAAGAAGCTGAGGGTCGAATTATTTTATTCGTAGACGAACTTCACACTATTGTTGGGGCTGGTGCAGCCGAAGGCGCAGTCGACGCAGCCAATATGCTCAAGCCACTCTTAGCGCGAGGCAAACTGCACCTAATTGGCGCCACGACGCTCAACGAATACCGTCAACATATAGAAAAAGATGCGGCTCTAGAAAGACGGTTCCAACCAGTATATGTCGATGAACCATCAATCGAAGATACGGTAACTATTTTGCGTGGCATAAAAGAGAAATATGAGTTACATCACGGAGTTCAAATTACCGATGCGGCAGTTCTAGCGGCCGCACAATTATCGGCGCGCTATCTTCCAGATCGGTTTTTACCAGACAAAGCCGTAGACTTAATTGACGAAGCCACCTCAAGTTTAAAAATGGAAATAGATAGCATGCCGGTCGAACTAGATCGGTTAACCCGGCGAATTCGCCAGTTAGAAATTGAGCAAGAAGCACTCAAGAAAGAGAAGGATGAGAATTCTAAGAGTCGACTCAAAGAAATTAAGCGCGACATAGCTAATCTCAATGAGAAAAAGCATCAACTTGAACAGCAATGGAAACAAGAGAAATCACTCATTACCCAATCGCGTCAAGTTCAGTCAGAGTTAGATGCGTTACGAATCGCCGAAGAGCAGGCCGAGAGACAAGCGGATCTCGCTAAGGCGGCTGAAATTCGCTATGGTCGAATCCCCGAGAAAGAAAGGCAGCTCCACCAAACTCAAGAAAAACTCAATGCGCTCGACACCACTCAACGTCTGTTACGTGAAGAGGTGACCGAGGAGGATATTGCCCGAGTCATTTCGCGCTGGACAGGTATACCAGTTACTCGGCTAATCGAATCTGAATCAAGTCACTTGTCGCATCTCGAAGAGGAGCTAGCTAAACGGGTAATTGGCCAGGATGAAGCAGTTAACGCCGTAGCTAACGCAATCCGCCGATCTCGGGCAGGGTTGGCCTCAGAACATCGGCCGCTTGGCTCGTTCATGTTCTTAGGACCAACAGGGGTAGGTAAAACCGAATTAGCTCGTTCACTAGCCGCCTCACTATTCAACGATGAACAGGCAATGGTGCGGATTGATATGAGCGAGTATATGGAAAGTCACGCTGTTTCGAGGTTAATTGGATCTCCACCTGGCTATGTCGGATATGAACAAGGTGGACAACTCACCGAAAGCGTGCGGCGGCGACCATACAGTGTTGTTTTATTCGACGAGGTTGAAAAGGCTCATCCAGAGATATTTAACTTATTGCTCCAGGTGCTTGATGACGGCCGACTAACAGACGGCCAAGGTCGGACAGTAGATTTTAGCAATACAATCATCATTATGACTTCTAATTTGGGGAGCGTCTTAATTACAGAGTGGGATGGCACTAATGAGTCTGAATTGCACAATCAGGTGATGAGTGTGGTAAGAAGCAACTTTCGGCCAGAATTTCTCAACCGCATCGATGACATCATTTTATTCCACCGCTTGGATCCAAAGCAGATTCACCAAATAGTTGCCTTACACCTAGCACAGCTACAAAAGCAGCTCGAGGAGCGACACATTACACTCAAAGTTGATTCAGCGGCTTTAGATCAATTAGCCGAATTAGGCTATGATGTTGCCTATGGGGCTCGGCCGCTCAAAAGAGTATTACAACAGCAGATTTTAGACCCGTTAGCCATGATGATAGTTAATGGTACTATTGGCGATGATAGCGAAGTTATAGTCAAACTGGACCAGGATAAACATATAACACTGCAGGCCAAGCCTTCATCTAAATAGGTAAAAGCAAAATATCCTGGGCAGCATGCCCAGGATATTTTGTTAAGAATTGAGGACGTTAATTCTCTTAGTCTTTAACTAAATCTTCCTTAACAAAGACTGGACCAGGGGGCATGAGTACAACCCATAATGCCCATAGCCCAAAGCCTAGATAGAGTAGGCTCTCCCAAGGCGTTTCGATATTTGCGACAAATAAGCTCGGAGCAGGTGCACCGACGCGATAGAAGCTATACGCTGTCACCGATATAGCAATCACCCCCAAGGCAGCTGTTGTATACCGATGAAGTGGTTCATAATCAAACCGAACGCTAGCCAACGCGATCAACCCGAGTACTAAGTGAATAATCGACTGGATTTCATCGAAATACAGTGCATTACCAAGTGCACTAGCGTTGGCGCTAGGGCCTAAGCCAAAATAACCTAAAATTGCAGCTACCACAAGTAAAATACCGGCCCAGTTAAGAAATCGTTTAAATTGCATACACTATAGTTCTCCTAAAATGCTATCTGTACTGTATCATACGGAGAGGTCAGATATAAGTCAATAGTATGCCGAACAATTAATCGAATCCAACCAAACTACTCGGTGGACTTGGGAGAGCGACTGCGCTTAAGCGTCGGTGAAACAAGCTTAAACAAACCAATCCATAAAATCAAACCAACCGCAAAAATTGAGAACATAACTAATTTATTACTAAATAAATCATCGATCTGGCTTTCAAACCGCTCACCTAGATACGAGCCAATCCCAAAATAAAGTAGCGTCCAGATCACTGTTCCAGACAGTGTCGCGGCAATAAACTTTCGGTAACTAACATCGAGCAGCCCAGCCGCTACCGTGCCCAAAATACGCAACCCAGGTGTAACCCGAGCAATTATCAACACCCAAGTGCCATGCTGACTCATATAATACTCTAAGGCGTCAATATCCTGAGCCGTAATATGGATAAAACGCAAATATTTTTCGTGACGAAAAAGAAACGGTCGTCCCACTGCCCGAGCAAACAAAAACAGTATAGTAGTGGCAATTAACGTTCCTAAACAAGTTACCAGTAACACTAGCCAAAAATTAGCTTCACCCTGGTTTGACTGAATCCCAAGGTAAAGTAGTAGGGCATCCCCGGGGATTGGCAACGGTACTCCTATCTCTTCGATTAGTATGTACAGAAATAAGGTGCTGTAAATATGGTCTTGAAGTATCTCAATAACCCGCATAAATAAGTATTACTACAGATAGTATATCATGGTATCCCTGGATATATTACACTAAATTGCACCACCTAGTTACCTGCAACCAGACATATCGCGCTATAATTGAGCCACCTATGAATTTGTTTGAGCAAACTCCAGATCAATCGATCAATAGCGATTACCGGCCTCTAGCCGACATAGTACGACCTCAAAATATAGACCAGGTCATTGGCCAGTCGGCGATCCTTGGTCCCGACAAAATCTTAACTAGGCTCTTGGCTGGCGAAAAGCTACCATCAATCATTTTTTGGGGACCTCCTGGGAGCGGGAAAACCACATTGGCTCGGCTAATCGCTCATTATCGTCACAGTTATTTTGTCGAATTTTCAGCCGTAACCAGCGGCATTGCCGATATCAAAAAGGTTGTCGAAGAAGCGAAAGTCCGTCGACAGCTATATCAAACCGCTACCATTATTTTTGTCGACGAGATTCATCGCTTTAACAAAGCCCAACAAGATGCATTTTTACCACATGTTGAATCTGGTATATTTACCTTAATTGGAGCCACAACCGAGAATCCTAGCTTTTCTATTATTAGCGCCTTGTTATCTCGAAGTCGAATCCTTGTTTTACAACCATTAACCATAGAAGAGCTCATCAAGGTAGTGGACCGGGCCATAAATTACTACGCATCCATTAATCAACCAATAACTATTACTCAACCAGCCAAGCTAGCACTAGCCAGATTGGCCGATGGGGATGCACGACGGTTATTAACCGCCCTAGAAACAACCATAGCTATTACTCTCAGCAAGCATGGCCAACAGCACATTACGCCGGAAGCCATCCAAAAATCTACGCAAAAGAAACACTTGCTATACGATCGAATGGGGGAAGAGCATTACAATGTAATTTCGGCTCTACACAAATCAATGCGTGATTCCGATCCGGATGGAACAGTCTATTGGCTAGCCCGAATGCTAGAAGCCGGTGAAGAGCCATTATTTATAGCCAGAAGACTCATTAGAGCTGCGGCTGAGGATATTGGATTAGCTGACCCCCAAGCCTTAGTCATTGCTCAATCTGCCCACACTGCCTCTCAAAACATTGGCATGCCAGAAGCAAGCGTTATTTTGGCTGAAGCTGCCATTTATATTGCTTTAGCTCCCAAATCTAATGCTGTCTATGCAGCATATAACCTGGCTCAACAGGATATTGAGAATTCAGCTAATGAGCCGGTTCCACTCCACATCCGCAACGCACCGACTTCATTTATGAAGTCAATCGGTTATGGCAAAGGTTACCAGTACGCGCATGATAATCCCGAAGCCAAAGTGGAACAACAACATCTACCCGACTCCTTGCGCGATCACGTATACTACCATCCGACTAATCGTGGATTTGAACGACAATTCACTTCTAGCCACGGAGTTAAAAAACCAAAGAAACTATGACTAATACAAAAGAAATCTATGTTATCGCTGATAATATCCGCTCGCTGTATAATGTGGGCTCCTTGTTTAGACTTTGCGATGGAGTGGGTGTAAAGAAGCTGTATTTATGCGGCACCACGGGAGCTCCGTTTAACCGCCTAAAATATCAGCGGCAACGGCAGCAAATCGCCAAAACCGCTCTAGCTGGTTTAGGTAGTGTTGAATGGGAATATCATCCACAAACGGCAATCTTGCTTCGGCAGTTAAGGCGGCAACAAATCCAACTAGTGGCAATCGAGCAAGCACCGCGTAGTGTCAATTACACCGAGTGCAATTATGCTCAGCAAATTGCTGTCATAGTCGGCAATGAGGTTGATGGTGTATCACCAGACGTTTTAAATATCGTTGATATTGTTGCTGAATTGCCTATGTTGGGCCGTGGTAAATCACTCAATGTCGTCACCGCCGCCAGCGCTGTGTTATATCATATTCGGTCAGAAACGACCGTTAAAGTATGACTCAGGGTTTACGTTGCGTAGACAGCATGCTACACTGCACCCATAGATATTTAACCCAGATAGGAGCAATAAATGGCTGAAACAGCTAAAAACAAACGAGGTCGAGCATCCTCATCTAAAACCAGCTCAGCAAAATCATCTAAAAAACCAACTCGGCAACCAGCTGCTGCTGCGACCAAAACCTCACCTGCCACCGTCAGTCAGTCGAAAACACCAGAAGTGGTGGTGCACAAGACCGCATCTGGGCCCACCTCAAGCCTGAAAACTGCCGGGCTAACCGCAATTAATACCGTCACAACGAGTGTAGTCAACACGGTTCAGCAGCGTTCATTTTGGGTATGGGTAGGCGGAATCGTGGCTGCAGTTCTGGTTTTGCTCGTAGCCTGGTGGCAATGGCAGCGTTCATACGTCGCGGTCGTAAACGGTCAATACGTTCCAACTACTGCTTTATATAGCCAGCTTATGGCCAGTGGAGGGGCAGAAACATTAAATAATATAACCCAACAACAATTAATTCTACAGCAGGCGCAACGAGAGAAAATCACGGTGTCAAACGATGAAATCGAAAAAGAGTTGAGCACTTTTAAAGAATCCACCGGTGGGGAAGACCAATATCAAACTAGCTTAAAGGAGTTTGGTATTTCCGAAGACTTATTGCGCAACCAAATCGAAGTTAGATTAACTCTAGAAAAAATATTAGCAGATAAAATTAAGGTTTCTGATCAGGAAATTGAAGATTACTACAACGCCAACAAGGCAGAAGTCGATGTAGCCAACGAAGGCCTAGACGCAGCTCGTAGTCGAATCGAAACTCAACTGCGGGAGCAAAAATTAAGTCAGGAGTCTTCTAAATATATTCAGTCATTACAGCAAAGCTCAACCATTAAGACTTTGCCGCATCACGCTAGTTTAACCTTTAGCCAGTTTTTATCTGAAGAAGTATGGACTATCCCCAGCGATGTCTGGGAATTATTTGCCGGATCCAGCAAGTAAATTTGTAGTCTATTCCAGTCAATAAGAAAAGAACCACCTTAGAGTGGTTCTTTTCTTATGGTAACTTTCGGGTATAGTTTGGTTCATCTAGTTCAACCATGATATAGTATAAACATGCGTATATTGGGCATAGATCCGGGGACCGCCACAACTGGGTATGGTTTAATAAACTTTAACAAAGGTCAGGCGCGAGCTGAAGATTTTGGGTGTATTTTAACGAGTAAATCAGATAAACCTGCTCAACGTTTACTTAGCCTACACCACAGTATGTTACACATACTAGACAGCATGAGACCTGATGTGGTAGCCATAGAGAAGCTGTATTTCAACACCAATGTTACTACCGCCATTGGTGTTGGTCAGGCTCGAGGTGTAATTATGTTAGCTATTGAGCAACATGCCCTACCTATCGCCGAATACACACCATTGCAAGTAAAATCCGCAGTTTGCGGGTATGGTATGGCCAAAAAACCTCAAGTCCAACAGATGATTCAAGTACTGCTTAAATTAAAAGCTATACCCAAACCAGACGATGCGGCTGATGCGCTAGCAATTGCCCTATGTCACAACTCTATGGCTGCCCTAAATTCAAGGTAAATACTATATGATTGGGTCATTACGCGGCACTATTGAAGATATGCAAACTGGCAAAGTTATCCTTGATGTCCAGGGCGTTGGTTATGTAATAAATGTCCCGCAAAGCGTTATCCAAGATTATCAACTCAACCAGAAAGTAAAGCTCTACACGCATTTAGCTGTTCGGGAAGATGCGCTAACCCTCTATGGCTTCGTCTCTGATAACCAGCGGGAATTATTTGAGCTCTTAGTTGGAGTTTCAGGCATAGGACCGCGGTTGGGGTTGGCAATCGTATCGGCTTATTCGGTTACCGATATTCAATCGGCCATAACCCAAGGTAATACAGCAGCCTTTACTGCCATTTCTGGCATTGGCAAAAAGAATGCTGAGCGGATTATCCTTGAGCTAAAAAATAAAGTAGCCGTTAATGCCTTAGATGCTTCGCCAGCAGTTGCAACCCAAGAACTCAATTCCGCCATGGTCGCTCTTGGGTACACTCAAGCAGAAATTGCCAAAGCCAGTTTTCAGGTAAACAACGCCCTGCCTTTAGCTGAGCAAATTAAACAAGCTTTAGCCAGCTTAAACCAGAATAAGTAGTCAGCCTAACTAAAGGATCTATGGAATCACCGACCGGCATACTATCAACTAAAGTGGAATCAATTGAGGAAGAGCAAGCCGAACAAACATTGCGCCCTCAAACGTTATTCGATTACATTGGCCAAACCAAGTTAAAACAGCACCTAAACATCTCTTTAACAGCAGCCAAGCAACGTGGTCAAGCCTTAGAACATGTACTGTTGTACGGCCCCCCAGGGTTAGGCAAGACAACCTTAGCTCATATCATTGGTCATGAAATGGAAACCAATGTCCGAGTAACTTCTGGCCCAGCTATTGAACGAGCTGGAGATTTGGCCTCCATCCTGACTTCGCTCGAATCAGGAGAAGTACTATTTATCGACGAGATCCATCGTCTTAATCGACAAGTCGAAGAGGTTCTGTATCCTGCCATGGAAGACTTTAGTTTGGACATTGTCTTGGGTAAAGGTGTGGGCGCTAAAACTGTCCGTCTAGATTTACCGCCCTTTACCTTAGTCGGCGCAACCACCCGAATTGGGTTATTGTCTGGGCCATTTCGCGATCGGTTTGGCTTAGCCCATCGCATTGACTTTTACCAACCGCAAGATTTGGAACAAATTGTTCAGCGGGCTGCATCGGTTTTGGGTATCGCCATCGACCAACTCGCAGCTCGAGAGCTAGGTAGGCGTTCAAGAGGCACGCCGCGGATTGCTAATCGGTTATTAAAACGAGTACGCGACGTAGCCGAGGTCAATGGCCATCGGTCTATCAATCTAGAGACCACTTATCAAGCGCTTACCATGCATGAGGTGGATGAACTCGGCTTAGATGCCAACGACCGTCGCTATCTCTCGGCCCTAGTCGATAAATTCGATGGCGGACCAGTTGGCATCGAGACCATGGCCGCCTCATTAGCCGAGGACACTGGAACTCTAGAGGATGTGGTTGAGCCCTACCTGCTCCAGCAAGGTTTAATTGCTCGCACCCCACGCGGCAGAGTCATTACCTTAAATGGTTACAGACATTTAGGTTTGAAACCAAAAACGCCAGATTAAATCGACCTCTGGTATTACTAACGAGTGTTTAGTATGATGGATAAAAGGCAAAGGCGTAGCCATAGGTGCAAACTAAATCGCTTAATCACTTTATTTAGATAGTCACTTTTAATATTTGTCCTTTGAATTTTGACATTTCTATTATGCCCACTCCGGTTCAGGGCGAACTTGTTCGCCACCACAACCAGCCATTTTATGCCCAGCAAAAAGCTCCAAGATTTTTTTGGGCAGGCTGTCTAACACCTATTTTTATTATTGGAATTATTGGTTTCCTTGTCTTCCAAGGAGCATCAACCACCACCGGTGAAAGCCTCATTAGAGGATTTATCTTATTTGCCATTGGCTATATGGTATTGCAATTATTATTCGGTGGAGGGCTATTTATCAAAAATAAATCGAGCCTAGCCCGAGGTTTGCTTTTTGGTGGTGTCGGCTTACTCGTCTTGTTGCTAGTCGCTTTAATTGGCGCAGCCAGCATCATTGGGCAATTTATCCAATAGCTTCGCGTATTACTCCACTCATCGTTATACAAAAAGAGTAGGCCCCGCCCAGTAATGGGTGGGGCTATCAATCTCTCTCATGACATATTGTTAGGCAGCGCCATACATGATTGGCACAACCTTAACAACCTCAGACGCCAGTGGCGTCAATTCATTAACCAGCACCTGAGTATTAAATTCAGGCTGACTTTCATCACCAAGGGCAACCAGCAGCAACGGTTGCTGGCTAGTAAAACGCTGGCCTAAACCGTGATCGCCCATGGCAATCTGGATGCACACTTCAGCCTCGTACACAGCGGTGCTTGCATTCCGGTGATAGGGACGGTTAACACAGAACCCTTTCGGCATCCCAGGCAAATGCTGAAAGCTCAAGGTTGGCGTACCACTATAGTAAATGGCAACTGCGTCATGGAATTCAGCCGGACTTACTTGAAAATGGCCAGCATAAGGCAATCCTGTCTGCTGGGCCAATTGCGTCGAAAATTGGCGCGGATCCACATTCTTCATGGCTGCAGCACCACACCCCTGATGGCTGGAAATCTCCAAGCTAGAGATACCATAAGCTGCGGCGCGCTGCCGAGCGTATTCAACCGCCTGCGTTGGTTGCTCCATTAGGCAAAAACTACCAGCGATGGCAATCTCACCCTCAGATAAGCGTTCATCAACACACTTAATCCTGCCAGAATTAGCGTGAAAACAGCGCTGACTACCTTCCGGGTTATTGGCAACGATTGCGTTAAAAAAACCTTGTGGGCCAGCCGCAAACTCTGCCGCCAGACGGTAGTTTGTGGCGAATGCTTTATCCATCTGCAAACGATCTGACATTGGTTACCCTCCGTTTATACAGCCAGTAAATCTGATACCGATAGAGGATTATATGCCCGCCAGCTTTGCTTTGCAAGTCAATCAATCACGATCGATGCTTCATCTCTGCTATACTACAGTCATGCATATTGATGTTTTAACCTTATTTCCCGAAATGTTCACCAGCCCAATGAACTCCAGCCTCATCAAAAAAGCTTTGGCTACAGACAAGTTCACTTTTAAGGCTCACCAACTGCGCGATTGGGCAATCGATAAACACGGCACCGTCGATTCGCCGCCATTCGGTGGAGGAGCCGGCATGGTTTTGCGAGTCGAGCCATTCGACAAAGCCTTAAAAGATCTAGATCCTAACCATACTGCTCATCGCATTCTAATGACTCCTCAAGGCACTCCATTTAAGCAAATTCGAGCTAAAGAGCTGAGTAGCCAACATAACCATTTAATACTGCTATGCGGTCATTACGAAGGATTTGACGAACGCATTCGACAGCACTTAGTGGATGAAGAAATTAGCCTTGGCGACTTTGTCTTAACTGGCGGCGAAATTCCCGCCATGGCCGTGATTGAAGCTACCGCTCGCTTATTACCAGGCGTGGTTGGCAAAGAAGAAAGCCTGGCCGACGAGTCGCATAGTACCAATTTATTAGAATACCCACACTACACCCGACCCGAAGTCTATAACAACTGGAGTGTACCCGAAGTCCTATTATCTGGTCATCACGCCAACATCGAAACTTGGCGCCGGGAGCAGTCCGTAGCGCGAACTAAAAGCAGACGTCCAGATCTACAAAGATGAAATATCCTGCCATCATCTCTGATTTTGATGGTACTCTCGTTGAGCAAGTCTCACGGTTGAGTCCACTATTGATCGAAGCTGTTCATAACTATATTGCCCAAGGCGGTCATTTCTGCCTAGCCACAGGTCGTGACTTTACCGGTCATATTGTCCAAGCTTGCCAAGATCTGGGTTTAGAAGGGCCGCAAATTGCCAGTGGTGGTGCAGAAATAGTTGAAGCCACAACTGGGCAGGTTATAATTGGTCATTACATTGCCAATCAGGTTGCGCAATCAATTATCGATCAATTACGCCATCAAGATCTGAGTGTAATCATTTCTCAACAGGGTTTACTGTACACGAATAAGCCCGAATTTAACGGTCCTTATAAAGACATAACTCGACCATTAGCTGACTTAACTCTGTCCAAAACTCCCAAAATACGGGTTACTATTAGGCCGGAACAACAACCTGCCACCCAAGCCATCTTAGACGAGCTCCAACAAAACTTCTTGCATGATATTGTTGTCCACCAAAGCAATACGGTCCGCTCGACTGGTTTTGACATTACCTCACCTCAAGCCACTAAGCATCTAGCTGTGCTTGAATTAACCAAAATGCTTAACCTCGATCCACGATATGCTGCCGGTATGGGTGATGGCTATAACGATTACCCACTCTTAACCGCTTGCGGCTACAAAGTAGCTATGGCTCATTCACCGCAAGAATTGCTTGATATTGCCGATTACATCGCCCCGCCGCATGGCAGTGGAGGCCCGGTGGCCGCCATTGAACATATCATGTCCTTGTAATCGATTCTATCTCTGAAATATGCTAAGATAAATCAAAATAGCCACTCAGTAAACTAGGAGAATAACATGACGGAACTGTTAAACACGGCAAGGCAAGGCTTTGCCACTTTAAAAGTAAATTCAAAGTACCAAGATCAAGCCATGCTATTTTTAGAGCAATGGCTTACCGATGATCAATTCAAAGCCTTTGTACCACAAATTAAGCACTTAATTGGGCATGAATACTGGGATTATGTATTAGATTCGTTTTACCAAGTAATACCATTTGGCACAGGCGGTCGACGTGGCGAAGTAGGAGTTGGTCCAAATCGGATAAATCAATGGACAATCCAAGCCTCAGCCCAAGGACATGCCCAATATTTACTTAAGCATTATGGCGAAGACGCGAAGCAGCGAGGCGTTGTTTTTGCCTTTGATGTGCGCGAATTTACCGGAAATAACTACTTCAACCTTGAGTTGCCAAACCCTGTATTAAATTTAACTAGCAGAGATTTAGCTAGATCTGCAGCTGAAGTCTACGCAGCCAATGGCATTAAGGTTTACAATTTCAACACTATCAGGACTACTCCAGAGCTGTCTTTCGCTGTGCGGCATTTAGGCGCTGTGGCTGGAGATGTTTTTTCAGCTTCTCATAATCCACCAAGTCATAATGGTAAAAAAATCTACGATGAGTTCGGCGGACAGCTCATCCCACCTGATGATGAGGCGCTGGTCAATGAAGTAACTCAACAGGTAAAAGAAATCAAAAAAATGGACTTTGGCGACGCCACAGCCCAAGGGTTAATAGTGGCTATTGGTGAGGAAGTTGATAAAGCCTATATTAAAGCAGCTAAGTCCATTTCGTTATCAGCCGCTCGAGATATCAATATTATCTACACCCCTATGCATGGATGTGGCGGAACATCAGTGGCCAAATCTTTAACGGAGCTAGGCTTTACCGTCGATAGCGACCCAAAAACGTCAAATCCTAGCGGTCGATTTGAGAATGTCACCTTTAATATTCCCAACCCCGAGGTGGTGCAATCTTTTGACACTACCTTAACTTATGCCAAGCAGAAAAATGCTGATATCATTTTAAATAGTGACCCCGACGCGGACCGCATCGGCATTATGGTCAACCATCTAAACGAATGGCGGTTTATAAATGGTAATGAGATTGCGGCTATATTAACAGCTTATGTGGTACAAAAACGAAAAAATCATTTTACCGGCGATGAATCAGCGATTAAAACCGTGGTAACTACTGACTTAGTAGAGCGTATCTGCCAAAAACATCAGGTGCATCTAACTGGTGATTTACTAATCGGTTTTAAATATGTGGGCGATGTCATGAATAGGATTAAGAAAGACGGCCACATTGATCAATTCTTGGTCGGCATCGAAGAGAGTCATGGCTACCTTGCTGGCAACTACGCCCGTGACAAAGATGCGGTCACAGCCGCCGTATGGTTGTCGGAATTGGCTGCTGAGCTAAAAGGGCAACATAAGACGTTAATTGACTATCTAAACCAGATTTATGCTGAATATGGCTATTTCCGCAACTATTTAACTGAAGTTAGGATGTTAGGGGCAACTGGCAAAGAAAAAATAGATGCCATCCAGGCATCGCTACGCTCTACACCACCTTCAGCTTTCGGTCGCTTTACCGTAACTTCTTTTGAGGATTGCCGTAACCGCCAACCAATTGTTTCCAATACCGATAGAGCGGCCAAGGATGTACTTATATTCAAATTAGATTCTGGGGTAGAGGGTCAATCAATAAAAGTAACGGTGCGTCCCTCTGGGACGGAGCCCAAAATAAAGATGTATTTTGAGATTGGTTCACCATCAACTCCAATCGATAAGTTAGAGTTAGCTAAGGCCGAAACCGAAACGATCCTGCTGGAGTTGGAAAAAGCGGTAATGTTGCACTGCTACAGTGCTATTAACGTGAAATTTCCTGAGCGCGGTTTTTTACTGTTCTGGCAGCTTCCCTTAGATGACAAAATGAAGTACTTTGAAATTGAACCAGACCTAGAATCTCTAACCAAGATCTCAAATAGACAAGAACGCCAACAGAAGCTCGATAACCTGCTGACGTTTCTGGGGTCAAATCCCGTACAGAAAGTTGATCCGGCATTTAAAGCAAAATATAAAAAACCGCTACTTGAATATTTACAGTTAGAAAGCTAGGAACTGCGAATACAACCAGACGTGGTTCTGGGTTGACCTATATCTGGCAAGCTTGCTATAGTTAGTATTAATTGAAACCATGCCCCCAAAGGCAGAACTGTCCATGCAACACTTCCCACACATTTCTTGGTTTTCCGAAATATCCAGGCTCAATTCGTCGCAGCTAGGGGAGAAAGCTGCCAACGTGGGCGAAATGGCAGCATTAGGCTTGCCGGTGCCCAATGGCTTTGTTATCTCATCTCAAGCGTATTACGATTTTATTGCCTATACCGATTTATCGGCCAAAATTGATCGGCTACTAGACCAGGTAGATATTCATTCATCCAGCTCGCTGCAAAAAACCTCTAGCGCAATCCAGAAAATGATCGTCCAGGCTAAAATGGCGCCGGAAACCAAACAGCAAATACTCGATAGTTATAGACAGCTCTCTAGTAAAGACGTCTTTGTCGCGGTCCGAGCCTCTACAGTTGCAGCCAATCATAATTACCCAAGTACCGATGGACGACAGGCTAGCTATTTGAATGTTTACCGAGGCGAACAACTCATCGCCAGTGTGCAATTAGTATGGTCTAGTCTGTTTACCCCAAGAGCTATTTTCCAACGAGTCCAACATGGCCTTGATACGCTTCATGTTGGGGCTGCAGTTATAGTACAACGGATGGTAGAATCGGACGCTTCTGGGATAGCTTTTAGCTTACATCCCATTACCAGCAACCCCGATATTTCGGCAATTGAAGCTGTCTGGGGGTTAGGTGATGTTATAGATGCCGGCGATATCACCCCCGATCATTATGAAGTCTCCAAGAAAGATTGGCAGATAGTTAAAAAAGAAGTCGTCCGCCAGCAATGGCAGCTGATGCGCACCACCCACAAGCACATTACTGATATACACGATGCCAATGTCAAACTGCCCGTTTCAGTAGCCTGGCAAAAAAAGCAAAAGATAGCCGACCACCTGGTAGTAGAGTTGGCTCGCCTCAGTTTGAGGTTAGAGCAGCACTTTGGTAGCCCTCAAGAACTAGAATGGGCCTATGCCAACCACACCTTGTACGTGATCCAAACCCGTCCAGTTATGACAATTCCAGGTCAAACCGATCAATTGCGCATCGTACCATCAACCTCAATTGCCACTACTATCCCTACCACACCATTGCTTTCCGGAATGCCAGCAGCTGCCGGTCACGCCCAAGGACAAGCTAAAATTATTAATCATAAGCAGGACCTAGCCAAAATAAAACCAGGAACAATTTTAATCACCAAAACCTCCGAGATTGATGTGGCATCTATCATGAATACCATATCTGGCATTGTGGCTGACGAAGGAAGTACCGGCTCACCGGCTGTGCTGGCGGCTCGTGAAATGGGAGCGCCAGCGATTGTGGGAACCATCAATGGCTCCAAAATGATTAAAGATGGCGAAACAATTACTATCGATGGCACTCATGGCCATGTCTATGAAGGCAACATTTCAATAATGTCCGAAGCAGTCAATATTACCTCAGCTAATGCTCATGCTAGTTTAGCCAAGAGTCCTATACTTGGCCACATACAAGCCAAAACCAAACCTGCACAACCCCTAACCATGCCAACCGCCACTAAAGTTATGGTAAACCTAACCGATCCTAAAGACGCAATTGATTTAGCCACTAAAGATGTCGATGGGATTGGACTACTTCGTTCAGAACTCTTATTCCAAAATCTGGGTGAACACCCAAAGTATTTAATTGAACAGGGAAAACAGCAAGCTCTGATTGATGCAGTCTATGAAGGGGTGAAAGAGGTGGCTAAGTCATTTGCCCCTCGACCAGTTATCTATCGGCTCAGCGATTTTACGGCTAACCAATATCGACGGCTACATGGTGGAGAAAAGTATGAAGTAACCGAAGAAAATCCGGCTTTGGGCTACCGTGGAGCCTATCGCCATATTGCCGAGCCCGATGCTCTAAGACTAGAAATCCAAGCAATTAAGAGAGTGCGCCAGTATCATAAGAATGTATGGCTGATGGTGCCGTATGTTCGCACCCCTCAAGAAATGATCGAGATAAAAAACCTCATTGCCGAAGAAGGATTGTACCGTGGTGGATCATTTAAGCTATGGTTAATGGCTGAATTACCGGTTAATGTGATTCTACTCGATCAGTTTATTGGTGCTGGAATTGATGGCATTTCCATTGGCTCCAACGATCTGACTCAACTTATACTTGGTCTCGACCGCCACAATCCACGCGTAGCCGCCGGATTTGACGAACGACAAGAGGCAGTATTATGGGCAATGGAAAAGCTAGTTACAACCACGGTCCAACATGGGTTACACTGCTCTATCTGCGGACAAGCACCCAGCGCCTATCCCGAGTTAACTCGCAAGCTGGTAGAATGGGGCATTAGTTCAATCTCGGTTAGCCCAGAAGCGGCCCCAAATACTCGTCGCTTAGTAGCCGATGCTGAGTTTGAACTAGTCCGATTGGGCAAAAAAGTGAAACGAAGGGGTTAAAGCGCTACTTGGCCCCGATCTAATCGGGGTTGACAAGGTAAAATCAAGCAAGTAAGCTAAATAGTGATATGACAGATAGTAAAATAAAAATACTGATTGTCGAAGACGACTTATTTATTCGTGAGTTATACGAGCGTCAACTATCTTTAGAGGGGTATGAAATTTCCACTGCCGAAGATGGTGAAATTGGTTTAAATCGCCTTGCAGAATCAATTCCCGATTTACTACTGCTCGATATTATGCTACCCAAGGTCAGCGGCTTAGACTTATTGCGCACCATCAAAGCTAAAGAAGAAACCAAAAATATTCCCGTTATATTGCTCACAAATCTGGGACAAGATTCTGTTATTAAAGAAGGTTTTAATTTGGGGGCCGACGGCTACCTAATCAAATCAGCCTATACTCCAGATCAAATCATTGAGGAAGTGAAAAAGTTCCTCAGCGCCCAAGCCTAGTTCGCAGGCAGCTCTAACCCCATCATCACTTTCAAGGCTGGAACTATAGATGCTCTTCTTGTATCTATGTATTCTGCGCTAAATTTATTTACTAACTGGTAAAGTAAAGAAAAAAGTAGCCCCATTTCCCGGCTGACTCTCGATCCAAATTTTACCCCCCATAAGATCAATAAATTCTTTCGTAATATACAAACCAAGTCCAACTCCCTGCTTGCTCTCTGTTAAAGCGCCCTCGCCTCGTCTAAACTTGGCAAATAACTTAGCTTGCGTCTCAGCATCAATGCCCGGGCCACTATCGCTCACTGCTACACACATTTGACCTTCTTTGGTATATAAATCTAACTTAACCCAACCCTTGTCTGTATATTTAATGGCATTCGTGCATAGGTTAACCAAAGCTTCGCGAGCCCGAGCTGGGTCAGCCCAAACCTTGGGCAAAGCAAAGCGAGGATACTCAAACTTTAATTCCAACCCCTTAGCCCTCGCCTGTGGTTCCACTTCGCTAATTACTTGTCCGGCTAGTTCTTCAATTTGAAAAGCCTGTGGTTTAATTGGAATAGTGCCACGTTCAAGTCGAGACAAGTTCAACAGCGATTCAACAGTTTCGAGCTGACGCTCATTAGATACATACACTCGCCGCAACATCTCCGTATGTTCTGGATCAAGTTGAGTTTCGCGCAACAGGATATCGATATAGCCTTTAATCGCCGTAATTGGGGTCCGCATTTCGTGAGAGACAATGGAAACAAAATCAACCTTCATCTCTTCTAAATTCTTTTGCTTAGTCGAGTCTTGGAGTAGAACCATGCCGCCTAGAATCTCATTGCGGGAATTAGTAACCGGCATCCAACTCACCTCAAGCAAGTGGCTAATATCGCCATTCTGAACCTTAAAGGCTTGTTTTTCCATCGGCTGCCGAGTTTGAAAGACGTGAAGAAGCGGATCCTTATCCTCAGATAAAGGCTTGCCATCTTCGTGTAACAATCCTAAATTAACTCGGTACGGTTTACCTTTAACCTGGGGGGTAGACAAGCCAAGTATTTGCTCAGCAAGTGGATTGATAAATGAGATGTTCAGCTGAGGATCAACCATAACTGCCCCAATCGTCAAACTGCTAAATGAGCCTTCAAGAAAATCAGCCCAGTGCTCCAATGGCAAGTGGTCTTTTTGCCATTTACGCAGCGCGCTTATCTCGGTATCCAAGTTACCAGTAACCACAGACAATCGCTGCCATAGCCAGACCATAAGGACTAACGTAATAAAAACAAAGCCAATAAGTGTATAGGTGATAAATTCCATGACGAATAAAGCAACACGTCGCGTTGGCAACTAAATGCCTGTCTGTTACTATTGTAGGGTGATTACCATAAGGTTGCAAGCGTAGTTAAAAAGAAACTCCTGTATGAAATCTGCCCCTAAACCTATTGTTCTAGCCATACTCGACGGATGGGGACTAGGTAAACCCGGTCCACGCAACGCCATAAGTTTGGCCCATACTCCTCATATAACTCAGTGGATGAGAGAATATCCCAGCACTACATTAACCGCCTATGGTTCGGCAGTTGGTTTAAGTGGCACAACTACTGGTAATAGCGAGGTGGGTCATCTTAATCTTGGCGCAGGCTTTGTCGTGCCTCAAGATGAGGTTCGCATTAACCAAGCTATACAGAATCGAACTTTTTTTGAAAATGAGGTTCTATTACAGGCCTGCCACACGGCAAACGAGCGCCAAGCAAATTTACACATTCTCGGCTTAGTTAGCTCAGGGCAGGTCCATGCCAGCCTCGAACACATCTGGGCTCTATTTGAGCTAGCTAAGGAGCAAAGTGTCACGAATCTCTATCTTCATATCTTTAGTGACGGCCGGGATTCTAGCCCTAACTGGCTGGGTAAAAACAGTCAAGCAATTATCGCCAAAGCTGCCACGTACAAAACAACAATTGCCAGTGTCTGTGGCCGCTACTATGCTATGGACCGAGATAAACGTTGGGATCGGACAGAGCAAGCCTATCGCTTATTGACCGAGCGCAAAGGTGCCAAAGCCGCCGACTTAACCTCAGCAGTTCAACGTAGCTATGCTCAGGGGAAAACGGATGAATTTATTGAGCCAACTGTCATTGGCAATGGTCAAGCAATTACCAACAACGACGTGGTTATTTTTGCTAACTTTCGGGCCGATCGCGCCCGACAAATAACCGAAAGCTTTATTGATCCAAAGTTTGGAGGTTTCAAACAAGTAGTGCCACCAAATCGGCTAGATTTTTATACCATGACTGAATATCAACAAGACCTACCGGTGAGTGGAGTGGTGTTTGGCTCATCATACATTAAACATCCCTTAGCCCAAGTCCTGTCTAAGGCCGGTTTAAATCAACTCCATGCGGCAGAGTCGGAAAAGTATGCCCATGTAACCTATTTCTTTAACGGCGGACAAGAAGCACCTTTTAAAAACGAGCAGCGAATTTTAGTTGACTCACCTAAGGTGGCTACCTACGACCTGCAACCAGAAATGTCGGCTCCCGAACTAACCGATCAGGTTATTGCCGCCATTCAAACTAATCAATTCGACGTGGTGATTTTAAACTATGCCAATGCCGATATGGTAGCTCATACCGGGAATCTTCAAGCCACTATCGAAGCAGTCCAGGCAGTTGACACCTGCCTAGGCAGGCTGGCCAACACGATTAAAGAGCAGGCAGGAGTCTTAATGATAACTGCCGACCACGGTAATGCCGAGGTGCTAGTAACCGAGGCAGGTGAGGTTGATACCCAACATAATTCCGGTGTAGTGCCATTTATCGTCGTGGGAGACCTGCTTCCAGGCAAACTAAAACCCGGTGTTCTGGCCAACGTTAGTCCAACCCTACTTGAGTTGTTGCATAGTACGCCACCAGAAGATATGACGGCAGAAAGCTTATGGATTAAAGGGGATAAAGTCTCATGAAGTGGCCGGCTGAGCTAACTTTAATTCGGCACGCCGAGTCAACCTATAATCAAAACCGCCACCAACTCGCCCATAACCAACTATATCAGGACTTTTTAATTGCCTTTAACCGTGATTGGCAATCGACAAAAACCAAACAGTTAGCCATTAAAGTTGCGGTTATGCTAGGTAAAAATAACGGCGAAGATTCGACCGCCATCACCAAAGAAGGTAAGCAGAGTGCTCAAAAAATGGCCTTAAAATTAGCCAGCGAAATAGCATTACCCGACACTATATATTTATCTCCTTTTTTGCGAACTAGAGAAACTTGGATTGAGATGCAAAAAGGCTGGCCCGAGCTAAGCCGATGTCGAGTCTTGGTAGATGAGCGTATACGGGAAATGGATTTTGGATTACGGTTGCTTTACGGGGATTGGCGAGTAATGCAGGTCATGCATCCCGAGCAACGACCACTTTATAATTTGCAAGGGGAATACTGGTACCGACAGCCTCAAGGTGAAAGTATCGCCGATGTACGCGCTCGAAATCGAAGCTGGATTAGCACTCTTGCCCGCGATCAAAATGGTAAGCGGGTTCTGGCTATCACTCACCATCTAACTATCTTAGCCTTTCGAGCAAACATGGAGCGGCTCGATCCAGACCAATTTATAGAGCTGCGTCATTCAAGTATCCCGGACAACTGCAGTATATCCCGCTATTTGGGTAAATCAGACTATAAAGGCAACGAATGGCTTGGGCTGGATTACTTTAATAAGGTACTCGTCTAGGCTTTAGCATCATCGGTCCGGTTGATAACTAAAACTACTTCACCTTTTATCCGCTCCAAAGAGGGATCAATCACGCTTAGGCGGCCGCGCCAATAGATTTGGTGCAATTTAGTCAATTCCCGAGCAACTACCACCTGCCGGTCGCCTAATACCTGATATGCATCCGCCAGCGTTGCCATAACCCGGTGAGGTGACTCAAAAAAGACAAGCGTCGCTTGAAGTTGAGTCAATGGTATCAAAAATCTTTGTCGCTTAGCTGAAGTGCGTGGTAAAAATCCTCCAAAATAGAACCGATCAGTCGGTAGACCCGACCCAACCAATCCCACCAGCAGTGATGAAGCACCAGGTAAAACATCAACCTCAATCGATTGGGCAATAGCTTGGCGAACCAGTTTAAAACCTGGATCAGATATGGCTGGTGTACCAGCATCAGAGACCAGGGCTACATTCTGACCTTCAAGGAGCAACTGGATAATCCGAGGAATACGCTGGGCTTCGTTATGTTCCTGATAAGAGAGCATGGGCTTTTTAATTTCATAATGCGCGAGCAGCTTTCCGGTGTGCCGGGTGTCCTCGGCGGCGATGATAGCGACCTGCTTTAAAACTTCTAGAGCTCTAAGGGTTATATCTTGAAGATTTCCAATCGGAGTTGGTACTACAAATAATTTGCCAAACATGGCGGTATTATAGCAGGTCTTAAATTTAAGGCTATTTGGCGATCAAAAAAGTACTTTTAACTAAGGCGATAATCTTAGCCGCTAGTTGTGGTTGGCCAGGATTAAAGTAGCGACGATGATCGAGGCTTACTCCAACCTGCTTAATAATTAGCTGGTACAAGTCTTGCTCGACGTCTGATTCTATTAATAGCAAATACTTCATCGACTGGAATATGGCTTGTAATTCTGCGACCGGCAGGGGATCGAGCTGCTTGATTTGAACTACATTGACGTTAATTGAGGGGTATTGGTTATCTAAGAATTGGGCCGCCTCAACTACTTCAGGGGTAATTTTGCCATGACAAATTAGCGTGATGTCAGCTGTCATGGGCCCATGAATAACGAGTGGTAAATTGCTGGCCTGGAGTGAATCATGCAGTTTATGTAGATCGTTTAATGAGGTTATAGGCATATGATTTCATCTATCATACCGCATTTTACTAACAATCTCTTGACTATTCCAGGTATGCTTGGTACTATTCCGCGAAGCCCTAAAGTTGACACTTGCCAGCGACTCTAGTAAGGAGCGAGAAGATGGCCCGCGTACCATTGACCATTACGAGCTATCAGGGTGTACCAGAATTTCGCACACCACACTGGGAGCAATATCTGGAATTTGACGTCGAGTTCAAGCAGGCAGCCAGCTTAATTGGCATACTGGCTGACAAGTATGAACTCATCGATCGCAACTCTTCTACGCCACTCATTCGTCGCTATGTGACGATGGACGAGGAGGAATTCGAGGGAGTGCAACTAGATCAGGCTGTCACCGATCAGTTCAGCTTGAATATGGTGCTAATCACCAACGATCGGGTCCGTGAGTCCACCATCAGAGACGACCCGGCGCTGGCAGTCAGTTCAGTGTCGGAGAGCAACCGAGAGATTGAGCGCTACACACCTTGTAGCCTCTACAACTTCTGGTTGAGCTTTAATATTAACCCGCGAATCCCGTTTGGTGCGGTGGTTCGATTGGTGGAGGACGTGGTCACTTTCATCGGTGAGGCATACCACACATTTCCGGAGGAACTTGTTCAACATCTGAATCTGACGAGATCCCTAGAAGTAGATAGGAGAACATGGGGCCAACGTAGCTCATAGCGATATCAGCTGCACAAGTAAGGCCCGGGGGTAATCTCGGGCCTTCGTTCTGTCTATCAGTATTTTAGGGCAAATAGCCTAGTGATAGCGGCGAATGATACCAACTACTTTACCTTGTACAGCTACATGCTTAGAGCGAATTGGGCTCATCGTACTGTTAGCCGGTTCAAGGCGAATATGGTCTTTTTCCTTAAAATATCGCTTGAGGGTAGCGAATTCGTTTTCCAGCAAGGCCACCACGATATCACCATTGTTAGCTGTATCAGCCTTTTCAATCACCACATAGTCGCCATCATCAATGCAGGCTTCAATCATGCTTTTACCCCGCACTTGCAACACATAGGTTTGCTTTTTGCCTAACATATCGCCCGGGATGTTAATGGTATCACTTGGATTCTGGATTGCCTCAATTGGCGATCCAGCAGCAATGTAGCCAAACAAAGGAACCTCAACGCCATCCATAACATGAGAGACTCGGGACTCAGCCAATTCAATGCCCCGCACCTCCCCAGATGACTTACGAATTACTCCTTTTTTAGTTAAAGCCGACAAATGTTCATGAACCGTAGCCAAGCTTTTAACCCCAATAGCATCCGCAATTTCTTGCAGAGTTGGCGAGTAGCTGTTGGTTCGTATAAATGAGTCTATAAAATCAACAATTTCGCGCTGTTTCTTATACAAAGTAACTGCCATAGGTATACCCTCCTCATAAAAATTAAAATAACCTTCGCCTTTTATTTGTATTTTTACACTACCCTAAGCAAACCCGAATGTCAATAGTTGGAAGTAAAAGTGCCTAATGGAGGTATTTTATGTTTTTCACGTTATTGCGACAGCAGATACCGCTAAAAACTTTCAACTTTGAATTGCGATTTAACTTATGCCTTTTGAGCCTTGTCCTCGTTGGCTAAGATAGTACTGCTTGTTTGTTGCATTCACGAGCACCTATCTATAGAGTATTAGGGTAAAGAGGATAAGGCTATAAGCCCAAACATAACCATGCAACAATTTCGACTTCCTTTACCTGAAAATCAATACTGTGAAGAATGCTTTCGATTATTAACCATCGATATAGCAGACAAATCCCGCCGACGCTGTGATGGGCGATTATTATGTTTTAGCCATCAAATGTTTTACACCAGTCGCAGATTGCGCCAGAAACGACTAGCCAACCAACAGACTAAAGCTCAATCTCTAAACCCATTAACCTAGCTAAATATAAGGCTTGGGCCGGGTTAACGACAACCTTGGCTAGCTGATTGGTACCAATTCGAATACCTTCCAGCTTACTGCCTCGCAAATCACTCCCCGAAACCATCGCACCAGAAAAATCAGTTTGGTTCAAACTACAGTTAGTCAGGATAGAGTGCGGCATTTTAGCCCCATCAAAATAAGCCTGTTTTAACTCGCAATTAATTAAGGCTAGCTTCTTAGCCTTAATTTGACTAAATTGACTCAAGCTCATTAAACAATTCTCAAATTGAACGCCTTCTAAGCTGCATTCAACAAACGACGTCCCTAGTAATTTACAATCTTTAAAAACCACCTCAACTAACTTTCCCTCGTCAAATTGAGTATTGCTTAAATCGCAGCCGGTAAACTCGACTTGCTTAAGGTAGACCTTCGAACAATCACACTGAATAAGCTTGCAGGCAGAAAAAATAGATTGTCGTATATCTAACCCATCTAATGTCGCGCCGCTCCACAACCCGCCATGCAACTCAGCATCAACGACTTCATATTCGGAAGCTAAATTATCTAGACGCTCGAATATCGGCATAGAACCCAACTATAATTCTCAGGCAGAATTTAGGTAACCTCCATCTTTGCAGTTTAATACATGGTCAATAAGACCTTATCGCCTACGACATAGGCCAGCATATATTATATTTAAATATAACAGGCATCTATTGATTAGTGGTAGAACTCTTCGCGACTTTCCGTTTGACCATTGCAGGCAACCCTTCACCATATCTCCTAGGAATTGGCGTTAACCTAGCTTTTAAGATGCTAGCAACGATTTACCAAACATTTTGACCCCCCACTTGTAAACTGCAACCACTTTTGATAGCCAAGAAACAAGTACTCCAGTCTAGGAGCAGCTGCCTACCAGCACAATGGTTAGGGGGCCTAGCGGGTCAACTATTTAACCGCAAAAAAGACCAAAATGGGGCATGGACAGGTTTATCGTCCAAGCCCCATTTTTAAATTACTCCTATTTAAATACAAGTCATCAATAATGGTATAATACATTGATTTGCCCGAGTGCATATCGAGGCATCAAGAATTTGAAATTTTACGGCAACTCAGTTAAATTTTATTTTAACAAAGCAGTATAAATTTTTAGGGCCTGTTTATAATAGACCTAGACATATGAACCAACCATTTAAACTTAACCACCAATTTAGCCCCAAAGGCGACCAACCGTTAGCTATCGCTCGTTTAAGCGATGGAATTGTGATGGACAATGAGCGCCAAACCTTGCTCGGTGTCACCGGCTCAGGTAAAACCTTCACCATGGCCAATATTGTAGCCCAAGTCCAGCGACCAACCTTGGTTATGGCTCACAATAAAACTTTAGCCGCCCAACTTGCATCCGAATTTCGTGAGTTTTTTCCCGATAATGCCGTTGAATATTTTGTGTCCTACTATGACTATTATCAACCAGAAGCATATTTGCCTCGTACCGACACTTTTATCGAAAAAGAATCACAAATCAATGAAGAAATTGAAAAAATGCGCAATTCGGCAACGCGATCGTTATTAACCCGTAAAGATGTACTAATTGTGGCCTCAGTCTCGGCCATATACGGTTTAGGCGACCCCGGCGATTACTCCGAAATGACCCTATCATTAAAAGTTGGTGAAACATTTAAACGAGAAAAGCTGCTCCGCCGTCTGGCCGATCTCCAGTATGAGCGCAACGATGTTAATTTTATCCGAGGAAAATTTAGAGTCCGAGGTGAACGGATTGAGATTATCCCATCTTACGAGGACAAGGCCATTCGTATTGAAATGCTCGGCGATACAATTGAGCGATTAGTTGAGGTAAATGCACTAACCGGAGAGGTGCTCAACCCGGTCGATGAGACTATTATCTTTCCCGCGAAGCACTATGTTACACCACAAGACAAACTCCATGGCGCATTACACCAAATTGAGGCTGATTTAGCGCAGGAAGTCAAAGCTTTTAAAGATCGGGGTAAGTTAATCGAGGCCCAGCGCTTAGAGCAGCGGGTTAAATATGACCTCGAAATGATTCGTGAGGTTGGGTTCTGCAATGGAATTGAGAATTATTCACGCTATTTTGACGGCCGTCCGCCAGGCAGTGCCCCTTCCACATTATTAGATTACTTTCCAGACGACTTCCTCTTGTTCATCGATGAGTCCCACATTTCACTTCCACAAATTAAAGGTATGTATTTTGGCGACAAAGCTCGAAAGGATGTGCTCGTCGAGTATGGTTTTCGCATGGCAGCCGCCAAAGATAACCGGCCCCTTAAATACGAAGAATTCTGGCGTCGAATTAACCAAACAATTTTTGTATCTGCCACTCCAGGAGACTATGAAATACAAAATAGTCAGCAAGTAGTAGAACAACTTATTCGACCAACCGGACTCTTAGACCCCGAGGTCGAAGTCCGGCCTACCGAAGATCAGATTGACGACCTACAAGCTGAGATCTCTAAGCGGGTGCGGAATAAACAGCGAGTCCTAGTTACCACCTTAACAAAGCGTATGGCCGAAGATTTATCGGAATATTTAGAAGAAGCAGGAATACAGGTACATTATCTGCATTCCGACGTTGAAACCTTAGATCGGGTGGATATTTTACGCGACTTACGACTCGGAGTTTACGACGTAGTCGTTGGCATTAATTTACTACGGGAAGGGCTCGACTTACCCGAAGTTTCGTTAGTTGCAATTTTAGATGCCGATAAAGAAGGCTTCCTGCGTGGCAAGACTGCTCTGGTTCAAACCATGGGCCGAGCAGCCCGCCACGAAGAAGGTCGCGTCATTATGTACGCCAATAAGATAACCGAAAGTATGCAATATGCCATCGATGAAACTAAACGTCGCCGCGCTATTCAAACCACCTATAATCAAAAGCATGGCATCACTCCCACATCGGTAGTCAAAGCCATTAAAGACCAGCTACCTCATGCCAAAATTGCGGAGGTGGAGGACGAAATTACCGAAGATGTCTTGCAACAAGTCAAAGTAGAGAGTATTCCCAAAGACGAGTTAAAACGCATAATTAAAAGACTAGAAGCAGAAATGAAGTTGGCCGCCGAAAACCTAGATTTTGAATACGCAGCCCAATTACGCGATAAGTTAACAGAAGTCAAGCGGGAACTGCCCTAATCTCTTTTTCCTTACTCTGTGCTATCTCATGTTACGGTATTATTGACTCACCCTATCAGCTCCGATACAATTTATCTTAAGTTTTCGACCGCATCTGTTGGATTCCTCGTCAACATCAAGGAGCCCCACATGTTAAAATCTTCCCCCGCTAATGGATTTGGGTCAACACTTAAAACCTTCCGGGAGAGGCGGAGAGTGTCACAATCAAAGTTAGCTGCAGCAGCTACGTTCGACCATTCATACGTTAGTCGCTTGGAGTCTGGAGCGCGGACACCCACCCGCGATGCCGTAATCCAACTAGCTAGTGCACTTGGACTGAAACAGGTAGACCGAGACGAACTATTGGCTTCGGGCGGCTTCCTACCAGAAAACACGGCCAGTCTGTTGGTCGACCATCCCGAGATAGCAGAGGTACTAACCCTGCTAGAAGATCGCGATCTGCCACCAGAATACGCCGATTCAATGCGTCGCGTTTTGCAATTGCTAGCAGCACAAGCCAAGGAATACCTCACCCAAACGAGCCTGGCTACCACAGCAGCCTAACTGTAGAGCAGGATTGGTTCAACACCAGCCAATCCTGCTCCGTAATATTTTCCTTATAAACATTAATCCAGGGGCATGCAGAACTTGAACTATCAGGCAAGCAACCCTATACTAAGACAAGAACCACATTAACCGTAGCTCAGCCATTTTTCCATGTTACACACTGCTCGCCACCAACTTAAAAATATTAAGCGACACATCCGGCGCAAGCTGCCGCTGCCAACTCCAACTATTATTTTATTTGACCATTTTGGAGTAGTGTGCTCTGATCCCCTAATCAAGTGGAAGCAAAAGTATCGCTTAACTGGCCCAGATATAGTCAAAGTCGATGTCATTTGCCAACAGATAGACTCAGGCCAACTAGAGCTAGCAACCTTTTACGAAAAACTAGGTCAAATCACCGATCAACCAGCTGTTGAGGTGAAAAAAGAGCTAGATAGCAATGGGCAATACAATCGTGAATTATTAGAAGTCATTGCCCAACTACATCGACTTAAAAATGTCCGCATCGGCCTTCTTTCCAATGCAGACCGCTCCTTGCATGTAGGTTTATGGAAAGACGGCATCCATGGCTATTTTGACGATGTGCTAACCTCACAAGAAATTAGCCAGGTCAAACCCAAGCCAGATCCCAGATTTTTTATCCACGCCATTCACCGCTTAGGGGGCACTCCCGTAAAAACGATCTTCTTTGATGATCGTCAGGTTAATATTGATGGAGCCAAATCGCTTGGCATCAAAGCCCATCTATTCGTCTCCGCTGCTCAGTGCAAAGTAGATTTACATAAACACCATATTTTTGATTAGCACAAACCCTCAAATCCAGTACATGTTTTAAACTAGATAAAATTGACTATATGGTATATAATTGTTGTACTGTACGAGACCATTCGCACCAAGTTAGAGGAGTAGGTTGTGGACATTTTCTTTCTTTGGATTCCATGGGTTCGAGACCGAGCTGCCAGGCTAGAAGCAGCCACATTTGCTGCTCAGCATCCGAACTTTCGGGTAGATATGGAGAATATCCATCTTGGCAAACAAACCAACCCTGAACTTGGCGATGATTGGTGGTCAGTCTTCGTGCCCTACGTCAACCAGAATGGCCAGCGCTGCGTAGAGTGCATCATGCTTGGGTAACGCCAGCGACATCCACCATATCTTCGAGGGCAGGCAACGCAAGTTGCCTGCCCTTTCTATTTCGCCATATCGACTCGGAGTGCTAATTGTTGAGTAACTAACCCCCGCATTATTCCCACTAAAAATGCGACACCTGTATACTTTTGTTATTACCAGATAACGAAAGGACAAGTGCCGCTATGCGTACACTAACACATTACGAAGTTGCCTGGAATATGCATCAGGCTGGAATAATTATTGAAGACATGGCCAAGGTGGTGAAACGCCACCGGGCTACCATCTTTCGGTGGTTGGCTCAAATGAAACGCATTGGGATTAAAGAATTTTTGCGCCTCAAACGTGAGTGCAAGCAGCGTCGACCTCGTGCCCGCACCCCAGAGTGGATCATCCAACTGCTCATTGATCGACGATCAACCTATGCCTGGTGTGGCCAAAAGCTGAGGAAAGAACTAGCTGAACGTCATGGCATCTTTTTAGGTCTCTCCACCATCTACCGCTGGCTGCATCACCGGCTCACCAAGACAGCGGTAGGTGTGCAGCACTACACGAAACACCAGGCCTTGGTACGAGCCTCCGCTCCCCGAGAGGTCATTGAGCATGACACGGTGGATTTAGGCGGGCTTTATGCCTACACCGCCATAGATATCTACTCCAAAGAAGTGAGTGTCTTTATTGGGACAGACCTGACCATGGGGACCGGGGCTACCGCTTTTGCCTACCACACCCAGACCTTTAGTTGGGCTCGTCTCCACCAAAGTGACAATGGTTCGGAATTTCAATCTGCCTTTGTGGAGACAGTGTAAGCCACTGGTGCCACTCATCACTACTCTCGACCATACAAGAAGAATGAGCAGGCTCATATTGAAAACTTCAACAAGAGCCTGCGGCGAGAAAACTTGGGCAATATTCACTACTCACAACATCAGCAGGCAGAGGTGGGGTTACAAGCAAAGCTGTATACGCAGCACTTCTTTAGTGAACGTTGGCATTTAGGCTTACCCAACATGATGACCCCACAACAATTTAAAGAAGGAGGCTATACTAAATGAAGCAAAAGGCAGGTGAGTCGCATTTGCAGTGGTACATTGCGACCCCTTGAAGAATCTGGTCATTTCCCCTATACTATAACGGTTCAGTATTACCGAAGAAAAGGCGAAGACAAATTTTATGGCCAAAAACATATCTCAAGCCCCACAACCAATTATCGAAAATAATCCCAACCTGCTCACCGTTCGCGGCGCGCGCGAACACAATTTAAAAAATATCAACTTAGACCTTCCTAAAAATAAATTCGTAGTATTTACTGGTATCTCCGGATCAGGTAAGTCTAGCTTAGCCTTCGATACCATATATGCCGAAGGCCAACGGCGTTACGTTGAAAGTTTATCGGCCTATGCCCGGCAATTCCTCGGTCTCATGGAAAAACCAGACGTCGACCAAATTACCGGCTTATCACCCGCAATTTCAATCGACCAAAAATCAGCCTCACGTAACCCTCGCTCCACTGTAGGAACGGTAACCGAAATCTACGATTATCTACGATTGCTCTATGCCCGAGTTGGCCATCCTCATTGTCCAATTTGTGGCCGGGAAATTGCCCAGCAATCACCCCAACAAATCGTGGACCAAATTCTTCAATTCCCCATCCGAACTAAGCTGATGATTTTAGGCCCAGTAGTCAAAGATCGCAAAGGGGAATATAGTCAGCTGTTCCAAGACCTGCGCAAACAAGGCTACAGCCGGCTGCGGGTTGATGGCCGGGTGCATTCTCTAGACGAGGAGATTGTGCTAATTAAGACCAACAAACACACCATTGAAGCCATTATTGATCGAGTCATTGTCCCAGAAATCAAGGGCGATATGGAAGAACTACGTCGTCGCCTAGCCGACTCGGTCGAAACCGCCCTCCGCCTAGGTAATGGCTCGCTGGTAGTTGCCGAAGTCCACGACAAAGGCTTCGATTTTCCCGCAGAGCCCCAGACAATGACCGACCACCTCTATAGCGAAAAGTTTGCCTGCCCGATAGATAACATCAGCCTGCCCGATATAGAACCTCGACTGTTCTCATTCAACTCACCGCATGGCGCTTGCCCAACCTGTACGGGCCTGGGTACCATTTTAGAGGTCGAACCAACCTTAGTCCTTAATCCTAACCTCACCATTAACGAAGGAGGCATTTTGCCATGGTCACGCATGGCCAATGCCGATACCTGGCACAATCGAATTATTCAATCACTCTCCGATGAGCACGGCTTCAGTTTAGATAGTCCAATTAAAGATTTGTCCGAAGAGGTGAAGTTGTTGCTGCTTTTTGGAAGTGATGAGCTCATGACCGTACGCGGTTCAAATCGCCAAGGACGAATGACTCAATTTGACACCACTTTTGAAGGCATCGTACCTAATTTAACGCGACGCTATAAAGAGACAGAGTCCGATTATATTCGTGGCGAAATTGAGCGTTATATGGTAGCTCGAGTATGTCCTAGCTGCCAAGGCAAACGATTAAAACCCGAGTCTTTAGCTGTAGTTATAGATGGCAAGTCCATTATTGAGGTTACCGACACCTCGATCGCCAAAGCCAGCCAGTGGATTGAGGATCTATTACGCGATCGCAAATTATCTAGCCGCGAGATAATGATTGCTACTCAAATTGTCAAAGAGCTGCAAGCTCGGCTCAAATTCTTACTTGATGTAGGGCTGGATTATTTAACCCTAGAGCGTAATGCCTCAACCTTATCCGGTGGTGAGGCCCAGCGCATCCGCTTGGCCAGCCAAATTGGCTCGGGACTATCTGGTGTTTTGTATGTATTAGATGAACCGTCAATTGGCCTTCACCAAAGCGATAACGCTAAGCTAATCACAACACTCAAAGAATTGCGCGAATTAGGCAATACGGTAGTAGTGGTAGAGCACGACGATGAAACCATGTTAGCCAGTGATTATATTGTAGATTTTGGCCCTGGAGCCGGCCAACATGGTGGCCAAATCACTGCTCAAGGCACTCCAGATCAAATAGTGGCTAACCCAAAATCGCTTACCGGGCAATATCTGTCGGGCAAAAAGAAGGTTGGCGCCCACATGAAATCCATACCCAAACCAACCACTAAAGATGCCCACCTCATTATTCGGGGCATCACCGAGCACAATGTAAAGAATATCGACGTCAATATTCCATTGGCCAAATTTGTTTGCGTAACTGGCGTTTCTGGATCTGGTAAATCCACGGTAGTCATGGACGTGCTGCATAAGGCGTTGGCCAACCGTTTAATGAATGCCAAAACCATACCCGGTAAGCATCAGACCATTGAAGGGGTAGAGAAGTTAGATAAGGTAGTCGATATCGACCAGAGCGCGATTGGTCGCACTCCACGTTCTAACCCAGCTACCTATACCGGAGTTTTTACACACATTCGCACTTTGTTTGCCCAAACTGCCGAGGCACGTGCCCGCGGCTATTCAGCTGGCCGATTTAGCTTTAACGTTAAAGGCGGGCGTTGCGAAAACTGCCAAGGCGATGGTCAGATAAAAATAGAAATGCAATTCTTACCCGATGTATATGTTGAATGCGAAGTCTGCCATGGGGCCAGATACAACCGTGAAGCACTAGAAATCCTGTTTAAAAATAAGAACATTTCAGAAGTTTTAAATATGACGGTTGAAGAAGGTCTAGCCTTCTTCGCCAACATTCCCTCTATCGCTAATAAATTACAAACACTCCAAGATGTTGGACTGGGCTACATTAAGCTGGGACAGCCAGCACCAACGCTATCTGGCGGAGAGGCTCAGCGAATTAAATTAGCCTCAGAGTTATCACGCCGAGCCACGGGTAAAACACTCTACATTCTTGATGAGCCAACCACTGGCTTACATTTTGCCGATATCGATAATTTACTCGCAGTGCTTCATCGACTAGTAGCCACCGGTAACACGGTGGTGGTAATTGAACACAACCTAGACGTAATTAAGACCGCCGACTGGATAATTGATTTAGGGCCAAAAGGCGGCGACCGCGGCGGCACTATTGTTGCCACTGGCACCCCGCAACAGGTCGCCGATAACCCGGACTCAGCCACAGGAGCCTATCTCAAAAAGATGCTAGCAGCTTAACCAATATGGTACTATTTAGGCGCACAATCGCCAACTATTTACAGCCAAGCTGGTTGCCATAATTTTTGACGGTAGAGCCTCATTATGTCCTTGCTTCAAAAAACGCTCCTCGTCTTTGGTTTAATAGTGGGCAGCTGCATAGCTGCACCAGCAGTATCTGCCAGCGATTTCCGTGCCGATTACACCGTCGATTATACCCTTCAACCAGAGCACGAAGTTATTCACGTTAAGCAACAAGTCGCCCTAACCAACCAACAATCCAACCTCAGGGCGAGTAGTTATTCATTAACCTTGGAGCGCGATAGCTATACCAATCTTCATGCCTACGATTCATCGGGAGATTTAACTTTTACCGAAAAACCTGCAGACACAACCACAACCATCGCCTTTACCTTTAACGATAAAGTGGTTGGAGTGGGTAATGCCCTCCAGTGGACGATTGAATATGATTCATCGAGCCTAGCAAAGCATCATGGCCAACTTTGGGATGTCGCTATTCCTCGCGTCGAAGAACATGATTCCTATGAAATTTCCAGCTACAAAGCTCGGCTACTTATCCCAGAATCCGTCGGCAAAGCTCATTATATTTCTCCTGTAGCCGCTAGTTCCACAGTAGATTCAGGTTATACTATCTACACTTTTACTAAAGATCAGATTTTTCCGGCAGGTATAGTAGCCGCCTTTGGTCAAGCCCAGGTTTTTAAATTTACCTTAAAGTACCATTTGTATAATCCAAATATTGGCCGAGCCTCAACCGAAATTGCATTGCCACCAGATATTCCCGGACAGCAACAGATTATTTACAACCAACTCAATCCCAAACCAGTCAGCATTCGCACCGATCAGGACGGCAACTCCTTAGCCACCTATTACCTTGGACCTAATAAATCGCTCGATGTCTCCTTTACCGGGTGGGCCAGAATCGACGCCCACTATCCAACCCTTACCAGTGCCAAAAAGATTAGTGATATCCCAGATGATCTCGTCAAAACCTATACCGTCGAAGAGCGCTATTGGGAAACTTCCGATGCCGATTTAATTAAAAAAGTCGAAGAAATTACCGACCCAAATAAATCAGCTGTCGATAATGCCCGCGCAATTTATAACTACGTCACAAGCACGTTACAATACAATACTGCCCGGATAAATAAGGATCTGGAACGAATGGGCGCGTCCGCAGCTTTTGACCAACCCGATAATGCAGTATGTATGGAATTTACCGATTTATTTGTAACTATGGCTCGAATTGCCGGGATACCCGCTAGAGAAATTGATGGCTATGCCTACACTACCGACAACGATAATCATCCAATTTTCTATCCTGGCCTAGGCAGTGATATTTTACATGCCTGGGCTCAAATATACTTACCCGACGATGGTTGGGTAATGGTAGATCCAACCTGGGGCTCCACCACTGGCGGCATCGACTTCTTTGGTCGGATCGATCTCAATCGAATCGCCTTTGCTATTCGTGGTTTAGACTCAGAATCTCCTTACGCGGCCGGATCATACAAAACGAATGAACAGCAAGATGGCGATGTTAATGTCGCCTTTAGCCAGCAATCAAAAAACGGCCAACCACGCTTAGAGCTAGCACTCGATCGACACAAGCTCACTGCAGGCATGGGCAGTAGCCTTCCGCTCAAAATTACCAATGCTGGCAATGTAACGCTGTACAACATAAACACGAGCGCAAAGGCGCCAAAACCCTTGTTAATTGGCGATACCACCAATCTTAAACTACCTCGGCTACTTCCTGGCCAAACTGCCACCATTTGGCTACCCACCCAAACAGTTGGCTGGTTCGATCGATCTCATAGCCCCATAGAAGTGACGGTTACAAGCGATAAGTTTTACCACGATAAAATGACTACCTCTAAAGACTTTACGATTGAGGTGCAGCCATTCTTGGCAGCGGTGGTTCTACCAATCGCTCTCGTGATCATAGCTATTCTGGCCATCACCGGTGGTGCTTGGTACGGCTTGCACCGGCTCCATCATCGTTCAAGCACTCAACCGGTAACGGCTGAACCAACGCCACATACTTAAATCCAGGTAACCTACCTAAATTACTGTTGTTGCCAAGATTGGTACAATAGTACTCGTGAATAAACATCTAGCCTCACAATTACAACATCTTCCCACCGAACCCGGGATTTATAAATATTTTAATGCCGATAACGAAATTATCTACGTTGGCAAGGCAGTAAATTTAAAAAACCGGGTCAAATCATACTTTTTCCAGAAAGACATCGCCCCTCGAACAAAAGTTTTAGTCAGTCAAATCGACCGCCTAGAATATATTGTGGTGCAATCAGAAATGGACGCGTTGATTTTAGAGGCCAATCTAATCAAGGAGTACCGACCGCGGTTTAATATTATTCTAAAAGATGACAAGTCTCATTTAT
This sequence comes from uncultured Candidatus Saccharibacteria bacterium, assembly GCA_964597145.1. Taxonomy (GTDB): domain Bacteria; phylum Patescibacteriota; class CAZHWT01; order CAZHWT01; family CAZHWT01; genus CAZQWH01. The sequence goes on along the minus strand of CAZQWH010000007.1, from coordinate 12,633 downwards.
ACATTAAAATCACACTCTATGCGGACTGGCCTCGAATTAGTACCTGCCGCGCCACCGATATTCACCTCGATCCAAAAGCCACCTACTTTGGCCCATTTCCGAGTGGCCGCATTGTCAAAGACACCCTTCGCTCTTTGCGCAAAGTATTTCCCAATTTAGCTCATAACCAACCCCCAGTGTCTGGTCGGCGGCGGCCACCCCAATCGTATTTCTATTACAACCTACCGCTAACAAGCCAGTCTCAGCAGCCCAACCAAAAAGAGTATCGGCGTCAAATATTCCAATTAGTCCACTTCCTGGAAGGCAAGCGGCAAGCGGTCGTAGCTGAGTTAGAGAAAAATATGCACCAGGCAGCCAAGCAACTAAACTTTGAACAAGCAGCCGAGATTAAGCGCCAACTCGAAGGAATGACTTACGTCACTCAAAGAACCATATCGCCAGAGTCATATCTAACAAATCCCGAACTCATGGCCGACAAACGGGCCCAAGGTTTACGCGAGCTATCTGGAATACTTTCTACTTACTGGTCGCGACTTAAGCTGGGAGGAGAAAGAGCTAAGGGAGAAGTAGCCCAAGGTGGTACCATGTCTGATACTCCACCCTTCTCGCTTACCCCTTACCCCTTGCAGCGCATCGAATGTTTTGATATCTCTAATATTTCAGGACAGTACGCAGTAGGATCAATGGTCGTATTTGTAGCTGGCGAAGCTTCCAAGCCGGACTACCGCAAGTTTCGCATCCAGCGCCAGCAAGCACCTAATGACGTGGCTATGATGACCGAGGTTTTAAGCCGCCGTTTCAAAAGATTACAAGACAGCCAAACGATAGACTCCCACGCCAAAAAGGTAGACGAGTCGTTTAGCGCAATGCCAAATTTAATTATGGTAGATGGAGGCAAGGGCCAATTAGCAGCCGCTCAGCAGGTTTTAAATAAAGCCGGACTAGCCATCCCTGTTGTTGGCATGACAAAGCGAGAGGAAGAGTTAGTTGTACCAATATCCAATCAACAGTTGCAAGCAGTAGGCGACCAGCCAAATATAGCCACCCACCAATTAAAATCTACAACCAAGTCTCTCAAATCCACCAAACCCAAGCGCTCCGCGGCTCATGGTGCTATCGCCAAAAGTACCGCAGAAACACAAACACAAGTATCGACCGAGACAAATTTTGTTACCATCAGATTAGCCCGCGGCTCCGAAGCCTTATTTATGGTGCAGAGGCTACGGGACGAAGCGCATCGATTCGCCATAACCTATCACCGCAAACTAAGAGCCAAGGGGTTCATACAGCGTTCATAGCTTATAGTTTTGACATATATCCGTACAACTTATAGAATAGCCAAGCACCAGAACTATACCAAGGAGGTAGTGTGGCAGATCGTCCTAAAAAAATTATTGTAATCGGTGGTGGAACAGGAATTGGTCCCGTCTTAGAAGGTTTACGCGCGCAAGGCGCCAAGCTCACGGCAATCGTGCCGTCAACCGACCGTGGCGGATCTAGTCGCGCTATGCTCGATGAACACCTAACCGTACTACCACCCGGTGATGCCGCCAAAGCCCTTATCGCTATGTCAGACGCTCATGACGCGCTACTTAAATTGCTTAAGTTTCGTTTCGCCAGCGATTCAAAACTAAAAGGGGACAGCTTTAGCAATATCTTGGCGGCAGCAGCCGAAGCAATCGCTGGTGACAGTAATGGTTCTTGGGACTTTCTCTGCCAAGTCTTTCAAATCGACGGCAAAGTGCGTCAGTCTACCTTAAGCCGCAACACCGAACTATGCATTAAACGCCAACATCAGACCGAGATTACAGTAGGAGAGGATAAGATAGACGAACAACGTGATAACCAGGCAGCCGAAATTGTAGAAGTTTTCCTCGATCCACCAGCCACGCTCAATCCTTCACTAACGGCCGAGTTCGACACTGCCGATGCCATAGTCTTCGCTCCTGGTAGCTGGACAACCTCTGTTCGAGCCAATCTGGCAGTCGATGGTTTTGTTGATGCTGTTTGTAATAGTCGCGCCAAAATAATTTTGGTCTCAAATTTAGTAAATGAGGCCGGTCACACTACCGGCTGGACGGCTCATCGGTATGCCGCCGAGCTCAATCGCCTCATAGCCCCCTGTAAGATTGATGTACTAATTGCTAATACCGGAGTTCCAAACGCACAAGTCATGCAACGTTATCAGGCCGAAGGAGGGGAATTAGCCGATTTAGGCCAGGAGCCTAGCAGCCCGGCATACCAAACAGTAACCGCTAATTTAATGTCAGAAGAGGTGGTGGAACCGCAAGCCGGAGACACAGTCAAACATCGCAGCTTAATCCGCCACGATTCCGACAAAGTTGCCCGACGCATCATGCTGGCGCTCGAATAGGACAGACTCCAACAGTAGTGTCCATTCACCAAGGCCACTCTGTTTATCTTTACTTTAATTGAAGGTACATGCTAGGCTCAATAGTGCCATGGGTTTTATTCGCAAAATACTTTTAGTTTTACTTATTAATATGGCGGCAGTGGCATTAGTCGCGAGCATCATACCAGGAATACAGTATGCCGGCGGAGTGCGCAATTTACTTGTCATCACCCTAGTCTTTGGCGGCGTTAATTTGTTAGTCAAGCCCATCCTTAAAGCGCTGGCCCTACCCATTGAGATTGCCACGATTGGCGTTTTTACGGTATTAATTAATGCGGCAATGCTTTTGTTGGTTTCTAATCTGGTAACTGGGTTCACCATCTTACCTTTTCCCTTTCCTGGAATTGCCCTAGGGTCATTTATTGTCAGCCCAGTTACTATGCCTGCCTGGGGAACCGCTATTATAGGTGCCCTACTTATTGGCAGCATTATTTCCTTTCTCTACTGGCTTACCGACGCTAAATAAACTCGATCAGAGAGAGTTGGCTCATTACTACTCTGAAACTATGGTATAATACCAGCATGCTTATGAACATTTTATGGGCAACCCAAGCCCTTATTGCCGTGTTGTTGATTGCTTGCGTACTGGTTCAAAACAAAGGCCAAGGGTTTTCAATGAGCATGGGGGCTGTGTCTTCTGCCTACCGCTCTCGTCGTGGAGCCGAAAAGCTCGTCTTTAACGCGACCATTGCTTTGGGTATTTTATTCGGCCTCAACTCCTTGGTTATGGTTATTCTTTCTCAGTAAACAACCCATCTATGCCTGCTTTTTCACCGACGATTGGTAAATTCGGAGATGTGACTCCACGTGGCAAGCCATGGGTATTATGGTACAAACGCCACCGCCGACAATTCTATGTCACCATTTTTGGACTAGCGTTAATTAGCTTAGTTGGTGCCGGGTGGTGGTTATGGTATGGACGGAGTATTCCAGCCCCAGGCGGCACCTTAGACGAAGGGATCGTTGGCTACCCCCAGCGACTCAACCCCCTATACAGCCAACAAAACGAAGTAGATGCCGAAATTACGCCATTAATCTTCCGTGGTTTAGTCCGGTATAACCAAGATAACCAACTAGTTCCAGACTTAGCCGAAAAAATAGAACCCAGCCAAGATGGTAAAACCTACCACATCAGCCTAGGAAAACACCAGTGGCACGACGGCACCGCGGTTAGTGCCCAGGATGTGGCTTTTACGATTGGTTTGACTCAAGATCAAGGGTATCATGGCCCATGGAGTGGTAGCTTTACTGATGTGTCAATAAAAATTGAGGATCCTCAGCACCTTACATTAACCCTCAAAGAGCCCTATGCTCCATTTGAGCAAAACCTAACAATCGGCTTACTACCTCAGCATTTACTCGGCGGCATTTCAGCCGTAGATCTAGCCCATAACCCATTCAATTTAAAACCAGTGGGGACAGGCAAGCTACAGTTTACTTCGCTACAAATGGACCCCGAATCTAAACAAATAAGCCAACTTCGATTTCATCTAGTTGATGGCTACCTAGAAAACATCACCTATCACTTTTATGGGTCACTCCAAGATGCCATGACCGATTTTAAACTGGGGCGATTACATACTTTATGGAGCCAGTATGATCGACAGCTCGAGTATTTATCCGACTTTAACAAGCAAGAAGTCTACACCACTCTCAACGGACAAACCTATGGGTTATTCTTTAATACCCAAGATTCAAATGTTAGTGATGGTAAAGTGCGACAATCTTTAGCCCTAGCCCTACCCAAGCAACAGGCAATTAAGAAAGTCTTTAAAAATCATGCCGAAGTTGCCAATAATGTCTATACTCCAGATCATTGGGCGTATTCCGATGCAATTGAAACCTATGCCTATAATCTAGACGAAGCCCAAAAGCGGTGGGATGAGGCCGAGTCAAAGCCAGAATCAATCACTCTCCTTATTCCCGACTTACCCATACATCAGGCCATGGCTAAAGAAATTGCAACCGCGTGGAAAAAATTAGGTCTCGATATCAAAATTGAAAGCAAAGACAGCGTCGAAGTCGGTCAGAGTATCGATAGTGGGACTGGGTACGATGTGGTGTTATTGGGTGAAAAAGTAAACCGAGACCCCGACCGTTACAATAATTGGCACTCAACCCAAACCCCACCGACCGGTCTAAATATCAGCCGACTTAAAAACGATCGGGTCGACAAAGCTCTAGAAGATGCCCGCCGACTAACTAAACCAGATGAACGTAAAGTAAAATATGCCACTTTTCAGGACTATTTAGCGCGAGAAGCCGCGGTAATTTGGTTGTACCGACCACAATATGTATATATGTGGAGCAATAAAGTCCACGGGATAAAGATCAGCAAAACCTGGAGCGAACAAGATCGCTTTGCTACACTTGAGAAGTGGTATATTAATTTAGCCAAGCGCTAAGTCTCAATTATCCCCGGTAATCACCCATCGTTAATAGGTGTTCACTCGGCAACAATATCTGCCCCAATATCGGTCAGCTTTTGCATAAAATTCGCATACCCTCGTTGAATAATCCCAACATTGTGAAGCGTCGTAACGCCATTCGCCATCAGAGCCGCCACCACATAAGAAAAACCAGCCCGTAGGTCGGGAATGGTAATCTCCGCACCATGAAGCGGGGTCGGGCCATTGACGACTGCACTATGATTAAAGTTGCGGGATCCAAAGCGGCAACTACCGCCACCCAAACATTCTTGAAAGAGTTGGATCTTGGCTCCCATATCGTTTAAAGCCTTCGTATAGCCAAAGCGCTCTTCGTAAACAGTTTCATGAATTACAGACACACCCTGAGCCTGAGTTAGAACGACAACTAATGGCTGTTGCCAATCAGTCATAAATCCCGGATGCACGTCTGTTTGAAGCGTAATTGGATGGAGGTTTTCATGCTCGCGATAAAACCGAATGCCCTCGTCAGACACATCAAACCCACCCCCAATTTGACGAAACTTATTAAGAAAGGTTAGCATATCCACCTGTCTGGCACCTGCAACCATAATTGAGCCATTGGTTGCCAAGGCAGCACAGGCCCAAGAAGCCGCCTCGATACGGTCTGGTATCACATGATGCTCGTAACCCTGAAGCGATTCTACACCAACAATGGTAATAGTCCTGTCGGCGTCTACCGCAATAATCGCTCCCATTTGTTGCAAAACGCAAATCAAATCGATAATCTCTGGCTCCACCGCCGCGTTGGAGAGCTCGGTCACTCCTTTAGCCGTTACCGCTGTCAATAAGACTTGTTCCGTTGCTCCAACGCTAGGGTAATCGAGTCGCAATTTTGCCCCCACCAACTGCTCAGTTTTAAGCGTAATATAGGTGTCGTCCTGTTCTATAACTACGCCCATCTTCTCCAAAGCCATCAAATGGAAATCGACTGGTCGAGCCCCAATATTGCAGCCGCCCAATTGCGGAATCACCACTTGGCCGGCACGGTGGAGTAGAGGACCGCAGAGCAAGATGGGTATACGACTTTTACCGGCAAACTGATCCAGCCGCTCCGGCGTTAGCGGAGCAATGGTTTGAGCCGTAATTTTAATAGCGTCGGGGTTTGAAATATCTACCTTGCCACCTAAGGCGGTAATCATATCGGAAACGATTGCAACATCGCTTACTGCAGAAATATTATGCAGCACACAAGGCTGGTCGGTTAGAAGCGCCGCCACCATTTCTTTGGGTAAGGCATTCTTCGCCCCTTTAAGCTGAATGGTGCCATGTAATGGTCGACCACCTCGAAGTCGTAGAGTATCGGAAGATTGTGTCATGCCTGAACCATTCAATTAGTCGTAAAAAATAATCTACAATTTAATTAACCAAAAACCTATTAGTACCAATTTGGTCGGGGTAATAGGACTTGAACCTATGACCTCACGCTCCCAAAGCGTGCGCTCTAGCCAACTGAGCTACACCCCGAAAATTAAAACCAAAACTACGTCAGCGCAATCGCCTCATACTCCATCGTTAACCAAGCGGCGATTAGCGTTTAAACCTACACGCATGTACGTTTTGGCTTGGCCTATTATATCACAGTTAATAATAGAAAAAGGTGGTAACCGGAACAGTTCCAATTACCACCATCTATCGCCAACACCACTCAGGAGACAACCGTAACGGTCGCCTCCATACCCGGATGCATATGGCAGACAAAAACATAATCGCCAACTTCCGGGAAAGTTAGTTCTTCATGCACAATCGCTCCGCGATGAGACAATTCATCATTACGGACACACAGCAACGCTGCCGATGGGCAGCCCTCCTGATTATGGTTCATACCAGCCACAGCCATCGGCATGACCCGCAACTCATGGGCGATACCGCCCGAGTTAATAACAACTACATCATACGTCTGGCTCGGGTGCAACTGATGTAGAATGCCTGCTGGCGCAATATCGATGGCAAAACCATCAGTATCATCGTACTCACTCACAGTCACCACAATCAGCTCCCGCGGCTGTTGGGCAGTTACTGCAGATGCCTGGCGTAAGTGGGGACTCTCATCGGCAGTCGTCCACACCCAATACCAGCCAGCCAAAATAGCACAGACTAACACGAGTGAACCGAGGCTAACCCCTAACCGCCTTAGCTGACGCTTGCGCATATCTTTTAACCTTTCCTCTGATGTGCGCTATGCTTGAAGGTTCAAGCATTAATGAGTTGGAGTATATAATGGCTTATAGTAATTGTCAATTTCGCAGGGATTAAAAACAAACAAAAAAGCACTATCAATCGCAAGAATTAATAATGCTTTTCTGGAGCGGGAGAAGGGACTTGAACCCTCGACCTCTTCCTTGGCAAGGAAGCGCACTACCACTGTGCTACTCCCGCATAAAATGAGTATTAAACGATGCTCTGGGGTAGTCTTAGCTTGAACTCCCTTTAAGTTCGAGCAGAGCTACATTACTGGTGCCAAGGGTCGGTCTCGAACCGACGACACCGGGTTCTTCAGACCCGTGCTCTACCAACTGAGCTACCTTGGCCGAAACTATGTAGTAAGTAGAACGTAGCAGATAGATAGGTGAGCTACGGCGCTCTTTAGCAACTAACTACATACTACGTACTACTTACTACTAACTTGGTGGAGCCAGAAGGACTCGAACCTCCGACATCTTCGGTGTAAACGAAGCGCTCTACCAGCTGAGCTATGGCTCCGAAATTAAATGGGACCGTTAATCCGCTGTAAATAACTACCTATTGATAGGTACAAAACCAGCGCCAGCGCATATATTTAAAAACCGACTCGACATATGCAGCCAAGCACTGCCCGCAAACTATCTGCTAAGCAACCGACTTATTTTACCATTATTTAGTCATTCTTACCAGAGCAGTGCCTCTTGGTGCCGAAGAGAGGACTTGAACCTCCACGTCCTTGCGAACACTACGACCTGAACGTAGCGCGTCTACCATTCCGCCACTTCGGCTAAGCTAGTTTATTGTTTATGGTTTATCGTTTATAGATTAAAAATTACAGTGCCTAAAACTACAAACTAATTACTGTTTTGGCTTTGCCAAAACCTGGTGCCGAGGAGAGGACTTGAACCTCCACAGCCTTGCGGCCACTACCACCTCAAGGTAGCGTGTCTACCATTCCACCACCTCGGCTCATAAAATATGAGTACCGCCGGATTGTACTAAATCGCCGTCCAACTGTAAAGCAATTGAGCCGATCATTTTATCAGCCAAGCTTGCACATTCCACGGGGAGCGCCTACAATACCATGTAGTTCAGGCAAGCATTCTACGTATCATGATAAACCACGTTAGCTCCGAGCAACCTCTATCGTCTCCGTCACCAGCGGCTCCCGCCGAAAAATCACCAAAATCCCCATGGCATTCAGTAATCCGCTACTGGCCGACGCTAGTAGTAGGCATCGTCGTCATTCTACTAGCCGGTCTATACCAATTCACGGTCAATCAATTTAATACTCAGATTACAGCCGACCATGCTCAGCACGGCAAAACCAGCCCTCACGTCCATACCATTGTTCATGTGCGACAAAAATTATTAGTTGGGGTGAGCCTCAACAATCCTCCATTTTCATTCAAGCCTGCCGGCGAGCTGGTTGGTTTTGATATCGATTTAGGTAAGGCCATTGCTCGCGAACTCAATGTCCCAGTGGAGTTTGTAGAATATAAGTTTGCGGACTCTCTATCCAGCACCGGCTTAGGCGACAGCAACCCCTTAACCGAAGACAAGGTAGACATTGTTATAGGAGGTATTACCGTTAATCGTAATCGGCAACAATATTATGCATTTTCTAAACCATATCTTTCAGCCGGTTTAGTAGCGGTTACCTCGACCAATAACACTTCCATTCAACAATCGGCAGATCTGTCGGGTAAATTATTAGGCGTACTAGCCAACGACCCCGCCATTGATTTTGCCAAGACAGCAACCGCTGCCGACCACATTAAAACTTACACCACTCGACAACAGGCAGTAACGGCTATAAACAACGGCTCCATTGAGGCGCTCATTATCGAGGCGCCAAGTGCCCAAGTCCTTCTCGAAGAAAATCAAGCTCTCCACATTGCTACCGATTTACTAACTCAAGACGACTATGCGGTTATGATCATGCGCTCCGAAGATGACCTAGTCAGCGAGATAGATGCTAAGTTAAACCTGCTTCGCCAGAAAGGTGTATTGGAGAGCTTGCGTCATAAATGGCTAGAATAAGCATCTGTTATGAAATTATCGATTCGTTCCAAACTGATACTCAGTTTTTTGATTATTTTAGTCCTAGCCACAGCCTTGGTTGGCATAACCTTCACCTTAAACGACCAATTTATACGCGCTCAACAAATCTCTATCCTAGATACCAAAGCCCAATCGGCTACCAAAAGCCTCCTCGACTACACTTTAACCATCAAACAGCAGCAGCAAAAAATTGCTAATGCCTATACAAGTCAAGGCGGTCAAAATATCGAGGCTGCGATCAAAGAATCTCAAGAGGTACTCACCGAAAGTCCCTCCACCTCCAGTGTCGTCATACTCAATCCGCAAAGTCGAGAGTTAGCCGAAATTACCAGCAAAGGAATCACGCCAAATAACCAGCTTGGCGTTGGACTCCCTTCAGAAAACTTTAACCAGGCCCTCTCCACCAATGTCGCAATCTCCAAAGCCTTCTTTGGACCCAATAGTGTTTCTCCGCAGATAGTTATATACACTCCTGTGCTAAATCCGGCTGGTAACGTCTTAGCCGTCATTAAGAGCCGTATCGAGCTCAATCTACTACCCGAGGTGCTAAGTAGCTTAGATCTCGGCCAGCAGGGTATAGCCTACGTTATCGATGATGAAGGATCAATCATCTCTCATCCCCATGCTAGCCGAATAGATAGCCAGACAGTTCTCAGTCGTCCGGTAATCGACAAGTTACTCCATGCTGGCTATGCCTCATTAACCCCCAACGATCATTACTACACCAACGAAGATGGGGTTGAAGCCATTGCTAGTAGCAACATAATCACCGAGTTAGGCTGGATTCTTGTGGTAGAACAGCCCACTAATGTAGTATTTAGCCCCTTAACCACCACCCGCACTTTACTCTTAGGGTCTCTAGCTATAGCGGTTGTCCTCATTATTATACTGACGCTAATTATGAGTAATAGCCTAGCTCGACCTATTCGATTTCTCACCAATCGTGCCAAGCGGCTCGAAAAAGGAGATTTTAGCCCCCATCCAGAAATACGCACCGGAGATGAACTCGAAGCCTTATCCAACTCCTTCGACGCCATGGCTATTCAGCTCAACCAGCGACAACGCAGTTTAACGCAAGCAAATAAAGCATTAACTATCGAGCGAGACCAACAACAAACATTACTCCAGTCGCTAACCGATGGGGTAGTGGCGGTCGATGCGGCATCTACCATCATTCTGTTCAATAAAGCTGCCGAAAAAATTACCGGAGTCACAGCAGAATCAATGATCGGTCGAAACATTAATGCGGCCATCCAACTCTACTCTCACGATAGGCTCATTCCGCTGGAACAATATGCCGTCCAATCACCCCGGAACAAGAAAAAAATGAAAGACGATGGGTTAGTTATAAACACCGATCGCGGCGCGCTTTACTTGTCTATGAGCGTGGACCCTATCACCTTAGGACAGGGTGAAAAACGGGGATGGATTATCACCTTTAGCGATATGACCAAGGAGCGTGAGTTCGAAACCATGAAGCTCGATTTTGTTTCAATGGCCGCCCACGAGCTTAGAACACCACTCACAGCCATGCGTGGATACCTCTCACTCTTAAGCGATGAGGCCGGAAAAAAGTTATCCCAGGACGAATTACGTTATCTGGATCGGTCTTTTATTAGCGCCAACCAGCTTAGCTCTTTGGTAGAAAACCTGCTCAATTTATCTCGGGTCGAGCGAGGTGCGCTCAAGCTGTCTATTAACCCCATTGACCTTACCACTATTATTATGAGCGTTATGGAGAATTTAAACAGTATTGCCAAACAAAAAAATATCGATCTTGCCTATAATCCACTCAAACAACCAGTGATCGTTATGGCCGATCAATTCCGCATTGCTGAGGTGGTAACAAACTTAGTGGGCAATGCAATTAACTACACCGCAGCTGGGGGCAGAGTAGATATACAATTCGCGATCAATAAAAGCACCGTCACGGTCTCCGTTATCGATAATGGGCAAGGCATCCCAGCCTCGGCTATATCCCACTTATTTACTAAGTTTTACCGAGTCCAATCCACTTTGGCCATGGGTTCCAAAGGGACAGGGTTAGGTTTGTACATTTCCAAGGCGATTATCGACGCGCATCGTGGTAAAATCTGGGTAGAGTCGGTTGAGGGTAAAGGGTCTACTTTCTCTTTTACCTTGCAACTTGCGCCTAAAAAGGCAAAATTACCCCTCTTAGGCAAAGCGACATAGAAAGTTACTTATGAAAAAAATACTCCTAGTTGAAGACGATGTTTTTCTGCGTGAAATGTATGTTCACACCTTCGAAAAAGAAAACTTTACCATAGTACAGGCAAATGATGGAGAAGAAGGCATTACCAAGGCTCAGCAAGAGGATTTTGACCTCATCTTGCTAGATATCATGATGCCCAAAAAAAGCGGCATAGAAGTATTGCAGTCACTACGCAAACCGGCAACAACAACGGTCAAAACGCCAATTATCCTCTTAACTAATCTCGGCCAGGAGTCGGTGATTCGTGAAGCATACAAAATGGGCGCCAACGGGTTTATTTTAAAGTCCGATCTACTACCCCGGGAAGTTGTGAGCCGGGTAATCGACTTTCTAAACGGCAAACTAACCAAAGAAGACTTTTTAGCCACCAAAAGCTTAGATTAACCTACAGTATTATGCGCTACATTTTTCAACTACTACCTACAGAACCGCTCTGCTCACAGCTCCAGGAGCTGCGACAACAGGTATCCAGCTTAGTTGGGCCTAACCAAGCCTTAAACTACCCCACTCCACACGTTACGCTGCTCCACTCTATAGCCGATAATGCCATTAATTCCATTCAAGCCAGCGACCAACTGATTGCTACCTTGCCTGCTCTTAAAGAGCATCCACCGCTCACTTTACCGGCCAAGCTACTCAATCAGCCCGACATCCATCTAACCATCGCCCTCAAGGACTCAGATGAGTTAACCCAAATGCGCGATACACTCCAAAACGAGGTACTCATGCTACAACAGCAAGGGCAGTTATCATCTGGGCCTGTCGAAGAAACCTGGCCTCACCTAACGCTAGCGCAAAATATTAGTTCAGAAAGTCAAGCCATCGCTCGAGAATACATGGCCCAAAACGTCACCTGGCTTCCAGAGATTATTGAGTTTGACCAGGTGGTACTTCTAAGTCGAGATGTTACGCTTAATCAACCCTACAGAATCATCGCCCGTACGACACTTCGCCAGGTAGTAGAGCAGCAGTAGCACAGTTGGGTTTGATCTGATATAATTCCAAACGTCAACCGTGCCGGAGTGGCGGAATGGTAACTTGATAAGTCATTTATAATTACCTTAATGACTGGTCATCCTGAACTCGATTCAGGATCTATCCGTTGCCCTCATACGGCTTAAGAGTTCGCTTTCTAGGAGAACACTATTACAACATCGATTGCAATAGTGTGGACTATAAATCCTGCTTTTAAGCGGGTTTCTCTTAAAATTTTATAAAGATGTTGAGTCGTGCCGGAGTGGTGGAATGGTATACACGACGGACTTAAAATCCGTTGCCCTCATACGGCTTAA
>CAZQWH010000006.1:0-56937 GCA_964597145.1 uncultured Candidatus Saccharibacteria bacterium | reverse complement strand
ACTGTAGACTGTAGACTGTAGACTGTAGACTGTAGACTGTAGAGGGGATTCTATCTCTTCGCTGCGCTTTGTTCCAGAATGACGGGAGAGGTTCGTAGATCGTAGTTCGAATATCGTATATCAGGTGTTAGGTTTGTAGTTTGTAGTTTGTAGTTTGTAGATTTTGGTCTTTCTGATTTCGACTTTGGGATTTTAATCGTCTAGTAGTTCGAACTGCGATCTTCTATCTTCTATCCCCTTCTCCTCCTGGCCAGATTGACATTTCTCTACTAGACTATTACTATCGGGCAGACGAGAGGTTTGAGTGTAGGAGATAGATTATGAGCCACGAAGCTTCATCCAATGGCGGATCGGGGTCGATTTGGGACTTTCTTAACGATATTCCCATGGATGATTTTACGGGGAAAAAGTCGGAGAAAAAGAAACCCTCCGATCGGCTGCCAGCCGTCCGCAAAGAGACGAGTAGTGACCCGCTCCATGGGTACCTGCCGCATAACCACTCCAAATTCTGGGAGATGCTAAAACTAGCCATTGACTCCAGCCACCCGGACCAAGTAGAGCGATCTCAACGCTTCTTTAAACAATGTCCAGACGGGAGTTGCCGTAAAAAATTGCAGCAAATCTTTGACAACCTGGAGTCGTTTGTCTGGGAGGATGACGAGAATGAGCAGCGCCAGGCTGAGTAGCTCTGAGTCTATCTCAGTCTTTGTGGCCCCTCTTTCACTCGATTAGTTTGGGTAGCACCACTGCCCTCCCCGGCTCCTGCGTTCCAGGAGCCATTCTTTTTATTTTATTACTACTATTGACAAGCTGACTCAGATAGAATACTATCAGCCAGGCAAGAGACCAAGTAGAGGAGCTGGACATGATTCGTCCTAAATTAAGCACGGCGCTAACAGTTGTGCCGTCTAATGACCATTCGCGTTGCGGTTGGTATTATGACATGAGTGTCTACCCGCCTCGATTGATGATACCTGAGCAGCCGATCGTTGAAGATTGTGCCGATGGTAGCCCGCAGAAGGTTTGGGGCAGTCTGATGGTAAGTGCCAAAGCCCGTCAGCACTTCGCTACCTGCCCAAAGTGCCGATTGTGGGATGAACTTGAAAACCGCTGGTAAACGCTTGAAAGGTTGGGTCAATTCCCAACTAAAGCTAGTACTAGGAGCGTGCTATGAACGAGGCGGAATGTCTTCAGCTTGCACTTGAGCTTGATGATTCGGAGCAATCTCCATGCGAGTTTGACCAATCTGTTCGAAACGGAGAGGAGTTTCTGGCACACCTGCAAGAGTGCCGACAGTGTAAAGACAAATACGATCCAGACTCGCTACCTGCGAGTCTAATCTAGATATCAGGCTCCCCTCGGGGAGCCTTTATTATTTTCTGAATCAATACCTCCAAAAAACGTATATACGCACATATATGCGTTTGCTATTTAACTCAGATAATTAACTAAGGGGTGGTATATAGGGTGAAAGGGGAAAATAGAAGGCAGAATGTAGAAGGGGGGATACGGGATATGGAAGACAAAAGACCAAACTGCGGGATGATTAAATACAAAATTCGAAATTCGAAATGAGAAACAAATCTCAAGCTCGAAATCAGAAATACCAAACCCATAAACCTAAAAACTATAAACTAAAAACTATAAACCTAAACCCCGATATACGATCTACACCCCCGTCATCGCGAGGCTACGCCGTGGCGATCTGCTAGATTCCACCAAGACCTGCCCGCCATGCTTTCGCTGGCAAAGCAGGCAGGTTGCCGCAGTCGTTACCACTCCTTCGCAATGACGCATACTACCGCATCCCGCATCCCGACACCAGACATCCGACTCCCTCCCCGTCATTATGAGTGGAGGCGTAGCCGGAGAGATAGAATCCCCTCTACAGTCTAAAGATGGCAACCTATTTCAGGGCTTTAGCGATGAAATTATTTAGCTCGGCAATTTTGAGGCGTTGTTGGGCTTGCGTGTCGCGGTCGCGGATGGTTACGGTGTTATCCTCTAACGTGTCAAAATCTATGGTGACACACCAAGGAGTTCCAATTTCGTCTTGGTATAGATAGCGTTTGCCAATATTGCCCCGATCATCCCAGGTGGTTGGGAATTGATTAGCTACAGCTTGGTAAACCTGTTGAGCCTTAGTCACTAAATCTGGCTTGTTTTTTAGTAGCGGAAAGACCGCCACCTGATAGGGTGCTAGAGCAGGCTTAAGAGCTAAAACGGTTCGACCTTTATCTTGGTCTTGCTGGTACGCATCGACTAAGACCATTAGAAACAGCCGATTAACGCCAACTGCTGGTTCAATAACGTGAGGGATTACTTTCTGATTAGTGTTGGGATCGGTATATTCCAACGATTGACCCGAAAATTGTTGATGTTGCTTTAAATCATAATTGGCGCGATAGGCAATTCCCCACAGTTCTTTCCAGCCAAAGGGGAATTTGTATTCCAAATCGTAGGTGTCTTTGCTGTAATGGCTACGCTCTTTATCGGTATGTTGGCGCCAGCGTAGGTTTTCGGCCTTAACACCAAGGACTTCGGTTACAAATTGCCACATGGCTGCTTTCCATTCTTCCATCAGCTTTTGCCAGTCACTATCCGAGGGATTAAAGAAGTATTCAATTTCAGCTTGTTCAAATTCAAGAGTGCGGAAGACAAACTGTCCGGTGGTAATTTCGTTACGGAACGATTTACCAATTTGACCCACCCCGAATGGTAACCGAACTCGGCTGGTGTCAAGAATATTTTTAAAGTTAGAAAAAATTCCCTGGGCGGTTTCACCCCGCAAGTATACGGTTGATTTTTCACCTGAGACTGCGCCTATAGCTGTTTCGAATAGCAGATTAAAAGATTTAGGCGCGGTAACTGCATTTCCCTGGGGTGAAGTAACTTTGTGTTGCTGGATAAAATGAGCCATCTGCTCCAAGGTTAGATCTTCGGCATTAAAATCTGCCGGAAATTTATGGGGATTTTTATCGACAAATTCTTCAATCAAATGATCGGCTCGGAAGCGATTATGGGTAACGGTATCCTCTACCAATGGATCGCTAAAAGAGCCAACGTGACCCGAGGCTACCCAGGTTTGAGGGTGAAGAATAATTTGCGAGTCTAACCCGACCATATCTGACCGACGAGTAATAAAATACTGCCACCATAGATTTTTAATGGTTCGCAGCAACTCGACCCCTAGTGGGCCGTAGTCAAAGGAGTTGGCCAGACCACCATAAATTTCACTCGTCTGATAGACATACCCCCGCCGTTTAGCTAGGGATACAATTTTTTCTAAGGAATCAACCATAGCGCAGATTATATCAGAGATATAATCAAGGTGGAAGGTGCCTGGTTTTAGGTATCAGTAATTGACTATAACTTAATCATACCGTCATTGCGAGCGCAGCGCGGCAATCTTGCAACATGGTTGTACAATTAACGGCAAATGAATAAATCTCCTTGTGTCTACATCATAACCAATCAAACCAACCGGGTACTTTATGTTGGGGTTACTTCGAATCTAGTCAAACGGATTCACGAGCATAAAAACAAATCAATCGATGGCTTTACTAAAAAGTATAACTGCACAAAGCTTGTGTATTTCGAGATACACGACGATATCAGCTTGGCTATTGCTCGGGAAAAGCAAATTAAAGCTGGGTCTCGAGAAAAGAAGTTGCAGTTAATTGAAATAAACAATCCCACCTATACCGATCTATATTCCAGCATCATCTTATAAATACCTGGATTGCCGCGCTACGCTCGCAATGACAGAGTTCTATCGCCTACGGCTCCAGAATGACGTAAGCATAGACACCTGAAACCTAGCGCAAAGCGCTGTCAACAATTGCCTTGATTTGCCTCCGAAACTCAACAGGCCCAAATTTAGCTGCATGCTTTTTAATTTCTTCGGGGTCAAACTTCATTTTTTCAAAACGACGCAGGGCCTCGATTAGGCTTTGGGGGGTCTGTTCCAAAAAGAATACGCCGGCTTTACCCTCGATGACTGACTCTAGATACCCGCCCTTGCCTAAAGCTATAACTGGTTTGCCACAGGCCATGGCCTCTAATGGTGTAATGCCAAAATCTTCATATGAAGCCAAGACTAAGGCGTGGCAGTTGAGGTACTGTTTTGTTACTTCCTCATCAGATAGTGCATCTAAGATTTGAACATTATCCTTGGCAATTGAGCGCAAGTAGCCTAGCTGTGCTCCCCGACCTACTACCCGCAAGGGCCAGCCTAACTCATTAAAGGCTTTGACTATTATATCTACCCGTTTGTACTCACCTAAGCGGCTAACCACAAAGTAATAACCATCATCCTTAGTCGGCCTATTGGTAAATCGTGCCAGGTTCACTGGAGGATAGACAACTTGGGCCTCAACTCCGTACGCGTTTTTAATTTTTTGCTGAATCGACTTTGAATTCGCAATCCAAACATCCACGCCTTTGGCTCTACGTTGGTCTAACCAGCGCAAATACACTTTCCAGCCTTTGGATAGAACCCTCTCAATCACATTCATCTTGGCCGATGAATCTGTATCGTATCCATATAAAAAACGAGGCGGGGTATGGCAATAGCATACATGCACCGCGCCTGGTCGCTTACTTACATATTTAGCCGCATAAGAGGCGTCCGATAGCACCACATCATAGGCCGACATATCAAAACGAGAGAAAGCATACGGGTACAACATAGTAAAGTAATATCGTGGTAATTTATTTCGCAGCGGTATCCGCTCCATAAATGAAGTCCGAATATCTTTGCCCTCGGCTTTAAATCCTAAAGCTTTCATACCTTTGGCATCATAGACACTGGTGTAAATGGGGGCTTTGGGATATAGCTGATGCAGCTCCTCCATTACCCGCTCTGCCCCACCGTATTGGTTTAAATAGTCATGAACTAAAGCAAGCTTCATCTTGTGATTATAACAGAGAATGAAGCTTGCTAGACTTTTGATATCAGACTTTAGAATTATATTGACACGCAGTCTATAATTCGAGCATGGAATATGAATTGAATAGTACCAAAATAAGCAACTTCACGGATTTAATAGCCTGGCAAGAAGGTCGCAGGCTTGTGCTAATGGTGTACTCCAAGACTAATCAACTTCCGAATAAGGAGAAATATAACTTAATCGATCAGTTGGAACGCGCAGCAGTATCAATTACGGATAACATTGCAGAAGGTTTCGGCAGGCAAACACATAGGGAGATGACTCAATTTCTATTTATGGCTGCAGGTTCACTGAAAGAGGTTCAAAGCATGTTGGTACTATGCAAAGATTTAAAATATATCGACAGCCATGACCATGAGAAGCTGGATAAACAATGCGTGGTTGTGAGCAAGGTCTTATATGGATTAATAAAATCCAACAAGCTAAGGTCTAACAATCAATAGTCAAGTATCTGGCGTCTGCAGTCAGAGGCTATGGCGGTATACTGCCATAGTCTCCTCTGCCATTTTTGACCAGCTAAACATTTTGACCCGCTCGTACCCTGCGGTGCGCATGGCTTGCTGCACACTCTCATCGGCCACCACTTTGCCCACCACTTTGGCCAAAGAATCTGGTGAATATGGATCGAAGTAGCGAGCGGCCGAGCCACATACTTCGCGCAAAACTGGAATATCCGAACACACAACTGGCAAGCCCACCATCATGGCTTCCAGTGGTGGCAAGCCAAAGCCTTCGGCTAGGCTGGGAAACACATAGGCTGCGGCTGATTGGTAAAGCACTGCTAAGTCTGCATCGGGGACAAAGCCTGGCAGTACTACCAACTCTCTAACCCCATGGCGCTGCATCATATCTTCAGTCCGCTGCAAAAAAACACTCCGCGCGGATGGTAACACTAAGCTTACCCCATATTTGCGGTTTAGCTCAGACATGGCCCGGGCTAATGTTTCGATGTTCTTATGTGGGTAAACATTACCGACATACATAATATATTTACCCGAAATGCCATATCGTTCTAAAGTCGCCTTACGTTCACTGTGCTTAATTCTGGCCGGGATTACCATATCATCGGCTGCCTCATAGGTTACGGTTACCCGATTAGCGGGGATCTTATAGAACTCAACGATTTCGTCTTTAACTGCTTGTGATGGCACAATAATATGTTGGGCTTTTTTGGCGGCCCAGCGGGTAACGGCTCTATAACCCAGATGTTTTAATTCGTATACCGGCTTTACTCTGGTTGTGACTGCTCGGTTTTTAAATTTATGCATGATTAAGTCGTGAATAGTTACCACAAACTTGCCTTTATAGTTAATGGGTACGTTTAAATGAGGAAAGTGGACAACGTCGAGTTTATACCGATTAAGAATTTTAGGTAAGGCAATTTGTTCTTGAAGCGAATAATGGGCGAATGGCACTTCTACCTTCGTAAAATGGGGGTTTTTGGTTGTAAATACATCAAAATTTGAGGTGTGGAGAAACACCACATATTCATTTTGCGTATCGAGTTGGGCAAGCTGATCAACGAGATTTTTAGTATAACGACCCAATCCAGCATGGGATGGACCATAAAAACGGGCATCAATTCCTATGCGCATACTAATTAGTATACAGTCTCTTGTCTTTTGTCTCCAGTGGTAGCAATATGCCCTGTTTAGGCTTGCTCAACCAACCCAAGACTCAAGACTATAGACGACTGTCTAGGTCGCGCACCATATACATAAACGATTCACTTTTAGGTTCACGTTCGAGCACTTCAATTAGCTGTTGCCTCATCAGACGCTCTAGCTCTATAGCTAATTGATCTGAAGGTTTGAGTTCGGCAACCTGAGTTACGCTTACATTTTGAAAACTATTTAACAAGGCTAAGGCATTGTGGCTTTGACTGGTCAAGTTATTGGTCGACCAGTATCCAAGATGATTGAGTACCTGGACTTCATACCAGCGGACGAGCAATGTGTTGGTAATAACACGCCCCAACCAAGCGTAAAACTCTATTAATCGATCGTAAATATACGGGTATTGTTCACCTTCGACCAACATCATGGCTGTGATATCGGTGACATAATAAGCCAAGGAGACTAAGTTGAGGTTGTTGCGCCAATGCTCAAACGTGTCGATGGCTGTCGCTTCCTGTAAAATGTCTAAGTTTCTGCCTTGGGCAATGAGTGCATCAATTTGATTAAACAGCTCAACATTGCCCCCTTTGCGACTCTTAATTCGCCGCACTCCTTTGGCCGCCGTACGGATGAGGCCATGGTTGCGCGTTAACAGTAGAATAATAGTATCGGCTTCGCCTAGCTCATTTCTTTTGAGAACAATGCCGCTATCGCGATAGGTTCTGGACATAGAGTTTATTGTAACAATAAACTAGGTTTCTGGTTTCTGATGATGGGCTTAAGGGTTTTCCGTCATCCTGGAGCGCAGCGTATTTTAGACACGCAGTGGCTCGTGCCTCAGCACATAGGATCTATTGATTTGATAGCGTAAAATCTGTTTCATGGGCAAGCAATTCTATATATACATAGTCACCAATAAGACAAATACTGTTCTTTATACTGGTGTTACTAGCAACCTGGTAAAGAGAATATTTGAACATAAATCCGGCCAGATTAAAGGTTTCACCCAAAAGTATAAGTGCAATAAATTAGTTTACTTTGAAGTTTACGCTGATTCTTACACCGCCATTGCCCGAGAAAAGTCGATCAAGAACTTAGTCCGTCGAAAAAAGATAGAATTAATCGAAAAGTTAAATTCAGATTGGCATGATTTAGCAGTGGAGATTCTATCGCCTTCAGCTCCAGAATGACACAAGCAATCAGTTACTCGACACACCCCTACACAATACTCCCTTCCAAAATTGGCTTTATGCTACTTGATTTCCAGATCGATCTGTTTATCTCCATCAATTGTCGTTTCATGTTTCTGCCCATTGAGATTGGTTGTGTAAAGCCAATTTTGAGCACCGGGTTGTTTTTGAATTAGCTCTTGATATCTGCCATCAATCTTAAATGGCAACTCGTAGGTAAAGGTGATGGTCTTACTTTGTTTTGGTTTAACCAAAACGAAGTTGTCAAACACGGTTTTACCCAACTCTTCCATAACGTCTACCTTTTGCTCTCCGCCAGTAGAGGCGACTAGTTTGGATCCAAGCGGTACATATACTCGGGTGTAATTTCGGGCGGTGGCACTAATCCAGCCATCAAAAGTGCCCGTGTTGGTATAGGTAATAGTGAGCTTTTTGGTGACTGTGCCATCGTTGGCCACGGTAATGTCTTGAGTAGTTGCTTGCTTAAGATAAAAGTTTGTTTTTAAACCTGCTAGGTTGGCATCGTTAATGTGTAAGTAATCTACAGGTGCTTGACTGGCAGTAATTTGACCAGCAAAATTATTGTCTTCGGCTAACGCTTGCGCTTTGGGGTTATGGAAGTTTAGCAACACATGCTTTTCCTGTCCCATCTTTAGGACTAAATCCAAATACTCTGGCCATTTGGTAACTGGCTCTGAGAATAACTTATTAATTAATTCTTTCATTAAGTCACCAATCACGCTCTTGCGATTGTCTTGATTGAGCCCGCTCTTCTGGGCAATAATTTCTAGCTCATAAACTACCTTAGAAACTTTAGCCCCATTAACTTCGATCGGCTCAGCGCTGAACTCGCCATACCCCGGAACATCTATGGGGCCGGTCACCTTCATTAAATCTTCTACGAATTGGGTGTCAAGCGTAATATAACCATCAATGGCCGGATGGTTGCCTCGGCTGTAGTAATACTCAAAGGTTTCCATGGACTTTGCAAAATCGGGCGACCAGTTTGTGTCTCGCATATAATATTTTGTGGCAGCATTGTAAAGACGCATTGGGATGGGTACTGGCAAGTACGACTCATTATGGTCTAATTCGTAAATGTCATTAGACTCGGTGACTTCGAATTTACCATTATTGAAAGTAATGTAGGCAGTTGAAGTCATAAAACCACCAGTTGGGCGCAGCTCTTTGTCATTTTGGAAGATTAATAAATAACGCTTTGGTTCATCGGCTCCAAGCACGCTCGGTAAAATCTCCAAAACTGGCCGGGCTTGAATAATCCCTTGATTGAGTCCATTAATTTGTTGCTTGATTTGGCTTAACTGCTGGCGGACATTGAAAGTGGTGAATGGGATTTGTTGGGGATAGCGATCGGTTTGAATCTGACTCATTTCGTAGTTAGCCTGGGCAAAATTGGTTGTGGCTTGATCTAGTGCAGGCAAAATGGCGGGCATGAGCAGAACTAACTCAGCCACCCGTTGATCGTTGGGTTTGTCTACAATCGCGGCAGAGGCCTGTGATTTAAACCCCAACACCGGGGCGTATGGCTCCAATGCATCGAGTAAAATTTGACCGCCTTCTATGCCCTCATGGGCGGCGGCGAAGGCATGCTGGCTGTCGTTATAGTAGTGGCCAATTACCGGCAAATAGGAAATAAGTCCGAGCTGTTCCGACTGCTGCTGTAGCGCATCTAGCTCATGTTGTAATTTAGGAAGTTCATCCCTAAGTGTGGTTAGATTCTGGTCTTTAGCGGCAGCTTTAAGCACCTCCACCTGGTTTTGCACTACCTTGGCCTGGGTAATCATGGGCGCAATGACTAAGAAGTAGGTTAAACCACAAATAATTAGAACAATTACAGTTGGCATTAAAAACCATTTTGATCGCCAAAGTCGCCAACCCCAAAAGTGCCACCATTTACCGCCCGTTTTACTCCGTCTTTTAGCCATAGATAACCCAATTATACCTCGGTGAGGCTTGTGGCTCTTTGTATCAAAAGTTTCTATCGTGATCGTATGCATTGGGGGAGTTGCCTGGTATTTAACTACCGCCCGGTTGATGGGCATCACCAGTATAACAGTTAGTGGTATGGGGTTAAACAGCAGCCAGGCGATTTTAGCGTATGGGGTTTAGGGTATAGCGTAGAGTGGAACGTTGACAAATAAGTGTATAGTTACCCCATGAAGCTACAATCGTATAAGGAATTAGTGGTGTGGCAGAAGTCTCTTTTATTAGTTTCACTTATATATAAACTGACAAGAGAACTCCCAACAATAGAGCAATTTGGCTTATCTTCACAAATGCAACGAGCAGCAGTAACTATTCCAAGTAATATTGCAGAAGGTTATGACCGCCAGCACCACAAGGAATTTATACAGTTTTTATCTATTGCTCAAGGTTCTGCGTGTGAGCTAGAGACTCAACTTATAATATGCAATGACGTCTATCCAAATACATCCCAACATGTTAGTAAATGCTTACCTCAGCTCGAAGAAATCCAAAAAATGCTGCGCGCACTGATAGTGAGTTTAAATCGAACAAAATCTTAATTCCTAATCACTATACGCTAAACCCTAAACGCTATACGCTTTGAGGTAGCTGAGCAAATAATTAAAATGTGGTACTGAGTTATAAAAACGGGTGGCTCAGCATTGAGTCACCCGTTGCGTAGTTGAGGTTATGACCCCGAGACAACTAGTACGCTTGGTACCGGTCGGGTTACTGCCTCACCTTGACTATTGCGATTGGCCGGCGTATTTGCCAGCTCAAACCCAGTGTTGGTCTTTTGAACCATGGCCACGTCGCCGCCAGCGCAGCCCAGACCCACATCAACTGCCCCTTGGGACAGCATGTAGCTGGTCAGTTCGGACAGTGTCATGCCAGCGCTGCCTTCTTGCCGACCATCAACGGCGGTTATCATCAACTCGCCGTTACTGCTCACTCCCAAGCCAACTACCGGAATCCGGATGAGTGGCAAAGGCGAGATAACCGCGAAGCGAGGCTGGTCACGTCGGACATCGAGGTGAAGATACTTGTCCAGACCGTAATCGGCAATGTATCCCTGGAGCTTCTCCAGCTCTTCATCGCTCAACGTGTCTGGCTCGTGCACCACGACTTGGTCACCGCGGGCAATTCGACGGGCTTCCACCGGCTTTGATGGAAGCACTTTACGTAGCAGCAACCAAAATTCGGCTGGCATTTGCGCGTCCGGCGCAAAATTGGCGTAGTTGCGTACATCAGCCAGCAGTCGATAATCCGTAATATACTCAGCGGGATTAACCGCCTGGCTATCACGGGCAATGAGCGGCATCGATAAGCCAATCTCCACTCCTTGAGTGTTGAGTTGGCCCTCTTCCAGCTCAATCTGCTCAGCTGACCACTTGCCGTTCCGCTGACAGATGGCACTAAAACTACCATTCAGAGTTGAATCGTTAGCATCGGCTAACAGCTGATCGTTGCGAATTTCCACCAGGCCATATTGCCAGCCCCAATTGGAGGGGCAAACCGCCCAGCTGTTATTGGGGTAGTTAGCCAGAAACTCTTCGGGTGTCCGGCCAGCCGATCGTCCCCAACGTTCCTTAGTGCGGCCTTGGTCGATCAGGAGGCCATTAGGGTCTATGCCATACTCGGCGAACCCGGGATCAACCTCCAGTTTAACTTGCTGCGAAGCTCCGACAATCATTGTTGTTGCCCGAGCTTGCTCTCCATCGCCAAGCTCCACCATTTCTTGACTTGGCCGAAACATTTCTTTATCTCCTTGCTCAAATTTTGTGAGCTCTAAGGGTAGAAAATTTTCGCTCATATAGTATAACCTATAGTCTATATTTTATCAACCTATACAGCCCCTTTGCCTAACAAAACAGCAATAGGAGTTTTAATTAAAATCATGATGTCATACCGAATTGACTGGCGCATGGCATACCTGGCATCCATGGCAACCCGTTCATCGAAGGCAATACTGCTGCGACCACCAATTTGCCATGGTCCGGTAATGCCTGGCTTGGCAGTTAGCAACTTTTTAATATCGGGCTTAATGCCAGGGTACACCTCCATTTGGGTTAGTAGCTCATTGGCCAAATAGGCCCGAGGACCAACCAAGCTCATGCTACCCATAAAGACATTCCAAAATTGTGGTAGCTCATCTAGGCTTGTTTTACGTAAAAATTTGCCAACTCGGGTAATGCGTGGATCATCGGTTAATTTATAGAACTTTTTCCATTCTTCTTGTCGCTTAGGATCGTTTAAGACTTCCTTCAAGAATTTTTCGGCTTGCTCACCGCCATATTTGGATCCGGTGGAGTATTCTAATTTCATTGAGCGAAACTTTATAATTCCAAATAGCTGCCCTCGTTGCGTTACTCGCTCGTGGACATAAAACACTGGTCCTCGTGAATCAAGCTTAACGGCGATAGCGATGGCTAAGTAAATAGGCGAGAAAATAAGTAAAGCAATGCTAGCGCCAACAATATCAATTAATCGCTTTGCAGTTTTATACAGCATGTCTCGTTTATTATGCACGAGCATGCTGATTGTGGGCAAGTTGAGCCTTTTCAACTTCTGACTTAAATTGAGCCTTGAACTGGGTTCGGCTAAACTTTTTAGCATGAGTATTCATGTTGTGACTGTTCCACTTAATGGTATCCAACTTCTGGATGGCGTTATTTAATGCTTGTGCTGTTTGCTGGTCGAATAAAACTCCGGTTTTATTTTCAACTATAGTTTCTAGCACACCTCCAGAACCATATGCCACTACCGGTGTGCCACTCGCCATAGCCTCCAGTGGCGTAATACCAAAGTCTTCTTCACCTGGGAAAATAAAAGCTTTGGCTTTAGCATACAATTGAATCACTTCATCATCTGATGGCGAGCCTAAAAATTGAATATTGTCTTTAGCCATGGCTTTCAGCCTGGGAATCTCTGGACCGGAGCCGACAATCTTTAGTGGTAGGCCATTGTGGTTGAAAGCTTCAACCGCTACGTCAATCCTCTTGTAAGGCACTAAGGCAGACACTACGAGGTAGTAGTCGCCCTTTTTGCTAATAGGGGTAAAGCGGTCGATTGAAACCGGTGGGTTTATGACCACAGCGTTCTTATTCCAATATTTCTTAATTCGTTTGGCGACAAAGTGCGAGTTTGCAATCAATAAGTCTACTCGATTCGAACTGGTTACATCCCAGCTTCGGAGATAATTGGCGGTGATTGCGATGATGGTTCGAGAAAGGGCGTTGGTTTGAGCTTTACTAAAGTAGTCATAATACAAGTCCCAAACATAACGCATGGGGCTATGAATGTATGAAATATGCAACGTATTGGGCTTGGTGATAACCCCCTTTGCCACACAGTGACTACTGCTAATCACCAAATCGTAGGCTCTTAAATCAAATTTTTCAATGGCAGTAGGGAAAATCGGTAAATAGCTGCGATATTTAGTTGCGGCAAAGGGGAAGCGATTAATGAAGGACTCGTATATCCGATGCTGTTCTATTTGGCCGCCCACACTGCCCTTTTTATAGACTAAGGTAAATATATCGGCGTCAGGGTATAACTCGCAGATAGCCTCGAGCACCCTCTCCCCTCCCCGCATACCAGTTAACCAATCATGTATTATGGCAACTTTCATAAATCCTCGCGTTGATACAAGTATAACCCTTGCTCACCCTGGTTTTGGCTATCATAAGCCCTATATAACTCAAATCTACTATCTTGCACTGGAACTGAGCTCACAATCCAATCTGCTTTAGGTAGTCGATCAGCCCAATAGACGGTGGACTGCAGGTTTTTATCTTGCGCGGCCACATACCAAGATACATTCTGAACATTTATATGATTTGTCTCCCCCACTACTACTACCAACCCAGGATTCTGAGCAATAATAGACGAGATTTCTGCTAGCTGATATTCAGGCTGACTTACATAAAATGGATCTAACTTTTGCGACACCGTGCTAAAGACAATGATAAATAATGATAGCCCAATAATTGCATACCTATGCCAGCTCCAATTCCTTCTCTGTAGCATATCATACAATAATTGCATACCTCCAGCACAGAGCAACCAGATAAATGGCAATGCCGGCATAGTATATCTAGTGTCCTTGTTAGGCACTAAAGCGAAAACAATGAAGTAGAATATCACGCTCAACCACAAGAAGATTATCGCACTCCAATTGTAATCCTTGGTCTTAAAAATAATAGTTAAGCTAAACAATAAAAATAAGCAGCTAGGTATGCCAATTTGATGAGGTAGAAGCTTCAAGTAATAGGTCCAGGCGGATAGTGACCGCCAAGTCGGATCTCCTGGCTCTGCATAGATTGATTGCCATGGATACCAATGGTTAATGTTGGTTGCCGCATGTTCTCCCAGCCACCAAAAGTGAGGAGCTAAAATACCGAATGCAAAGTAGCTGCCCATTATCACACAGGCAATCAAAATCATCATAGTCAAGCCAAAATAATCAAGTAATCGAAACTTAAGCTTAACTGAATAAACAGCATAAATTCCGTAGAGGCTAAGAGGGATTAGAGCTAGGAATCCAGGTGGCTTCATTTGGCCAGCCATACCAATTGCCAATCCGCAAAGTGCCCACCAATACCAATGGCTTGTTTGAATAGCTCTCAACAAGCACCCTAGAGCCAAGGCTATGAATAGGACGATGGGAACATCTACGAGCGCCCTGCCTGACCAAGCAATAATAAAAGGGCTAATTGCTGCCAATAATGCGCAAAGCCATCCACCGCGTCTACCAAATACCTCATATCCTACCCAATACATAGCAGGAATAAGCAACAGGCTTGAGACATAATTAGGCAACCTTGCCGCAAAAGTGGTAACGTCGGCCAGCCAATAGCTTGGAACTACCATAGCACTATATCCCCACGGGTAGAAAAATAAGCTGCCGGTAGATGCCCAATACTGGCTAAAAAACTGGCCCATGTACTCCAATCCGCTTGGAATCCTACTTAGACCTATTCCAGCCAAGGCATGCGCTCCTTCGTCCCAACTCAAGGTGCCCATCTGTCGCCAAACTGACCAGCGCAATACTAAACCATAGCCAATTAATACCAACATAGCAATTCCGCCAAGCAATACTTCCTTGCTTTTATATCGATCAAGAGTGCTAATCACAAGATTCTCTCCAACTGCAAAACCGCTTCATCCATATTGAGAACATATGCTTGTATTGAAAAGGTTTGGGCAAAGTTAGAGCGAGGGCTTGGTAGACGATGTGTGCTTGGATGAGACTTGAGTGCTTGAATAATTAATCGGAGCAACTCATTACTATCCTTCCAAGCGTACAGCGAGCCCAACTTAGAGTTGGTAAGTATTTCTTTAGCACCACCGCTATCAGAAGCAATGACATATACACCATGCCACACAGCTTCAATAATTGATGTCGGTAGCGGGTCGGGATTGAGCGATGGCTGCACCAAAACATCCGTCTCGCGTAAAGCACTCGACACATTATCAATAAATCCAGTGAAAATGACTGATTTATTTAAGCCTAGCTGAGATACCAGGTCTCGCAAATACTCATCATATCCTTCAGTGTCAAACAGTGCACCACCTACCAAATAAAGCTTTGCCTCTGGGTGCATCATCAGAACCTTAGGCCACAACTTTACCACCACATGTTGTCCTTTATGTCGAATTAAGCGGCTAAAAACAGCCACGCGCAATCCCCCTTTCCCCCCAGGCAAGGTCCTGGATTTTAATGACGTGCTAGAAGCAAGCTTTGGGGGCTCAATACCATTGTAAATAACTTGCCTCCTCTCTTGCGGCACACCCATCGTGGCTAAGCTATCATCCACAACCTTAGACACCGACATGAAGTAATCGACACCTGCTACAAATAAGAGTTTAAGCAGGTAGTACGTCTTACGGTTAAATTCACCAATCCGTACTGTGTCGTGTAAGCGCACTGCCATTGGTCTACCGCTTATGCGAGCTGAAAAGACGCCAACCATATCGGCCTTGCTAGAGTTGCCAATCACCAAACTAATATCCTCAGATTTTATATAGCTTATCAGCTGCCAAATTAGTCCGACTAGTACTCGGCCTTGGGCAAGCCAGCTGCTAAACCCAGCTCTATTACGATCTATAGAAACAAATCGATTGTCGGCCTCTAAAACCTTTACCCTATAGCCATGCTCACGCAAGGTGTCTACTAGTGCACCATTTTCAAATGTCACCACCCGGAATTTATCCTTATCAATTTTACTAGACAGCAAGTAGGTTAGCAGGATTTTTTCTCCTCCGCCCAGGGCAGCCCGATGGTTTAACCATAAAATTCGACCTTCCGTGTTGTGCGTACTAAAATTAGAGTTAAAGCCCATTGCTCGATCTCCAGGCAGGGCATAGAATCCAAGTAGGAAAGAGTATGTAAACATCACTGATGGCGCTGCCATATTGTGTTCAAATAGAGACGATGCCATCAATCCCATGACACTACCAAGCACTGCTAAATGGAATGCCATTCCCTGCTTAGACTCCCTTCGCCTAATTCGACCATAAATTTTCCAAAGTACTAATAACCAAAAAGCTAAGAACAGTCCTAGTCCCAGCGTGCCGGCTTCAGCCCAGATATGCAAAAAAGAATTATGAGCGTGAGCATCATTGTTAATAATTTCTCCTCCAGTTGATCGAGTAATCCCGGGTATAAGTGATTCAGTTGTGTAATGCCTATCATTGTATCTAGTTATGCCTACACCAAATATTGGCGCAGTAGCCACATCGTTAATAGCCTTTTGCCACAAATACAGCCTGCTAGATAAATTCCCCGCAATTACTGGGGTCGGCTCTGGATCAGTTAGAGCTGCCGGTGGCGAAGACTCTTTATTAAGCGTAGGCGGTGATGGAGACTCTTCACCAGGCTGCAATGATTGCTTGCTAGTTTGACCAGGCAAGGATTCGACTTGAACAATCTTTGCTTTAAATGACGGAACCGAAATTACAGCCAAATAAAGTACGAAGTTTGTAACAACTAGAGCTACAGCCAAGAACACAAGTTTGTGCCACCGATGATGTATAGTCCGAGACTTTAAAATTGCCATAACTAGCAAGATCGATATCCCGACTGATAGGCCAACAGCACCAGATCTGGAAATGGTTAAGACTATAGCTGTCAGCAATGTTAAAGCAGCTGTTCCCCATATCCAAATCCTCTTTGTTATGAATGTTTGCACAACGGCAAATAAGGTCGGGAATAGCAGGAAAGCTGCTGTTGCATTCTGCTGACGGAGACCAGCTAATAATGACCTGCCCACTTCTCCGCCGAACAAAACCAATTGCTGCCTTGCATCAAAACCAGGAATCCTAAACTCTAAGTAGTACTGGATGATCGCAAGCAAAGCGAGAATAATGGTAACTACAAAAAATACCATGATGCCCCATCGCGGCTTAAGATTCAGCTTGTAGAATAGCAGCGGCACTATAAATATAGGCAAGTAGGCCATAAATATTTTTCCGTCCTCGGACAGAAAATCAGGTTGCAACCACTCGTTAATAGGAACATTGGCAATAAGCACAAAGTTCGCCACCCAATAGATAAGCATAATTACAAACAGCCAAATATAAGCTGGCAAATGAAATATGGCTCTGAGTAGCTCGCTCGGCCTCCTTGCATACAAGATTAGGGTAAGAATAATTGAAGTAAAAATAACTATGGCTGGACCATAGGGATAGTGCCAAACTGGAAGTATGGCACATACTGCGAGGTACAGCACATAGCATAAATATTTGTAGTATTGAGACAATAATTGGATCATGGTGGCTAGGATTTAATTAACTGTGTATATGTCTTCATATGCCCCCGAGCAGACTTTAGCCAACTACTTTCTTTTTTTACTGTTTTATGTAGGGCTTTCCCCATTTCATTAGCCACCGATGATTGCTTCGCTAGATATATCATGGCTTCTGCCAATGCCTGACTATCACGCGGAGGAATGAGAAGACCATTGTCCCCATCTTTAACGATCGTTGGAATTGCTCCCACCTGTGTTGCAATTACCGGCCTAGACATAGCTGCAGCAATCATCAGCACACCAGATTGCGTAGCATCGTGGTACGGCAAGACAATTACGCCTGATCTAGCAAAGAAGCTGGTGACCTCATTGTCAGTTATATAACGATTATGTACCTCTATGGCTTGATTAGCGAGTTGCTCGGCGTAGGCTGACAGGTCACCTTGTCCAGCAATAATTAAGCGCCAATCAGGCAGTGTATTAGATACCGTCGGCCAGGCGTTTAATAGAGTTCCAATACCTTTATACTCTTCAATCCGTCCAAAGAAGAGGAAGGTATTCTCCTGATAGTCATCGGAGGCTTTCACAAACATTGAATAGTCACCATGGGGTACTACCGTGATTAGACGACCCGAAGGAACCTGACCCGCCAACGCTTGGGCGCCTTGCTTATCATGAACAAAATAACCGGTTGCCCAGCGCTTCATTAAAGCATCGACCAATTGGATATACCAACTCTCACCCGAATGATGAACAGGGTCGTGCACAGTAAACAAAACTGGCTTTCTAGAAAAGAGCGGAGCAAGCACATTCCAAGGGTGGGTAGCGGATATATGTACGACTTCTGCCTTAGTTCCTCTGAAGAGTTTCCGCAAATTCATCAAGAAACGTGGGTTAAACAGTTTTAGGATGGTATCTCGACCAGATTGACCCGCTGGGATTCGATGCAAAGTAATGCGTGAATCAAAGTAAGATGTATCAACGCAGTCTGGAATGATTAGCTCCACCTGTGCTATATCAACCAAGGCATTTGCTAACTGTGCAGAATAGTGAACCATCCCACCGCGACGAACAAAACATATAAGAAGTACAGTCATTAATTTAAACCGCAGGAAATCTAAAATTTTAACTTAATGAGGTTGCCCGCTTGCTGATTATCTTTCACAGAGAAACTATAGCCTAGAGGCCTTCAGCCTGTCAAACGACCAACCGCCAGCCTTGTAGCACTAACCCTGCAACCAGGGCTAATATATTAGTTAAGAACTTACTCTATCTCATTAACAATATCGTGCACATTAAACCTAAATGACTTTGGCACATTACTTGCGTCTTTAAAGTTTCCTATACCGATAAACATTATAATATTCTCACTTGCAGGTAGTTTAAGTAGTGAGCGAATAGACTTATCTTGTTTTACAGTAAACATTGCATTTAGCGGACACGCAGCCAACCCTTCATATTCCAGTGATAACAATAAGGACATAGAAAACAGTCCTCCATCCGTGTAGATTTGATTTCTCTCCGTGGATGCCAAGAAGCTACCCGTTTCCGTGGTGGTAACCAATAGTACAGGTGGCGCATCATAACCACTTAATCCGCCTTGAATATTTAATACTTTACGTATCAACTCAAGATCTGTAATTACATGGACGCGCGAAGATTGACGGTTGCAGATAGATGGCGATTTCATTGATAAGTTGATTGCACGGTTAACCTTTTCAATCTCAACATCACTATCAGCATATTCCCGAACACTATATCGACCAGTAAATAAATCCGCAAAATTTTTATTTTTATTGTTAGACTTTGAGGATGCACTTATTTCAACAATACCACCCATCGTTGAAATGCTCTTTCGAGCCTCTTTTGCGAAATCACCAAAAAGATTGTCTACATATGCAATATCATGACCCTTTGCATTGTGTACATCAATGTATTCTTTAAGCACAGAAAGTGCATTAATATATGGCCGACGGTTCTTATCATAACCCCGCATTTGATATGCCTTTAATGCTTCAGCCAATCCTTCAAGGGCGTGCATGCCAAACCCGAGACGCAATTGCTCATGACTCAGCCCTTTCTCTAATGAATGAGCGTGGAATGTTAATTTACCGTCAATTTGATCAACAGTAGCGTGTCGAAGGCTTTTTAAGCTATGTGCACTAAATCGCTTTCGATCATAAAGAAAAACTTGTAGGGCAATCCATTCTTCGCGAAGTGCAAAAAGCTGCCTTCTGACTCTTTTAGGTAATATCTTTTTAAAAACTTTCTTAGTTTTTCCCATATAAATGATATACACTTACCGCATTATCTACCTAAAACCTTCCGTGACAGGGCAAGTAAGTTATTTTTATTAAGTAATGTAAAGACGATGCAGGCAAATACAAGACCAGCAGCTTGCCAGTAAACATTCCCAATGTAAAATATGGTTAAAATAACCGCATAACCGACAAGAAGTGGAAGGAAGCTTCTTGCGTCATACTGAATGATAACGTAATTTCTGATGTCAAAATGACGATAAATCATAACAAATAAGAAAGCCACTAAGGTTGCAACTGCCGAGCCGTACAATCCCCAGAATGGTATCAACAACACTGTCAATATAACATTTAGTACAGCCGTCCAGATCGTAGTCACAGCAACTTCTTTTGTCAACTTTTCGGCAATATAGATTCCACCATATAGACTCATAGCGGAGCTAAATATCACACCAACCACTAAGATAGGGGTATACCATAGCGCATCAGCAAACTGATTGTCAATCAAGAGTGGGAGTGCGTAAGGCAGGCCAGCAATAAGGATTAATCCAAGTGTAGCGAGGAACGTCATGATGGCGT
This sequence comes from uncultured Candidatus Saccharibacteria bacterium, assembly GCA_964597145.1. Classification (GTDB taxonomy): domain Bacteria; phylum Patescibacteriota; class CAZHWT01; order CAZHWT01; family CAZHWT01; genus CAZQWH01. The sequence goes on along the minus strand of CAZQWH010000006.1, from coordinate 36,605 downwards.
TAAACGCATCAGATATATATGCATCTTTGTCACGCGAATTAATATGTAATGATACTGATTCGGTCCAGGACAAAAGAAGTATGCTAAAAAATCCACCCAGAACTAGTGCAAATTTACCTGAAACTGCATAAATACCATTAGCTGCTACTCCCAACATAATTGTGATGATTGTTCTATCTAATACATTTATTATCCACAGAGCAATGGTATTTGGAACAAGAGGGAGTGAATATTTCGGCATCGCCCCTTGAAGATGCTCATCTGCATTTTTAATGCTTAGACTAGCGTATAGCTTAAGAGTAAAGAATAAATATAACGCGCATCCTATATTTGCAACTATTGATGCCATAAAAATACCACCAATGCCCCATTGGAGAAGAACGACAAATAGAATAGTTCCGATTAATGTCCCGATCCCAGTTAAAATGCTTGCAATTGCGAATTGCTTATTTTCACCCAGGCCACGTGCAATATGCAAGAGCAATGATGAAAGTATCGTGGCGATCACCACACCCCAAATCAACCAAAAGTAAGGTATATCTATAAATTGATTTACTACAACCGACATGAGTGCGAATGCGCCCAAAAGCCCAACGTACCACCGTAAGACACTCGACAAGATGCGTGTTATTACTACATGATCCCCCCTAGCATCTAATAAGTATCTGAACGCAGCGAGCTCAAGCTGTATTGTAACAACCGGAGCAATTAGCATCACATATGTAAGTGATAAGTCAACTAGCCCATAATCAGCTGGCGACAAATAAATTGTATAAATTGGAAGAAGTAGAAAGGATATAAATTGGGTCGAGATCTTACCTACGCCAATAATTAAAGTATTTTTAGCTAAATCAGTCTTTTTGCCCATTACGTATATGCTATTCTTCCTGTTTTTTAATACCTAAATATTTACTTAGATAAGTGTTTGAACGCGCTTGCTCGTTTCTCTTAATGGTGTTAACTAACTTCCAATCGATCTTACTTTTAATCAATTCATCTGTTAGTTCTGATATATCTGAAACAAGTCGGTTCTCTAATCCAAATATTTTTAGCAGAGAAGTAAATCTCGCCAAACCGCGCTCTTTATTACCGATAGTTATAAATGGCTTGTTAAAAATAATGGCAAATGCTGTTCCATGAAATGAGTCGGTAATTATAAACTCAGCATCACAAAAACTTTTAAGCCATTGTGCTACCGGTGGCAATTGGTATTTATGTGTATTAGCAAAAAATTCTGTGCGTGAATTTGCTCTTTGAGGCAAAAGCTCAAAAGTTTTAAGCTTGAGGCTAGTCGCAACTCGATCAATTACTTCACTCTTGCCATCGCCACGATCTAACACATAGACAAATAAATCGCCATTAGATGGGAGTAGCTTATCATTATCACTTTTGACTAAATCAATGAAGCGCTCCTTATCAAGTAAGAAGGTTGGATCTAAATGTTGCTCTGCGTCCATGCCCCAGTAGCGTTTAACTAAATCAACACCAGAGTCCTCCCTTACGGAGATTGCATCGAAGCTCCTAGCTAGCCTAGCGGATCTGAGCAGTAAGTCTGGGTTATATTCAGACAAATCATCTCGACCAAATGATGCTGCATAAGATAGGCGAGTGATATCTTGACCCTCAGCAAAGTCAAATAAATATTTCTCGACGGGCACATATGCACTACGCCACACCTGATCACTCCCAACTATTAGAGCATCGTATTGCTGTGCCAACTCACCTGGAGCAGGAATGGATTTAGAGCCTACCGTTCTTATGTTTTCCTGTATAAATCTTTGAGTATGTAAACATTGGTGGCTCTCAATATCTGAAGGTAGATCATGCACAGTGGGTGAAACTAAATGCAAAACTCTGCGAACAGCATCCTTGAAGAATAAGCGCATCTTACGGATAAAGTTTTCTTGTTGCAGATCTATTGTTGTTGCAATTACTTTGTTTTGCTTTAAGTATTCTTGTAGCGCAAAGGCCTGAAGTATTCCTCCATAATTTGTGCCTAGTCTAAGTGTTAAGATTAAGACTTTATCTTTTTTGATCATCTTCATTAATACTCTCCAACGTCACACAATCTAGCTATGCAAAGTGCAAAGATTAGGATCTTAAGGCCTTAGTTATAAGTGACTCGTAACGATTCTGACCTATCATTCTAATTACCGCACTCTTCAGGAATTTCTTCGCTTTTTCCGTGGTTGAGACCTTAAACCGGGACCGCTGATACTCAAAGCATTTGCGAGTATAGTCGACAGGGTATTTATCGTAGTGCTTGGCAAAGAATTTAATAATTGTTTCTTCCTCGCTTTTGGTTGGCAAATAGCTCCACTTGAGGGTTAATAAGTTAAAGATTTCGAAGACATGGGCTTTGGAGTTGGTGTTTAGTTGAATAGCACCCATGTTGGGGAAATGGGTCCGAGAATCTTTACCCCACTTGAAGTTCTTTAAAATAATCTTTTTACCATGGACGGCACTCATTAATAAATTATTGGTTAAGGTTCGATTAATATCGTAGGTAACTTTATGGACGAAGGTGGGTAAATTAACGTCATGGTAAACAATTATGGCGTCATCTTTGAGATATGGAAGTACCATAAGAGTATCCAAGATTTCTCCCGGATTCATATGGGCTGCATCAATAAAACAAAAATCGATACCATCACCTATTTTATCCATATACTCCAGAGCTAAACCACCAGTGTAAAGCTTCCACTTGGACGATAGATCCGTATACCCATCAACCACAAAACCAGTCTTTTTAGTGTTATCTAGATAATAATCGGTAGCATAATCTATGGAATGTAGCGCGGCATTAGAGATATCTTTAATAGCGTTTAGTAAAATGACTGAGGAGCTTCCCGCACTCACGCCTATTTCGAGCAGCTTCTTTGGTTGCTTGCGTAGAACGAGAGCGCTTAAAAATTGACGTTCCTCGTCGGACATTTCTGACAGAGTTAAATAATCGTCAGATAATCCAGCCAATACCTTGTTTTCTTTAGTTGACGCTTCGAATAGCTCGAATGCCTGAAGCTTAGATTTCATAACATTTTCCTTCATGTAGTTTTACAAAGCCTCATTGTAACAGGCCAAATTGGATGCAGATAGATCAACCTATCTGGGCAATGCTTAACTAACCTAGCGTACATGGCTGGTTGACTATGGTCAAGTAAGATGATTGCTCATAAATGTACATTTAATTGTACATTTATTGGTTTGAATAATTACGTAATTGTTGAGTGACATCGATGTAGTCGAACATGTGCTGGCCGTCTTTAAAACGATAATTATGGTCGGGTAATAGTTTGTAGTTGGTGGTAAATAGCTGGTTAAGAACAATTCTAAAGCTATTGACCGGAGTAATGTTTTGGTAGAGGTTGCTATAGTCTTGGCTGGGGAAATAATAGGCGTTGAGAATGCGGAAACGCTCCAAGAGTTGGGCGGTGGTTTGACTGTTGTACGGGCCTACTTCGTGTCGCCAATCCAGGAGGGGGTATGGCCCTTCATCCGCTTGAATCAAGATAACGGGATCGGGTCGGTTGGCTTGCTGGGCGGCTGCCCGGGCCTGGTCTATCATAGCTTCGGCAATTTTGTTGGCGCACTCTACCATATCGGTGTAATTAAGGATAATGTCGCGTTGGTTGGAAACATTCTCGTCTAACAGCTTACAGTCGCGATCATACACAAATGGGTCGTGCGGCACTAAAACATGGGCGAAGACAAACTTGGGGCCGGCTTCCTGGGTAATTTCGGGAAATTTCTGTCGTTCATATTCGGCGTACAGATAATGTGACTGGAAATTATTATTTTTAATTACTCCAGGGGCTACTTCTTCTAAGATTGGATAAAGAGCAGTGGTGCTAATAAGTTTACTAGTAAAGGCATCTAGCTTTACTATCTGACGGGATGAGCCTAAGGCATAATTTTCGTCGGCAATCCCCTCTTGATGAGTGTATATAAACCACGATCCTAGCTGGATCACTTTATACCCATGTTCTTTGAAGACTTTACCGACCTCATAATTTTTAAATAGAGGGTAAATGTAGTCTGCCTGAGACGGATAGGCGGCCTCACTGGTATTGAGCTGATCGTGATATTTCATATTTAAGGTTGAAGATAGCGAGAACGATGTTGAAGGATAATTGGTCTTGCTGTCTTGAGCAATGTAAAAACCTTTACGCTCTAACATGTCATAAAAGGCGCTATTATCGAATTTGTATAGCTCTTTAAACGACTGCTGACCGGCGTAACGGTCGAAAACTATATAGTAAACATCGGGCGAGGTGGCAGGGTCGGCGGTGATATGGGCGGCATTAACGGTGGTGTTTGGAGATTGAGACGGGGTGGATAATTTAGTTACTTCGGTAGGAATAATGGTGATAGCTGACATCATAATTAGAATAAAACTCATCACATTTATAACTACATTTACATTACCTAGATGGAATTGACGATTACGCCACAGCCACCAACTAAATACGGTTAGAATGATACCAAATACGACCAAAATCACTAAATCTGTTTGCCAGGTAACACCAAACAAGTGAAACGAGGCCGTAAACTGGGCTACTAAATGGCCATAGCCAAAGAATAGCACCCCAAAGCCGGTAAACCATAAGGCTGCTCTATTCCAACCCTTCATAACCTTATGGGCGATAAATAGTAACCCGCCAGCCAATACTAATGCGCCGACCATGGGTAGCCACAGCATATTTAAAGACACTTCATGAATGTTAAAGGCATATAAAAAGAGGATGGGATAGATTGTTAGGAGGATGGGATAGATTGGCGCATGATGAACCTGGCGTAATAAATGAAGATGAGGAATGGTTGGGAGTTTCATAGCTTTGGTTATTATACTAGCGTAGAGGGCGAGCGTATAGCGTACAGTGGATATAGTGGAACATTCAGTAGATGGGTATAAAAATTTGAAATACGAAGTGTGAAATACGAGACAACTTAGAATATTAAATTTCGAAATTAATTTACTTTTTTAAGTATTGCTCCGAGAATATTCATAAGTTCAGTGACTTCCTAAGCCAACTTTAATTGAGTTACTTGCCCGCTTTCGATAGGCTCAACGAGCCGCAAGCAATATCGAGTCTCTTTAGCTTCTTTTTTAGCAATCTTTGCTCGTAACACAAAATCCTTTTTACTCAGCTTTTCATTGACTTCTAAGTAATTAGCCCCAATTGAAGCTGACGAACGGGTTAATTGTTTCGCATACTATGTTTGAGATGGATTTTGGTAAAGTTTTCACAAAATTGCGAACCTCTTGGGCAAATAATAAACACCGATCTTCCAGGTTATAAAGTTTTAACTCAGAATTTTGCTGCACGCCTTTCTCTATAAGCTCTTCAGTAAGCATTGTCAAGTTTAATTTATTCAATTTTCAAATTTTACTATTGTTTCGAATTTGGAATTTTATTTATTCGAGTTTATTTTCTTCGATTGGCTAGCTCAGCAAACAATTATGGCGAATAAATTACTACAGGGATTTATTAAGTCAAGCAAAGCCACCCCCTACCGTCACTCAGCAATCAATTGCTGCGTGACGTCTTTGAACTCGAATAAATGGTCTTTGTCGGGGAAAACGTAGGTTTTATCTTCTAAGTTGGGCGTGTCGAGATTAAAATATTGTCGAAAAATGGTGCGGAAGGTGTTGACCGGCGATATGCTTTGGTAGAGCTGATTATAGTTTTGATCGGGGAAATAATAGGCATTGAGAATATTGGATCGCTCTTTAATATCCTCGGTGCTGGCGTCTCGGAACTGCCAGTGATGCGGCATTTTATTGACTTTAGCTTCTGGTCCTTCATCGGACTGAACAATAATTATTGAAGAACTAGCGGCCGTTTGCAGAATATGGCTGGTGATGTCGGTAATAACTTGATTGGCACACTGCAGCTGATTAGTGTAATCCTGTGGAGATGCATCCCAGCGATCGAGAGGTGGATTGAGCGGTTTACAGTTCGCATCGTACACGAATGGATTATGGGGAAGTAACATATGCATGACTACAAATTTGGGAGACTGGTTTGGGATCAGCTGGTTGATTTGGTGGTGCTGAAATTCGGACCATAAGCGATGCCTGATTTTTGAATCTTGAGGACTCTGAGTAAATGGCAGATAGGCTTGGATTAAGGGGTAGTAGGTGGACTCCAGAATCATGTCGGTAAAGGTATCGTAGCGCGGGAAGTCGGATTGATCGGGTTGGACGTTCACATCGGCAATGGCCATAGTGTCGGTTAGCTCGTACCAATTTCCAAGATGGTAATAGGTGTAGCCTAACTTTTGCAGCGTTTGACCGACTTTATTATTAGAGAGCAAGGTGGCGATAGTGGTTGCATCGGAAAGAGAGGGGTCATCCTCATCGATTAAGGCTTGGAGATAGTCGATATTTAATGAGGAAGATAAAGAAAACGTCGTCTTGGGATAATTCGTATAACTATCTTCAGTCACATAAAACCCTTGGTCGCGCAAGGTATTTAAAAACGGTTGATTGTCAAAATTGTAATAATTTTTAAGGGTGTGGACGCCAGCGTAGCGATCGAAAATAAGGTAGTAAATGTCGGGCTTGCTCGCAGTTTGACGGGGAGGATTGTGTGTGGGTAAATTACTGGCCACGGCCACCGATTTAGCATTGGCCTGATATCGCCCAATCTCGACGGGGATAACCGTAACGAGCGCAATACCAATACTGGCAACCGTAATGACTGCAAGATATTTAAGGATTTGCCCAATAGCCGGACTACCTTTTTTAAAGTACCAAATAAGCCCAGCCAAGAGCAGGGCGTAAACCGCAAATATGAGGTTGCCCAGATGTGGATCGAAATCTTGACCGCCTATAAGCGTCGCAATGTGTCCATAGGCAAAGAAGGTGATTAATAAAAAGCTGGCAAGTAGAGAGGCTCGGCTCAGATTGCGACATAAGCTAATTATAGCGACGAAAAAGATAGCGGTTGCTAGGGTGGCCAGCAGAAATGGTCGCCAGAAATAGTCTATGGTAATGCCAGAGATATTGTGGGAATATAGCGCAATAAAGACATACCAGGTGATGAGAAGCGGTGTAAGGTAGATATACGGCTTATGCCAATTCATTTTACCAAGCGCTGTGTTTATTGGGGCTGTTATCTTTTTGATACCCTGATTCATATACTTCACCATGTAAAGTAGTAGTCGGCCGTCGCCAGTCGACTCACTGCTGCCAACAAAATAGCGAGCACCTGCTACTTCTTCTCCATTAAGTACAAGAATCGCTTAGATTTCTTGATTGGTTCGACCTGCTTAATTTTGAAATATCGATTAAAGGCAGCCTCAAACCCTTCCTTGGTGTAGTTGTTAAAGATATCTTCGCGGGTGGCTAATAAAATCTTCACCTGGGAGTCTTCTTTGGGAATAAACTCTACCACTAAACCTTTTTTGCTCATCCGGGCAAAAACTTGGGCAATCATGTCTAGTGGAATATTGTTGGGGATAGCCAAGTGATGTACCACGGCCAAGGCCAATACGACATCTACCGATGTACGATCTAAGATAGACGTTCGTTCTTGGTTATTCCAGCCCAAGGCTGGGCTAGGCTGCGTAATATCCACCACTAAGGGTAAAATACGCTCTTGGCGCACGTCGCCCTCACGGTTAAGGTGTCGGTACAACCCTTCGGTGGCCAAGGGATCGATATCCATGGCCAGGGTAAATGCGCCCTCGTCGGCGGCAATCATACTAAACAAACCAGTATTGGCTCCGACATCTAGAGCGGTCTTAGCTTTTAGCTTTTGAACATACCCTCGCACTAATTCTTGCTTGTGCTTCATGGCCGCATCAACATAATTGTTATTGTTAACATAATAACTGGCCCACTCGGTTTGCTGTCCTTTAGGTTTGAGCTTTGTCACTGCTCCTTCTAAGCTACCAATCAGTCCCAACAGTGCCTGGCTAGACATAGCGGCTGTCGTCTTGGGCGCTTGGCCTTGAGCAGCCACAGCACCATCGGATGCATGCGAGACTTGACTGCGGCCATGTAGATGAATATGCATTAACAAGCCGGGTTGCAACTTGGTTTTGGTTGGCAATAAGGTTGAGGCTAAATCGAGCGGAATGCCATCAATATTAGTTTGCAGTAAATCCTGTAACCGCAAATCGGTGTGACACATTAGCGCCAGAGGGGCCAAGAAGTGTTGGCAAAACTGCTTGTAAGCTACCCACGGTACATTTTTGTAGGCTTCGAACGAGAGCGTGTCAATAAAAATGGGTTGGCCATTTAAAAACTGTACATTATAGGCGCTAGCGTCCTTAAGACTCATGCCGTGTTTCATGGCAATTCGTTGAATTTTTAAGGTGAGTAGAGCCGCATCTTGAAGTTGGCTGAAACTCCATTCATATGGATAGGAGATGAACGGCACAACTGTTGGCTGGATAACCTTGTAGGCGGTTTGAGGGAGGCCATCCGTTGCCGACACTTCCTTGTGAGCAATCAATAGGCCTTCATCTACTAATTCTTGATATAACCCATCCATGAGCTGGTCGTAATGGTCTTGGTAGCGGGCATTGACCGTTCGGTATAGTTTTCCTTGGTGGGTAAATATGGCACCGCTGGGATCGCGGAAAGAGGCAGCATCTAGGGAAACCGTAGATGTCGTTTGACTCATGACTTAGCCTTTTTTGATTTTGCTGGCACTTCCTCAACCTCAACCTGTTTGTGCAAAACAGTTGAGAGGACAAAGTGTTTAATTTGTAACCAGAATGTCTTGATAGCGAGTAATACGCCAAACAAGCTGGCTAAGGCTACCTGAAAGATCATACTACCAGTGCCAGGGTCTAAGTAGGCAAAAGCCGGCCGGGTGGCAATGGTCCAGAAAAAGGCAAACGCTAGTAAAATAGAAGAGGTTGAAGATTTTTTCATGAATTTTTCCTAAAAGAACTACTTGACCCAATATTTGGGACTGAATAAAAGTGTATCACCTGTGAGATTGGCTGACAAGCACGGTGGACTTTGGACTTTGGACTTTGGACTTTGGACTTTGGAAGGAGATTCTATCTCTTCGCTGCGCTTCGTTCCAGAATGACGGGGAGGGGGGTGTAGATCGTATTTCGTATTTCGTATTTCGTATTTCGTATTTCGTATATCGTATCTCGCATATCGGGTTGTAGGTGGTTAGGTTTGGTATTTCTGATTTCGAGCTTGGGATTTGTTTCTCATTTCAAGTTTTGAATTTGGTATTATAATTGTCCAGCAGTCCAGCAGTCCAGCAGTCCAGCAGTCCAGCAGTCCGATTTTACATCCCACATCCTATATCCTACATGTCCCCTACGTCCCTGGAGCTTTTACTATTGCATTGCGTAGCCGACTAGCTGTACGAAAGAGGGTTAAATAAGCCATATTGGGTAGATTTTTATATAGCTTAGGGTGGCGTTGGTGCAAAATTTTTTCTAACTTAGACCGTTGTGCCAAGGCAGCTACATTGCGACCTTTGCCGTGCAGTCTGTATTTAAATAAGGGTTCCGGCACATAGACACCGCTATAGCCGGCCTCAACCAAACTCAACCATAAGTCCCAATCCTCAAAGCTGGCTTTTTGATTCACCTCAATACTAAACCCACCAACCGCATCGAAGGCTTTGCGCTCGATGAGGGCGGCGGCAATAATATAATTTCGGTACAGTAGTTTACGTTTATTCCAGGGGCAAGATCGAACGATTTGATTTTGCAAGCCAAAGTATTCAAAATCGCAATAGGCAAAAGCTGCCCCTGATGTCCTGGTAGCTGCTACCAGTTTTTCGACATAGGTTGGATGAATAACATCATCGGCATCGAGAAAGAAAATATATTCGCCGGCGGCTGCCTTAGCTCCATTACCTCGAGCTATTACAACCCCTTGATTCGATTGCCGAATTAGCATCAGATCCGCATCAAATTGCTTCAATACCTCAATAGAGTTATCGGTGGACCCGTCATCAACAACTATTACCTCAATATTGGAATAGGTCTGGCCAAGGACGCTGTGGATGGCCTCGGCTACATAGCCACCGTAATTATAATTGGGAATAATTGCACTGACTAAGGCTGGCCTCATTGTGTTTCCCCAACTAGCCGTTGCTTGAATTTTACCGGATCGAGGCGTTTTCCCGAACGACGCAATATCCCATCCATTAGGGCCCACCATTCAATTTTGAGACGGAGGTGTTTGTGGTCTTGAGTCATAATTTTAAAGCTGTTTTTAGTAGCTCGATATATATGCCATAAGTAAAATCTCCAGCGACTAATTGTTGTCGGTAGATATAGCGATAATGATAGAATCTCGTTGCGTAGCAGATAGTAGTATTTCCATAACTCACTGGCCGGAATGTAATCACCCTGCTGTGTTTTCTCTTTTATTACAGTGATTTTATGTAGTATGAGGCTACTACTGATTAAGAGGATCTTATATCCCGCTTGGCGGATTCTGAGGCTGTATTCAAAGTCGTCCGATTGGATAAAATAATCGCCTTTGGGGTAACCCACCTTTCGAATCACTTTTGTTCGTACAAAAAAGCCGACAAATGTTGCCGCGTCGACTTTGGTTTGGGCTTGGTCAAAACTAGCTAAGGGTATAGGATGCGTTTTGCCAAATGTCCAGTCGAACATGGCTGGCACATTAACTAAACCACCCGCTGGATCGACAACCTTTGAACACATGACTCCAACCGCACTGTCTTTAGCCGAGGGCAAATTTAGTAGTTGCTCCAGGGCGCTGGGCTGAGCAATTGAGTCATCATCCATAATCCATACCCAGTCATAGGCATCAAGATTAATTTGACGCAGCCCATATTCGAATCCGGCTGCTCCACCTAAATTCTGTTCCATAGATAGATAGTGGATTTGAGATTTTGATTGACTGGCTCGCTGCTGCATCCAAACATCAGTGCCGTCCGTGGAAGCATTATTGACAACGTAGATGGTTTTCAACTTAGTAGTTTGCTTAGTTAAGGCCTCTAAGCATTCCTTGAGTAAGGCGAGGCGATTATAGGTGACAATGACGGCGGCTACTGGCACTTCCGGATTGTTTTGAGAGGTGGTTTTGGTTGAATTAGCCATAACTACTGTAAGTTCCGATTAAATGTGACTGGATCAATTCTTTTACCCAGTCTACCAAGACAGGCATCAAAGTATGACTGCCAAGCTAGACGCAAGCGTAACCAGGGATGATCAAAGTGAATAAAAACTGTTGACCATTTGAGTAGCCAATAAAATCGCCTGGCCATAAATTCAACTTTTCGATACCAAGGGTTAATGTACCGGACTAAGCCCCAGACCTCGTTACGTTGTCCGTAGTAATACTTCCATAACTCCTTGGGGAAAATATAAAGGTAGCGGGAATCCTTGTCGCGCATTAGGGTTAGTTTATGAACGATGCTACTGGAGGAGATAACCATTATTTTGTAACCGGCTTGCCGAACACGCAGAGAATATTCATGATCGTCGAAGTGAATAAACATACTTCCAATCGGTAGTCCAATTTTTTTTACCACATCAGTTCGAATCAAAAACCCGACGAATGAGGTGCAGTCGACCTCAAACGCTTCTTGCTTAAATTGACTTAGATCTACCCAATGCCGATCTCCAGTCCAGGAATCGAACGTAAACTGACGATTCATATCTAAAACATTACCCTCTACTCCCACAACTTTTGACGATAATACGCCGACCTCATCTTCGTGAGCCAGCTCGGAGGCTAAGAGGGACTCTAGTGCTTTGGGCTCAGCAATGGAGTCATCATCCATTAGCCACAGCCAATCATACTCTTCTCTCATGGCGTAAGACATTCCCGCTTCAAAACCACCCGCGCCACCGACGTTTTTACCTAACTGAATGAATTGGAATGTATAATCTTGGGCTAGTGACGATTGTTCAAACCAGGCTTGGGTGCCATCGGTCGATGCGTTATCGATAATAAAGATTTTAGCTAAAGGATACCGTTGAGATTTGAGCGCAGCTAAAGACTCCTTGAGTAAGGCGAGGCGGTTATAGGTGACCACAATCGCCGCAACTCGATATTTTGGCTTTAAGCTGTTCATTTATGATTGAGGCTCCAGGGTGGAATATAAGTCGAGGGCATTTTTGAAGGCTTGGTCCATATTAAAGTACTTATAGTTGGCTAATCTACCGACAAAATGGATATTGCGTAGCTTCTCGGCTTCTAATTGGTATTCCTGATATAATCGCTGGTTGGCGTGGTTGGGCACTGGATAATAAGGTTCACCATCCCAGGTTGAAAACTCTTTTGAAATGGTTGTTTGTGGATGTTGTTGCTTGGTAAAGTGCTTATATTCAACAATGCGGGTGAATTCCACCTCATTCCCCGGATAATTAATAACCGAGTTGGATTGATAGAACTCTTGGTCGTGTGTCTCAAACACAAAATTTAATGAACGATACTTTAGAGTGTCCTCATTTGAGTATTTGTATTCAAAGAAACGGTCAATTGGCCCCGTATAAAAAAGGTGATCATACTCACCCAAATTATCTTTTACATCAAAATAATCGGTATTTAACCGAACCTCAATATTTGGATGGTCGAGCATGTTTTCGAATAATTTTGTATACCCATCGCTGGGGAGCGATTGATGAACGTCTCCGAAGTAACGATTATCGAAGTTGCTGCGAACTGGAATGCGATTCATGACCAGTGCGTCTAGCTCGGCTGGCCACATATCCCATTGCTTCTTAGTATAGTGCTTGAACATTAGCTCATATAGTTGGGGGCCAACCCGAGACAAGGCCGATTCTTCACTATTTTGAGGATTGCCAATCTTAACTCGCTCGGCTTCTAACCACTTTAGCATTTGTTCTTCGGTTTGAATATCTAACCCAAATAGCTGGTTAACGGTTGTAATGTTGACCGGTACCGGCACCAGTTTTCCGCCAACTTGGCTGAGCACCTTATGCTCATAGGGGTACCAGCCTGAGAATCGGCCAACATACTGCCACACGTCTTCATAATTGGTGTGGAATAGATGGGCACCATATTTGGACACTAAGATTCCGGCCTGGTTATAGAAGTCATAACAGTTACCACCAATATGATCTCGTTTTTCGATAACTAGGACCTGGGCATCTTGCTCTGTGGCATATCTCTCTGCCAGGGTTGATCCAGAAATTCCTGCACCGACAATAATAATTCTTTTAGCCATTGGCTCTATGGTTCCTTTGGTTATTAAACTTAGATTAGACTTGCTGCTCGCGAAGCGCTCGGTAATCTTCTATGGTTATCCCTCGTATGGCTACAATGGCAATACTGTAGGTTATAACACCAATCATGATTTGGACTAGTACCGGAACTTGTGCGGGCAACACATACAGTACCACAGCCATACCGAGCGCGGCTAGCAAGGGCCTTACACTATAGCTGACCCACACCGGCTCACTGATGAGATTTCGATACACTGGATAGATATAGCCTAGCACCGCTATCTCTGCGGCAAATGTGGCAATAGCAGCACCATTAATGCCATATGATGGGATTAAGACCATATTCAAGAGCAGATTCACAATTGCGCCAATTACTATCCCAATCGTACTTTGCTTTTGTAGTCCAGCCGCGATGAGCGAATGTCCAAGTATCATGCTGATGAATATAACTAAGGGCAGTAATAGTAATATCTGAAAGCTAATCGTCGCTTCGGTATAAATTGGACGCTTGTAAAGAAAGAGTAATAGAGGTTCGGCTAAGACTATGCCGCCAATGCTGGTAGGAAAAGCCACCAGTCCCATTACCCGGCCCGCATAATGAATTGTCCGCTGGAATACTTCTTGACGGCTTTGCCAAGTTGCAGATAACAACGGGAAAAAGGCGCTGGTAATAAACCCAGCCAGTAATAAGATGAGCAAGACTATTTTGTAACCGCTATTGTACAGCCCAACTGCCTGATCTCCTTTGCTGAACTGCAATATGACCGAATCGATATTATAGTAGATTTGAATTGATATGGCCGATATTAAAAAAGGCGCGGAGAGTCGCATTAAGTGAGTAATCTGACTCCATTTAATTGCTTCCCAACTAAACTTGATATAGCGTTTAATAAAATAATAGACGATTGCTGCCCAGATGAGGGCTGAGGTAAATTGAGCAAGGGGGAGCCAGATTACATCACGAGTAAAGTAGATAACTCCGAAGCCGAGTAAAGCGTAACCTATTTGCCCTACTACTCGACCAATGGCCATAAACTCCATCCGCTCATGAGCTTGCAAAATGTACTGCATATTAAGAGCTAGTGGAATAACTCCAAGACCAAAAAAGAACGTAATAAGTTTGGTGGTGTAGTTTAAGGGTAAGATAACCAGTATGCCAACTAGCAGCAGGGTTAATACTCCCGAAATTAACAGTTGTAACGCCAGGATATTTGTGCCATAGCGAGACGTTTTCGTTTTATCTTGGGCAATGTCCCGGACTGCGAGTTGGGATAGGCCAAAATCAACAAAGATATTAAAAAAGGAGGTAAAAGCTAGCGCAAACGAGAATTGGCCAAAGACGCTGGCGCCCAACTCACGGGCAATGTAAAACGAGAGCAATGCGCCCAGTAATCGGGATATAACCTCGGCCATGGATAAGGCCGCAAAGTTTTTGGCTAATCGCCTTGAGGTGCTCATGAACCTACAAATCGCTTTCTCGGTTAGTTTCGGCTACAATGGGCTTGAGTAGCTCGGGGGAGGCTTGGCGGAGTTTGGACCACCACTCCGGATGATCTTGATACCAGGCTATGACCTCGGATAATCCTTTATGGAAATCCATTTCGGCCTGCCAGCCTAACCGCTCCAACTTAGCTGTATCTACTGCCTGCTCACTAATTGTGGATTGCTCGTTTACTTTAACTAGCTCTTTAGGGCGGTCCAAAAAATGGGTAAGGAGATCGGTGACTGCAACTTCAGATCGGACATGGCCCGTTCCGACGTTAAATACTTCGCCCTCAACCTCTTTACGGCGAGCATGCAATACTACGTCTAGAGCCGTACATATATCATTGACATGGAGCCAATCATGTTCTGCCTGCCCCATTAGGCCAAGCTCAATTTCATCTCGGGAAATGAGGCTGGTAAGCCATTTAGCCATGAGCTGATCCGGAAATTGATATGGCCCAT
This sequence comes from uncultured Candidatus Saccharibacteria bacterium, assembly GCA_964597145.1. GTDB lineage: Bacteria > Patescibacteriota > CAZHWT01 > CAZHWT01 > CAZHWT01 > CAZQWH01. The sequence continues at coordinate 21,503 of CAZQWH010000006.1, read as the reverse complement.
ACACGGCCGACGGACGCAAGGTGGTGACTGGCATATCGTGAGACTTGGCATAGGATGAGGCCAAGATCGCCGCCCCTATCCGAGCAGCAGTATCGGCCGATTCTGGCCGCATAGCATCACCTTCGTAGGCTGGTCGATGTTGAGTGTCTTCGGGATTGGCTGAGCCATAACCAGCTGCCGTGGAGACATGAATAAACCGATCGACTTTATAGGCGGCAGCGGCTTCGCAGAGTACATAGGTACCATACATATCGGTACGGATGAAACGTGACGGGTCAGTTTCTTCTGGATTTGGGTATGGTTCGGCAGCTAAATGGACGACGGCATCGATTCCTTGACTCATTAAGGCATCGACTTCGACTTCATTACAAATATCCCCTTGGACAAAATGATACATTGGTAAATGAGAGATTGGGGCTAAATTTTCTAAATTTCCAGAGTAGGTTAATCGGTCGAGATTGATTATTTCGTAGCCTGGGTATTTTTTAACCAGGTAGTGAATAAAATTGGAGCCAATAAATCCGGCTCCCCCGGTGACAAGTATTTTCATGACAATTACTAGGTTACAGGTTTAAGAGGCAAGGTTCAAGGGGAGAGGAGGCTGTGGACTGTGGACTGTGGACTGTGGACTGTGGACTGTGGACTGTGGACTTTAGACTTTAGACTTTAGAGGAGATTCTAGGTGCTAAAGCACGAGCCGCTTCGCGTCTAAAATACGCTTCGCTCCAGAATGACCTCTCTACTCCCTACTCTCCACTGCCCTTCTCTGCTTCATACCCATCTGGGTGGGTGGAATGCCATTGCCAAGCTGAATGGAGGATTGTTTCTAAATCGCTGTGGCTTGGCTTCCAATGTAAGACTTGTTGAATTTTATCTGACGAGGCAATAAGTTGGTCGGGATCCCCGGACCGTCGTTGGCCATAGCTTACGGTAAAGTCCTTGTTGGTGATTTTTTGGGCCATATCAACTAACTGTTGGTTAGAATAGCCATGACCAGTGCCAACATTAAATTGGTTCGAATCACCGCCAGCTACTAAGTATTCCATAGCTTTTAAATGAGCTGAAGCTAAGTCGGCCACGTGGATATAATCCCGAACGCAGGTGCCATCTGGAGTATCATAATCTTGGCCAAAGATGGTAATATTTTCCCTGACCCCGGCAGCGGCAGCTAATACCAGTGGAATTAGGTGTGATTCAGGTTGATGGGCTTCACCCCGACTGCCGTCTAGAGCTGCGCCAGAGGCGTTAAAGTAGCGCAAGCACACACTCTTTAGCCCGTATGCTTGATCCATCCAATAGAGCATGCGCTCCATCATTAATTTACTTTCGCCATAGGGATTAGTTGGTTGCTTACGGTCGGATTCTTTAATTGGTACTCGCTCCGGATTACCGTAAACTGCCGCAGATGAGGAAAAAACTACCCTCTCTAGCTTATGCTCTACGAGGGTCTTAAATAGGACTAGTGAACCTGCGACATTATTGGCAAAGTATTTAGCGGGTTCAGCCACGGATTCACCGACCTGAATATAGGCGGCAAAATGGATAACGCCATCGAACCGATGCTGAGAAAGTACAGCATTGAGAATATCTTGATCGTCAATTCGACCCTTAACTAGTTCTGCTCCATCCACCAGGGCCTGCTCGTGTCCAAACTCTAACGAATCTAAAACTACTACCTGGTGTCCGTTGGCAATTAAATGCGCCACAGTTTCTGACCCAATATACCCAGCCCCGCCAGTGACTAAAATGTTCATACTTATTAGGTTACAGGTTTCAGGGATTAGGTTCAAGGGTTAAGGGTGGAGGTGACTGGCGACAAGGGGGTGGGCAGGGAGCATAGGGTGATAGGGGCGTGCTTCGAACTTACGAAGCGATTCTATCTTCTACTGTGCACGTTGACCAACGGAATACTAGTCCGTTTTAATTTTAGCTCTTCTAGCTTGTAGCTTATTTACCCCGATTAGATTGGGGTTTAGGATTTATTATTTCGGACTTCGAGCTTATTGCTGATGTTCTAGTAGATTACCGCGTCGCTATGCTTTTCTCGCAATGACAAAGAAGAGCCTACTCTCTACTCTCTACTCCAGCTGGTGTTGCTGAGGGCGTAGCGCTGGGGCTGGCTTCCAGGTTGGGATGAACATCACGTGCCCCCAAGAGCGCAGACTGGTTATAGCGCTGCCAGGCTAGGCGCTGAACCGAGCTCACCTCTAGCAGCTGACTAATTTTTTCGCGATTGGCTTTGTCATTCACTTCCTGATTAACAAAGTCTTGCAGGGCTTGTTGTATTCCCAGTTGATCTTGGAGCCGATTGAGGTAGGGGGCAATGTCTACATCTGTGTCCTGGAGAGAGTTTAGGTTGGTGGCTAAATCGAATTGTTGTTGCTGGTAGCGCTGCAGGGCAGCTAGAGCTTGTTCGGCTTGGCCGCTTTTAATTGCCTGGTACCCTTCGGCTAACCGATCTCGGCTAAAGGCCATTAATAAATCGGTACGGTCGGCTGGATCGGCGGTGAAAATAAGTTGGATCTGCTCGACTATCTGCTTGATCCAGTAGGTAAATGTTCCCGGCATGGTATAAACACTGGGGAGCTTAAGCAGCGCTTCGGCCGATGCCTGTGACGGTTCAGTTGTTATCTCAACCCCAGCACTCTGCAGAGTTTGAGATACATTCTCAGCTGCCTGGACTGGCACTACCACTAGCACGCTTACAATCAAAATTATACCAGCTAAGGTTCGTTTCATTACTCTTTTAGAGTAACGCTATTGCGCAGCTGTTTCAAGTCGGCCTTAGCAGTTTGGGTTATTGGTTGCTTTTGGTTGTTTCTGCCGCAATTGGAGCTGCGGCTTTGTTATAGTCGTCTGGGGCAATTTGTTGGCGAGATTGGATGCTTAATCGTTCGGTGATTGTTTCTAGGTCTTGGGTAGCACTATGAAGATGTTCGAGCAAACGCTCCTCCGGCTTGGCGGCAATTGCTTGCTCTAAACCAGCGATTTGCCGATTTTCCCGCATCAGACCTGTAACGCCTTTAATAACCGTTAAAGGGGTTCGAAGTTCATGAGATACATCTTGAATGAATCGGCTTTTCTGATGTTGTATTTGTAGCATAACTCGAATTTGCTCCTGCATGACAACATAGGTAAAAACGGTCATTAAAAAGAGCACCATCAAAAGGACGAGCCCGGCAACGTAACGCTCGGTATCTCCGAGCTGAAAGGTGTCGTCGATAAAAAATAAAAAGGTGGAAATAGTGCTGATCATAACTGCACTAACCACTACATGGCGAAAACGAAGCAAGGCTATACTCCCCATTAATTGCAAGAAGAAAATAAAATATAAATAGAGGCCGAATCGACCGCTAATATAAATAAGTAATCCAGTCATTATTGGATTAAGCACATCGGTTATATAGTAGCCATGGTCATAGCTAATTTTATCTTTCAGCCAGACGTATTTAATAATGGTTAGCGCAGTACTTATGCCTAATAAGCCTAAATACAGCATAGCGTCGCGCTCACTTACTTGGATAAGGGGCAAGCATAGTAGACAGAGGAAAATAACGGTTACCGAGGTGATGGCGAATAACCGGTTGAGAGTTTCGTAATATTTGTTTTCGTTTGCACCTAATACAATTGACATGCAGAGTGGGTTTGGTGTTGATGACTGTTTATAAATCTCATTAATTTAATTATACGATATGTTGAGTTGTGAGGCTTTGGACTTTGGACTTTGGACTTTGGACTTTGGACTTTGGACTTTGGACTTTGGAAGGGATTCTATCTCTTCACTGCGCTTCGTTCCAGAATGACGGGAAGGGGGTTGTAGATCGTATTTCGTATATCGTATATCGGATCGGGGTTTAGGTTTATAGTTTATAGTTTATAGTTTTTAGGTTTATGGGTTTGGTATTTCTGATTTCGAGCTTGGGATTTGTTTCTAATTTCAAGTTTTGAATTTGGTATTTAACTGTCCAGCAGTCCACAGTCCAAAGTCAAAAGTCTTGCTCCTTCATTTTCTGCCCCCCGTCTCTCGGTATCTCATTGTCCTCTTGCCTCAAGACCCCATAAACCTGTAACCTAATAAGGTATGAAATCTAAGATTATGCCTTGGTTGGGTATGCTTATTAGCATTGCCTTTATTTTGTTGTTAGCTTTTATTATTGACCCGCAAGAGGTTATTGACACCTTGCTATCGGCAGACTATTGGTGGTTAATCCCGGCAGTCTTGGTATCACTAACCAGTTTTATTTTTCGCGGATTTCGATTCAAAGTGATTTTAGGACCGTTGCGCAAGATTAGCTTGCGTCGATCTTATCAGTATATTGCCATTAACTACATGGCTAATAATGTTTTGCCTGCTCGAGCGGGTGAAGTCATGCTATCGTATGTGGTACGGCAACACGAGCAAATTCCACTTAGCTCATCGCTATCGGTTACTGTCTTGGGCAGAATCTTGGATGGTTTATTATTGCTGGGTGTTTTAGCTTTATCACTCAAAAGCATTTCGGCTCCAAGCTGGACAAATACGGTATTACTGTTGGGGATGATCGCCTTTGGTGGAGCCATGGTTTTTATGCTATGGCTGATCTTTGGCAAAGCAGACCACTGGAGTGCCATGCGGCAATGGACTTATGGGTTGGTGCCGGGCTGGCTGGAGAAATTGTTCCATATCGGGGCTAACCAGCTAAAACAATTTCGTAACGGAGTTCTGCCTCTGCGAAATTTCCAGATCTTTGGCTGGGTCGTTGTTGCGAGTGTGCTCAATTGGATTTGTGAGGGCACGGTGTACTTTTTGGTTGGCCAGGCGTTTAATTTTGACCTGCCCCTTATGAATTGGCTGTTTGTGATTGCGCTAACTAACCTAGCAACGGCAATACCCTCTGCCCCAGCTGGTTTTGGCACGTTTCATGGTGCAGCTATCGGTAGTTTATTGGCATTAGGTGCTGGAGTTAGCCCGGATGCGGCTGCCGCTTACGCCTTAGTGCTTCATGCCACTCAAGTTATCCCCGTAACAACGGTTGGGGCGATTTCTTATTTTCGATTATCACTGCATGGCGCTAAGTCGGATATTTCGATGGCCAAATCTTAACCTAGCTTTTCGGTGCCATACAATTTCCATTGACCATTCTCTAAATGTAGCACCACGCCAAAATGCATGGTTTGGCCGCTTGGATCTATAGCTTGCACATTTTGCCTTGCCCATTCACCGGCAATGCGTAGATCTTCTACAGGAGTAATGGTTAGACCTTCTGCCTGAGCAAAAGCGGTGGCGACCGAATCCACGGTGAAGACTGACTTCATTTCCGCACTCAACAGCTCATACAGCTTCTGACCATCCTTGGCTTCGATAGCCGTTTTTACGGCTAACATGGCTTGCTCTGCTTGGACAGTAGTTTCTGAAGAGGCTTTGTGGGTTGAGGTGGGCTTGGTAGTTGGAGTTGAGGCCGAAGAGGTGGACTGGTTAGATGGTTGTGCCGAGCTACTACTCTCTTGGTTACTTTCTTGGTTTTTTAGATTATCTGCTTGAACTTCTCTATTACGATCTTGACCACTCTGATAGATAAGCACACCAACCAAACAACCTAGTGTAACCACTAGGCCAATAATTACAAACCAACGACGCGTATAAATAAACGACGGCAACTTCATACAAATCCTCCCAAACTTCTAGATTCGCAATACAAATCTAATTACTACCTGCATTATACGCACCCAACATCAAAACAGCCAAGCAGAAATTACATGAAGGTATAATACTTCCAAATAAAACGATTTATTCAGGAGAACTTCTCTATTTTTCTTAGTTATGCCATTTTCTAAGCTTGAATATCGTGAAAGACTGGCGATTATGTACGGTGTGCTAACATATGCTCCCCAGTAAATACTTTGATCTTTAAACAGTTAAAGGCTTCAAAGCAGTTGTAACCAATATTTACGCTTGCTTAATGGATAAGAGTAAATAAAGCTAGGGCAAAGATCGCCACTACCACTGAATACAAATAATCCCTGTTAAGTTTCTCTTTACTTAGCAGCCATGAGTGACGAAATGCTTGAGCCTTAGACAATAATCGGATTAATAAGAAGGTTATCAGAAGAGCAACTGGAGCAATAATATAGCTTGAATAAACACCAACTAAGTAATAAATAATTAAAACTGTACCTTTCTCACCTGAACTTGATGATGGGATAAGACTGACCATAAAATCAAGAACTGCCATCTGAAATAAGACTAGGGCGAGGGTATTAATGGTTGAAAGCAATGTAATACGAAAAAGTCTGACCACTTAATTTGTTCCCAATATATACTTAATTCTATCCTGAACATCTGGTTGTGACAATAGATTATTATGTGAGTATTTAAGTTTCAATATGTCCGAGTTCTCTAATTCTAGTTTATAACTAAACCATCCAGTACTTACTAATTTTAATGCTATCGGTGCATACTGATAAAACATACTCTTCGCCGGATCTTGGCCTGTAGATAATTTGGTAGCGCTAAGTGTATCGACAAAAAGATCTCCAATATTTAATTTTTCGCCTCTTAAAACTAGATTAAACAATCCGAAATGTGGAATGATGTTAATATCACCATATAAGGCATAATAATGCGTATTGAAGTCCGAGTAATCTAAGCTGTTCAATAATTTACTGCCTGGGGTTAAATCTATAATTGCATAGCTAGTTAAATCTAGACCCTCGTTTATAAGCAGGAAGTCTCTAATTTGAGATTTAAGTGGATTGATATTTACTTGAGGTATTGGGAAGTTAGACAAGTTATTATATTCTTTCAACACCCAACTACCGTCAAATGGCGTTCCAATTGTAATGAGTTTACTGATTAAATCTCTGGGTTTATAAGATTTAATATATTGCCGAGCAATCAATCCTCCCATCGAGTGCGCCACAATATCTACTTGTCCATCACCTCCATTACTTTTAGAGACTTCACTTAGGGCTAGCACGGCATCATGCATTCCAGTAGCAGCATCAGGGATGTGACCTTGGTTATTGTATTCGCCAATTCCAATGCCTTTACCTGTGTAGGTATAGGATGCTAGATATTCACTAGGATACTCCCACTTCTTGAGCAGGGAAAAATAGTCAGTGTCATGCACAGTATCCTGCCACATGCTGGGGTACGAGTTTAGTCCGTGAATAAATAGCACGGGGTGGAGGGTGGCGTAGTTTTGACTGAGTACGTCTCCTTCTGGGGTAGGAGTTGGGGATGGGATGGGGGTGGGTGTAGGTGATGGTGAGGGCAATGGGGTTATGGTTGGGGTGGGGATAGTTGCGGCGTCTTGCACTTCCACGAGCGTGCTGAAACTGGTATATTCTAGCCCATTCTGGGTTAATAGTAGCATTTCAACTAGTAATTTGTAGTGATTTCCAGCGGGCACCACTCGCCCATCACTTGCTAGACCTTGCCATTGTACTTCGGTTGGTAATTGGCTTAAGCTCTGGTTGCCTTGTGGTGTCGTAAGTTGGGTATAGGTGTAATTATCTGGTGAGTCATCTATAATTCCCCATCGCCACATAAAAACTGGCAAATCGGAGGTTGATACTGGGGTATAGTTAAAGGAAATTGTCCCACCCAAACCCTGTACAAGCGGGCTCGCGGAAAGCTGTGGCTTACCAGGACTACCGTTATTGGCTGGCTCGCCAATCGTGAGTAGTCCAGTTGTTGTTCGAGATTGCTGCTGGTAGGCTACTTCAAAACGCACTATATAATTACCTTCTGGATAAGGAGCGCCACCAGTGGGCGCATCGAGCGCATTCCAATATAGTGAAGTAGGTGGTGGCCCTTGAGCAGTACGATAAAACAATATTGGACCAACTGTCATATCTCCACCAGAGCTTACCGGGAGAACCCAGAGATACCAGGCTATTGCTGTCTGGCTATTGTCGTAACTTAAATGGATAGACCCACCATGATTGTACTCGATCGTGTCGTAGGAAAATGATGGAGGCGTGATTTCTGAGCTGTCGGCCAACACCGGCAGATTGCCAAAGAGTACCTGGTTTAATAGCAGGCAGAACGATAGGCTGAAAATTATACATAGCCGGGCAGAAGCTGATACCCAAATGTAACGCTTCATGGCGGCGACTATACTCCCCAGATTGACAGTTGTCAATCCTATAATTATATAGTCATGTTGTTATAGGGATACTATTAGAGGATTTGTCCGTTAAAATCGGCCCTGGTGGTGTCTTGGATGCCAAAAAGCGACCCAAAAGGCATTTGCCATGGTTTAATTATCGGAGAATTAGTTGATGGTACTGTAGTTTCAAACAGAATTGGGGTTGAAATTGGAGTTGGAGCCAAGGTAGGAATTGGAGTTGGCGTAGGAAACATTGCTGTCGAATTCCGGCTAATACTTACCCCGGCCACACCTGATTGAGGCTTGGTCTCGAGCTGGCGTAATTCGGCAATACGGAAATCCCAATCTGACCGACTACTGCCATTTAACATGATTGGTTGGCTAAAATATAAACTAATTAAGGCAATATCCAGGAAAATTAGACTAAATGCCAATCCCCAAATCTGCCATACAGACATCTTTCTAAACATATAGTATATTGTATTATACTATAGGTCTTTTGTCAAGAGACAAGCAGCAGGAGGCTTTGGACTGTGGACTGTGGACTGTGGACTGTGGACTGTGGACTGTGGACTGTGGACTGTGGAGGAGATTCTATCTCTTCGCTGTGCTTCGTTCCAGAATGACGGGAAGGGTGTCGGGTGTCGGGTGAAGGTAGTATATGTCATTGCGAAGGAGCGTGAGCGACTGTGGCAATCTGCCTGCTTTGCCAGCGAAAGCATGGCAGGCGGGTCTTGGTGGCTCTATCAACTACTCCAGCACGGGAAGATTCCTCCACGTTGGTCGAAAATGACAGGGAGAGTCGGCTCTACTTTCTACTATTTTTCTGCTTCGGTTGGGAAATATTTGGTTCGCGGTCGTATATAGGTCGAGCTTGACCGACTGGTAAATTGTTGACGGGGATGTTTAAAGCGAAGCTAAGTGCGTTTGCTACAGCCACTCCCACCCGCGTTCCGGTGAATGACCCAGGGCCTGGATTAACGGTAATAGCCGATATGTCAGTTAAGGTCAGGTTATTAGTCTGCACTAAGTTATTAATCGAAGGCAATAGATGTTGGGCATGGTTAAAGCTTTGGGTGCCATTATATTCAGCAATTACCTTACCGCCTTCGGCTAGAAGCTGGACTACCATCTGCTGTCGTTGAGTTGTATCGATATGTAGAAACATAGTTTTTTAGTTAACCGTTAAGATATACGAAATACGAAGAAGATTATATCACTCCTCCAGTATTGCAACCTGCTTGCCTTCGAGAAACTCGTTGATATGCTGCTTCATAATAGCCAATGTTTGTTCGATTTCTAAATTAGTTGAATCGACAACAAACGCATGCTCTGGGATGCGCAAGGCTGAAAATGCCCGACTAGTATCTCGTTCATCCCGCTCGACAATTTCGGTTAACACCTCTTCATACGAGATGTTTTTAGCCGCTACTACATACTCACCCAAACGCCTGGCGGCTCGCTCTTCTGGCGCTGCAGTCAGGAAGAACTTTATGTCTGCTTGGGGGAATACAACTGTTCCCGAATCGCGACCTTCAACCACTATGCCAACCTTACTTTGCTCGGCTATGTGATGTTCATGCTCACGAACCACCTGGCGCACCTTTTGAAAGTTCCCCACTATAGAGGCTGCATTTCCAATCTCTGAGGTGCGAATTAGGTGGGTAATATCTTTATCTCCAACAAAGACAAAACATTTAGAGCCCTCTCCAGAAAAATTAGGCACCAGCTTAAGTGGATTGTCCCTCAATAATTCGACTAACTTGTGGCTGTTTTCCTCTGTAATTTTACTACCACTCTCTAAGGCGAGCCAGGCAATGGCCCGATAACAGGCTCCACTGTCGAGATTAAGCAATCCATATTCTCGCGCCAAAATGTAGGCTGCAGTACCTTTTCCCGAAGCTGCCGGGCCATCGATCGTGATAATTATTTTGTGGTTTTTGAGTGATGGTTTATGGTTCATTATTTTGCTGCTGGCTGCTGAAGGAGTTTTATCTCCCGGCTCCGCTTTTGCTCCCGGATGACGTTACCAACCACAGAGTTATTGCTGAACGCTATCTACTTCAAGCAAGATCGCCGCGCTACCGCTCGCGATGACAGAATGCGTTCCGTATTCCGCTCTCTGTATTCTAATCACCTTCAGCAACCGCGGCTTTCACAAAAGCGTTAAATAATGGATGCCCTTCGGTCGGTCGGGATAAGAATTCGGGATGGAATTGCACGCCAACAAAAAAGGGATGGTCGGGAATCTCTACGACTTCCACCAATTCACCATTAGGCGAGGTGCCAGTTATAGCTAGGCCGGCCTTCATCAGTTGATCTCGATAGGCATTGTTAAATTCATAGCGGTGACGATGGCGTTCGGCTATTTTGGTTTTGCCGTATGCCTGAGCTGTTTGACTTCCTTTTTGCAATATGCAGTCCCACAACCCCAGCCGCATTGAAGCCCCATAATCCCGGTCTAGCAGCTTCTTTTCCTGATCGGGCATAATATGGATAATGGGATATTTGGTTTGAGGATTAATTTCGGTAGTATCGGCAGCTGACAAACCCACCACATTGCGGGCATATTCGATGCTGGCTAACTGCATGCCATAACACAATCCCAAATAGGGAATCTGCTGTTCACGGGCATAACGAATAGCAGATAAGATGCCCTCTACCCCGCGCGTTCCAAATCCGCCCGGCACCACAATTGCGTCCATCTCGGCTAATTGCTCTGGGCCTTGCTCTTCAATGGTTTCACTATCGACCCAATATAACTCGGGCAAGACATGATTTTTCCAGCTGGCATGCTTTAGAGCCTCGATGACTGAAACGTACACGTCTTCTAATACAAAATCACCAGTTGAGAAGTATTTACCAACTAAGGCGATCTTAACTGGCTTTACTGCCTGGTTAATACGGTCGTTTAAATCTTGCCAACGACTGAGGTCTTTGTGGCCAATAGGTAAGCCACACTTTTCTAAAAGTCGTTCAGCCACTTGTTGACGGTCTAAAATTAATGGTACTTGGTAAATAGTATCCACGTCACGGGCCGAGATTACATCTTGGGGTTGCACATTGGTGAATAACGAGATTTTCTCACGACGGGTTTTATCGATTGGTTTTACACTTCGCCCGACAATCATATCGGGTTGGATGCCCATTGAGTTGAGCATCCGCACTGATTGTTGAATTGGCTTTGATTTCATTTCACCCAATGAACCAGGGATTGGTAAATAACCTAAATGGATTTGGAACACATCTTGAGGATTACGGAGCTTCATAATCCGCGAGGCTTCGAGGAAAAGGACATTTTCATAATCGCCAACCGTGCCTCCCAGCTCAATTATGACAATATCAGCCTTATTCTCTTTACCCGCCTGCTTGATACGATCTATGATTTCATTGGTGATATGCGGGATGGGCTGCACGGTTATACCACCATATTCTAAGGCGCGCTCTTTTTTGAGCACCGCATCGTAGAGCATGCCGTTGGTTAAATAACTAGCTTGGGTTAAATGGGTATCGAGAAATCTTTCGTAATTGCCTAAGTCTTGGTCGGTTTCTAGACCATCGTTGGTCACAAATACTTCGCCATGTTCTTGGGGACGCAAGGTACCCGCATCTATGTTAAAGTACATGTCGATTTTCATGGCAGCTACTTTATACCCATAGGCTTTGAGCAGAGTGCCAATCGAAGCCGACGTAATACCTTTTCCAATGCCCGAAATTACCCCGCCCGAAACAAATAAATATTTGGTTGCCATAGAAAATACATTCCCTTATGTATGCCACTGCACTCAATTTCTATACCTGGGCGATAAAATTAGAAATTCAAAATTTGAAATTCGAAACAACAACGAAACGAGAAATCAGAAACTTTTTTGCAATATTCTCATTTCAGGTTTGTTTCTGATTTCTGATTTAATATTTTGAATTTACTCAACTATACCGAATAGATTCAGCTACAAAGTTCGCATGGCTATCAAATTAATAAATATAGGGGATATAAAATTAGTAGTGCCCTTATTAGAGTAACTAAATTGCTCGGTTGGTGTCAACCGTTGGAAGGGGTGTCTGGTGAGAATAGTATGCGTCATGGCGAAGGAGTGTGAGCGACTGCGGCAACCTGCCTGCTTTGCCAGCGAAAGCATGGCGGGCAGGTCTTGATTGATATGGAGAAGATCGCCACGGCGTAGCTTCCGCCAGAGGCGGACAGGCACGATGACGGGGAGGGGCTTTTTGAGTTTCGAATTTTGTATTTCGGTTAGTCGCTCAGCAAACAACTGTTGTTGGGAAGTTACTAAACGGATTTATTAAATCGAGTAAAAACGAAAAGTATTTAAAGACTATAGACTGAGGCGATCCCTATTGCCGCAATGTCGTGTAGCTGGTTAAGGAACCAATTACCCGCTCAATTTCGGCGACTGGGACACAACCTACGCGAACGATGTTGACGTCGCCACCGGTTAAATCGATTACCGTACTAGCCGCTTCGCCACCCGATTCTCCAGCTAAAACACCGTGAGTATGCCGAGTAAAGTCGGGATCGAGAGCTTCGTAAGTGCTGGGGGGTAGGCCGCCGGCAAAATTAGCCGAAGATTGTAGTAGTGGTCCAGTTTGAGCCAGCAATTCTTTGGCTACTGGATGATTAGGGATTCGCACACCTAAGGTGGGTCGATCCCACTTACAATAATTGGGTTTGCCCTTCCACGGTAAGACGATTGTTAAACCACCCGGCCAAAATTCTTTCATTAGTTTGACCATATTCTTGTGCTGATGTGGGGCTAACGCGGTAAAATCTAGGTCTAATTCTTCCAATTGGTCCACGTCGGCTACTACAATACCTAACGGTTTTTGAGCTTCTCGGCCTTTAAGCTCATATAACCGCTCGACACCTTTTTGGCTTTTCCAACGCGCGCCTACGCCCCAAACGGTATCGGTGGGAAAGACAATAACGCCACCAGCCAATAACCGAGCCTTAGCTTCGACGATGGAGAGTAATTTTTCGGGTTTGTGTATCAACATAATCGATGTATATCCACATTGTATCAGATGGAAGCAATTTACCGCCTCGTTGGGGCCATTCTATAACACAAATGGTGTTTTTCTGACCACATAACTCCTTCACCCCTAATTCCTCAACCTCCTTAGAGTTTTCTAAGCGATACCAGTCAAAGTGATGCAAGGTGAATGATTGATTGGTTTGATATTGCCGCTCTAAGGCAAAGGTTGGGCTGGATACTTCCTGCGTAACTCCTAAGGCTGCCGCTATGTATTTGGCCAAAGTAGTTTTACCGGCTCCTAGCTCGCCTTGTAAAGCAATAACCTCTCCTCCCTGGAGCTCGGTGGCTATTGTATTGGCAAAAGTCTGTAAATCATCCAGGGAATGAATTAAGAGTTCTTCTTGTGGGCTATTCATCGGGGATAATTATACCATTTTGGCCTTTTGGTCAAAATGGTAGATTGCGAGATCGCAGGAATGCACCCTTCCCGTCATGGCGAGGAGTGGTAACGACGTGGCCATCTTGTTAGGGGCTAGAAGATTGCCGCGCTGTCGCTCGCAATGACGCAATACACCCAACCCCCATGCACCCTACCCACTACCAGAGTTTGTCTCCGACAAAACTCTGTTCCACCATCCCCACCAAGCTAAGCCGACGAGGGCGATACACGCCCCGGCGGCATCAAAGAGTAAATCGGTCCAAACCCCAGATCGGGTTGGAACGAAGTGCTGGTGAATCTCATCTGATATAGCGTAGGCAACTGTTAACAGTCCAGCCCAAATTGCGGTTTTGAGATTCCACTGAGCATACTTATTCTGAATTAAGGCACGATAGCTAGCTAAGAATAATACGCCGTACACTGCCATATGGGCAGTTTTGCGCAAGACGTAATCTGAGGGACCGTCGCTGATTTTTAAGTTAGGGGTCGCTGATAAGCAAAAAATGACTGTACACAAGACCAAAACTGGACTCCACCACCACAGAAAATGACGAATACTCATGACTTATATCGTAGGACATGCACCCTAGCGGAGGTGCCAATACAACGTTTGCCAACCATTTGGATGCGAAATAATTACTCCTTTACCTAAACTCCCCCAACACATTGATTGCATCCTGGTAGCTACTCCTGATTCGGCAGCTCTAACTGGAGCGCCAACATAGCTGTACATGTCGGTTGCGGGGTGTCCATTTGGCCCATAATCGTAGCCGCCCCAAGCAGTATACCCAAACGGTTGCGATATGGTGTAACTATCCAATGGCTTACCTAGGGTGCCATTTTCTACGTACGGCATGGGGTCAATCCAACCACCAGTAGATATTTGGTCTCGACTATCGCCCAGGTAAGTCCCCATATTTACTTTCCTCAGTCCAAAGTGGAGATGGTCACCTGTGGCGCAACCTGAGCTACCTTGAATTCCAATTATATCGCCGCGGTTAACCCAGAAGCTTGAGGCTCCTGGTGCCACTACCGCACTGGCTAATGAGGCTATAAGCGCCTCTTGTTCTTTAATTAAATTAGAATAGTAGGCTTCATCATTCTGACTGGCAGCTAAAAGTTTATCCTTATTATCCCTGGCAATATCTAACTCTTGCTGTTGGACGGCTGCTTGGGCCTTACTCTCTTCTAATTGGGCTTTTAAGGTTTCTTTTTCGGACTTGAGTTTTTCCAGATTTGCCTTTTGGTCGCTGTATTCTTTTACGTTTTGATTTACTAGTCCCAAAATTCGTGCGTCCTCGGCTTCTAGTTCTTTCATATATTGATAGGTTTTTAGCACCCCGGTAAAGTTTTCGGCTTGGATTAATACCCCAAACTCTGGGGTGCGGCTCATTTTATAAGCATTGCGAATTCGCGATTCAGCAACCTCGGTCATCCGTTTGACGGTTTCGTCTAAGACATTGAGTTTATCGGTAACGCTTTGAATGTCATTGTTTGTTTGGACGAGCAAATTTTGGGTTGACTGGATTTGGCCCTGCGTGTCTTGGATCTCTAGTTCGTTTAACCGAATCTGATTTTCTGTGTAGGCTAGCTGCTCCGATAGCGTTCGGCTGGTATTTTTTTGTTGGTCGAGTTCTTGCTCTAACCGGTGTTTCTCTTCGAGGGCACTGTTAATAGAATCCTGGATGTTGGCTTGGGCAGGGATAATGGGAACAACTGTAGGCAGGATAATGGCAGCTATTAAAATGATGAAAAAGGCAACTTTAAACCGCATATGGTTAAACATCCTTTATACTTTAAGCGATCGACGCATGGCTAACCAAGAGCCAACCACTCCCAGAAGTGTACCGAAAAGCATTTCGGCTAATAGTAGTCCACCAAATACCGGCAAGACTTCGATTGGAAAAATATTAATTCCGGTTAACCAACTCTGGAGTTTAGAGGCTACCCAAGGCAGGCTAATATAGACGACTAAGACCGAGAAGATAGAAGCAAAAATACCGTACAAAATGCCTTCTAAGACAAAAGGTCCTTGGATGTACCAGCTGCTGGCTCCTACTAAGCGCATGACTTCGATTTCTTCCTTGTAGGCCGAAATATTTACCCCAATCGTGACCAGCATGATCAGCAAGGATACAACAACGAGGAAAACTACTAAGACTAGCCCAACTAGACGGCCGGTTGAGGTCCAGCTGGCTAGCCGCTCAGTAATATCGCGTTGATAGCTCACTTCTTCAATAAAGTCTTTAAACTTTTGATCTTGAGCAACCTTGACTAGCCCCGATAAATCTTTGAGATTTCTGGGAGAAACCTCTAATGAGGCAGGTAGAACATTGGCTGACACGTTCTCGAGTAGGACTGGATTATCTTTCATTTCATCCTTAAAAAAGGCTAGAGCCTCCTCTTTAGAAGTGTATTCAATCGTTTTGGTTTTACCAGTAGCTTCTAGGGCACTTCGGATCTCATCTATCCGCTGCTGAGTCACATCGTCTTTGAGATAAATAATGACCTGTGGTTGTTGCTCAAAGAAGTGGAGTACTTTATTAGAAGCGAGGATAGTTAGCACAAATAACGACAAAATGAAGAAAGTAAGCGTCATAACGGCGAAAGCGGCTACGGTATGCCAACCATTACGGCGCATCCGCTGCAATGCTGTACGAAAAATTCGAGAAGGGGTGGTCATGAGTGGCATATTGGCGTGTTTAGCTTAGCGTAAGCTGTACTTTCCTCCTGGTTGGTCTTTAACTACGCGCCCCTTATTGAGGACAATCACTCGTTTTTTCATGGCGTTCACGATATCGGCATTATGGGTAACCATTAGTACCGTCGTCCCCCATCCATTAATTTTGTTGAGTAGTTCGACAATCTCCCATGAAGTAGTTGGATCTAAGTTGCCCGTAGGCTCGTCGGCCAACAAGACGGTAGGCTCGTGAACTAGGGCTCGGGCAATAGCTACTCGTTGCAGCTCTCCCCCAGAGAGTTGCCGGGGAAAGTTTTGCATTTTATCTTCAAGCCCAACTAATTTGAGCATGTAGGGTACAATTTTTTCAATTTCATGGCGGGGCTTGCCGGATACTTCTAAAGCAAAGGCGACATTTTCCCACACCGTAAGGCGCGGTAAAATGCGGAAGTTTTGAAAAATCATGCCAATATGGCGGCGTAATTGA
Source organism: uncultured Candidatus Saccharibacteria bacterium (assembly GCA_964597145.1). GTDB lineage: Bacteria > Patescibacteriota > CAZHWT01 > CAZHWT01 > CAZHWT01 > CAZQWH01. The sequence continues at coordinate 4,813 of CAZQWH010000006.1, read as the reverse complement.
GGTATTTGGCGATTTTTAAGTGAATGCACTTCTAGATCGTTTAACCAGACTTCGCCCTGGGTTGGAATATCTTCGCGGAGAAGTAGTTTGAATAGGGTGGATTTACCGGCACCCGATGGGCCTATTAAGAAGGCGAACTCTCCATCGGTTAAATGGATATCAACATCCTTAAGCGCTTGGGTACCGTTGGGATAATCTTTAGAAACGTGTTTGTAATGAATCATGGGCAGAGTGCCACTGATTAAACAAAAAATGGCTCTGTTCAAAGGTAGCAAAATTGACCCCGGGGGTCAAGCATAAGACGAAGTCTATGCGGACTGCAAGACGAGAGACTGTGAGACTGTAGGATAATGGAATTAATTGACATCAGGGGTAAAATACTCACATGCAAGCTAAATCAACTCCTATAGCAAAGATCAGCTCGTTTACGGATCTAATTGCCTGGCAAGAGGCACACAAGCTTGTTCTCCAAGTATACAAAACGACGAATCAATTGCCGCACAAAGAGAAGTATAATGTTGTTGATCAACTGGAACGGGCTGCTGTGTCTATTACGAACAATATTGCCGAAGGGTACGGCAGGCAATCAGCCAAGGAAATGACCCATTTCCTTTACATATCACTAGGCTCACTAAAAGAGGTGCAAAATATGTTGTTGATTTGTCGCGATTTAGAATATATCAAAAATGAAGAATTTATGAGTATTTCCAATCAAACTGCCTCTGTAAGCCGATTACTTCGCGGTCTGATTAAGGCAAACAAGGAGCGATACCACTAAATTAAGCTGCATTCTTATCATTCTGCAGTCCTGAAGTCTTGCAGTCTGTAGTCTCTGAAAATAACCGGCTTATGCGGCTCTTTTCATTTCCGCTTCAATGAAAGCTTGCAAATCGCCTTCTAGCACTCCGGTGGTATCGCTGGTTTCGTGATTGGTGCGGTGGTCTTTAACCATCTGATAGGGGTGCAGGACATAGGAACGGATTTGATTGCCCCAGCCTGGAGTAACGTACTCACCCTTTAGGGCTGCATCGGTTTTGCGTCGTTCTTCCTCTTGGATAAGGTAGAGTTTGGCTCGTAAAATCTTCATAGCTGATTCCCGGTTTTTGAGTTGGGATCGCTCCCCAGAGGCAGTTACCACAATTCCGCTAGGTTTATGGGTAATACGCACAGCGGTATTGACTTTATTGACGTTTTGGCCACCAGCGCCACCAGAGCGGAAGGCGTCGAAGGTAATATCATCGGGGTTTATATTAACCTCGTCATCCTGTTCAATCATGGGCATAACTTCCACTAACGCAAAGGAGGTTTGGCGGAGGTTATCGGCATTAAATGGTGATTGACGAACCAAGCGGTGTGTCCCGGCCTCGTGCTTAAGATAGCCGTACGCTAATCGGCCTTCCACTTCTAAAACTACCGATTTAATGCCGGCTTCCTCACCTCGTACCAGCTCGGTCATCTCGGTTTTCCAGCCTTGCTTTTCACAGTATCGTAAATACATCCGAAACAGCATTTCGGTCCAATCCATGGCTTCGGTGCCGCCTTGGCCAGCGTGGAGGGAAATTATGGCGCCCGAGGCATCGTGAGGACCAGATAAATAGGTTTGGAGCTCGAGTTGGTCTAATTCTTTGGTTAGAGACCGAGACTCAGCTGCAAGCTCGCCAGCCATAACCTCAACATCATCAGAAACGGCTAACTCGAGTGCATCGGCAATTCGCGCTTTCAGGCTCTCGATCTGCTCTCGGTCTTTAACTAGGTCGCCTAATTCTTGACTTAATTTTCCCGCAGTATCTGAGTTATCCCAAAAATCTGGCGCCAGCATTTGTTGTTCTAATTGCTTAATCCGGTCGGTTTTTTGACGAGTAAGTATTTTATCGGCTAACGCTTGAAGCCGATTTTGTAATTCTGAAAATTGAGCGTGAGATTGATCCATTGCTTCGGTATTATAAGGCTTTATCTCTTAGAGATAAAGCCTTGCGAATAGTTCGCCGCTATTGTCATCGCTCTGACAATAGCGCTTCCTCATTCTAACCAGCCAAGTTTTAAAAAAGAAAAAGTCAAAGGGCAAAAGTTTTAGGTTGCGTCATTGCGAGGGAGTAAGCAACCGAAGCAATCTTCGCCAACCTTAAAAGATCGCCACGGCTTCGCCTCGCGATGACTGTCAAGTCTCTATGATTTTAAATCGTCAGTATATATTTTTAAAAAAGAAGAAAGCCGGCCCCATCCCAAAGGATGAAACCGGCTCGTGTGCAACTTGCCTTTCAACAAGTTACGTTTTGTTAGGGACTACAGTCCAATGATGAAGATCAGAATGCCCAAAAGCATGACTGTCTCCACGCCGAAGACTGAAGCCGCATATGCAGTATCCACACCACGCCATGCGGTACCTGCCGGAACATTCCGGCGGCTTGTCAGGATGGTGGCCTGCATTGCCCCTAGGCCAAGGATGGCGATAGTAGCCACTGCAACGATTAACAGGAAAATCTTTCCCGTCGTGGAGAATACTACTTTTGCAGCGTGCCACAGATCACCGGCTAGCACTACTGGCCACACCGTGTAGCTACCTCCCGCATACATATTGAGACCCTGGGGAACCAATACAAACGCGATCATAGGCGCGATGACGAACACCCACCACAGCGGTGCAATAATGAGCTTGAGTCTGGCAATTCGCTCAGACCACTCATTATCTGCTGGCCTGGCTGCCGCAGTAGCTGCAGTTGCAGCTCTCACCCGGTTTGCAAACCGAGAAGGCATGGTTCCTCGCCATCCCGCTTGCACATCGTCCACGGATTGGGCTACGAACGTGAAAAACCCGATAATCAGCCAGACAATCAGAGCTAATGCAGCCCAAACTGCCCAGGCGCGAAACAATGCCCAGTCGTCTACGTTTGGTACATTTTTGACCGGGATGTCGGGAGGAAGGCTTTGGATTTGCTCTGCGAGCAATCCTGCCATCCAGCCAAAGCCAGGGATTGGCAGCATATGGAAGAAGTCCATCAACCACAAGAGAAGACCATGGGTGCGGTCAACTCCGTGATCAATCAGCTCCTGACTTTCTGAAACTGCTAGGCCATACCAGGCCAAAAAGGATGCAACCAGGTAGATTGCTCCCCATTTGGTAGCAAACTTGAGAAGATTTCCACTCTTGAACATGTTCCCACCTCCACGCGCCAATTAGGCGCTTTTCAAGTGTTCCAGGTAGCGACTGAGTAAGGATGAACCGACGCTGTCCTTTTGGCCAAGATTTATTCGGTAGACTGCCTCAGGCACCTGAGCATCTGGTGCGTCCATGACCTTAGCGGCCCGTGCCAAATTCTCGGCTTCCGACAATCCATCTTTGTGGTAATAACGATTGATCCGTGCCGTCAACTCGAATAGGAGGTTATCAATGCGATCCTCCCTTGAATTGTGCCACGGTAGCTTGCTGTCGAGGTGTTCCATGGCTCGGTTATAAACCTTCTGCCATTTTTCCGGCTGATCGGGGTCGCAGAACTCAATCCACTTTACCCTTGACAACCTTAGGACAGTCGGCAGATCTTCGCCTACCCACCGCAACATATTGCGACGTGCTCGACGATCGAGTCCTCGATAGCCCATCCAGCCCAAAATCACCATTGGAATGGTAATTGGCCAGAAGACTATGAAGCCAATCACAAAAGCTGAGATCACAGCTAGTGCAATTAGCCCAAGCTGCAGGGCAGTGCCAAGACTTGACATCACGCGGGATGTCAACGACTTTGAAGCACGCCCCACCACTCGGGCCTCGGCCTCGAGCATATCAGCTGTCCCCTCAGGATCTCGAAGCCGAATTGAATCCCGGTGGCGCCCCGAAAGCGCGTCATCAATCCGACTTGCGCCAAACTCGGCTGCGATCTCCGTTAAGATACCAGTCCCCAATGCGGCATGAACCCAGTTATCCCAGGATTTTGCCGACTTGGTGACTCGGTTGGGCCTATCCTCCTCTGTTGATTCATCAGTTTTTTCTGACTTATCAGCAGATTTGTCCAAAGGTTCCAATTCAGCCATAAGTTTGGTGAACCACTGGCTCACCTTGTCTGGCTGCGCCACCACGGCATCATCGACTGATCCGTCAGCTTTGAAGAATTTCGCCGACCTCATCGTTCGGACGACCGTCCGACGCTTTGAGGTGAAGTTGTCCTTCGTTGCTGCAACCAGGCGTGTGTCGTCGGCCAAAGAGAGCTCAATGCCCGCCTTGTCCAATAACTGCACTAACTCGTCGCCGTTTTTAGCGGCTTGGAGATTATCAATGGTTACTGTGCTCATTATCCACTCCTTTTTGAGCAGTTGTCGGCTCATCGCCGACACACGTTTTCAAGGTTCTAAACCACCACCGTTTATATTTAGATTATAGCATAATTATAGCCTATAGTCAATTATTACTGCGCAATAATTGAATGAAAATAGCCTGGAAAAATATTACTATTAAGTTTTATAAGAATAAGGGAAGGCTATGACGCCAGCACCTGTCTACTGTCTACTGTCTACTGTCTACTGTCTACTGTCTACTGTCTACTGTCTACTGTCTACTGCAAGCTTAGCTTGCACTATTCCCACTTAAAAGTTCGGGCGGCTAAGAGGTACATTGCTCCACCCCAGACTAGTAACCCCAATACATATGGCCATTCTGCGGTTAGATGGGCGCCCTCGGTGGCAATGTCTCGCATGGCTTGATTAAAGTAGGATAGGGGCAAATTATTGGCGATTGGTTGCACCCAGCTGGGGAAATTATCGGTGGGGAAGAATACGCCACTGAGTAAAAATTGAGGCAAAGTGACTAAGTTAACCAGTGGCC
>CAZQWH010000005.1:0-62012 GCA_964597145.1 uncultured Candidatus Saccharibacteria bacterium | reverse complement strand
CAAGTTTATATTGATGAGTCAAGAGTTGAGATCCTGAAACAAGTTCAGGATGACAACTGAAACAAGTTCAGGATGACAACTGAAACAAGTACGACAAGCCAAACAGAAGGCGCAGGGTGCAGGAACCTCATTACTACTGCATTCCACATCCTGTATTTTGTATTCTCAAGGAACTCAATAACAAAGTTATTTAGTTTCTTCTTGCCCAACCCCGGTATCAATTGGCTTCGCGTCGGCGGGAGCCTCGGAAGTTGGGTCGGATTCGGTCATTAACTCTAACTTTTGCAAGGCCAGTTTCTGTTCGCGACGGGCTTTACGCCAACGGTAATATAGATACCCTAATAGTCCTAGCAAGAGCAAAATTACTACCACATACAAAATTAAAGTTAGCCAAAGTGGAATCACAAACCCGCCAATATTTAACCCACCGCCGCCTGGTGCGACCGTACCACTAATCTCGTTGGAGAATTCGGAGTATAAATGGCCGGCCTTGACCGCTCGGACCTTGAACTTGTAGTCGCCCGGTTCCAGCTGAGAATTTAGTTTGATTTCAAATTCGCCTTTGTCGTTGGCATCAACGGCCATCACAAACTGGCCATTGGCAAATAGCTGAACTGAAGATTTGGGTGGTGCCGTGCCCTTAATACTGTTATCTTCGCCGATGGCAAAGTTAAAGCCTGAACCTGGTGATTTAATAGCTGGCTTGGGCGATAACGGCACCACATTCAGCTCGGCCGAGGCGATGGTTTCATTGCCAGCCTTATCTAAAGCTTTAACTTGAATAGTGTGCTTGCCGGGTGCTACTTGAGGTAATTGGTATGGCGAGCGAACTACCACAAATTCGTCCCCATCTAGGCTCAACTCGTATCTATCGATACCGGCTTGGGCGCCGTCGGTTTGGAAGGTTATAACGGGCAATGCCGATGGGTCGGTGCTTGGCTCTGGATCGAAGCCTAAGCTAAAGCCGGGCGGCGGACTACCATCAACTTGCACCTTAAAGGTAGTGGTTGCCCCCCATTTGTTGCCCTTAACACCTCGGACATGAATGTACCACACGCCATCCGCCACTCCGCCAATGGTAGTGGAGGTCGCCGAGCCTTTGGAATTAGTAGCAGGGATGGTGTCGGGAGACTGATCGAAGACCCAGTTGTATTCGTCTGCCCCTTCCCAGGTAAAGGTAACCGCCCGATCTTTATACCATTTGGATGGATCGGGGTGAGAGGTTGAGGTTACAATGGGCACCGGCCCAACTTCACCGGTTTCAATGAATTGCGGTTCTACTGAATTATCTACAATAATATCCCCGTCGGTTGAACCGGTAAATACATTGGTGCCGTGGCCATCGGCGGCAATAACTTTGGTTTGGCTGTTATCTACCTTGAGCTTGCCATTGCCCAAGGTTTGGCCGCGCAATACCAACGTGCCAATAACCCCATTGCTGCCCGTATACCCTGGCGGAGTAACGGCCACGGTAAACTGCGCCCGACCAGTATTATTATCCCGAGTTGGAGGGAAGACGGTGATAGGAAACACCGAGCCGCGAGCATTAGCCTCTACCGCCAAAACTAAATTTGTGGGATAGGTGAACTCTACCACGACACTATTAATCGGCACATCGCTACTAGCCACAATTTGGACTTCGGCCGTCTGGTCTTTACCAACCGTGATAGGGCTGGGGTTGAAGTGGATGGTGGCGGCTTCTGCTGCCGTAGGCAGCAGCCACAGTGCTAGACCCGCTATACATAAACTTGTTAGTAGGTAAAAATGTTTCTTCATTCGAAAACAATATATAAAGTTAGTATATAGAGATAACCAATAGCGGGCAAGCATTGTGAATAAAATTCAAAATTTGAAAACAGAAATTCAAAACAAATTAGAATTATTAAAAATTTTAAATATATGCATGAATTATTTAAAGACTAACGAAAAACTGAGCAAAAAGGATTTTCTTCTCTGCGCCAAAATTGCCAAAAAAGAGGTAAAATAATGCCGTCATTGCGAGCGTAGCGTGGCAATCTTGCCATACTGGAGTAAAATCTCAGTTATGAAGCAATCCTATGTTTATATTAATTACTAAATAAAACTGGCTGCGTGTTGTACATTGGCGTAACCAGTAATATAACTAAGCGAATTTTTGAACACAGATCAAATTCAATAGTAGGTTTCACTCAAAAATATCATGTCCACAAATTAGTTTATTTTGAAGTATTTGAAGACATCGAGTCTGCCATTAAACGGGAGAAGCAACTTAAGGCTGGCTCGAGGGAAAAGAAGCTACGGTTGATTGAGCAAGCTAACCCACTTTGGGAAGATTTGTACCAGAAGTTAACTCAATAACTCTAACTAGGATTGCCGTACTGCGCTCGCGATGACGAGTAGATTATATGCAAGATTGCCACGTCGCTCCACTCCTCGCAATGACGAGTTATCGATCTTCTATCTCCGATCTCCCACCTACGACTAAAAACAGCTCCGCTGTTTTTAGTACGTCCAATCGTACACCATTATCCCCACATCCTGAATATTGACTGTGCCGTCTTGGTTGATATCGGCTTTTTGGCCGGCTCCGGCAGTGCCCCAGTAGAAAATTAAAATACCTAGGTCGGTAATATCGACCCGGTTGTCACAGTTGAGGTCGGAGCGGCGGATAGCGCACTCGTCGGCTTCAATCACCTCGAACTCAACTTCGCGGGAGAGGCCGCTTTGATATTCGTCGGGTAGGGTGGTAACCCGGGCATAGGCAGTATACTTCCCTTTATTAATAGTCCCAGCGATAGTGTTGAGGTCTAGTTGCCATTTACCATCTGGCCCGCTGGTGGTGGGCTTGCTGACTAATGGTTCGCGCATGTAAACCATAACTAAGGCATTGGGGACTGCAGTACCCTTGGCAATAACGGTATCCCCGTACGGTACCGATTTGGGCACCACTTCAATAAAGGTTGGTAAAATAATATTAGACACGGTGGTAACCGAGAAGGCATTAACCGTAACGGTAAAGGTGGTGGGTGGGGTTTGTTGGGTATCGTTGCTGGCCACAATGCTAATGGTATGAGGCAGGGTTTGGTCGCTAAATTTAAGAGTATGCGAGAATTGGCCATCTGCATGAATGGTATCGGTGCCAATTACCAAGCTATTTTCGGTAAAACTAATAAAGGCGCCGGGCGGACCCATACCCTCTACCACTAAATCGGTAGCGGTGGTGACTTCCGTGACAGTAAAGGTAATGGTGCGAGATTCGACGCTGTCGGTTAGCCCTGGCAGGCTGACTATGGCTGAGGCGGTATAGACACCCTCAGGCAGGCTGCCAAACTCGGCTATCAGCTCCTGACTCCAGGCACCACTTGCATCTGAGGTGAGAGCAACTGTCTTGGTAGGACTTTCGATGGTTAGGGTAACGGTAGCATTGGGAGTGGCCACACCACTGGCGGTAATAGCCGAGCCTTCGTTGGCTATGAGCGGGCTAACGCTAATAAAGGTGGGGAGTAGGATATCGTCGACGGTGGTAGTTTGGGTGGAGATTAAGTTGGCACTAAACTCGGTTGGTAACGACACCTGGTCGCCATCATCTACAACAATGCTCATATCTACCGTGGCATTAACATCGGGGAAAGAAACAGTGTTGCTAAATGTCCCATCAACATCAACAATGCCGCTGCCTACCACTGTATTACCATTTTTAATGGTCATAAATGCCCCCGGCGGGCCATACCCATTCATGGCTAAGAAGGTTGTACTCTGAGTTTCTCTAACTTCAAAACTGATGATTTGCGAGTTATTACTCTGAAATGCCCCGACCGACTGATAGGCGTAGGTGATATATGACCCCTGGGGCAATACCCCAAACTCTGTGATGGTATCAATACTCCAGTCACCATTGGCATCAACAACCGTAGTCGCACTGACCAGCGGTGACTCGACAAACACATTGACGGTCGCACCTGGCGCAGCCTCTCCATAGATAGTAAAAGGATTGCCTAAGTCAGCTGAGGTAGGTGTAACCTGAATAAATGGAGGCAAGGTGATGTTGTCGACGGTAACCAATGAGTTTGCAACAGGCGTAACCACAAATCCAGTACCAGGTGTGGTTTGGTAACTAGTCGAGGCAATAATGGATAGGGCATGTGGTGACCCAGCCTGCAGGGCATGTAAGGTAAAGTCAAAAGCACCATCTGATTCAGCGGTAGCCGCGCCCACTACATCGGTACCCTCACTGACAATCACGAAGGCACCAGGAGCAGTATATCCTTTGAGCTGGATGGCGGTCTCAGGAACGAAACCACTAACTGAAACTTGAAAGTCAATTGCCCCCGGGGGATTGCCCGCCCCATCGATAGTACATACTCCTTGCGGAGTCAAAATATCACATTTACTTATCTGAGCAAACGTATCAAAACTACCTAGATTCACTGCTCCCGCTAGCCAAAGCAGGCCAAACAACGAGATTACAAATAGTAAACTGGGCAGTTTAATCGAGCGCACATTCTAGCTCCCGGATACCAAAGCTTTGATAGATCGGCCAATTCGTCGGCGGCCAAACCAGAGGATCAATACGACAACCAGAGCTGCACCAGCCACAATTCCAACCGTTTTCCAAGGGATGATCCAGAAGGTGGTGGTGGCAGTCAACTGTTGGTTAGTATCGCCATAGTACATCAGGGCATTGGCCGTATACCGGCCGATAAATCCAGGGTCTTCCCAAGTTGCGTGTATCTTCCGAATTGCTCCAGGGAATATATTGCTATCTTCAATGCTAACATCCTTAACCTTATTACCCATAAAGTCGTTAATTGTCACGAATCCTGCAGGGCGGATATGCACCGAGCCTTGGTTCTTGACCCTTATCTCGAAAGGCACTGGTTGTCCAGGATCGAACTTGCCAACTGCAAATGATTCTACCGACGCAGATTCTTCTACATCACCAGCTACGCGCAAAAGTATTAATGAGCCAATTTTTTGGCCAATTGCTGAACCCGATCCATCTGGACTTACCGGGCCGACATGGGCAAATACACTGGCGTAGTGACCACCTGGCTCCGCATTGCCCGGAACTCGAATGAGGAACGGAACCTGAATTTCTTCACCACTACCAAGAACAAAGGTGCTACTCTCAAACTCTATCCAGCTAGCCAGGTTGAAACTAGTATCTTCATCAGTCAATGCCACCTGACCTTCTTCGCCAACGGCCGTGAAGTTTTCCGCTTCTATGGTAATTTGTTGAGTAGCTGCCGCATCATTCCTAACTTTAATAACCTGATCTAGGGTATCACCAGGATTGGCAGTTAAATTGAACGTTACCGGTGAAATACCGATCCGAGTACCGCCTTCGGCTTGGGCACGAACAGGATTGGAAAATACCGGAGAAATGAGACTTAAAACTAAGGTAAAAATAAGTGCGGTGGGCAGAGACGCGAGGAGGAAGGGTTTTTTCATTATATTCCTATAAAAAATAAATAATGGTCCGTCTCTTGATATCGGCTCTATATAAACATAGTAGCTATCCCCAGAGACACTGTCAAGCATGGGCCTGCTTTATCAGTCTACCAATAGAGCAAGCAAGCGTCAATATAAAACCAGCTGAGCTGGTTTTAGGATATGGAATTTAGGATGTAGGATGTAGTGTGCTTGACTAGTCGGTGTAAATATCTGCATGCAGTTAACCACAGATAAGGGATTACTACATTCATTTAAAGATCTCATTGCGTGGCAGGAAGGTCATAAATTAGTGCTGCAAATTTATAATGAGACATCTAAATTACCAAACTCAGAAAAATACAACTTGGTTGATCAATTGCAGCGAGCCGCCGTTTCTATTACGAGTAATATTGCCGAGGGATTTACTCGACAATCATTCAAAGAAAAATTCAATTCTTCTACATTTCATTAGGATCAGTTAAAGAGGTTGAAAACCAGTTAACAATAGCAAAAGACCTTGGATACATCTCTAGCGAACAATACCTTACTTTAGAAAAACAGATGATTGTTGTGGGCAAACTATTGCACGGATTAATCAAATCATTCAAAACCAAATCCTAGCTACTAAATACTATCTCCTGTATCCTACATCCTAAATTCCATACCCCATCTTCTGGCTTATACTAATCCGTCATTGCGCCTGTCGGCCTTTGACGAAGGTAGTACAGCAATCTCTAATAATGTAAGTCATTCTGGAACGAAACGAAGTGGAGAGATAGAATCTTTTGTTACGTAACATGCTACGTAACATCAACTCGCTGTCATTGCGAGGAGTGGTGACGACGTGGCAATCTTTTTATTTCATTACCATGTCTGCGCAAGCAGGAATCAAAAACTTTTAGTTCTGTTTAATTTGAGAAGTTTAGGTTATTGAGGCTACAATTTGCTCCAGCTTTTCCACACGATGACGAAGCTCGAGATATTCACTATCGAAAAAGTTAGAAATTGTTTGCTGGTTTTGGCGAATCTTTTTAATATCTTCCTTGATAGGTTCTAGCTCTTGTCGAATAGATTTTTGTACGACTTCATTATATTGTTGCAGTTCTTTATCGTTTAACATAGCCCGACTTTACCATGCAGAACAATGGAATTCAATGTGCTATTTTTGAGTAAATCCGGGGGCAGCACTGCTCTTATACTCAAATATGCGCTTGGCTAAGTTTGAAGTAACACCAACATAAAGCACACATCGAGTGGCATTAGTTAAGACGTAAACACGGGGCTGCTTAGTCATATTCTAAGCATACTACAACTATCCAGCCTAGATTGCCGCGCGGAGCCTGTGCTGAACTTGATTCAGTGCTCGCAATGACGAAATACCCTGATAGTCTGAGTCTGCCGTTCAAGACTCTGAAGAGTCGTTAGGCTCTCGAAGACAGACTTTGTCCTCATCCCTCGATACAACTCAGGATGCCCTGACTGTAATTGAGTGGGTAGAATCAAAAACTTACGCAAGAATGGCATGCTAGACGGTAATTAGGTTGTAAAATATATACTTACAAAAACTAATAAAAGTTATATTTAAATATAACTTTTATTAGTCCAAACAAAAAATTCCTACCGAAGTGAGAGTTTTTGGCTATCTTTTGATTTAGTTCTGCTATTGGCCCACTCCCCTTGCCATCCTGAACGAAGTGAAGGATCTAAATACCGGATAAAGACACAGTCTAGACATTGAAACAAACTCAGCATGACACCATCTCACTGTCGTTCCAAACCTGTCTACCGACATGCAGGCTTTTTTAGGCTAATCAGGACATGAAAACATCGCCAAATAAAAATGTACATGTATTACCCAACCAAAAACTCCCGCCTAAAGCGGGAGTTTTTGTGGTTCCTAATATCTAAGTGAATTAGAATAGTGGAGTCGTAATGTACTCAATCGCATTTTGGTAGTTACCAGCGGTTTGGGTAGCAGTTACATCAGCCTTAAAGACTACATACACTGTACTATCTCCAGTTGTAGTTGGATTAGGATCGCTTGAAACGTTTATTGGATTTACCCCAAACAAGGATCGATAAGTGTCATCAACGGTGAAAGCTGAGTCCTTATCGGCACCACTCACCCCAAAACCGAGACCAAAGGTAGTGTTATTAGTCCAGGCAGCAGGAGTAGCATTTAGCACTGTATCACCGATAACATCGGTTGAAGCTACACCGGTCTGCCCTCCACTGGCGTTGCAATTTAGTGCTGTCTGTCGACACATGCCGCCAACTGGTGCCACACCACCATTTACTTCTTTAATAGTAGTTGCGTATCCACCATCAGCATTGGTGCCAGTAGCAATTGTTTGGCATCCAACGCGCGGAGTACCTGAAACAAAGTTACCAAATGGCACTGTAGCTGTAGTACTTGCAACAGTGGAATTCTCGTATGTTCCACAAGCAGAACCGCTTCCAACTAGTCCAACGTTAAAAGTAAGAGTTTCCAATACACGACCAGAAACAGTGACTGGGCTCAAAATCGCAAAAGCTGATTCACCAACGTCAATGTCAGCTGGTACATCGGTTGAGGTTTTTACTCGAGTATAGTAGGTTGCTGCACCACTCGGATTGGTTACCACATTAGTCATGGTGATAGTATGGGCAACGGCTGTTTCTGCCGTACCGGTACCTGCAGTAATGGTGATATGCATCGAAGAAGCACTGTCACGAGTTACTGTATTTAGGGTACCTGCTGTACCGCCGCCAGCACCAAAAGTAGAGGATATACTGGTGTTACCGGTACTTAGTCCAGCATCCAGGTTAAAACCAGCTGGAGCATTGCACGTATCAGCCCAGTTACCTGCTTCAGCGCAGAACTTAACATCCACCTGGTCAATAAGGGTGGTTAGGGATGAAGATGGTGGTTGAAAACTAATCACATAGGTGGTGACAGCAGACGTACCAGAATCTGAAATGGTAGTTGAGTTTTGGGCTAACTGTGCAGCCTGAGCGGGAGCAACTACTGATACGCTCAATGAACTCACAACCATAGCACCTGCCAAGGTCACGCGACCTAGTTTGGCAAGACGCTGTTTGTGGACAGTAGATAATTTCATATATCTTTGTCATCTTTCTGCCGGACGAAGCCGACAATTTTGAATTTGGGATGTGGGATATTGAATTTAGTGATTTATTCTTAGGTCCCGCATCCGTTTCGCCATTTGGCGATTTTTGAACTTTCGAATTTTCTCTGAATAGGCGCTTGGTTACGCCTGCTAATAAGTTTAAGTATATTGCTATGCTGTTGCCTATTTGGCAGACATATTTTTACCTTAAGACCCTGTCATGCTGAACTTGATTCAGCATCTATTGGTTAGATCCTGAAATAAATTCAGGATGACAACCGCGCTAGAATGACGGAGCCCGTCGGGTAAAAGCACCAGGCGCAATCTAGCGCCTACTAGCATAAATATTTAGGTATTTATGTGTTTGCTACCACCTCCTTTATCTTGCTATCATCCTGAATTTATTTCAGGATCTAACTGGAGTAGCCAGATGCTGAAACGAGTTCAGCATGACAACTGAAATCAGCCAGGCAAAACGCCTGCTTGTTCCATGATGACAAGTTCTTGCTTGCTTGTCAATATGTTAATTAGCTGTTGTAGCGGGTTAATGGTGCGGTGTTGTTTTTGAATGTAGCTAGAATGCGGGAGGCGGGAATACGGGAATATGGGATATGGGATGCGGAATACAGAAATCAGGATGCGGTATTGACCAAAGGTATATAGTAGGCCCATGTCATCAGAGCAGAAAAGCACAAAACTCAATTCATTTACTGACCTGGTTGCCTGGCAAGAAGGGCATAAACTCGTATTGCTCGTCTACAAAGAACTTAAAGTGTTACCAAACAGCGAAAGGTATAATCTTGTCGACCAGTTGCAGCGAGCAGTTGTTTCGATAACTAGTAATATTGCCGAGGGATTCGCTAGGCTATCCAATAAAGAGAAGGTGCAATTTCTCTTTATTGCTTACGGTTCAATCAAAGAAGTGCAAAATCAATTACTAATATGTAGAGACCTGGGTTATTTAAATACAGAGCAATTCGGGCTCTTAGCCAACCAAAGCTCGCGAGTTAGTAAACTTATTCTTGGATTGATTAAAGCCTTCCAGAAAACGAGTTAATTATTTCCGTATCCTGCATCCCGTATTCCGCATTCTTTACATCATCACTTTCGATGATGTAACCGCTTTACCCTAAAGTACTTGCGCGAGAGGATGATCGCGGCAATGAGGAGGGCTAGTAAGGCCACTCCTAGGGCGATTTGCCAAGGAAAGGCCCAGAACGTGGTGGCAGCGGTTAGTTCGTAGTTTTTAGAACCGTAGACGAGGTGGAGTTTGGCCTGGTACGGGCCAATGACTAGCCCTTTGTCCCAGGTGGTAGTAAATTTGCGTTGACTGTTAGGTAAAACAGCCCGGTCTGGGACGGGTATTTTGGCCACCTCATGGCCAAACTGCGAGATAGTAATGGTGCCTTTGGGGCGGACATGGATATTGCCGGTGTTATTAAAGATAAAATGGAATGGAATGGGACCATGGTCGAAAAACGGCTGAACTTCGAGCCCGCAGACTACGGCACTACACGCTTGGCCGCTTTTGGCCCCTAAAATTTGACCAGCTTCTACAATGTCTCCACTAACCGTAAAATAAATTAAGGCCGTCATGCGGGTGGCTACTTGGACTTGAGAGTTTTTACTGGCTACGCCTTGAGGCAAAATTTGTTCAAATAAAACGCTGGCATAATGCCCTCCGGGTTCGGCGTTCGCAGGCACCGAAACCGCCACCGACACCTGTTGTTCTCCACCGGGGTTTAACAGAATAGAATCGGTGGCCGGAATTAACCAGTCTCCAGCAGCATAACTGGAGCTATCATCGTCACCAAAAGTAATTTTTCCATCTATACCATCGGCCAAAAAGTTGCGGGTATAGACTTTAAACGGTACTGCCGCTTGGCTGTGATTAAGCAACGTTAAGGTAAACTGGCCGGTATAGCCAGGATTTACTTTTAGCTCCTTTAAAGCCGGAGTTAAGGTGAATGTGGTCGAGCCGGTCGATTGACCATGAACATGCCCGCCCACCACAAAAAATAAAAAGCAGCAGGCTAAAATTATCCAATAACTATGTTTAACCAAAAGTCGCTTCATGACCGTACGTTTTAGTATAGCGTATTTTGTATCTCGTATCTGGCATATTGTTTTTCGCATATGGCTGGTTTGAATTCTAGTATAGCAGGCAACCTATTTGTCTCGTGAATAGATTTTATACGAATTTACGAATACTGGCGAATGCGCCAAGAGTAAGAAGTGTTTTGTTAATGATGCTAGGTCGTCATTGCGAAGCCATTCGACTCTAAAGACTCAAGCCTCATCGCTCAGGCTCGAATGAGGAGTATTAACGACGTGGCAATCCATTGTCCATATAAAAGACGGCTTCGCCACCACTCGCCATAACGACAACTATAGAGTGCCTGTCTACTGTCTACAAGTCCACAAATACCCGGACATTATTAGCTTTGGCCGAAATGAGGCCACGAGAG
The DNA here is from genome assembly GCA_964597145.1 of uncultured Candidatus Saccharibacteria bacterium. Classification (GTDB taxonomy): domain Bacteria; phylum Patescibacteriota; class CAZHWT01; order CAZHWT01; family CAZHWT01; genus CAZQWH01. The sequence goes on along the minus strand of CAZQWH010000005.1, from coordinate 51,022 downwards.
ATTTTGTAGGCTGATTTTTTATTATCTTTATCTAGTATCTCAACCGTGGCGTCGTTAAGCAACGAAATAAAATGGGCATGGTTGGGTAGGATGTCGAATGGCCCCGAATTATTGGTTGAGGACAAGCTATACGCTTCGCCTTCAAAAAAGATCCGCTCAGGGTTAGTAATTAATAGGTTAAAGGTTGGTTTAACAAAAGCCATAGCGGGTAGGTATCTGGTATCTGGTATCTGGTATCTGGTATCTGGTATCTGGTATCTGGTAATGGATTTTAATTGTAATTTTCTAGATACTAAATACTAATGGCTAAATACTATTTTGCCCCTTTTGGCAAAATATCGCCTATTTCTTTTTCCCAATTAGCTGGAGCCTGTGGTTCTTCGGAATTCAAGATGCTGGATACGGGATGCGGTGTCGTTACTTTTTGCTCCTCACCCGCCTTCTGCGTTCCGCCTTCCGCATTCTGATTCGATGCAGTCGAATCTTCATTTTCTCTAAATTCACCCGGTCTACCCCGCGAGCCAATAACCGTATCCCCCGCCATAGACACTACTACCGTTTCGGCTTCGCCCGAAGAAGGGGTGGAAGGCTTATAGAAGGGATCGCGCGGATCGTGAGTTAACGCAGTCGCGTCTGGATGCGGGATGCTGGATGCGGGAGGCGGTGATTGATCCTGCGATGCTTGGGTACCAGAAGATTGGAGACTGGAGTTAGGAGATTGAGATTCTATCGCTGTCGCTCCAGAATGACTGTTATCCTGTGACTCCCGTTCGGCTTGCCGTACTTGTTTCAGGATCTCTGCCGCAGGCTGCTCGTCCGACTCACTACCCTCGACTTCCGACTGGCTGACTTCGTCAGCTGTACCTTGAGCTAACTGGACATCCATTGGCTTGGTGGATTCGGTTATCACTGGCGCTGATGCGCCAGGAGACTGTAGACTAGAGACTGTGGGCTGTTGGCTGTTGTCTCCTGCAGTCTGGTCGCCTTGCTGTCCTTCGTCCGCAGCATTCGGCTGTCCCGTTGCATCTCCTGCAGTCTCTCGTCTTTCGTCAGTCGTCGGAGAAGCCTTTGGCTTCTCCTCTGGCTTTTTGCCGGATTTGACTTCTTCGATGGTGCTAATGGCGCCAATATTCATAAAGTCGGACTCGGGTATGTCATCGACATCGCCTCGCATAATAGCTTGGACATCTTTCACTGTTTGCTCTCGTTCAACATAATACCCAGGACGGCCGGTTTGAGCTTCGGCGACAAAGAAGGGTTGCGACATATAGTTAATTAACTTTTTGGCCCGGTTATACTGCAGCCGCTGTTCGGCTGACAATTCAGCTTCACCAATAATGGCCACCATGTGAGATAACTCGGTGTATTTATTTAGTAATAATTGGGCGGCTAAAACCGTATCGTAGTGTTCTTTGCCCACAACGTCGGGAGTTAGAATGGAAGAAGTCGACTCGAACACGTCCATGGCAGGATAAATGCCGCGCTCCGCTACGGCTCGGGAAAGGATTACCATAGATTGCATGTATGGCAAAATGGCTTGCACGCCGGGGTCGGTAATATCGTCGGATGGCACATAAATTGCCTGAACTGAGGTGACCGACCCATCGACAGTTGAGACAATTCTCTCTTGGAAGGCCGCCATTTGGCTCATCATTTCGGCTTGGTATCCCCCTTCGGAAGGAATGGTGTTGGTCATAGTCGAGATTTCGTTACCGGCCTGGATAAGACGAAAGACATTATCGACAAATAATAAGACGTCCTTTTTTTGCTCATCCCGGAAGAACTCGGCCACGGTAACTCCACTTAGACCAACCCGAGAGCGAATGGCGGGGTTTTCGTTCATTTGGCCAAAGACTAAGGCTACATCCTTTAATACTCCCGATTCTTCTAGGCTTTCAAATAATTCGTGGCCTTCACGGATCCGTTCACCAATACCGGCAAAAACCGATACTCCAGAGTGGAATTTAGAAATATTGTGCATTAGCTCGGTAATGAGGAAGGTCTTACCCACTCCGGCACCACCAACGAAGCCGATTTTGCCGCCTTTGACAAATGGAGTAAAGAAGTCGAGTACTTTAATGCCTGTTTCTAATAGTTCGAGCGAGGTTTTAACTTTCACGTAATCGGGAGCGGTGGCGTAGATAGAATTAGTTCGGCCGCGGTCAATAGGGCCGCCACCATCAACCGGGTCACCAAACAAGTTCATAATCCGGCCTTTCACGTTATCGCCAACCGGAACCTCGATCGTTTTACCAGTGCCAGTGACCCGAGTGCCTCGGCGGACTCCCTCTAAGGTTCCCATGGCAACACAAACGACATTGCCGGAGGGGGCAAAACGGATAACCTCCATCCGCAGTTTTTCGATGTCGGGGCTAACCATTAATTCTTGCAACCGGGGCTGCTCTTCTAAGCAGGCCACCTCCACGATTTGCCCCCGAATAGACATAATGGTGCCTTGAACCGGTGGTCGGTCTTCTACCTCGGAGGGTAAGGGGATTTGATGGATTTCGTGGAGAGTATCTTCCATGGGCAGTGGTTAATTTGTAGCTGGCTACTTGTATCTGGTATCTAGTATTTGACAACTTACGTACTTCGCATTTGCATCATCTCAGACACTAGAATATTGCTTGCCTGCTGCTTTAATAGTAACAAAAGTTATCATTTAACGGTAGCTAGCTCGCCAAGCTTGTATGCACTGGACTTTAGCCTATTAGTTAACTTTGTTGCAGATTCAACTTGGGTAAATACCGCATTATAAGATTCGGTAGATATATATCCTAAATCTTTAGCTAACAGTAGTTGACTATGAATTTCGTATAGAGATCCTATGGCCATAGTATAAAACTGAGCCTTATCTCTAGATGTATTACGAGAGAAACCTTCCGCAATATTGCTTGAAACTGAAACCGAAGCACGCCGTAATTGATTGATTAGCGCAAACTTCTCTTCTGAAGGAAAGGCTTTCGTAATCTTATATATACGCAAGGAAAGCTGGTGCGATTGTTGCCAGGCACGTAAGTCTATGAAGGATTTAATTAGACTCCGAGTTAAGTTATCCATACCAGATACTATACACCCATATTACAATGTTTTCCCAAGAATACTAAATACTAGATACTAATAGCTCTAGATACCAGGGCTAAAACGCTTCCAGCGTCCTAGCCCTTCCACAGACTCATTCCCGAGTACGAGTCGAGCATTCGTTGGTTGGCTTTGAGCCGTTTGGCTCGGCGCATATCTCGGTGCAACCCTTTGGCGGCAGTTTTGGCGTTTTCGGTGGCTACATCCATTGCCACCATTCGGGCGGCATAGCGGGATAAGAGCGACTCTCGAACCTTTTGCCGGAGTAAGGTTTTGAGAATGGTCGTTTCAAAGAAGTTAAGGACTTCTTCTAAGCTGGGTTCAAACAAGGCATCATCTTTTTTAATAAATTTAGCTAAACCTTTTGGCTCGGGTTCGGGTGAGGGAGGCTGGTCTTGATTACTCTCGGCAGCGACCAAATTTAACGGTGCTTCCAATACATCGGCGGTTAAGATGGTGCGAAAGTGGTTATAATAAGCGGTTACTTTGCGGTAGGCTGAGACATGATGCACAATTTTACTTATCTGCTCAATCGTAAAATCCTCATCTTCTACCGGGATTGAGGTGTAGGGTATTGGTGGTTTGAGGCGACTAAAATGATCTTCGGCTACTTTGCCCAACACCAAGACGTCGCGAGGCTCTTTACGAATTTCTTCGGTAACGGCATTTAGTAATTGATCGGGCAAGGCTCCATATAGCTTGGTATTGGGAGCAATAACGATGGATAAATGTTTACCATTGTCTTGCTTAATTGATAATTGCTGGTGGTACTCTAACTTTTTTTCGACTAGTTTATGATCGGCAATAAAGATGTCCCGAGCTTCGGTATAGACTTTCTGGGCTTCTTCTAGAAAAGCCCGGGCCGAGAGTACTTTGTTGCGGGTATTGGCCAGATTCTGAGCGGCGATTGATTCAAAAGTGGACGTTAAATCCCGTAGCATGCCAACATCGTTTAATTCTTGTTCAATTTGTTTTAGTTTTTTCATAAAACTAAACTCAAAAGTCAAAGATCAAAACTCAAAACCACAAGTCAAAACTAAAAACTTTTACCTTTTAGCTGTGGTTTTACGCTTTGAGTTTTAAGTTTTCTCCTTCTTCCCCGCCTCCTCGGGCTTTTGCTTCGCATCTTGCATTCCACTGGCTTGGTCGGAGTTTGCGCTAGGCGAGCCTTTCGCTTCCTGATTTGGCTGAGCCGAATCGCTTGGTGGTTGACTGTCTGGTGATTTGACTGTCTGCGGATCTTCGGTGGCGGGCTTCTGGGCTTGAATGCGCTGCTTTAACTCGGCATATAATGCTTCTTGAAGCGGCTTGCGGACCGACTCGTCGGCGCTTTCGGCCAGCGCTTTAACTAATGGCTCATGCTTAGGGTTGGCTAGAGTTTCGAGTAAAAAGTACCGGACTTCAAGGATTTGATTAATTGGATAGGGATCAAAAAAACCATCGAGGAGAGCTAGCATAATTGTTAACTGTTGTTCCCGGCGCAGATAGGTGGATAGGTCCTGCTTAATTAGTTCCTCAAAAATTGTACCTTTTAAAAACAGCGCCTTGGTTGTGTCGGTTAACTCTGCGCCAAATCGGACAAAGTTTTTAGCATCATCGTATTGGGCTAACATAGTTCGTAGCTCGCTGGCCACGTACTTTTGTAATTTAGTTTGGGTTTGTTTACCTACACGAGACACCGACAGCCCAATATTGATGGCTGGTCGAATACCTTTATAAAACGTCTCTAGATCAAACAGGGTGTGGCCATCTGACATTGAAATAAGGTTGGTTTGGACGTATCCAGTTAAATCGCCACCAATGGTTTCGATGATAGGCATAAGGGTGATGGTGTGGCCTTGGCCATCTTGGCCTTTAACTTTTCCGGCACGCTCGAGCAACCGAGAGTGGGTGTAAAAAATATCTCCTGGATACGAATCACGGCCTGGCAGGCGATTGTTGAGTAAGGAAATTTCGCGGTGAGCTCGAGCATGGTTACCTAAGTCATCTAGCACTAAAAAGACTTCTTGGCCTTTATCTCTAAAATGCTCCGCCATCGTCATTCCAGCATAGGGGGCCAGATACTGTAAGGTTGTGGAATCGGACGCCGAGGCAGCCACTACCACAATGGGAAAGCCGGTATTTTCGGTTAGTAAGGTAGAAATACGACGTAGCTCAGCACGAGTTTTACCTATGCCAACATAAATACCTATCATGTTTTCATCTTTAACATGCATTAAAATTTGGAGCAGAAAACTGGTTTTACCCGACTTGGCGTCACCCATAACCACTTCGCGCTGACCCCGACCAAGTGGGACCAATAAATCGGATAGCATTACCCCCGTAATGAGCTGCTGGTTGATGCGGTCGCGCATGTAAATGGGTGGGGCATCTTGCTCTAGTGGCCGCATTTCGGTTTCGCCTAACGGCTCGCCACCATCTAGTATTACCCCCAATGGACTGACCGTCCGACCTAATAGGGCATCGCCCACTGGCACCGACAGCAGTTCGTTAACTGCCACCAACGGCTCGCCTTTAGACGCTCCGCTGCGGTCGATCATGAGAATCTCGGTGGTATCCTCCCCCAACGCGTTGACAATTCCCAAGGCGCCGGTCTCGGTTAAAACGAGCTCGTTAACCGCTACTTGAGGCAACCCCTTGGCCATGGCCGAGAAACCTTGAGCCGATAAAATGGATCCGGTTTCGTGATTAGCATTAATGTATTCGTCGTAGGTTTTAATCATAAATTTTGAGATTACTCAGTCATTCTGGAGCGAAGCGCAGCGGAGAGATAGAATCTCAGAGATCCTATCGCCTTCGGCTCCAGGATGACGAAATAATTTAAGTATTGTAATTATCTCGTCAACATCCTACCCACTACTCCCGACAGCCTTGGCTTTCTGCAAAAGCAGGGCCTCAATTTCCGGCATTTGTTGCTGCAGGCTGTAATCGTGTAAATGATTTTGGTAAACAAAACTGGCACCGGCTAGGAGCTGCCGATCCACCTGGACATCTAGCATCACCGACTTACCAATTACTTGGTTAAACCAGCGGTGATAACGAGATAGGTCTTGAGTAGGGGCGGCGTAGGCTAAGTTAAGCTGGACCAACTCGACTTGCTTAAGGGCTGCCTCAAATTCTTGCAGTACATCATCGGCTCCCACTGATTTAATATCCTCAACAATCGACTCTCCGGCTGGCGAATTAAACCAGGCTTGTACTAATTCACTAATTTCCAACTCTTCCATTTTGGCAGTATCGGTTAAGGATAGTGGCTGGTCGGCATGACGATAGAGCAGCTCATCGCGCAAACTGCGCAAGCCTTGTTTGGCTTGGACCGCGTCTTTGACGGTGGGCAATGAGCGGACTAATGCCATTAAATCACTTTGGATCTGGGGCGTCGAAGGCATGACTCTCCTTGGCTCGTTCTAAGGCTTCAAATACTAATTGCTGGTGCTCCTTGGGGGTTAGGGTAACGTGGATGGTTTCTTTTAGGGTATCTGAAATGAGGTTTAAGATAGTTTTTTCTAACTCAGCTTCGGAGTTGGCTTTCCACTCATCTAACTCTTGCTGTTTTTGAGTCTTATAGTCTTGAATTTCGGTCCGAGCTTGGGCCCACTCTTCGTTCATTTTGCTGTCTAGCTCTTGCTGTCGACTTTTAATTTGGGTCAACATTTCGGATTCTAAGCGAGCAAATAAATCTTGAGTCTTTTGGTTGAGCGTGCCGGTGGCAGCCGCCACATCATTGGCAGCCTTATCGTATACCGGAGTGAGTTTGGCCTGGGCCTCTTGCTGGAATTTTTGTTCAGCTAGTTGCATGGCCTGGGCTGCCTCGGCTACCAGCTGTTTGGCTTGGGTTTCGGCGCCAGTGGCTAAGGCAGTGGAATGTTGCTTGGCTTCGGTTAGAGATCGATTGGCCTCGGCTTGGGCTTGAGTAACTACTTTTTGAGCTTGAGTTTGGGCGTTATCAACCACGTGGTTGGCCTGGTCTTCGGCTTCATTAAGTATTTTTTGCTCATGATCGAGAGCGCGGGCCTGGATTTCTTTCAATCTTTTTTCCAAAAAAGCGCCATCCGAAGCCTGCCGTTTGGTTTCGTCTAGCTCGCGTAACAGTTTTTGTTCACGACGATGCAACCAAACATACACTACTGATAGCGCGATGACAAAGATACAAAATAGAACCGCAATAATAACTATGTTGGGCATGGGCAGAATCTTTTGACTTATTTTATTGGCAACTAAGGCCTAATCTTAAACAATTTTAGTCTATCGATATCAGGCAAACATGTCAACGAAGGAAAGGTGTCTGGTAATGAATTTTAATTGTAACCTGCTACTGACTAGATACTAATAAGTTGGGACTACGGTGTAGACGATGGTGGTGGAATAGGTGCCGGCGGTTTGCGTGGCTTGGGTAACAACTTTATAGGTTAAACTAAATTCTTCATCCGAGATGGTTGACTCACCTAAAACAGCCTCATGATCGACCACAACATCGCCTGGCCCAGTCTGACTAAAAGCGGCGTAACATAGGGGTGGGCCGCTATCGCCCGGACAAGGGTTTTGGTTCCATTTTGGCGCTCCGGCAATGGAAGTGTCGTTAGTGGTGTAGCCAAATCCTATTCCGCTCAACCAGGCAATGGGGTTGGCGTAGCTACCAGATATATTGGCAATCGTTTCGCTGCCATTTTGCCGGGTTAGGGCTCCGGTGGCGAAGGCATAAATGCTGTATCCATTATAGGCGTTGGTTGAGGTGGTTAAAGTTGAAACGGCGGTTGAACTGTAGTTGTTTTCTTCACGCCAGGTACCCATATCGGCATCGCCGTTTACACTAAACGTTAGGCTGGGCCAGACCGTGCTAGCTGTCGCCGTTGGGCTATAACTTGATTCGGTAAAGGTGCCTTGCTTGGCTTTGACTTTAATGGCGTATTCGGTATTAGCCGCTAGGCCGGTTACTACTGCTCCCGTGGCTCCACCCCATTGGGCAAATGTCTGCCAATCGTCGGCGGCCAAGGTATCGACAAGGGTTAGGTCGTTTGAAATATATTGGGTGGTGGCGAAATCATCTTGGCTTATAGCCAGAGCATAGACATAGTCGGTTGGATCATCGCCGGGGTCTAGGGTAAATTTGAGCCGATCATAATAATCGACGGGGTTTTCGAATGTTGGCGTGGCGGGAGAATTGGCTTGCATGGCATAGATTAACCCGCCATTGTAGGTATAGTTTTGGCTTGATCCAGTGAGCGCATCATTGCTGCCGGCCTGACCAAATAATTTAAAGTTAGAAGATCCGGTACTCGGATCGGTGGTGCTAGAGCCAATCGAATAATCGTCTAGCTGATAGCTTTCACTTTGCAATTGAGCTATTGCCACACCAGGATGCATAAATGGAGATACTATAATGGCCAATCCAGCTACTACCCAAAAAATCTTCATAACACTATGTATCATATCATCATGCAGCCATGGAGGGGAGGAGGGGAAAGGTCGTATTTCGTATTCCCACCTACCGGCTGCTCTTGCCTGCTACTAGCTGGCTATTATATGCTAAGCAAGCATGGGTCATCTTGGATTCACTCGAAATCGAATACACTTCCGCCATATCCCGGTAACAATAAAACTTACCGGGATTCTACTGCTTGTCCTTATGGCAACTACTGGGGTGCTGCTATTTGGAGATGGCTTGGCCAATGGCCTGCACCAGGCGCTGGCTCAGTTTATTAACCCCACAACTTCCCAGGCAAGACAGCCATTGCCTAAGCAAACCGACTTTAATGCTCCAGTCGAGCAAACCTTTTTGGTTAAATTTAAACCGAGTGCTCGTCATGACCAAATGCAAGCCGCCATGACCACGGTTAAGGCTAAAGTGTACCAGTACATTGAACCTATAGATACCTATATTGCCAATATTCCAACTGCTACTACTCAACTAGTGGTGGACAAGCTGGAGCAAAATCCAATTGTTGAATATGCCGAAGTCGATAAGAAGGTAGTGGCCAATGCTACCAGCGTCAATGACGCCAGATTTGATGAGCAATATAATTTAGTTAATACCAAGGTACCTGAGGCTTGGGATACGACCATGGGCTCGGCCACGGTTAAGGTAGCCATACTTGATACCGGCATCTTAGATAACCATGAAGATTTATCTGGCCAGGTGGTAGCCACCAATAATTTTACCAATGATGAAATGGAGGCCAACTTTTATCATGGCACTCGTACCGGCGGAATCATCGCTGCCAAAGCCAATAATGGGGTGGGTATTGCCGGAGTGGCCCCCAACAGCAAGTTGATCTCTGCCCAAATTCTTAATCATGAGTTGTGGGGAAATTATTCCTGGCTGGTTAGTGGAATTACCTGGGCTACCGATCAAGGAGCCAAGGTTATCAATATGAGTGTTGGCTTTTATGAAGAAACTCAAGGAGCAGTAGCCTTCCGGGATGCAGTCGATTATGCTTGGAATAATGGGGTGGTGGTTGTGGCTTCAGCTGGGAACAACGGCTCTGACCGCAGACAGTATCCCGCAGTGTTTGAGCACGTCTTATCCGTAGCTTCAGTAGATAGCAACGATACTATTGCCAGTGATAGTACTCGTGGTGACTGGGTTGATGTTACTGCTCCGGGTAAAGATGTCTTAGCTCCTTGCTCAGATAATGGGATTAATAGTACTTATTGTACTGTCTCTGGAACATCCTATTCCTCGCCTTTGGTGGCTGGGATTGCGGCGCTACTATTCTCAGCTCATCCAACCTGGACCAACGAAATGGTTCGAAAACAGATAGAGGTTACCTCCGATGCCATCACCGGTACGGGTACTTATTGGCAATATGGCCGGGTTAACGCCTATGAGGCTGTCACCAGCCCGGCACCTACAGCCGACCTAACCGTTAGCAGCCTAGTCTTAACCGATGCCAGCGGCCGAGTCCGGACTAGTTTTTTTCCAGGAGAGGCGATTTATCCTAAATTTACCATCGATAACGATGGTGGCCTGGCCCTTGATGCCACCTCAGATACCATTGTCTCGCAAGTCTACTCAGACGCCTCATCCACAGTGGCGACTGACACTGTTTCCGATGTTAGTGTTTCGGCTACAACTCCAGAATTAAGCGGGCAGACCAGTGCGACGTACGACTCACTCTCTGACCCTGGAAAGTTTGGTGGGCAAAAATATTGGACTATGCCATCCGTGGGCAGTTTTACCGCTCGGGTATATGTTAATTACAACCAAGATGGGCAAGAGCTCTCAACCAGCAATAATCAATTGACTGCCAGTTATTCGATTGTGGCCGCTAATCAAAACACCGCTGCGGCCTACCCTGATATTTCCAACTTAATTAAAACTCGGGTCGTTGGTCAGAAGTATACCTTGATCAAAGCCAAGGCCGATGCGGCTATCATTCAGCTATCCTGCTACACTTGTGGCCTTGGTACTCCTTTTACCGTTTATAGTTCGGATAGCGGCGGTACTATTGGCCAACAGCTCGCCAGCTCAACCACCGCTTCTAGCCAATCCAATTGGGATCAGGCCACCCTTAATGCCCCGCTCGAATCGGGCAAGTATTATGTTATCAGTTTTACCCCAGCCACCTTGCCTGCCTATCATGGCTCGACGAGTAATCTGAGCAACACCTACATTGATTTTCTAAGCTATTTTAGTAGTGGTACACCTGTACCCAAAACCGGTGCGTATTATATTCAAGTTAAAATTGATCGATAAGACTACTGACAAGGGATTTTAGCAAGCTGGATGAGAAGCTGTTTTGGGGAGTGACTTTTGAGTAGTGCACGGAGTTTTAACCTCTTTTCCCCTTTACCTTCCTAGCTACCATCTGTTTGTTAATTATCTGAGTTATTTTAATTTAATTATATAATTAAATTCTTTCCTCTTTTTCCTACCTGTAGGTGCTTGGGTGCTGGTTTGCGTGGCAGGTGGGCCTCATTTCTCATGGCCAGACTAACGGTTGACGGTAGTATTTTCCTGCTTGCCTGCCAACTCCAGATTTTGCTACACTGGATGTAATTATGATTGCCCGATTTATGCCTTTTTTGAACGGACAGCGTTCAAAGAACAGTCTTCAGTCTGTAGTCTTCAGTCTTCAGTGGCTGAAGCCTGTTACGCTGTTGACGCCGATCATTCTATTTGCTATTTGCTATTTGCTATTTACTAGCACAGCCCACGCCGCACCAGGCATCAATGAGCAAATTAATTTCCAGGGCCGGCTACTCAATAGTGACGGAACGACGGTTACGGATGGTAGCCACAGCGTAGTCTTCTCCCTCTATACCGTCAGCACTAGTGGCAGCAATATCTGGACTGAAACCCAGTCAGTCACCACTACTGATGGTATGTTCCGGGTGTCCCTTGGATCCGTTAGTTCACTCTCGAGCGTCAATTTCAATCAGGATAGCCTATACTTAGGCATCAAAGTTGGATCAGACTCAGAGATGACACCTAGACTTCGCTTCAACGCCGCTCCCTACGCTTTCATGGCTGAAACCGCCACCAACGCTCTATCAGCCGACACCGTCGACGGCCTGACCTTCGCCAATGGCAAAACCCTGACTGTCAACAATTCCCTCACTTTCACCGGTACCGATAGTTCATCGGTTAACTTTGGCGCTGGAGGCACCGTCTGTTACGACACCGACACCTGTGTTCAAGCTGACTCTTTGGATTTCGACGACTTTAGCGACGCTTTAAATCTGGATGCCTCCACCGACATATCTATTGGGTCTGGGCTAACTCTTAGCACCGGTGGGGCAGGAAATGTTGCCTTCAACCATACAGGGCTAACCTCATTTGCTGGTGATATTCTCCTATCTGGCCGTGCCAGCTCTAGCTCTACAACTGAAGGTACGATGTATTACGACTCTGATGATGATCAGCTCAAGGTCTATGCCAACGGTAAATGGCAAGCCGATAGATCAATCGCCACAGCCATTGTTGGGACAAGTAATTCGACGTCACCATCTGCAGACTATCAAAAGGCCGATTTTGTTTGCGCCAATTCAGGCTGCGAGACTGCAATTGAAAATGCCGTCAACTCACTACCTGCAGACGGTGGCGCGGTGGTCTTATTAGAAGGTGTTTATGTAATAAGTTCAGATGGGGTCGATGTTACCGCTTCTAATATATCACTTATTGGGGCAGGGAGCAGCACTATACTACAACGTGGCTATGACGCAACATCTTATGATGGAATAATTACTGTAGGGGATAATGGAACAACTCCTGTAAGCAATGTCACCATCGCTAATCTAACTATATCTGGCGCCAAAACTACTTATACTGGCATAGAGAATGTAGGAATTTTATTTGATAATAGTGTTAGCTATTCCCAAATTCGCAATATAAATGTTCAAGACACTTATGGATATGGAATGTTTTTAGAGCCAGACAGTGATAATAATATGGTAACAGAAAACAACTTTCGTGGCAGTTCGGGTGTAGTCTTCCAGGCAGCAGACAACAATTCCTTTGTAAATAACTACTCGCAATCAAATGCAAATGGGGTATATCTAATCGCTTCAGATAATAATGTAGTAGCCAACAACCACCTTGAATCAAACTCTAACTTTGGTGTGTACCTATCTTCCGGGTCTGATCATAACTCAGTTACGTCTAATTATATATACTCAAATGGCAGCAGCGGCATTTTTATAACTACCGCGTCAAATAATCTAATTTCAAGCAACTCACTCATTAACAATGCTGGAACAGGAAGCGTCAGCTCAATTAGAATTACAACCAATAGTGATAACAACACCATTACAACCAATTATATTGCAGACACTATTGGAACGGGTTTTGCCATAGATATTCAAACCTCTGATGTTAACTCTAGTTATGTGGCGGATAATAAATTATCTGGTACTGGCGCAGCATCCATCAATGATGCTGGAACCAATACTGTCTTTGCCAACCAAGTACTTAATGCCAATGAAGACATTGCTATAAAAACCATGGGTGATGTTGGCATAGGCACGATTACCCCAGGTGCTAAGCTTGATGTTGCTGGTACACTCCAAGCCTCAGGAGCAGTGACCTTCTCCAACTACGCCACCGACGGCGGTCTGCTCTACACCAACACCTCAGGAGTAGTCGCTCAGACCGCCACCGGCTCATCCGGACAGTGTCTCCAGTCCGCTGGTGGAGGCTCACCAACCTGGGGGAGTTGTAACGCCGCCAATACCGTCACCGGCACTGGCACTTCAGGTCAGCTCACTTTTTGGAATGGCACCAACACAATCTCCTCCGATGCTGGTTTAGTCTGGGACAACACGAATAAGCGCCTGGGTATTAACACTACTCCTACGGCCGACTTAGAGGTAGATGGCACAAGTATCCTTTATAACGACTCCGATGGCGATGGGTTGTTAGTCGGCACTTCCGATGATACCGCCAGTACCTATGCTTTGTCGGTTACCTCTGGTTCTGGGCCATATACCATCATTTATGCGCGAGCTGATGGCAGAATTGGTTTTGGCACTAACACTCCTGCTACTCAATGGAGCTTCCTAAAAAACTTTTCTTCATCAACTAATGAAAGCGGGCTGACCGTTGCCGTTAACCAGGATACTGCCAGTGCCTCGTTGCTGACTAGCGGGCTAGTTGGCGCCACTATGTCGCATACCTCGGGCACCCAGGCAACGGTTGTGGCTTTTAATCCTTCGGTGATACTAAGTGGTAATGGCGGCACCACCACCAGTTCAACCGGTAGTCTGTCCTTGATCACGGTTAAAAACGGCGCCATCGCCACTCGCACATATAACTTTGAAGCATTAGGCAAGTTTGAAACGGGGTCAACCACCGGTATTGCGCAAGGGCTACATATTCTGCCTACCATCGAATCCGGAGCTACAGTTTCCTCGCACACAGGGATTTTTATCGAAAATGCCATCAACAGCGGATCGTTGACTAACCAAGTAGGTATTAACATCGACAATCTTACTGCCGCTACCAATAACACTCTACTGCTAATCGGCCAGTCGAGTACTGTTTCTGGTAATAATGCCATTTACAGCGGGTCAACCTATCAATCCACCCTCAGTGGCCCGCTCTACATTTCTGCTAGCCAAAATGGCATGACCCAGGGGGAAAGCAACCAGCATATAGTCTTGCGCAGTACAAATGGCAATACCGGTACAGGGCCTGGTATTTCGTTCTCTAGCAGCACCGGTACCGGCAACATTGGCGCTCGCATTGTCTTTGAGGACCAAGGCACTAATAGTATTGGCGATCTAGTTTTCTTCACTAAGCCAGACACTGACGCCGGCGACACAACGGTAGAAGCTTTGAGGATCACTAGTACCGGGGCAGTAAAAATCAATAATCCAGGTTTTGATTGGGCATTGACAGCCAGCGCTCTCAGTAATAGCGATGGCGCTGCCTGGTTTGAGTACAATTATGATGTGACCACTGACAATGTCGGCGTTTTGGCCCTTCGACGACAAGGCTCAACTATCGGTAGGGGTGGCGGCATCGACTTTTATATGGATGATGCCGGCGGCGTTAATAGCCCGTACGCTTATTTCGGCTCCTACATTGTCGATAACACCGCCGGTAGCGAAGATGGCGGTTTGGCCTTCGGCACCACCGATGGAGGTGCCACCCGCCAAATTAAGATGCGTTTGGATGACGAGGGGCGTCTCGCAATTGGTGGAGTTGACAACATTGATCATACCGCTCAATTTGAAGTCTTTAGTACATATAATCCACTCGATGATGTTGGTAGCTCATTTAACTACACTCAAATCCTTCACAATCCAAACTCCACTAACGGCCTTTCAACTGGTTTAGCGTTTTCTGTTACTAATACCGACCATAACATTGGCGCAGCTCTGATTTTTGTGCGTACCAATGGCAATTCGATGGGCGAGTTACGGTTCTATACCAAGCAAACAAGCGGTGGAGGCAATGATCCAAGTTTGGCCATGACCTTAGACGATGCAGGTTTTATCCACGTCAACCTAGATCCCGGTACGGCCACTGAGGCAGTTTGTCATAGCGGCTCCGACGCCTCGACTACCAACGTTAAATTGTTTGACTGTAGTGGCAACCCTGCCGCTGACTATGCCGAAATGTATCCAGTGGCCAGTGGTATAACCTACGGTGACATCGTGTCTATTGGCAATCAAACAGTGATAACAGATGATGGGCAGTCTATCCAACAGCTGGTTAAATCAACTACCAACTATGATTCCAGCGTTATCGGCATTGTATCCGATAACTATAACGACTTTAGCTCTACCGGCTACAATGTTGATAAATCAGACAATCCCATGCCAGTAGCTCTTAACGGCCGCGTGCCGGTTAAAATTGCTTCGCACTCCACGGCGATTGAGCCGGGAGATTATATAACCACCTCCACCCAACCGGGCCGGGCTATTCGGGCAACTGAACCAGGCTTTATGATTGGCCGTGCACTTCAAGCTTGGGATCCTGTGCACCAAACCGATACCATTATGGTTTTTGTTGATAACGGTTACGCCAACCCACAGGCTCAGGTAGCTGGCGGTGTGGCAGTGGATCCGAGCTCAACCAGTACTATTACCAGTCAAACGGTTCAAGATTTAACGGTTCAAGGTAGCCTGAGTGTAGCTGGCCCAGCCGAGTTTAACGGCCCGACTATCTTTAAAGCTTTATCTGAGTTCTTGTATACGGTTGTGTTCCGTCATGAAGTTTCGTTTGCTGACCATGTCGCCTTTAGTAACGATACAGTGGGTACGGTAAAGATTGCCAAAGGACAAGACCGAGCTGAAGTAACTTTTGCCAAGCCATACCAAGCTGCGCCAATTATTAACGCGAGCTTATTCGATGATAAAATTTCGGCTAGTGGCTTAGTTGAGCAAATTGAAGCCGATGTTTGTGCTTACGGAGATACATTGGAAGATTGCCAGGTTAAGATGCAACAAAACTTGTTAACCAATGGTGCCCGCTACCTGGTAACTGATGTTGAACCAACAGGCTTTACGCTATTGTTGGACGGTCCAGCCACTCAAGACTACACTTTCTCCTGGAGTGCTTTTGCCCAAACCACCGCAACTCCTTAAGACCGGGATGGTTATCCACTTGCCAGCTAACTAGAAAATCTATTACTATGACACAGTCAAATAATTCATTACGTATCAACATAAATGGAGACCTTACATGTTTACCCTTAAAAATATTGTGATTGCTGTCTTGGTTATTGTGCTAGTTGGCGCGGGTGGAACTGCATATTATTTTTACAACCAGTACCAAAAGACCCAGGAAGCCTTAAATAACCCAGAAAAGACTGCCCAAGAAGAGACGCAGCGCTTAATTGATGAAATGTCTCAAATTATTGCCCTACCCGAGGCCGATATTGCCAACGGTGAGCCAACTTTGGCAACTGTTCAGGATAAGGATAAGCTAAAAGACCAAGAGTTTTTTTCTAAGGCTGAAAATGGTGATAAAGTTTTAATTTATGCTAAAGCTAAGAAAGCGTTTCTCTATCGCCCTAGTACCAACAAAGTAATTAATGTCGCACCGGTTACTATTGGTGATGATGCCCAGGCAACTCCAAGCGCCACGCCGACTGGCGAAACAGAAGAATAGCTAACGTCTTTTACAACATACTAATCAAGACCAGCAGCCTCCACGCCGAGGCTGCTTTTCATATATAAGTCGCGATACAGAAGACGGTAGACTGAGGACTGAAGACAAAGTTCGAAATCCGAAATACGAAATCCGAAAATCGAAACAAACCTCAAGTTCGAAATCATAAATACCAAACTAAGCAGAAAACCGAGATACGAGATACTTGTCGTCATTCTGGAGCGTAGCGAAGCGAAGAGATAGAATCTCGTCTACCGTCTTCTGTATCCCGAATTCCGTGTACCGTATTCCCCTCCCCGCCCTATCCTGTATAATAAACGGTATGCCCCAAAAAGTACTTGCTGTAGATCTAGATGACTCAAAAGCGCTAAGCCAGGCTAAACCCAAAAACCAGGCGCTGTCGTGGTGGAAAAGAGTCTGGATTAAACGACGGCGCAGCTTAGTTGGAGGGCTAGGTGTATTGCTAATCGCGGCAGCTGGTGGTTTGTACTGGTATATCCAATCCCAACCTTCATCACCAATCGCTAAGTATATTCCGGTCATTCCTACGCCAACTCCTGAAGTGCCGAGTATTCCCAATCCGTTGAATGGTATTCTTTATACCAAGGCGGAAGCTGAGCAATTTAAAGACAGACGGCCAATGGCGGTAATGATAGAAAACCATACCGCCGCCCGACCACAAGCTGGCCTAGCCGAAGCCGAGATGATATACGAAGCAATGGCCGAAGGTGGCATTACGCGCTTTATGGCGCTTTACTTACACAATAGCCCGGCTAAAATTATGCCGGTGCGCTCGGCCAGGCTGCACTTTATTAATTGGGCGGCGGAGTATGATGCGATCTATGCCCACTGGGGAGGCAGTGCCGAAGCACTTGATTTTTTGCATAGTCATTCCCGCCCCAAGGATTTGGACCAATTCCGCTATGCCGGCGCTTTTTATCGCGACTACTCAACCGGCCGATCGTTGGAGCATACTGGGGCGACTTCGATGGAGGGCCTCCGCAAAACTGCCCAGAAACAGGGGTGGGAGAGCTCAGCTACTTTTGATGCATGGTCGTTTAAAGATGACGCGGCAGCAGATGCTCGTCCGGTGAGCCAAGCCATAGACCTTGGTTTCTTAGGCACTTTTGGCTATGCTGCCCATTTTGATTACCAGCCAGAATCTAACACGTATCTGCGCTCAACTGGCGGCCAACCCCATGTTGATGCTGCTGGCCAGCAATTGAATCCCAAAACTATTATTTTACTGATGCAACCGGTAACTAACTATGTTGATACGAACGGCCACGCTGCCGTTCGGGTGGACAATATTGGGTCGGGCGAAGCAGTGGTGATTGAGGATGGTATGAGTACGGAAGGTACCTGGCGCAAAGATAGCCGCGACAGCCGGACTTTGATTACTGATAGCCAGGGCAAGAAGATTGCCTTAAACCGTGGCCAGATTTGGGTTATATCGGTGCCAAGTGGCAGTGCCGTTAGCTACTAGCCTAGCCAAATAAGCTAAAAGGCTAAATTCATTCGTCAGCTGGCGAGTTATATGTTAAAAATTTGACTATGGCCTTGCAATGCAATCTTTGACCTTTGGCCTTTGGCGACCTACAATTAGGGTATGTTCGAGTCTGATTCATCTCCAGTTGCCATTGTCATTTTGGGTGCTACTGGTGACTTAACTAAACGCAAACTAATCCCGGCGTTGTACCATCTTTCAAAAATTAAGGCCTTGCCGAATGCTATACACATATTAGCTTTTGCTCGCCGGCCATATACTCAACAATCGTATATCGATGAAATTAAGCCAGCTATTGCGCAGCACTATCGTCATGAATTAGATGAGGATAGCTGGCAAACATTCACCCAGAAGATAGAGTATATCCAAGGGGAGTTTGACCAACCTGAAGGCTATGATGCCCTAGCCCACCGGCTCAAAGAGCTATCTATACGGGATAATCCAACCTGCCTTAACACGCTCCTTTACCTTGCCACTAAGCCCTCGATGTATAATGCCATTTTTTCCCATTTGCAACGGGTTGGCTTAAGCCAAAATTGCTCTATTCACGACGAATGGACGCGACTGGTGATTGAAAAGCCGTTTGGTCATAACTTGGCAAGCGCTCGAGCTTTAAATGCCCAGCTACTTCAAACCTACACCGAAGATCAAATTTACCGGATTGACCATTATTTAGGCAAAGAATCGGTTCAGAATATTTTAGCCTTCCGCTTTGCCAACCGATTATTTGAACCAACCTGGTGTGCTGATTATATTGATAATGTTCAAATTACCGTAGCCGAGACGTTGGGAGTTGAGAACCGTGGTGATTATTATGATATGGTAGGAGCACTGCGGGATATGGGCCAAAGCCATGTTTTACAGTTACTTAGCTTGGTGGCTATGGAAGAGCCACGCAGTTTGTCGGCTGAAGATATTCGTCAGGCTAAAATGGAAGTTTTGTCGAGAGTTAGCTTAGCTAAAGACAACCACCCCGTCTGGATTTATGGCCAGTACGATAAGGGACAGATTAGCGGCCAGCCGGTTGTTGGCTATCGTGATGAGCCTAAGGTAGCCAATACTTCTACCACTGGTACCTATGTGGCGATGAAACTGGGGATTGATACCAATCGTTGGCGAGATGTACCGTTTTATGTTCGCACGGGCAAACGGTTAGAGCGACGCGTCACTGAAATTACGATTGAATTTAAAAAGTCAGATGCTGACATTTTTGGCCAGGCTGAGCATACCGTGGTTTCAAATGTTTTGACGCTCCGGATACAGCCAGATGAAGGTATTTCGCTGCGCATGTCGGTTAAGGAGCCGGGGTTAACTATGCGGCTGCAGCCCGTCCGGATGGAGTTTTGCTACCGCAGCGCATTTGGTGATAGCCCCGATGCCTACGAGCGATTACTCTTAGACGCACTCGCTGGCGACCAAACCTTGTTTTTGCGTAGCGATGAAGTGGAGGGTAGTTGGGCTAGCATAACCACAGCCCTTGAAGCCTGGGATGACCAATCAGCACAGCCGGCCTTGTATCCAGCAGGCAGCTGGGGACCACAAGCTGCCGATGAACTACTGCATCGCGACGGACGTGAATGGCTGAGTCAGCAAATTATTACCTGCCCCGTTGGGTGAGCGTTAAGCGTTGACGGGGATTTTAGCAGGTTGCGTGGATTGAGAAGGGAATTTTTGGCGAGAGAGTCTTTTGGTCCACCGCCCATTACTGGCAACGAGTTGTGCTGGCTACCCTTTGCACCTTAAGGGTAAATACGATAGACTAGTATCATGGTTGGTAGTTCTGCCCATTTTCCATTGCTACAACAATTATCGCGGTGGTCGCGCGCCTCGCAAGGGTTTGTTTTAGTCGAGATGTTGCTGGTGATCGCCATTGTTAGTATTTTGGCGACTATTGTCTTAATTGCGGTTAACCCAGCTACTCGAATTGCTGAAGCTGGCAACAGCCAGCGCCAAACCGATCTGTCGGTGCTTCGCAACGCGTTGGAAAATTACGCCACGGCGCATAGAGGCAAATACCCTTCTACTAATGGTGAATATTGGTGCCAAGATTGTACCTATGCGGATTACCAGGCCAAGGGTATTAATAACTGGATACCTCATTTAGTTATTGACGGATTTATTAAGTACTTACCCCAAGACACGCGGACCAACCAAGGCAGTGCCTGCAACCCTATTCCCAGCAACTCGTATGCTGGCTATGTTTACTACTCCCCTTCGCCGCCAAATAATACTGATTACAAATTATTTGCGTTTTGCACCCCACCAAAATCGGTACTCAATACTGGAGACTTCTACTCGACTACACCCTATTGCACCGAGCCGACGAGCCATGATAGCACCTACTTTAACCCTCGGCCAGCTGGCCAGCCTGAGCTCCGGGCTTTTGTAGATCCGGTTCGTCCTGATTACGCCTATGCGGTGTATACTCCAGGCTTGGCTTGCTTATAGTATCTATGGAATTTGTACAACACAACCAAAAACTAGTCTCTACCATTTCGATTGCAACCATTGTTTTGGTAGTGGTATTTAATATATTGTATTTTATTTTTGCTCCGATTCAGTCTCAGGGTGATCCGGCTAACTTTGTGGCCACTCCGCGGCTTGAAAGCTCGGCCCAGGCAAGTGCCAGTAGCACGATCGAAGTGCCACAACGGTCTCCGGTTTCAATTGTGAGCTCCAGCATTTTACTGGTTATCGTTTTACTGTTGATTGTGATTGTGTTGGCGGTAGTTAAATATAAAGATTCACAACGTCGCGAACGAGATAATAAACGCAAGCAGGACTTAGCCCGCTTAGCCCAAGCTTTTGAAGCGTATCGCCAAGAGCATGGACAGTATCCATTATCGGCTACCTATCTGCCTCAATATTATACTGGCGTCAATTTATCTAATGATTGGAATTACTACGGTCTTCCCAATAAAGAGCATATGGTTCGTTACCTACCAGATTGGCCCATTAGTGACCCCGCCATTGACTACCAAGCTAAACAACAGGTTAATCAGTACATTTATTACCCCAAGGAAAATGGGCAAAAGTTCTCCCTTTACGCTCACCTAGAAGAACCAAAGAAAGATGAGCAGGTGAATTACAACAAACAGGATAATTTACTGCGGTCTTGGGGCGCATATAATTACCGAGTCAGCAGTGGCCAAGAGCAACCATCGGCTGTTCAGCAAATTCCTCACCCAGACCACGCTAAGCCTACTACCCCAGCATCCCCAGCTGGCCTAGCGGTGCCGAATGGCCAACAACCGACAGTTACACCTGCATCTAACTCGACGCCACAATCGGCTACCACCCCGCCCAGCCTACCAATCCCCTCCGCTCCCGTAGAGGAGCTAGTTCAACCTGCGGCTCCAATGCAATCGCCAGCAACTGAGCCAACACCGCCAGCTAGTAGTACTCCGACTGCCAATCCAGCACCCGTTGCAACAGAAGCCCCAACTCATCCAGCTACGCCTACGATTGCACCTATACCCGGCCAACAACAAACGGCAACAGCGCCAGCACCGGTCCAGCCACTACCAACTGCCGAAGATCATGCTACGAGTACTCCTCCTCCAGCTGCTCCACCAGAATCAGTTATTGCAGCTATGCCACCAGCCGAACAGCCACTAGCCACCACCAGCCAGGAAGAGTCATCAGACCTGCAGCCCGATCCTAACCGACCAACTTAATACGCTACAGCTGTGCGCAAATAAAAACACCAGCCTTACTCGGCCGGTGTTTTGTAGAATATCATTTTCATTTCAGCGCTTGCTTGCCCGCTTACTTAGTTAACATTTCCCTTACTGTCACTGATTCCGGTTAGGCTTTGCAAGAGCATGCGGGCGTCTTCTTCTTCGGGCTGTCCAAGGAAACCTTGGGTGGTAATAAATAGATCGCTACCATCATGTGACTTGGCAGTAATCCAATGCCAGCTCGAGTTACAATCCTTGGCTACTATGACTTCGGTATCGGCTATGGTTAGCACTTCGGTAGGCTCATTACCAGTTGGCGTGTCTTCACAGCCGGTGCCTAAGTACCCATAAACCCCGAGAATAATCTGGCCGGCTTTATTTTTGACAATGGCATTGGGCTGGTTGGGAAACGCCTCAACCGTAGTTTCCTCAACTGTCCAATCTTGAGGGTAGCTGAATGTGAAGCCATATTGGTCGCTGGTAAAGGTTTGCCAATCTGCCATCATTGCTTGATGATCTTCGTTTGACATCGACATATGGTCGTGATCCGACATTGAAGCTGATTCGGTGCTGGAATTATTTGCTGATTCTTGTTGCTTATTTATGCCCTGGACAAACAAGAACCCTGCAGCGGCTAAAACGGCAACTACTACTAGAGCAACCACTATTTCTATCATCCCAAATCCAGATTGTTTGGTCATTGTACTTCACCCCCTTTATTGCATGGTATACCCATTTTAGCATCTGCCATAGCTAAATTGACAGGCAGCCTACTCATGATTATCCGGCAATGAGACGTTTGATTTGATGAAATAATGATTGTGAACCTTGGCCAATAACTCGCACCTCTTGCGTAGTGTTGCCTTGCCGGGCCAGTAGCCGGATATGTCCATCGGGGGCTATGTATTGGAGCTTGAGGACCAATCCACCTTGCTGACGACTGCCAATCGGACGACCTCTCACTGAAGTTATGACCCCAGGCATGATAGTTTGCACTTCTGTTAGAGCCTCGAGTGGCTCCAGAGCCTTCACCAATCCTTTAATTGGGTGATGCTTTAAAACAATTTTGCCGTACTTTCCGCCGCGATGTTGAAGGGATGCCATGGGATAAGATTACCGGGTTGAATAGAGTACGTAAAGGGGGAGGTTGGACTGTGGACTGTGGACTGTGGACTGTGGACTGTGGACTGTGGACTGTGGACTGTGGAAGGGATTCTATCTCCCCACTACGCTCTGTTCCAGAATGACCGGGGAGGGTGTCTGGAGTCGACGGTATCGTCATTGCGAAGCCATTCGACTCTGATCTCTGGCGACCTCATCGCTCAGGTTTGAATAAGGAGTGAGAGCGACTGTGGCAATCCTGCCCGTCACTTGCCTACAGATAGGCCAGGCGGATCTTCGTAGCCCGTATCAACCTACCCTGGCATTGGAAGATTCCTCCACGTTGGTCGGAATGACGGGAAGGAGGGAGGTCGAACTTCGTGTTTCACTCGCGCAGCAGTTCTGCCTCCTGCCTTCCGTATCACGCATCCTGTATCCCGTATCCCTGAATACGTTTTGCAATTCGCCATCCAGATGCTTGGGTATGAAAAAGCCCTAGTTGGATGTTTTTATATCCAACTAGGGCAATGAAAGATCACCAAGTCTACATGACTCTTGGCGGCGCCACCCCGATTTTGAACTGTCGGCCGGACTTACTTTGACCTCTAATGCGCATTTTTTGCACTCGAGACTCAATCAGGATGCAATTGCGCACCTCCCGACAGACTTCAACTTCCTTTTCTGCCCGCTGGACCTGAGATCCAACCAGCTCAGGGTGTCGATACCAGACTGCATCACGTCGCACTTGATCCAAGACTTGTTTAGCCTCGTCCAATTTTTGTTCTGCAGCGCGCAATGACTGCGGTGTACCTAGAGGTATGCGGCGCATTTGTGATTTGCTATCTCTGTCCTCCCTTAAAGAGTCAGAACGACCCGACTGCAGTCGATCTGAATCTTTAAAGTCAGAACCGCTCGCGTGTATACCCTGGTTGCGTTCGTCGCGGGTACGGCAGTGCGATCCTTTGTCCTCTTTCGCTTCTTGCTTCTCTTGCTGATAAAATTCTATCTCCCGATAATCAACAACCTGGCCTTTGGACTGGCTGGATGATGACCGATACAGGACTATGATAATGACAATGATGACCAAAACGGCGGCCGTTTCAACAACTCCGAGCCCAAACATCACTACCCTCCAGTGTTGGACGCCTATCACCACGCTTGATCAGCCAAGCTATTGCATCTTAGCCTGATGAAGCCAAAATGTCAACGTTTGCTAGTGTCACATAAAAAATCCATTGACCGGGGCTGGGTTCGGTCAATGGATAAGCGACTTTGTGTCATATATCTCTCCTTTTTTTGAGCTCGACCCAAACATGTCTGTGTCTGAACCAAACTCAAAATATCAATCTCCTGTCGCAAGCTTCTTTGGTCTTTTTGGCTGAGACTGGCGCAAGTCGCGACGATAGGTGAGCATTTCATTCCAGTCAGCAGGTTTTATTTCTGGTGCTGGAGCATCCGACAAGTCTATGTCTGATTGGTCGAGCTCTAGGTTTACTTCACCAGACTTGGCTTGAAATCGATCTTTGGTATCGAAATGCGCCAGAATTGACAGGGCGATGATAATAACCACCACCACTACCACCGTTGCCCACTTGCCAGAATCTGATCCCGGCTCGGCTGGGGGGTTATACTGCTTCACCGCGAGTATTGCAGTGATCACTAGTGTGAACATGATCTCCCTCCAGATCTTGCTCTATAGATTAAAAAGACGAGTTGACGATTGCCCAGCCGCAATCGAAGTAGTGTAGCAGCTTGCCTGCTACTTATGGCCATAATAGACACCGAGCACCTACCTGTCAAGCCGGTAGCGTACTATGTCGACTCGTTGTCTATCAATCTTTGGAACGATTAGGCTAGGTTTTTCGAGACTTTAGCCAAAGCGCACCAGCAGCCAGAAAACATGCTCCTGATATGCTTGCCAGAATAATTATTGGCTGGCGGTACACCTCCAACCAATCAACAATCCGTGGTGGACGCACATTGGTTAATGGCACTAGATTAGCACTAAATTGGATCTGTGCTGCCATGGCAGCTCTGGGGCTCAAACTATCGGTGG
This sequence comes from uncultured Candidatus Saccharibacteria bacterium, assembly GCA_964597145.1. Taxonomy (GTDB): domain Bacteria; phylum Patescibacteriota; class CAZHWT01; order CAZHWT01; family CAZHWT01; genus CAZQWH01. Next base: position 26,039 of record CAZQWH010000005.1, on the reverse strand, counting down.
CTGCAAACCGACTTTCGGTTGGGTTCAGGCTTAGACTTTGGCACTCATCATTGCTACTTGGAATAATAAAGCAGCGCTGATTAGCGACTCCATCTTGAGGCAGCTTGACGATGGCCGTGGCCTGCTCTACGGTTGTTTCCCAGCCGCCAGTGGTGTACCAATAGACAAAGTCTGTTTTTTCCCCATGACGCAGGGCGCCTTCTACCGTATAGTTAAGCGTGTATTCCTGACTGCCGGTTAAGTTTAACCGAGGATCTCCTACCTCAACAACCAACTCGTTGGTGGTTGCATGGGTTATAAATGCTTCGTCGACTTGATTGCGTTGGACCTTAATATTGTTAATTTCCACAAACCAGACCTGATGATTGGCAGTATATTTAAGCGGGAGATGTCGCGTAATACCCGTCTTATGGCTTTGCTCTAGATCTACCCGAATTGTCTCGGTTACCTTAATCTGGCCAGCTTGGGTGACGGCTAGCACGGTATGGGCTCGGTTTATGACCCATGAGCCTTCGGCCAAGGTGGAACTTGGATATCCCACAGCAACACAGACTATTCCAGTTAGACAGAGCATTATTTTTTTAAACATATGCAAATCTAGGGAATTTAGAGTACCCGCAAAACCACATAGACGCCAATTAATACCACCAACAGAACTAGCAACCCGGCAATCATTTTAGTTCTGGAGCTAGATGATTCGGTAGTCGTGGGTTGGTTGGGTGCAGACTGGGTCGCAGCATTAGTGGTTGCCGGTTGGGCATCGGGCCAGGCGACTTCTGTGGACTGTGGGGTAGCTGGTGATGATGTGATTGATTGGGCTACGGAAGCTGGAGTCGAAGACGCTGGTGTAGTGGTGGCTGAAGCTTGCGATTCGGGTGCGACTTGGTTTGGCGGCGTTACTGGGGAAGCTGATGTATTCTCGGCTGGAGTTGCTTGAGCACCTGAGTCTACTTGATTTGGATCAGAATTTGATTCGGACATAGCTAAATTGTGCCTGATGAATGCTTGGCTGTCAACTTTAACACCACTTAGACGTCGATATCCACGATGGATAAGGCGGAATAGGGAACATTTCCAATAGCTTTCGAATCTCATCCCTCGAATTCATCAGCAACGAGTAGACAAACACCTCATCAAAAAGGGTTTGGTTATTAATGAAGCGTCCTTTGTGATGAGTAGCATGTGTGACAAACTCTGCATACCCAAGCACCCTTCGGTAATGATCATACCCTTTAGCCGTTTTTTTCGGCATTCGACCACCGACAACAGCAAATGCCACCCCTGAAACGATCATACCGCCAGCGACTGCTATCAAGATAAATGCTAATTTCGGCAACAGTGTTACCATAAAGCTACCACCCAGTAGGACAAACAAGCTAGATAAAATCACGACAAAGCTCACGGCTCGACCTTGCCCGCTAGCTAAGCCGGGCAACCGGGTATATAGTCCCAACTCTTTTACCTCCTGATGCAATACCTGTTCAGATTTCCTTACTGCCCGGTCAAACTTTCTCCACCCATCTGGTGTATTATCATACTCATCAGCCAGTAGACATTGCTCAAATTTGAATAAATCCTCTCCAAGTTTTCCCGTTGGCCTAAATGTATATAGATTATTCGGATTCATCACTTCGAGATACTCTGGCCTACCATGCATCTCAACATACCCACGTCTTGCAAGGTCTACTAAACTATAATATAGATCAATAGAATCTACTGAATCGTTAAGTAGTAGGGCAACCATAGCTGGAGGAAAATTTGATGGAGGCGCATATTCAACGACCACTGCCTCTTTCAGCCCAATTTGCCTTGGATGAGGTGCTTGAGTATTATCCAGTTCTGATGGCAGATCCCATCGCCAGTCGCGTCCGCCCCGATTCCAACGAACATAAGCGAGCCAGATTCCTCCAATGCTGGCCAGCACAAACACACCACCAGCCACATAGAGCCAAAGGCGAAGCGATTCAGATCCATCCAGCCAAGCAGAATAAATATAATTTATGGCTGGCAGAACGAATACCCCAACCAAGACAAAGGCTTTGGCGTACGTAAAAAAACTTGATGACGAGTTACGAATAGGACGAGGCATTTATTTCAGGATACACTACAGCATTATCCCAGATCTAGTGTCAATTCTGGGGAATGAATTATACTTTCAGGCTTTATCGCCCTGCATGACTTTCAAATCTTGAACAATTTCCCGAGCATGGATTTTTGGCTCAACCTTCTCATAAATTTTAACAACCTCACCTGATGGATTGATTACAAACGTCGTTCGTGCTGTACCCATATATTTTTTGCCATAATTCATCTTTTCCTTACAGACTCCATACCGCTCTACTACCTGCTTGGACTCATCGGCTAACAGAGTAAAGGGCAACTGATGTTTTTGGGCAAATTTTTTATGGGAGGAGACCGAGTCGACGCTTATGCCAATTACGACGGCATTACTGTTGGTAAAATGAGGCAGGTTATCTTTAAGGGTGCAGGCCTCGGTGGTGCAGCCTGGTGTATCGTCCTCGGGATAAAAATATAATATTACCCAATTACCTTGGTACTGTGATAGCTGGTGTGTATTTCCTTCTTGATCGGGTAAAGTGAAATCTGGGGCTATTTGTCCAACGTGTGGTGTTTCTATAGCTTATCTCCTCAAATATGTCATACTAGTACTTGTGGCAAAACTTTTGATTTAAGCCGAAATAACCGAATGGTTGAGCCCAACTATGAGAAACAACAGGCTCGCTATCTATATGACAGGTCGGCGAACAATCGAGCGGATATAGCCAATACGACGATTATGGCCAGCCGAAGTGTGGTGTGGCAATAACATTATTATACAGGAGCTATCAAATGGATATTGCACTTATTGGCAAGGGTTTATTTGGCACGGCGGTTGGGTCGCTCTTAGACTGCAATCAACAAAAATTTAAGTACGTGGATGTTGACCTACCAATGCAACATATGGCCGACTTGGTTATTATCGCGACCCCGACTCAATTTATTCGCCAGGCGTTAACCGACAACCAGCGCTGGTTTAAACCAGAGACAATTTTTATTAATTGCGCTAAAGGGATTGAGCAGCAAACTCATCGACTCCCCTACCAAATTGTGGCAGAGCTGTGCCGACCATCTCAGTATTATTGTTTAATGGGTCCATCATTCGCTCAAGAATTAACCCAAAAACAGCCCACCTTATTGAGTTTAGGTTATGCCAAGATAAAGCCAAGCTCTGCGCTTGAATCCTTGTTTGCCACACCTTATTGCCACATCCAAACTAGCCCCGATCTAATTGCGATAGAGTATATGGCCGCGCTTAAAAATGTCTATGCCATTTTGTGTGGGTTTGCCGAAGGCTTGGGCTACGGTATGAATGCCCGAGCTAAAATTATGACCTTGGCCCTACAAGAATCGGCTCAGTATATTACTGCTTGCAACTGGCCGTTCCATGGCGCTGTTCAACCAGGGATTATGGGTGACTTGGTTATGACTTGCTCTTCAACTGACAGCCGCAATTTCACCTTTGGCACCTTATTGGCTAAGCATACGACCCAAAAGGCTTTATCGGTCATTAACGCGACTGTTGAAGGGTACCACACCTCAACGAGCATCCAGGCCCTGTCTAAACGACATCAAACCTCGCTGCCACTGGCGGCATTGACCCATACTATTATTGAGCAAGGCGCTGCTGCGCGTCTCCAGTTTGACAAGACCTTGGCCCAGCTCTAGCCAGTATTACTTGCTCTGAACTGATAAGATAGTCCTTATGCAAAACCCATGGCATCGATCAAAGCCACTATTTATTCAAGCTCCAATGGAAGATGTAACCGATACAGTCTTTCGCCAGGTGCTGTTACAAACGGGCGCCCCGGATATTTTCTTTACCGAATTTACGAATGTTGAAGGACTCTTATCCCGAGGCCGGGATCGTGTTATTCATCGGTTACAATTTAGTGCCGAGGAGCGACCGCTTATTGCCCAGTTATGGGGAGATGATCCGAAAAATTACTACACAATTGCCCAGGAATTGCGGGAAATGGGCTTTGCGGGGATTGATATTAATATGGGGTGTCCAGTACACAAAAAGGTTCGCCGTGGCGCCTGCTCTGGTTTAATTAATTTTCCCAACCATGCGTCTGAGATTATTAAAGCTACCCAAGAAGGATCTGGAGGGTTACCGATTAGCGTGAAAACTCGGTGTGGAATTGGTACTTGGGTGACCGAAGCCTGGGTTAGCCATCTACTCAAACATGATTTAGCCGCCCTAACCCTACACGGGCGGATTGCTAAGGAGATGTCTCATTTTCCGGCTCGCTGGGACCAGATTAAGCTAGCGGTTGAATTGCGGAATAAAATTTCGCCTGAGACAAAACTAATTGGTAATGGCGACGTTTTGAGTTATGAAGATGGGCTGGATAAAATTGCCCGCTACGGAGTAGACGGAGTAATGATTGGCCGGGGTATCTTTAAAAACCCCTGGATTTTTGACCCTACTATTGACCCACGACGTAAAACACTAACCGATCGGATGGACCTGTTAGCCTATCACGTTGAGTTATTTGAGCAGACCTGGGGCAACAGTAAAAACTTTCACTTGCTAAAAAAATTCTTTAAGATTTATGTTCATGGCTTACCCAATGCAGCTGAACTTCGTGATTGGCTAATGCGAGTGGAAAATGCCAAGCAGGCTTTGGCACTCGCCAGCAATTTAGGTCGCCAAGCCAATAGGCTAACTCTGGTAAATACTTAGCGCCATCGCATGCTTCATATCTGTATAGAGTAAAGGGCAATGGGTAAAACGCATTCAGGAATACAGAATACAGGATGCAGGATACGAAATACGAAATACGAAATACGAAACAAATCATAAACAAGACCCGTCCACTAGGCAAGCCATAACCAGCCTTGCGGACAGGAATCACAACACACCAACCCAATAACCAATCTCCAACCCCCGATATACGATATACAAATCCCCTTCCCCGTCATCGTGAAGCTACGTCGTGGCGATCTACCCCATTCCCACCAAGATTGACGCAGTCGTTACCACTCCTTCGCCATGTATGTATACTAACCTTCTTTAGCATCCTGCATTCTGACACCCTTCCTGTCATTCCCGCACTGAATCTAGTGTAGTATAGCCTTCGGCGGGAATCAAAAGTGTTGAATGAGCTGATAACATTTTAGATTCCCAATCACTCACCGGCTATTGCAAGCGAAGCGTTGTGAGCAGGAGTTGGGAATGACGAAGAAGTATGAAAATCTGTAGCTTAAAAAACGTATATACGGACGTATATACGTTTGCCAAATTAACTCAGATAATTTGATGAAGGGTGGTGGGTAGAGTGAATGGGGGAATAAAAGGTAGAAGACCGCGATTAAAGTTTTTTGGAGGGTGAGGTAGAAGCTAGGAGATGAAGGCTATAACCCCTTAGTTTTTTGATTGCGACGTTTGCAATTAGGCTACTTTGCTGGAGATACAGTATGGATTGTTTGGGTTGGTAGGGCTAGCTCGATTTTTTCCTTTTCAAACTTGTCTTTAATAGTTAGCATAATATCTTGGTTTACATCCATATAGGTATTGTAGTCTGGGGTTTCGCAATAGTAGACCGCTTCGATAGCCAGGGAAGATTCGGCAAACTGCTTAAAGTGAACCCGATCGAGGCGAGTTGGATCCACTTCAATGATTGCTTGCCTAATTATTTCGACCGCTTGTTTGAGCTTTTTAACTGAAGTGTTATAGGTAAGTTTGATTTCAAAAACGACCCGGCGTTCATTCATACGCTGATAGTTCTGAATAGTAGCAGTGGTTAATTGCTGATTAGAGAATACTAATTCCTCTCCAGCCAACGATTTAATCCGGGTGGTTTTAATCCCAATTTTTTCGACTGTTCCCATTTGATTACCCACCACTACAAAATCCCCAGGAACAAAAGGTTTATCGAAATATATGGCAAACGAGCCAAATAAATCACTTAAGATTTGCTGTAGGGCAAAGGCAATCGCGATACCTCCAACACCTAAAGCGGCAATGAGCGAGGTAACATCTATGCCAAAATTAGACAAAATAAAAAGTAGCCCTAGTGACCACACCCCAATCTGGAGCGCTAAACCTATGGCATGGGTGGCAACCTGTGCCTGGCCAGTATCCTCTGCTGCTATTCGCTTGGCAACTAGATATTTAATGAAGATATTGCCCGTTACAATGACTTGATGAATGATTAAAATGACGAAACCAATAATTAAAAGGTTGTGGACAAATTCGGGCATAGCTAGAGGCATAGCTCCGGCAAACACTCCCGCATAAGCAGCTACCTGCCATCGTACCGATTCAACCATCTCTAAAGCAACCTCATCTATATCGGATTTGGTTTTTTGGGCTAAGTGTTGGAGATGGTTGCTAATAATACGTTGCATAACTTTGTAGCCAATAATGGCGGCTAAGGCTACGGCCAAGGCTATGCCGTATTGGTAAAGCGTATTACCATAGACAGAAAGATTAAGGGTGGATTGAGAGAAAATTGAGCTGACTACATTTGGCACCCATCTATTGTATCGAAGCCTGTCAAAGACCGACAACTAGCGTGCTACCACTCTAAGCTGTACCCACTTTCACCCCATACCCTCTGAGGCATCTTGATATCACGATAGGTTGCACAGGAGTGTACACCGAACCAGAAGTTTTGTGGCGGATAATTACCCAAGCCTCATAATTAACACTATACGGTGCATTTTCCTGAGTTATATGCTAAGATTGGCAACCAAATAGCGGAGATGTATATACGCACAAACCAAAGGAGAGTTGTATGACCGTCTCGGTTGCCAACCCTAAGGTGGGCTATGATGAGATATCGGAGTCGCTTATCGAAACCCTCCCCCGATATTGGGGCAGAGTATGCACCAGCCCAATTGGGTTGATTGACTTACTAGCCCGGAGGAAAATTAGCTTTGGGGCAGTGTCTTGTATTCGGCGCAAGCAACTCAACCTGACAGTAGAAGAAGCAGCTATTCGGTGCGAGTTAGGACGGTTACAAGCCAAGGATATCGAACAGCTAGAAACGGGCTTTTGGCATGGGGATATTGAGTTTATGGCTGCAGCATTACACCAGGTCTTGCAGCTTGACTACGACTTGCTATACGACGCGGTCGCGGAAGGAAAGCGGCCAGTTGGATTAGTAGGGCGTCCTGTTGCTGCCAAGAACCTACACGGACAGACAATTTGGTCGCAGTGGCAGGTTGGACCCAAAAAGTTCTGGTCGGCTCAATCGAGACGCACTGCTACCCCAGCTTCATCTAAGCCTGGTTGGCTACACACGCTGCCTGCATCCCAATGGGTAGGAGTGCACAAAACCAAGCTGCACTCTGTGATAGATGCGTTGATTGAGAATAACCCTACACTCGCCCACCTGAGTGAGGAACGAGTATTTGAAGGGCACGTTCACCGGTTTATTCATGTTGAACTTCTGGACTTAGCTAAGGCACAGCTGCCAAAACCCGATTGGATTAGTCTCTACCAGGCGGCCCAGCTGACGGGGGTGAAGCGCGATCGACTGCGCAACACAATTAATCAGCTGATTGAGGAAGATCCGAAGCGCGAAGTGGGTAGAGCTGAATGGGTGGGTAAGGGGCTTGCCCGATACTTCGTTCATGTCGACTTACTCAAAGAAGCTTGCGACCGACTGCCAAAGCCTGGCTGGCTCAGTTTAGGAGAGACGGCAGCCGAAGTTGGCGTGTCGAAATACCGCTTAGAAACGGCCATGCGCTCTCTATTCAAGCAAAAGCCAGATCTTCAGCCATTGGTCGCCGTGCATCCTTGGATGGGGCGGCAGCGCAAAGTGGTGCATGTTGACTTGGTGGGGCATATCAAGGAGAGCCTGCCTAAGCCGGGATGGTGCAGTCTTGGCCAAGCAGCCCGTGAAGTGGGCATAAGCCCAAAGTTGTTGCGAGCGATCATGAACGAGCTTCTGCAAGAAGAGCCGCACATGCAGCAATTTCTGCAGCAAGCCATCTGGTCGGACGATAAAGTTCACACCTATCTATCCCCTGAACTCGTCCAACGAGTAAAGGAGCTCGGCAAGGTTAGATGAGATGTTTTGTCAGGATGAGTGGCACAGAGTCATTCATCCTGACTATCGCCACCTTAGACTCAATGCAATTTTCTCTTTTATCTTAGATAACTTTATTTCTATTTAAGCATCCGTAACTAACGTTGAGTTTTAACCGGACTTACACCGCTAGTTCAGGTGTGTAATCTTTTTTGTCATTCTCAGCTTGATTGAGGATCTCTATAGATGGTCAGAATAGATGCTGCGCTAGAGTAGGACAACCCGTATTAAAAGTACAGAATAATATGAGTACGTAGCTCTCCTTTCAGGGTTACTCTTTGAGTTTTATACCAAGTTCTTTGATTACTACCCTATAGTTTGGTATACTGCGTGGGTTCTGTAGAGTACTGACGAAGACTTTGTCGTAACTCCCAAGGAGGTGGTGTCGTGTTGAAGCGGCCAATTACACCGGAAGAAGTAGCCAGCAACAAAGCCTCGCAGATACCAGAGGTGGTGTTTGAGGTGTTCAATGCTCTCATCTTAGAGACTATTGGTAGTGGTCGGGTAGCCACAATTTATGAACACGATGTCGTTCAGCGGCTAAAGGAGGTGGGTGTCGACTCCCGAGAGGTTTACAAGAAAGGATGGCTTGATGTTGAAGGTGCATACCGAGATGTAGGTTGGAAGGTGACATACGAAGGGCCGACCTACGCTCAAAAATTTCCATCGCCAAGGCTCACCTTTGCCATGACAGCCAGTCAGTAACACACCAACGCTACTGATTAACACCGACGGCACCCCAGTATAGGGGTGCCGCTTTTTTCTTTATTCTGCTTCTATTCAAATCCGATAGTTGCCCAACCATCCACACCAGCGTTTTTCCTTTTCTACCATCTTAAAGTTTTTCTAAAAGCTTTTTAATAACAGCGTCTGGCTCTCCCTGAGCATCAATAATTATTGCGCCCTTTTCTACCATATCGTTTTCCCACCAGTCTTTCCAGCCGAGTACCGCCTGACGGCTTTCTTCTGTGTTACCCATATCATCCGTTCCTTCGCGGTTTGAGAGACGTCTATGAATGGCAGCTGCATTGGCTTTTAATAAAAATACCCGGTCAAAAAGTGGGATAATCTCTTCCATATTGGAACCAACACCACAATAAAAGGCGAGATTGCTTGTCTGACTGGCAATGAGAGATTCTAGCTTCTCAATATTGCACAGCCACTCAGAGTTATTAATTTTTTCTGGGTCAGCATTATCAAAGTCCGTAAAAAGTTCTTTGGTGCCTATGCGATACATGGCAAACATACCCTCAACATCCTCTATTCCATAGGCTTCATAGCCTCGCTCAATCAGTTTGGTGCAAAGAGTCGACTTGCCTGACCCCGCAATCCCTGTAATTAATATGCTTTGCTTTATGGAGGGCTTAGTATTCATATAGAGGCATTATGACAGATTGCGGCAATTGACAAAATCACGCCATAATTACTGGCTCGATAGGAACTTCGTCCAGACATTGACCCGAATTTTTGCCTACCTCTTAACCATTCTTTATCACTTTTTACTCAGATAAAATGGCTTTGTTACGTAACATGTTACGTAACAAACGTCCTTGGTGATTTACTCATAAATAACCTATAGTTGATATAAATAAAAAGTTGTGGTATACTGGCCTCTCGTTGTCGTGAATAGATGTGCTGGTCTGCCATTTAATCATTAGTGACAGTCAGCGAGGAAGTTACGGTCGTTTAACCTAGAGTCGACTTCCATTATTTACTATTACCCAACGACTCCCCTTTAGACTAATAATCATATGAAACATCGTTTTTCACCTAACCCACGTCATCGTGGTAGAAATGCTGCGGCCGCTCGTGCTTTGGGGCCTAAGCGTCAAAAAGCTGGTAGCCAAATTAATATTGAACGCTTTATTAATGCGGCTCAGGTGGTAGAGCAGGTTGCGGCTTACCAGCCAACACACACGTTTGCCGACTTTGACTTTGGATCTAAGTTGACTACTAATTTGGAAAATCGGGGCTATATTCACCCTACTGCAATTCAAGACCAGGCCATGAAGCCGGTCATGGCTGGACACGATTTAATTGGTCTGGCTAATACCGGTACGGGTAAAACCGCTACCTTTTTATTGCCAATTATTAACCGCATCTTAGCTGGTAGTCGTGAAGAATCTTTGATTATCGTGCCCACTCGCGAGTTAGCACTGCAAATTAACGAGGAATGCGCCGCCTTTACCCAGGGCCTCAACATTAAAACAGCTGTTTGTATTGGTGGGCAAAGCATGTACAAGCAAATTTCCCAGTTAAAAAAACATCCCCGCATTGTGATTGGCACGCCGGGCCGACTGAAGGATCTAATTGTACGCCGAAATTTAGACGTTAGTCGGACGAACGTGCTGGTATTAGATGAGGTCGACCGGATGCTGGATATGGGCTTTATTCGCGATATCCGCTTTTTGGTGGATGCTATGCCCAAACAGCGCCAATCCCTATTCTTCTCGGCCACTATGACTAAAGAAATTGACGCCTTGGCTCATACCTTCTTAACCGATCCGATTACGGTCTCGGTGCGGACGCGCGAAACTAGTGAGCATGTGGAGCAGGATGTGGTTTTCGTGACTTCACCGGATGATAAAATGGACCAACTACGTAAAATGCTGCATCGGCCAGAGTTTAGCAAGGTGCTGGTTTTTGGCGGAACCAAGTGGGGGGTGCAAAAAATTGCTCAAAAGTTAGAGCGGGAAGGGGTTAAAGTGGCCGCTATTCATGGTAACAAAACCCAACCCCAGCGAGCTAAGGCTTTGTCTCAGTTTAAAGACAATCGAATTCAGGCCTTAATTGCGACCGATGTGGCCGCTCGCGGTCTGGATATTCCCAATGTGACCCATGTCATCAATTTTGATATTCCCCAAACGTACGAAGATTATACCCATCGCATTGGCCGAACCGGTCGTGCTGGCCAAACTGGCGTGGCGTTAACTTTTGTCCCCACTCCGTAAGTGATGGATTAGGCAAACTTGGCTATCTGTGATATAATTTGCTCTAGACTATAAGAACTGCCGGGAAGAAGGCCGTATGGATCTACCAATACCATGCCCTCGCTGCGGCGCCCCCCGCGTGATTGCAAAAACCTGGGATGAAGAAATCGAAACGATCAGTGGCACTTCGCGAGTGAAACACACTCTGATGATTTGCGCCGATGCTGAGTGCCAGGCTAAGGTTGATTCTGACGTAGCTAAACAAGAGCAGAAGCGTGAAGCGGCAATTTTAGCTAAAGAACAGCGCATGCAACGCGCTTACCACCACTCCCACACGAAAAAAGACGCTTAAGTTAGACGCGCGTTTTTACACCTACATATAACCTTGGCTGTTTATGGAGTTATTCGCCCTATTCTCTGATTATTACAACTGGAAGCTCTTCTTCATCTTTGTATTAAACCTATAGTTTACATTTTACTGTTTTAATGCTATACTTGCTGAAATCTCGATTTGTGTTCGTCTGAGTAGGAGAAATGACGTGGCACGATGGCAAATTAAGAAGCCGGATCGAATTGAAGCGGCCCATGCTATCGCAGACTACCTGCAACAGTATGGCATTGCAGCGACAGCGAGCCTGATCGCTACCCTTGAATACTCGTTGCGGGATAGTTTCTCGCAGTGGGGTGGACCAAGTGGCCTCTACAGTAGTCGTAAGGGTAGAGAGGTTCACCTGGATAGTGACCGGTACGGCCGTGATTTTGTTACTATACGCAATAGCGATAGGTTTCAGAGACCACGGCTGTCACTGTACATCAATAATTATTGCGACCCGGCCACAGACAGAGACTTTAACGAATTCGTCAACAGTCGCACCGGCGGGCTGGTTGGAATAGGTGAGGCCGATGCCAAAGCCTATCAACATTTTACCGACGACTCGGAGATAGGACAGCAGCTCAATCTGCTGTTTCCAGATGCAAGAGCACATCAAATTGTGACAATGAGTAGTCGGCGGTTCCGGCGTCGATTCAGCCCTCTTAGCCTCAGTAGTAGCGGCAAGACCGTTTACAGCTGGAGCTCATATTGGGAGACGGTGGTTTAACCCACCACCAAACAAAGCGAAAGCCGTGCTCATTTCATGAGCACGGCTTTTTAATACATTTGTGGAGCTGTACCATTGCTATACGGGGTGAAGAGTGATCTCTTCGGCTGCTATTCGCGATTGCTGGCGGAGTTGTTGGTCTAATTCCAAGACAAATTCATTAATCCGGAGAGCGGTGTTATTTATGCCTTTAATCCGTAGGCCGTCTAGGGTGCGAACACGGGATAATGCCACATAGCCCATTCCTGGGACAAAGCTTTTGGATAAATCGATTTCAGCGGCGTCTAAGCTCATGCCCTGACTTTTATGAATAGTGATGGCCCAGGCTAAGCGGAGTGGAATTTGGGTTAATTCGGCCCGGACTTTGCCTTCTTCTTCGACCTGCCAGCTGGCCATTTCCAAGTCTAACAGTCGACCGTCTAAGGTTTCTACTACTGGTAAACCATCGGCATCCCAATCGACTACTTGGCCAATGGTGCCATTAACATACCCTTTCTCAAAATTATTTTTAACAAACATGACCTGCGCTCCAACTTTAAGCGTTAGACGCTGGGGGGCCAAGCACCCATTCACTAGCGATTGAATTAATTGGGGTTGGCCGGTTAAGCGCATGTCAAACACCCTTGCCTCACCGTCGATTTGTTTGAGTTGGTCGGCGTTAACGGCATCGACGTCGATATTGTGTGAATATAATCGCGTTGGCTGGGCTAATCCGGAAACATCGGCATTAAACCGCTGCTGCAAGGTTAAGAATACGTCTTCGTCAACCTCGTTATAGCGGATGGCGTTCAAAATTGATTCTAATTGACTATCGGTTTGCCGATATTGCTCTTCTAAATAACACACTACAACCTCGGCCTGCTGCCAACTATCGGAGGCAGTGACAAAAAAACTCTCAGTTCTATTTTTTGACACCGGAGGTAGTTGGAAGAGATCGCCGCATAATACTACTTGTAATCCCCCAAACGGCAAGCTGGACTCGCGGAAGGCTTGGCAGACTTTATTTACCAAGTCCAATTGATAGGCGTGAAGCATGGAAACCTCATCGATAATCAGCACGCTAGCGGTGACAATCCGCTTGCGCAGATAGGGCCGCATCAGTAATGCGACTACATCTTCGTCGCTTAGCGCATCTTTAATTCCCATGCCGGACCAGGAGTGAATAGTTACGCCCCCCAAATGGGTGGCGGCAATTCCGGTGGAAGCCGTTACTCCCACCACCACTTTGGATTGCCGCAAATGGTCGATGAATTTATTTAAGACATAGGTTTTGCCACTGCCAGCTGGACCGGTTAAAAATACGTTTTTGCCTTGTTTGAGTAGTTGTAGAGCTTGTTCCTGAGTCACGTTACAAGGTTACAGGTTTAAGGGGTAAGGTTCAAGGGGAACTTTGGACTTTGGACTTTGGACTTTGGACTTTGGACTTTGGACTTTGGACTTTGGAAGGGATTCTATCTCTTCGCTGCGCTTCGTTCCAGAATGACGGGAAGGGGGTCGGGGGTCGGGTGTCGGGTGTCGGGATGTGGGATACAAAAGACAGGAGGCAGGGGATCAAACTACAGGACGATTAAATACAAAAATTAGAAACTCACAATCAGCAAACAAATCATAAACAAGCCCCGTCCACTAGGCAAGCCATAACCAGCCTTGCGGACAGGAATCACAAAATACCAACCCCATAACCAATCTCCAACCTCCGATATACAAAATACGATATACAATCTACGATCTACAAATTCCCTTCCCCGTCATCGCGAGGCTACGCCGTGGCGATCTGCTAGATCCCACCAAGACCCGCCTGCAACAGCTGCGTAAGCATGGCGGGCAGGTTGCCGCAGTCGTTACCACTCCTTCGCAATGACGTATGCTAACCTTCTCCAGCATCCTGTATCCTGTATTCTGTATTCCTGAATGCGTTTTGCCTTTTGAGCTTTGCTCTTTGACCTCACCACCCTATGTACTACAATAGAGTTATGTTTTACGAGAAATTGGCTACTGATCGCTTTGTTCTGCGTTTAGTTCGTGGGGAAAAGGTCATACCATCTTTGGAAGAATTTTGCCAGCACGAGCAGATTGAGGGCGGTTTTTTCTATGGGATTGGCGCGGTAGACCAGGCCGAACTAGCGCATTACAACGTTGACACGCAGAAATATAGTTCTAAAAAGTTTGACCAGGCTCTAGAAGTGACAAATCTCACCGGCACGATTGCGCTTGATCGAGAAGGGCTGGTTATTCATGCCCATGGTACTTTTTCTGATACCGAGATGCATTGCCTGGGTGGACATGTGGTTGAACTGCGTGTTTCTGGAACTCTTGAGCTAATACTCCATACAACCACCACATTGTCTAAATCCATTGATACCGAGACTGGCTTGAAACTCTTAGACTTGCCTCATCAGCTATAAAACACATAAAAAACTGCCGCAATCCATTGGATTACGGCAGATGATTGACTAGCAGATTATGCTAGCTTTTTCCATAGATCTGGCTGGGTCAGCAACTGAGGATACCTCAGCTTGCTCTCTAGAAGTTTATATGCTGACGAGTCTGATCCCAACTGGAGTGGGTGGACTTGGTCCTGGCCATGTTTGTAACTGCGAACACGGCCCTGCTTTCGTTCTACAACCATAACGTCGTCGCTGCCAACCTGAAATAACCGAGCCAGAAAATCGGTGGGGCTTTCCCTTTCGATCATCCAGTACAGGCCGGTTAATTCGTCGAAGTAGTACTTGCCGTGCTTATACGATCGCAAAATCTCTTCACCTTGAATCGAAGCCATTCGGTCTATCGGCAATTGAGAACGACGAATTTCATCTTGCAGTCGATTGGCCATTTCTCCTCCTTGCCTGACTTCTGATGAACTTCCTTTAGATTATAGCAGGAATCGACCAAGCTGTAAAGCTTATAGTAATTGACATCTGAGATAATCTGCCCAACTTATCGGGATAGACCTTGCATGGTGCGACGGTTGTTGCGCCAGTGACGAATGAAGAAGAAGTACGGGATTACGCCCAGGATATTTACTACACAAGCAGCCAGTAATATGACCTTAAACCCGTACTGACTGGCCACATACCCTCCGAGAGAGGTAGCCACAGCCATACCAGATAGGATGGCAACATCATAGACGCCCCACATGGCTGACTCGGTGCCTGGCTCTAAACTGCGACTGAACAAAGAATTTTTGGCGGGGGCAGCTATGCCCATGCCTATGCCACAGGCAATATAAAAGCCAAAAATTGCGTCTAAAGTTGGATGCAATACTAGGCCTAAATAAGCCAAACTAATAATAAACATACCGACCATGTCTAGGATAGCCCGCTGGGCATTACTAAGATGATTTATCTTATGACTTACCCATAATTCCACTACCATTCGAACGAGCAAATAGGTGGTGAACCCATAGGCTGCCTGGGCAATGGTAGCGCCCGGTATTTGAGCCACCACAAATACGGCGAAAATCGGAATAATAATATTCCAAGCTGACCAAAATAATACCTCAGAAATAATAAAGGCTCTAATCGCCGGGTTTATGCCCGATAAGGCGGGAGAGCTCGTGATGCGCTTACCAAAAAATAATCCTCGTATCATACGATTAAGGGTACAGGGAAAAGAGAAAAGGGGCAAGCTATTTAATTGTGGGTTTTGCCTGTAGGCACATTAAAAGCCCGCATGAAGCATGCGGGCTGGTAGGGCAGACTCTGGGTGTATTCGACTTACTCATTTGGTAGCCAGTACCGTCTTTTTAGCTCCCTTCTTTTCCCATCCATCTTGTAAAGTTCTAATTGTTCAAGAGGGGTCAGAAGCGAACGATGGTAATACACGTTAGGTGTTTGATGCCGACTTTGTACAAGCTTCTTTCTTTTATCGGCTTCTATACTTCTCACCAATCTCTCCATTTCCAGAAGATATCGGTGTGGATAGCGAATACAGACCTGGTTGGGCTTAAGCGGAATGTTGGCCAGCCCGACGTAAGTGTGGTGAACAGACATCCGGCAACCAATTTGACGAGCAGCCTGTTGGTACAACGGCAATTGCCGCTGATTAATGACCTGGATTCTGGCAAAGGTTGTAATACTCAGCAGATGGGCAATGGCCAAGGCAATGGGTACGCTCATAACCAAACGTATCCAATCGATGTTCATCTCAACACCTTCTTCTGTGATCAATTGGTCAAGTTGCCAGCAAGTATATCACACCGCTATTTTTAGCTTAATTTATCCCAGATAAAATTACTGCTGTCAAAACAATAAAATTTTTGGCTTCATTTTGGATAAAATTTGACAAGGCTCCTCAAAATTTCGTATAATTGATACATACATTTGCCGCTGAGAAGCGGCCTTTTTTGTATCCTTTTGCATTACACATCAACATGACCCAATCAACTAAATTATTTCACTACGTTGCCCTGGGCGACTCGCTGGCTAATGGTGTAGGGGGCAATGGCTGGGGGTATCCGCAGCAGCTTCTGCCGCTTTTAGAACAACATCGGCCAACAGCATTGCAGCTATTTGCTACTAACGGACAAACGAGCACCCAATTAGTGCGCAAACAGAGCCAATACCGTGACCAGTTTAAGCTCGCTCAGCTTATTACGGTTAATATTGGTGGCAACGACTTACGGCTCACTTGGCGGCTCTACGGCCACCGAGCCACCCCTCGCCTTTTGCGCGAGAAGCGAATGCGTATAGCCTTGACTACCTTGACCAACAATTGGAATGAGTTGGCTAAACTTATTACCCAAAACACTTCGCCAACTACCAAAGTGTTGTTTATTAATCTTTACAATCCTTACCACCGAGAACATCCTCGAACTCGATCTTTTGTGGCCGAAGCGAACCAATTACTGGAGACGATTTGTGCTAACCATGGATTTGAGGTACTGGATGCCAGGAGCCTCCTCAATGCTGCGGCAAAAAACCAGACTAGTGGTCGAGAACAGCTCTTGGCTAAAGATGGTCTTCACCTTAGCCGGCAAGGTTACAGCCTATTAGCTAACGAGATTCACCAGATTGTTTATCCTCTTACCATCTGGGATAGATTAAAAATGTTATTGAAGGTTTCCTGATGTCTGTTATTTACTGGCAGACCTTAAATCTTACCTTCAATTAGATCATCTTCAAATTGGCGCATTCCCGATATATCTGAAGAGTATCCACTAATTTCTGGGAAATTTAGCTGCTGGATATGAATATAAACTGCATTTATCAGCAACTTTAACCGCTCGAGCTCATCTTTATCTAATCCGTCTAATGGCAAGGAAAGCTCAATGAATTTTCCATCTAAATCTTCAATAAATTCCAAGATACCCGACACGACCTGCAAGTTGCTGTAGTCGCGAGAGTGTTCTACCAGTAATTTATAGAATAACAACTGACGTCGATATTTATCGAGCTTTATTTTTTGGTTAGCGTCTCCTCCGCTCCAGCTAGCTGAGGGTTTACCCGTCTTAATATCGTGAACACTTACTCGACCTTTGGCAACTTCTACAATCCGGTCAATTTTACCGGTTAAATGGGCTGATCCTACTACTACCTGTTGCGAGTTAAAGTTGCGCTCGACGATATCTTGCAATCCAAAGCTACTACTTTTACTTTCATAGTAAAGTGTTAGCTCGCTTTGCCCTCGTTGCCACAATTGCTCAAAGTCTGACTCGGCTAATCGTTCATGAGTTAGTGCCCGATGTAGGGCTTGTAATAAGTACTCTAGTGCTGGCAATACTGCATCATATTTAAATTGCTGAAAGAACTCTTGTAAAGACCGATGAACCGCTGTTCCGTATGCCTGGGCCAGAGTTGAAGGCTGGGGAAATCGCAACAAGTGCTGTTCCAATACTGACTGCGGGCCACCTCGAGTAACATCTAAAAAGTCATTGAGATGAGTAACGCTAAGTTGGTAATCCTCTACGAGTGGCAAGAGCAAAGCTTTTTCGCTGGCTACCAATGGGGGGCGGTGATAGGTTTCCCATGTTGTAGAGAGAATTAGCTCCGACTGCGATGTGGCTGACTCAACTGGAGCCAACTCCAACTCAATTCCCGCAATAAACTCCAAGCCTTCCACTTCTTTACCCTTAGCGTCATAACGATAGTTGCTGAGGAATAATCCCCGCTGAGCACGGGTGAGAGCAACGTAGAAGATGCGCAACATATCATCCCGATCGTCGGCTTCGGAACTAATGGGTAAGTTACTGGGAAAAGCTAACTTATTACCCCTGGCTGCCGGAGTCCAAACTGATTTTTGACAAGAAAGTATGTAGACGTAAGGAAATTCTAAGCCTTTAGCGCCGTGGGCTGTTACCAGCTGCACGGCTTTTTCTCCACTGGCGTACACCGTGGTATCGGTAACGGGTAAGTTATTGGCCTGATGTACATCGACAAAATTAATTACGTCTTCCAACTTGAGTGGTCGCCCTGGTTTATAAGCCCGCAAGGCTGTAATAAACACTTGGAGGCTAGACAGGAAGCTAATATACTGACTTCGTTCCGATTGACGCTTAAGCTCGTCGAAATAATACTCTTTAAATGGCGAAGTATAGCCATTTACCCGCGGCCGGTCTTGCATCCAGGTGCTATCATCGGCATCCATATCGATGGGCAGCAATGGTGTGTGCGCCCCAATCAGCTTTTCCAACATACTCTCTAATGGTTCAGACTCTGCTAAATTGCGTAGTTGTTTAAACCAGGCAGCAATAATCGGTAGCTGCTTCTGGCTGGACTGCTCCATTTGATATACCCATAACCGTTCTGACGGCTTATTGGCCTGTGAGGCTTTAACTGATAGCTCCCAGACTGTATCCCGATCTAATCCCCAGAAGGGATAGCTGAGAATTTCCGGCAACAATTCATCGGCCTCTGCGGCATTGTGCCGGGCCATTTGGTGTACAAAGCGCGCTATGGTAACGAGCTGATGAATATGCGGCTCCAGTAGTACATTCCGCTGGCGGTCGTACCGCACTGGTACTCCCTGATTCTCTAGGTATGCGGAGATATCTTCTAAATCCTTGTGGCGGCGGGCAATTATAGCAATTTCATTCGGGCTAACTCCGCTCTTAATTTGTTGAGCGATTTGTTGGGATACGGTGTAGAATTCATGTTCACGCGTATCGCAAGCCGTAAAGGCTACTCGACCAGATCCGATCTCACCGGCCGCTTCCAATTCTTTATTAATGTCAGCATAGTAATTTTCCAACCTATCTTCACCCTGAAGTATCACCTGTCGGGCAATTGCCAAAATATCTGCTCCAGACCGGTAGTTTTTAGTTAGTACAATTTGATTGACACCGGTATAGTGTTGATTAAATTGGTGGATATTGGAGATCTTAGCTCCCTGAAACTTATATATTGCCTGGTCATCATCACCTACGGCCAAAATATTGGGACGGCCTTCGTATACAGGTGCGTCCGTAATATAACCGACCAGTCTCAATTGCGCATCATTGGTATCTTGAAATTCATCGACGAGTACATATTGATATTGTTCCTGAATGGCAAACCGCAAGTCAGGATGCTCAGTTAAGGCTTGCAGCACATCCAACAACATATCATCAAAGTCGAAGTAGCCTTGCTGATGCATGCTTTGCCGATATTGGTCATATATTGCTTGCAGGGATTGCATCTTGGGAAATACGACATAATCCTTAGGTACGAATACTCCGCTAGAGTTTTTGGTTAGGAATTTGGCTTTCCACTCCGACAGTGGTGCAGTTTTATGGCTGACTTCGGCTTCCGCCACCGCAATTGCCAGCGATTTACCTAGTTGACGAACGATTGACTCGGGTTGGCCGAGGACTGTTTCGGGCTCGGGCTGACCCGCAGTGTTCTGAGCGGCTTGGGCTAATTGCTCAACCAAGCTTTGAGCTGCTGGCAATGTTTGCTTACCGATACGTTGACCAAACACTGGATCGAACCAATCCACGATTGCCTCCATCGCTTTTTGGTTAGCAATTAAGATGTTCTCAAACTGCTTAGGGGTTAATCCAGCTTTTTTCAAATCGCCGATGGCTCGTTGGGTATCGCGAAGATAGGTAAACTCTTGCTCATGCTTGGAAGATAGTGGATTATTATACGGTAATGTGGCAAACACTTCTGATAATAACTCGAGTTGGGTTAACTCATCAGCTGGCTGGAAGGACGCTCCGCTATAAAAGTATTCGGGATACCGATTAATGACTTCGGTACTAAAGCTATGAAAGGTATGGATAGCAACACGGTAGGCTAGGGGGCCAACCAGTCCGGCTAAGCGCTGCCGCATATTAGTAGCGGCTGCCTCAGTAAAAGTCAGGCACAGGATGTTTCCCGGAGCGAGATCTTTTTGTCGTAAAATATTAGCCACACGTAGACTTAACAGCTCAGTTTTTCCTGAGCCGGGTCCAGCCACCACCAATACAGGTCCATCTAAGGCATCGACAGCTTGGCGTTGTTGGTCATTTAATTTTTGATATCGTTCTAGAAATTGGGCTTCGGCATCCATGAGTTAGTTCTTCGTTCTTAGAGGAGATTTTAACACATGTCATTCCTGCGTAGACAGGAATGACAAAAATCGTTCAGTAATCAGACTTCAGAAAGATGGTACTCGGCACCGAAACATTCTCTACTATTCTTAACCAGCTTCGGGTTTTTCATTGCCTGGCTGGATTGGCTGCTCTGGCGCAACGGGAGCAGACTCCGCTGCAGGAGTGGTTGTTTCCAAAGATTCAGGTTGGGTTGGGGTTGTTGATTCGGGTGAGACATCTGTGCTGGGTTGGATAATTACCGACTCGCTTGATTTAAAGCCTGTGCCTTCCAGTTGCTGATTAACCGTATTAACCACCTGTTCTACATCGGCGTCGCTAGGATTCACTTCGGCTGAGGCGGTTACCGCAGGTGGATTGGCCGCGGCCTCTGGCTGGGGGGTAGATTGCTCGGGAGCAGCAGCTGGCGCAGATTCAGCTGATTGGGCAGCGCCGGCAGGATGATTAAGAAAATCCACTTCGCCCTCGGAATTTGCAGGGCTTTGTGGGGCTGACTCGGGATTGGGCATACCTGCCATTTGTTTATCTCGATCGCTCAAACTATCAGCTGGCTTTTCGCCACCAAATAAATTACCAAAAATTCCCATAACTACTTACTCCCTTTTAGTATGTTCGCTCAGAACATCTATGTCATTTACTATTGACTGTTATCAGTCGCTTCTTTAGTTTATCATGCCCGCCTCGGCTACGTACAGCTTACCTGGTGCTGTTGCTTGGGGCGTGGATCGTGGACTGTAGAGGGGATTCTATCTCTCCGGCTACGCCTCCGCCAGAGGCGGACGGGCGCGATGACGGGAGGGGTTCGTATTTCGTATGTCGTATATCGTATATCGGAGGTTGGAGATTGGTTATGGGGTTGGTATTTTGTGATTCCTGTCCGCAAGGCTGGTTGTGGCTCGCATGGTGGACGGGTTTTGTTTATGATTTGTTTCGTATTTCGTATTTCGTATTTTGTATTTAGTATTTAGTATCCTGTATCCTGTATTCTGTATTCCTGAATGAGTTTTGCCTTTTGCCGTCTGGAGGATGGTCATCCTTTAGGCGAGCCCTGAGGTAGTTACATCTGTCCTTGAGCCTGTAGGCTATAAAATTTTTCATCTGTCACAATAACATGATCAACCACGGTAATACCTAGGATTTTACCAGCAGTCGCCAAGCGTTTGGTGATAACCAGATCGTCGTCTGAGGGGTTTACCTCACCTGATGGATGGTTATGACTGAGAATTACTTTAGCAGCGTGGCGACGGATGGCTGCGGCAAATGTCTCCCGGGGATGGACTAAGGCAGCATCTAGAATGCCAACTGAAACCACATCTATCCCCAACAGGTGACTGCGCACATCTAGCGATACGAGCACATAATGCTCTTTGTATGGGTCGGTGATATGGCTCTTGACTAAGGAGTGTATGGTCTTTGGAGAAGTAATTTTGGTTGTTGGGGTAGTGTTAACCGTTGGTTGCAGCATACGACGGGCCATCTCGGCACAAGCTTGGATTTGGCATGCCTTAGCCATCCCAATCCCCTTAAGGCTCATTAAATCGGCCATTGAGGCTTGGGCAATCCCTTGTATTGAACCAAACTGCGCCAGTAATCGCTCGGCCAGCTTTACGACCGGTTCTCCTTGCACGCCCATACCTACAATAATCGCCAAGACTTCAACCGAAGATAACGATTGTACACCGTGGTTTACGAGACGCTCACGGGGTCGGTCGGCATGGGGCAGGTCATGCAAAGTTAGGATACTCGACATTGCAGTTCCTTTCGGGTTATTTTCGGTATTATGAATCTAATTTAGATGGAAGTCAAGGGGTTGCGGGATTGCGAGATGGCTGGAATACGGGATGCTGAGCTGCCGGTGAAGCAGGTAGATTGCCACAGTCGCTAGCACTCCTCATTCGAGCCTGATCCTTCGACCATGAGCTTGAGACCGTCGAATGGGCAATGAGGCTTGAGTCTTTAGAGCCGAACGGCTTCGCAATGACGATGCGGTCGACTACAGACTTTAGACTCTAGACCAAAGACAGAATACAAGATACAACAAGACGATACTATGAGAGAGGCTAAGTCTAAAACCTAACCTTGATATACAAAATATGGCCTATACAAGCGCTTCTCAACTAGCTCTTTGCCCGTTTAATGGATTCCTCAACTACTTGTTTAGCTTGTGACGCATCCCCCCAGCCTTTGTGCTCGAAGGCAACTCCTTGCCAGTCGTTTTTCCAATCTTTGTAATGGGTAAAGAAGTGTTCAACCCGTTTTTTAAATTCCTCACCTAAATCATTAAGAGTGGTAACGTGCTTCATGCTCACATCGTCCTCGGCTACGCAAATGAGCTTTTCATCGGCCTCACCATCGTCGATCATATAAAATACCCCGATTGGCCGAGACGGAACTACTACCCCTAGGGCTACGGGGTGATTAATGACAAGCAAGGCATCTAACGGGTCACCATCTTCGCACAGCGTCTGAGGAATAAACCCGTAATCTGCAGGATAGGCCAATTCGGTATTATTTACGCGGTCTAGCATAATAACGCCCATCTTTTTGTCGAACTCGTATTTATTGCCAATTTGGCCACGCTGGTTTTCGATTAAGACATTAACAACCTCTGGGGCTTTTTGGCCAGTAGTTAACTTTTCATACTGCATAACATTACTCCTTACGCATACCTATACTTATTTTGGCTCGACCGTATTATATCAAAACCGCCTATTAAAAACGCCCCAAAGACTGGAGCGGCTAATGCTTATCATACCATAAACCTACCATATAAAAACAGGAATTGAAATATTTAACCTAGTCGGGTACAACTAAATCAGGCAAGGGTAACCGGTTTAACATCTTCGCTGCATCAAGGAGAGAGTGGTGAAAAAAGCCCTAACCTTAATTAACGGTAAATACCGTTACGTTGACCTTACCGAAGCGATTGAGAGAGGCCGTTGCTACTTTTGCGGTAAACGATTTCGTAAGCACCCCAAGCGACATGGTCAAGTGCTCCTTAATCGTCATCACCGGATTAAAGTAGTCTTTTCTGAAATTTATGAGGAGGTGACTGGTCAGCCATATCCAGATGTATGCCACAATTTATTCTGGGCTGCTGTTGGCTGCCACGCTGAGTTTCATGATGATGTGGATCCTTGGCCAAAACCATGGGAAAGAGATCCTATTCAGCCACTGCATAATCTGCTGAAAATCTTCTTACAGATTATGCGTCAGTGCAACTTTGGTGAGAAATGCCTCAGGCACCCGGCTCCGATGAAACCCTCCAAAACGTATTATCCTGTGCTCGGTTGAGCTGAAGGGTGGCCAGGCGGCCACCCACTTTCACCTATTTGGTATAATCGCTAACGAATAATTTATTTTACTATGCCGCAAAAAATATTACTGTATTACAAATTTACGCCTATAACCGACCCCAACCTAATGCAGTTGTGGCAAAAGACGCTCTGCGACAGCCTTGGTCTTCGCGGCCGGATCTTGATTTCTGAGCATGGCATTAATGGAACAGTGGGTGGCGAAATTACTCATTTAAAAAAATATATTAAAGCTACCAAAGAAGGGTATACCGGCTTTAAAAATACAGTCTTTAAATGGTCCGATGGCGGACGGGAGGATTTTCCGCGAATGAAAGTTACGGTCCGCCCGGAAATTGTGGCTTTTGATGCAGCTGATGAGCTTGTGGTTGACCGCAATGGGGTGGTTAATGGTGGCAAGCATCTTAAGCCAGCTGAGGTAAATAAGTTAGTGGATGAACGAGGCGAGGAAGTGGTTTTCTTTGATGGCCGTAATGCCTATGAGGCGAAAATTGGTCGATTTAAAAATGCGGTTATCCCAAACACGCGGACTAGTCGTGATTTTGTGAAAGAATTAGACAGTGGTAAATATGACGAACTGAAAGATAAAGCGGTAGTAACTTATTGTACTGGTGGAATTCGCTGTGAAATTTTAAGTTCGTTGATGAAGAACCGGGGTTTTAAAGAGGTTTACCAAATAGATGGTGGGATTGTAAAGTATGGCGAGACGTATGGCGATAAAGGATTGTGGGAAGGTAGCTTGCATGTCTTTGATGGTCGGATGAGGCTGGACTTCTCTCACCAAGCTAAGATAGTTGGCGACTGTATCCACTGTCAGGCTAAAACCAACAACTACGAAAATTGCGCCTATCCCCAGTGCAACGATTTAGTCTTAATTTGTGAGCAGTGCAAGCAGGATCAGCGTAAGTTATACCACTCTATCCAGTGCTATCAGTCTCATGTTGAAGTGAAATAGCAGGCCATGGACGGTGCTAGGATGCAGGATTCGGGATGCGAGATTCGAAATGTCTAGTTCAGCAAAGGTGAAAGGTTTTGAAACTGAAGGATGCGGGATGCGGGATGCGGGATGCAAAATACGAAATACGAGATACGAACTACGACCTACTTATAGTTATTCTGCTGGATCTACTGGCGTTACTCCGGTTGGCTCTGGTTGATCCAGTTGAGGGGTAGGAGTTGCTACCACGCTAGGCGTGGGGGTGATTTTGGGTTGACCGTTGTCGGCGCAACTGGCCCATAAGCCTTTATTTTGCTGGTGGGCGGAGTTGGCTAGCTCAACGAAAATATCTTTTTGCTCATATTCAGCTTCGGTTAATTCTCGAGCCAGACCCGCTTCTAGCATTAACTCGTTTACCTTGGTTCCATCGGTCATTCGAATATAGCGCAATAGTTGGCCATTATCATTAGAATCGCCCACTACCGCATCATCTACTACTTCAATCATTCGATTCTCGAGCAGACTATTGAGAAACATCTTAGATTCATCGCCAAAACATTGGGCGGCATTTGCTCCCTCACCTGGTCGAGGAGCTTCTATCCCAATTAAGCGAATGGTAAACTGTTCGCCTTGCTGATCTACTTCTACCGTATCACCACTAATTGCCTTCATCACCCGTACTTGAGGAGACTGCTGCGATTGAGCCCCTTGAACTTGGTTATTGTGGTCTACTAGTGCTACTTGGCCGGGTTTATTCGCTGCTTGATTTGAGGAAGTAGACACTCCTTTCCAGAGCGCATTTACCCAATACCCTTCCATAACCAAGGCTGGAACAAGCATTACAATGGCCAACGCATAACGGGTTTGTGGGCTTTGCATGGTGGCGAATACCACTAACCCAAATACCACAGCAACCGCTATTGGCCAGGCTACGACCAGTAACCAAGCCAAGGCAAGGACAACTAAGACTTTGAGGTAGAGAGGAAATTGATTGAACTTTTGTCGATAGGGTGAAAATAAGCTGGACAGCATAAGCATGAATCGATTCTGTACTCATATTGTACACGAAAAAACAAGCAAGGGTAAAATGGGAGACTGTAGACTGTAGACTGTAGACTGTAGACTGTAGACTGTAGACTGTAGACTG